>DASUVK010000095.1:0-19933 GCA_036378975.1 Allosphingosinicella sp. | reverse complement strand
GCCGGGAATGGTGCGGAACAGGCGGACCTGCTCGGCATGCTTCAGCTTGGTCTGGAAGCCGACCATGTTCCACAAGGTGCCGAGCGCATTGTCCTGGCGGAGCTGGACGACGGCGTAGGGCCAGCGGCCGGTCTTCGGATCGTCGAGGCCGACCGGCTTCATCGGCCCGTAGCGGAGCGTGTCGACGCCGCGCTCGGCCATCACCTCGATCGGCATGCAGCCCTCGAAATAGGGCGTGTCCTTCTCCCATTCCTTGAAGTCGGTCTTGTCGCCGTCGAGCAGGCCCTGGTGGAAGGCGAGATACTGCTCCTGGGTCATCGGGCAGTTGATATAGTCCTTGCCGCCCTTGTCCCAGCGCGCCGCCATCCACGCGACGTCCATGTCGATCGAGTGGCGGTGGACGATCGGCGCGATCGCGTCGAAGAAGGCGAGGGCGTCGGCGCCGGTGGCGGCGCCGATCGACCGCGCTAGCCGCATCGCGGTGAGCGGGCCGGTGGCGACGATGGCGAGGCCGGAGGCGGGAAGGGCGTCGACCCGCTCGCGCACCAGCTCGATGTTGGGGTGCGCCAGGATCCG
Source organism: Allosphingosinicella sp. (assembly GCA_036378975.1). Classification (GTDB taxonomy): domain Bacteria; phylum Pseudomonadota; class Alphaproteobacteria; order Sphingomonadales; family Sphingomonadaceae; genus Allosphingosinicella. The sequence goes on along the minus strand of DASUVK010000095.1, from coordinate 19,357 downwards.
CTCGGTCACCGCTTCGGCGAAGCCCTCGCGATCGACCGCCAAGGCGGAGCCGGCGGGGACGCGGTGGACGTCGGCGGCGGCAATGATCAGCGAGCCCAGCACCCGCATCTCGGCGTGGATGAGGCCGACCGCATTATGCTCGGCATCGTCGGAGCGGAAGCTGTTCGAGCAGACCAGTTCGGCGAGGCTGTCGGTGTGGTGGGCGGGAGTGGTCTCGCCCGAGCCGCGCATTTCGGACAGGCGCACCTTCACCCCGGCCTCGGCCAGCTGCCAGGCGGCCTCCGACCCGGCGAGGCCGCCGCCGACGATATGGACTTGGTGAGTCATGCGCCGGTGCGATAGTCGGCTTTGGCGCGGGGAGGAAGCATATGACGGGGCCGGAGCGGCTGCTGGTGGCGATCAGCCTTGCTGGCGGGCTCGGCTATCCTTTGCTTTGGTCCCAGCCGATGAGCCCGGTGGCGATGATCGCGCTGAAAGGCGCCGGGGTCGGCCTGCTCGCGCTCGCCGCGGCGATGTCGGCGCGGAGCCTCGACCGGTGGCTGCTCGCCTCCCTGCTCGCCCTCGGCGCGGCGGGAGACGTGCTGATCGAAATCGACCTCGCCAGCGGCGCATCCGCGTTCGCCACCGGCCACATCGTCGCGATCATTCTCTATCTGCGCAACCGCCGCGCCGCCGTCGGCCCGCTCGATCGGGCGATTGCGGCCTTGCTCCCGGCCGCGGCGACGGCGCTGCCCTATCTCCTGTTGCGGGAACGACCGGAGGCGGTCGCTTTCGCTCTCTACGCCCTGTTCCTGGGCGGAATGGCGGCCAGCGCCTGGATGAGCCGCTTCCCGCGGCGACTGGTCGCGCTGGGCGCCTTGCTGTTCCTCGCCAGCGACATGCTGATCGCGCTGCGCATGGCGGCCGACCTCGTCTGGCTCAGCCTGCCCATCTGGCTGCTCTATTATGTCGGGCAGCTGCTGATCTTCCTGGGGGTGGCGTCAGCTCTTCCTCCCCGCGAACGAAGCCTGGGGGGAGCGGGACCACCGAAGGCGGTGGAAGGGTGACCTCGCACCGGCCGCACCGGTTCCGCGCGCTTTCGTCCGACGCCGAGCCGGGTCACTCCTGCACCCCGCTAAGCGGGGTCTCCCTCCCCATCTGTCGATGGCGAGGCAAGCTTGCTCCCGTCGTCGAGCTGGACCGTGTCGGAAGCCGCGGCCGGGGGCGCGTCGCGAAGCTCCCCGGCGACCATCTCCTCCGCCTCGGTCTCGGGCTCCTCGTCCTCGTCGATGCGGGCGGCGGAGACGACATGCTCGTCGTCGGCGACCCGGAACAGGGTGACGCCCTGGGTGCTGCGGCCGGCGATGCGGATGTCGCCCACCGTGGTGCGGATCAGCTTGGCCTGGTCGGTCACCAGCATCAGCTGCTGGCCGTTATGCGCCGGGAAGCTGGCGACGACGCAGCCGTTGCGGTCCGAGGTCTCGATGTTGGTGATGCCCTGGCCGCCGCGGTTGGTGCGGCGATATTCGTAGGCCGAGGTGCGCTTGCCGTAGCCGTTCTCGGTGACGGTGAGGATGAATTCCTCCGCCGCCTCGAACTCGGCCATGCGCTCCGGCGAAAGGGTGGGTTCGTTCTCATTGTCCTTCCAGGGCGCCGCGCGCAGATAGGCTTCGCGCTCCTCCGCGGTCGCGTCGAAGCCCTTGAGGATGGACAGCGAGATGACCTCGTCGCCGTCGCGCCGGCGAATGCCGCGCACGCCGGCCGCGGTGCGCGACTGGAACTCGCGGACGTCGGTCGCCGAGAAGCGCACCGCCCGGCCGTAGCGGGTGGCGAGCAGGACGTCGTCCTCCTCGGTGAGCAGGGAGACTCCGATCAGCCGGTCGGTCGGGTCGCCTTCCTCGTCATTGCCGAAGCGCATCGCGATCTTGCCGGCCGTCGGCACGTTGGTGAAGGCGTCCATCGAGTTGCGGCGGACGGTGCCGTGGGCGGTGGCGAAGAGGATGTGGAGCTTGCCCCATTCCGCCTCGTCCTCGGGAAGCGGCAGGACGGTCGAGATGGTCTCGCCCTCGCCGAGCGGCAGCAGGTTGACCATCGGCCGGCCGCGCGCCTGCGGAGCGCCTTCGGGCAGCCGCCAGACCTTGAGGCGGTAGACCTTGCCGGCGGTCGAGAAGAACAGCACCGGCGTGTGGGTCGAGGTGACGAACAAGTTGGTCACCGCATCCTCGTCCTTGGTCGCCATGCCGGCGCGGCCCTTGCCGCCGCGATTCTGGGTGCGGAAAGTGTCGAGGGGGGTGCGCTTGATGTAGCCGCCGTGGGTGACGGTGACGACCATGTCCTCGCGCTCGATCAGGTCCTCGTCCTCGATGCCGTCCCAGGCGGGCGCGATCTCGGTGACGCGAGGGGTCGCGAACTGGTCGGCAATCTCGTCGAACTCGGCGCGCATCACTTCGTAAAGCTTGACCCGGTCGTCGAGGATCTCGAGCAACTCGCCGATCGAGGTGGCGAGCTGGCGAAGCTCGCCGGCAATCTCGTCGCGGCCGAGGCCGGTGAGGCGGTGCAGGCGCAGCTCGAGGATGGCGCGGACCTGGGCGTCGGAAAGGCGGTAGGTGTCGCCCTCGATCTCATGCTCGACCGCTTCGACCAGCGCGATATATTGCGCGATCTCGGCGACCGGCCAGTCGCGCGCGATCAGGGCGGCGCGCGCCTCGGCCGGTGAGGCGGAGCCGCGGATGATCCGCACCACCTCGTCGAGGTTGGTGACGGCGATGACCAGGCCGAGCAATATGTGGGCGCGGTCGCGGGCCTTGGCGAGCTCGAACTTGGTGCGCCGGGTGATCACCTCCTCGCGGAAGCGGACGAAGCTCTCGATGATGTCCCTGAGGTTGAGCGTCTCCGGTCGGCCGCCGCGTATGGCGAGCATGTTGGCGGGGAAGCTCGACTGGGCCGGCGTGTGGCGCCAGACCTGGTTGAGCACCACGTCGGGGGTGGCGTCGCGCTTCAGGTCGATGACGACGCGGACGCCTTCCCGGTTCGATTCGTCGCGTATGTCGGAGACGCCCTCGATGCGCTTGTCCTTGGCGGCTTCGGCGATCTTCTCGACCAGGGTGTTCTTGCCGACCTGGTAGGGGATCGAAGTCAGAACGATCGAGCGGCGGTCGCCGCGGCCTTCCTCGACCTCGTGGCGGGCGCGCATGATGATCGAGCCGCGGCCGGTATGATAGGCGCTGCGGGCGCCGGCCTGGCCGAGGATCAGCGGCGCGGTCGGGAAGTCCGGGCCGGGAATGATCTCGATCAGCTGCTCGATGGTGATCGCCGGATCGTCCATATAGGCTTTGCAGGCGCTTATCACCTCGCCGAGATTGTGCGGCGGGATGTTGGTCGCCATGCCCACGGCGATGCCGCCGGCGCCGTTGACCAGCAGATTGGGGAAGCGCGCCGGCAGCACCTGCGGCTCCATCCGCGAGCCGTCATAATTGGGCGTGAAGTCGACCGTGTCCTTGTCGAGGTCGTCCAAGAGGGTCATCGCCACCTTGGCGAGCCGCGCCTCGGTGTAGCGCATCGAGGCGGGCGGATCGGGATCCATCGAGCCGAAATTGCCCTGGCCGTCGATCAGCATCACCCGCATCGACCAGTCCTGCGCCAGGCGGGCGAGGGCGTCGTAGATCGCGCTGTCGCCGTGGGGATGGTAATTGCCCATGACGTCGCCGACGATCTTGGCCGACTTGCGGTACGGCCGGCCGGGGACGAAGCCGCCTTCCTGGCAGGCGTAGAGGATGCGGCGGTGGACCGGCTTCAGCCCGTCGCGCACGTCGGGAAGGGCGCGCGCGACGATCACCGACATCGCATAGTCGAGGTAGGAGGTCTTCATCTCATCGACGATGGAGACCGGGGAGATATTGTGGCTGTCGACGGTCGGCGGGACGCTGGCCAAGTGGGTTTCCTGATGTCTGTCGTGATGCGCGAAGGCGCGGGATGGGCTGGCGGGGAGCCTAGCGGAAGGGACCGCCGGGCGCCACCCCGCGCGCATGTACGTACGCATGCGCACGCGCGCGAGGGCCGGGTCCTAGATAGTCACGATCGGGCGAAGCGCCACCCTTGGCGGCGACATTTTCGGTGCCGGCCGCATGGCCGGGCCAAGACGCTGGAATGCAAGCGCTTTCGCCGCCGCCGCGGTTCAAGGGGCGTTCAGCGCGGCAATGCTAGAAACGATCGACATTTGGCGGTAGAGGCCGCCTCATAAAAGTCCACAAGAAGCAAGGGCCGCCGGTTCCAGGCGCGTCAACAGGAGGCATTCTATGAAATCGGTTTCCAGGATCGCGCTTGGCGTCGCTCTCGTTCTCGGCGGCGCGTCCGTGATCGCACCCGCACCCGCCGACGCCAAGAAGAAGCCGGCCGCCGGCCAGCCGGCGGAGCGGACCTTCAACCTCAGCAAGGAGGAGCGCGCGGCGCTGCTCCAGGTCCAGACTGCGATCACCGCCAAGGATTGGGCGACGGCGCAGGCCGCCCTGCCGGCGGCGATCGCCGTCGCCCAGAGCCCCGACGCCCGCTACGCGATCGGCCGCTTCCAGCTCGAGATCGGCCTCGGCATCAGCAATGTCGCCATGCAGGCGCAGGGACTGGATAATCTGATCGCCAGCGGCCAGGTGCCGCCCGCGGATCTGGCGGTGATCTACCGCAACCGGGCGGTGCTCGCCAACAATGCCAACGAGAAGGCGAAGGCCGAGGCTGCCTTCGCCAAGGTCGTCGAGCTCAGCCCGAACGATCCGGAAGCGCTGATCCAGCTCGCCCAGATCAAGAACGATCTCAAGAAGCCGCAGGAGGCGGTCCAGCTGATCGGGCGCGCGATCGAGATGAAGCGCAACGCCGGCCAGACGGTCGACGAGAGCTGGTACAAATATGCCCTGAAGCTGGCCTTCGACGGGCGCCGCGACCCGGCGCTGCGCCAGGCCTCGCAAAAGCTCAGCCGCGAGCTCGTCGCCGCTTATCCGACCAAGGAGAATTGGCGCGACGCATTGCTCATCTTCCGCGACACCAGCAGCCTCGATCCTGCCGCCGAGCTCGACGTGCTTCGCTTCATGCGGGCGAGCGGCGCGCTGGCCGGCGAGCGCGACTGGTTCGACCTTAGCGACGGCCTCTACCGGGCCGGCAATTACGGCGAGGCCAAGGCGGTGCTCGACGACGGCGTGGCGAAGCGGATGATCGATCCCAAGAAGGCGGCCTTCGCCGAGCTGATCCGGCTGAACGGCGCCCGGATGAACGGCGACCGCGCCAGCCTCGCCGGCGAGGAAACCAAGGCGATGGCGGGCGCCAACGGCACCCTCGCCCTGAAGATCGGCGACGCCCTTTACGGCTATGGCGAGCATGCCAAGGCGATCGCGCTCTATCGCGCGGCGCTGAGCAAGGGCGGGGTCGACGCCAACCTCGTCAACACCCGCCTGGCCATGGCCTTGCTCGCCTCGGGCGACCGCGCCGGCGCGGAGGCGACGTTCAGGACGCTCACCGGTCCCCGCGGCGACCTCGGCGCCTTCTGGCTCGCCTGGCTGGCGCGCAGCGGCGCCTGAGCCGATCCGATACGGCCTGAAGCGGGGCGCCGGAGCGATCCGGCGCCCCTTTTCGCTGGCGGCCGCCGGCGCGGCGCGTCCCATATTGCGACGCCCGCCAAATCCGCCCTTTCGCTCGCGCGGGGCGCGCGTTAACGATTGGCGGGGCCGGTACGCGGTCCCTCGTTTCCACGAAGGGCTCGGCCGCTTGCGTTTCGACGACATGATCGCGACCGTATTGAGGCAGAGCGAGGCGAGGCCCGCCGCGCTCGCCGCCAAATGGCGCCAGCTCGTCGACCTGCTCGCCCAGGGCCGCAGCGCCGGCGAGGCGCAGGACGAGGCGCTTGCCTGGCTGCGCAGGAACCGGGAGGAGGTGCCGCCGGAATCGCGGCGGCAGATCGGCCGCAGCCTCGCCGGACGGCGCGTCAGCCCGGAGGCGGTCGCCTTTTTCGCCGAGGACAGCGCGCCGATCGCTTCGCCCCTGCTCGCCGGAGCGCGGCTGGACGCGGCAGCGTGGCTCGACCTTCTCCCGCGCCTCGGTCCGACCGCGCGCGGATTGCTGCGCCACCGGCGCGACCTGCCCGCCGACGTGGTTGATGCCCTCGCCCGTTTCGGCGCCAGCGATTTCGCCTTGAGCGGCGACGTCGCCGCTCCGGCCGAGGCCGGCCTCAGCCCGGCGGCCGAACGCAGCGAGGCCCAGATCCGCGACCTCGTCGCCCGGATCGAGAACTTCCGCCGCCGCCGCGACGCGGCCGGAGCCGTCGCCGCCGCCGCGCCGGTCGAGGAATTCCAGTGGGAGACCGGGCCCGACGGCGTGATCCTCTGGGTCGAGGGCGCGCCGCGCGGGCCCCTGGTCGGGCAAAGCATCGCCTCGATCGCCGAACGCGGCCAATATGGCGTCGACGGCCAGGCCGCCGGCGCCTTCGAGAAGCGCGCGCCTTTCCGCGACGCCCGGTTCAGCGTCCCGGGCGGCGGCGTCGCCTCGGGCGACTGGCGGATCTCGGGCGTGCCGTTCTTCGACGCCGCCCAGGGCAATTTCCTCGGCTATCGCGGCAGCGCCCGCCGGCCGCGGCTCGACGAAGTCGCCCATGGCGGCGCCGCGGCGGAGGCGCCGACGGGGCTGTTCGGCACCGACCTGCCCGCCGATTCGCTGCGCCAGCTGATCCACGAGCTGCGCACCCCGCTCAACGCCATCATCGGCTTCGCCGAGATGATCGACGGCCAATATATGGGCCCCGCGGCGCTCGGCTATCGCGCCCGGGCCTCCGACATCATGGACCAGGCGCGGCGCCTGCTGTCGGCGGTCGACGATCTCGACACCGCCGCGCGGATCGAGACGCAGCGGCTGCAGCTCGCCGAGAGCTCGGTCGACGCCGTCGCCTTGCTGTGCCGCCTCCACGACGCCTATGAGCGCGTCGCCCGCCAGCGCGGCAGCCGCATCGTCATCGAGATCGAGCGCGACCTGCCCGACGCGAAGGTCGAGCTCGACGCCGCCGAGCGGATGTTCGCCCGCATGCTCGCCGCGACCATCGGCCTCGCCCGGGAAGGGGAGACGATCACCGCCACCATGGCGATGGGCCAGGACGGCGGCCGCAAGATGCTGTGCCTGTCGATCGACCGGCCGATGGCGATCGAGGGGCTGGACGAAGGCGCCTTGCTCGATCCGGGCTACAGCCCCGACGGCGACTGGCCGGGGGCGCCGGCGCTCGGCCTCGGCTTCGCGCTGAGGCTGGTGCGCAATCTCGCCGAGGCGGTGGGCGGGGCGCTGCAGATCGGCGCCAGCCGCTTCTTCCTCTATCTGCCGTCGCTGGAGCCGGCGGAACGCTCGTCCGGCCGGAACGGTTAGGGAGCGGTGGCGCCGCGGAGCCTCCTCAACGAGCGGGCCGGCTGCGGCCGCCTCGACCAGCCTCCGCCGGAGCGCTGCTACATCGAGCTTCCCGCGAGCTTCGGGCGCCGCTTCACCATCTTCTGCGATACCGAGGAGGAGTTCGACTGGGGCAAGCCGCGCCGCCGCGACAACCGTTCCACCACCCACATGCGGGCCATGCCCGACATGCAGGAGCGCTTCCGCCGCCGCGGCGTGAAGCCGGTCTATCTGGTCGACCATCCGATCGCGACCGATCCCTTGTCGGTGGCGATGCTGCGCGAATGGGTGGAGCGCGGCGAATGCGCCATCGGCACCCAGCTCCACCCTTGGGTGAATCCGCCGCATGACGAAGAAGTCATCACTTACAACAGCTTCGCTGGAAATCTTCCGATAGCGCTGGAACGGGCCAAGATCGTCAATCTGACCGAAACGATCGAATCCGCCTGCGGCCGCCGGCCGATCGTCTACCGCGCCGGCCGCTACGGGGTCGGGCCGAACACCGCACAGCTGCTCGAGGAAACGGGCTACCGAGCCGACGTCTCGGTGCGGGCCCTGTTCGATTATGGCGACGAGGGCGGTCCGGACTTTTCCCGGGTCAAGCCGCTGCCGTTCCGGATCGGCGACGATGGCCTGGTCGAGCTGCCCCTCAGTGCCGCTTATGTCGGCGGCTTAAGGGCGAAGGGCAGGGGGGCCTATCGCGCCGCCGCCAGATTGCCCCGCGGCCATGGCCTTCTCGCCCGGACCGGCCTCCTCAACCGGGTGCCGCTGACTCCGGAGGGCGTGCCGCTCGGGGAAGCGCTGGCGGCAGTGCGGGCGCTGATCGCCGACGGGGTGCGCTGGTTCAGCCTGTCCTTCCACTCGCCGTCGGTCGAGCCGGGCCACACGCCGTTCGTCCGCACCGCCGAGGATTTGCGCGGCTTCCATGCCTGGTGGGAGGCAATGCTCGATTTCTTCGAGGCGCAAGGCATCGCCCCGGCCTCTATCGAGGAGACGATCGCCGCGGCCAGGGCGGGCTGAGCCCGTCTTGCCAACGACGCGACCGCTCCCTATCCGAAGCTGCGAGCCTACGGGCCTGTAGCTCAACGGTAGAGCCGGCCGCTCATAACGGCTAGGTTGGGGGTTCGAATCCTCCCGGGCCCACCACATTCCCGAGGCATTTCCCGCTCAGCCCGGCAGCGGCGCCCCGAGGCTCATCGGCACGCCGGCTTCCGCGGCCACCTCGCCCGCCCATTCGACGGCGCTGCCGATCTCGACGCCATAAGCGAATTTCGCTGCCGCCTCCTCGCGTTTCAGGGCGGCCGGGTCGAACGGCCGGCCCGGCCGTTTGGCGTGGTGGGAAAAGACCGGCCCGGCGACGATCGCGGCGGCCCGCGCCGCGTCGAGATCGAGCTCGAACAGGCTCGCGGCCGCGGCCAGCGTCCGCGCCGGCTCGGCCAGGAACGCGTCGGCGCGCAGCGCCGCGACCCGTCCGGCCGGCAGGTCGCGCACCAGCCGCGCGAACCGCGCCTGATGCTGCAGCCACAGGAAAGCGGCGAGCTGCAAGTCGGTCAGCAGCAGCAGGTCGCGGGTTTGCTGGGTCTCGAATTCGGGCTGCCGGCGATAGATCGTGGCGAGGCGCCGCGCCCACGGCCGGTAGCAGAGGCCGCGGCGGGCGATCGAGAGCAGGAAGGCGGGCAGCGGCGCGTACATCAGCAGCGCGCGCGACCGCGGCCGCAGCTCCAGCATCGCCTCGATCAGCGGATTGGCGAAATCGCCGGGCTTGATGACGACCGCCTCGCCGGCAGCGAAGGGGCGCTGCAGCAGGCCGAGCACGGCGTCCAGCGCCCGCCGCTGCCCCTCGGACCCGCCGGACGGCGGCAGCAGCCTGGCCAGGTCGACCAGCGCCTGCGGCTCCTGCAGCGACGTCGCCACGCCCTCGATGTCGAGCGCCCGAGCGAGCAGCGTCGAGCCGCAGAATGCGGAGTGAAAGACGTAATGGCAGCGCTCCGCCGCCCGCCCGGCCGCGACGATGCGGTCGAGCGCAAGGTCGAGACGAGGCGCCGCGTCGGCGACGAACCTCTCGTCGAGGAACGGAAGCTCGCGCCGTTCCTCGCGCGACAGGCGAACGAACTGGACGAGGCGGCCGTCGTCGAGGACCCGGTGGGGCAGCCACGCCGGATCCGCCAGGAGAGCCTCGATCTCGCTGTCGCCGGGTTCGCCCATGCCGGTGCCATAGACCAGAGTGACGGCGGCTGGCGAGGCGCTGCGGGCTTGCCGCATCGGGGCGGGAAACCTAAGGCTCCCAGGTCACGGGGAGTAGCGCAGCCTGGTAGCGCATCTGCTTTGGGAGCAGAGGGTCGCAGGTTCAAATCCTGTCTCCCCGACCATCAGGCCGGAAAGACAGTCCGGGGGACTGCTTTTCCGGCTCGATCCGCCCGGACGACGGACGCGGCCGGACGACCGCCCCCACCTCAGCGCGGGATCCGCAGCTTCCACCCCTGGCCGCGGACGTTGGAGACGAGATCCTCCGCGCCGGGAAGGTTGCGCAGCTTTGCGCGAAGGCGCGAGATGTAGACGTCGACGACGTTCGTCTCGGCGGGCGCTCGCTCGCCGTAGAGCCCGGCGACGAGTTCCGCCCGCGACACCGTCTCTCCGGCCCGCCGCGCGAGCAGCTGCAGCACTCGGAACTCGGCCGCGTTGAGGGTCACCCGGCCGGTGCCCAGCGCGGCGCTGTTGTCGAGCGGGTCGAGGGTCATGGCGCCGACCCGCAGCGGCGCCCGCGCCGGGTCCTCGGGCGCGGACGCCGCGTCGCGCGACGCCGCCCGGCGCAGAGCGGCGCGGATCCGCGCGAGCAGCTCGCCGGGCAGGAAAGGCTTGGCCACGAAATCGTCGGCGCCAAGGTCGAGCGCCTCGATCTTGTCGCGCTCGGTGCCCCGGCCGGAGACGACGATGATCGGTATGTCGGAAAAGGCCCGGAGCCACGCCAGCAGAGCGCCGCCTTCGCAATCGGGAAGGCCGAGGTCGAGCAGCAGGATGTCGAATCGCCCCGCTTTCAGCGCGAGCACCGCATCCTCGCCGCGCGATACCGAAGCGCTCGCAAAGCCGCCGAAGGCGACCGCCGCCTCGAGGATCGCCAGCAGCGCCGGATCGTCCTCGACGAGAAGGATGCGCGCGCTCACCTCGGCTTCCCCTCTCCGCCGGCGCAAAGACCAGACCGGCGCGGCCCTGTTAGCGCGCCGGCGCCGCCGGGCAAAGCCGGCGCTGTTCGATCGCCCTCAAGTTCGCGCCGCGACTCGCCGCCCGTTCGCAACGCCTCGTCCCGTTATTGGTCCGCTCGCCGACCTATCCCCTTGCTAGTCTCGGAACTTTTCAGGGATAAGAAGTACTTGAAACAAAACAATAAACTTCTGTTTAGACTATTACGTGATCGTTTATACTAAGTATCGAATTCAAATTCCTCCGGCCCGCCAGGTGTTGGCGGGCCGATGTTACTTCTGAGTCCATGTTCCGCTTCGCTGGGCGGCAGCGCTCTGGCGAGCATTGCCATATTTATCTTCAACAACCGGGAGAGTTTTGATGTGCTGGAGCTGTGATGTTCAGGGTAAGAGGCTCGTCGCCGAAGGTTTAACGAACCAGTTCGGAGGGGTATTGCGACACGGGACGATCAAGGGGACCGAAGCTTATGCCCCGGACGGCATTGGCGGCGATCTCAAGGCCAGCCCGCTCGACGCGTTCCTGCTCCTGACCGCCGACGACGTTCCCGACACGATCGACACCACCCGCACCGTGGCCGTCGACGGCCCTTCGATCATCTCGACGATCGACACGATCGGCGACCAGGACTTTTTCAGGGTCGAGCTGACGGCGGACCGGATTTACGACATCGGCCAGTTTCTGGTCGTCGGAGGGCCGAGCGGCGTTCCGCTGTCCGATGCCTATATCGAGATTTACGACTCGGCCGGCAACCTGCTCACCTCCGCCGACGGCGGCGGCATGAACACGCCCTCCGGGCTGGACGCGCTCCTCACCTTCGTCCCGAACGAGAGCGGCACCTATTTCATCAACGCCCGCGCCTACGACAGCGAGGCGATCAACGGCACCACCGGCGATGCGGTCGGCGACTATGAGCTGTTCGTCAAGGACGTGACCGATCAACCGACCTACACGCCCTATTACGACATCAACAGCCCGCTCCACTCCATCGACTGGGGCAGCCAGGTCGACCGCACCTCGCGCAACCCCGACGGGGAGGAAGGTCCCCGCATCACCGGCAACGACTTCACCGGCGTCGGCTGGAACCCGTACGGAATCGAGGGCAAGAACGTCATCACCGTCTACTTCGCCAAGGCCGGCGACGTCTTCGTCAGCCAGGATCCGGCCAACCCGGGTCTTACCGAGAACATCGTCGCACAGGGGCTCACCGCCTGGGAGAAGGCGGCGTTCATGGAGGCGTTCGGGCTCTACGAGAACGTGGCTGACGTGGTCTTCGTCGAGGTGCAAAACCGCGCCGAGGCCGATTTCAAGATCATCACCTACGAAGGCACGCCGGGCGTCGGCGCCTCGCTGCTCGGCCGCATGAACCCGCCCAACGAGGGCAATGAGGGCCAGGCCGAGTTCAACTCCGGCGACGCCCGCTGGACCGAGGCGGGCCTGCAGCGCGGCGGCTTCTACTTCCCGACGCTTCTGCACGAGTTCGGCCACGGCATGGGCATGGCGCACCCCCACGACAATGGCGGGCGCTCGAGCATCATGCGCGGCGCGGGCGGCGGCACCGGCGGGATCGGCGGCGGCTATGGCGATTACGGCCTCAGCCAGCAGGTCTTCACGGTCATGTCCTACAATGACGGCTGGTCGCTCTCGCCCTACGGGCAGCCGCGGTCCGGCGGCATTACCGGCACCGAGGTGGACCATTATGGCTGGGTCGCCTCGCTGAGCCCGCTCGACATCGCCGTCATCCAGGACAAATACGGCGTCAACGAGGAGTGGCGGACCGGCGACGACGTCTACCAGCTAAAGGACGTCAACGCCCCCGGCACCTTCTACGAATCGATCTGGGACGCGGGCGGCACCGACGAGATACGCTACGAAGGGGCCCGCGACGCGGTCATCGACCTTCGCGCCGCGACTCTGCAGTATGAGGAAGGCGGCGGCGGCCGGGTCTCCTACGCCTATGGCATCCACGGCGGCTTCACCATCGCCAATGCCGTCACCATCGAGAACGCCACCAGCGGCGGCGGCAACGACGTGCTGACCGGCAACGACGCGGCCAACCGTCTCGACTCCGGCGCGGGCAGCGACACGCTCGTCGGCGGCGGCGGCAACGACCTCCTCATCGGCGGCGCCGGCGCGGACATGCTGACCGGCGGCGACGGGGCCGACACGTTCCGCTTCGCCACGGGCGACAGCGGCGTCGGCATCGGCCGCGACACGATCGCCGACTTCCAGAAGGGAGCGGACAAGATCGATCTCGCGGGCGCGTCGAGCTTCATCGGCAGCAACGCCTTCACCGGCACCGCCGGCGAGGTGCGCTATGCGGCCATGCTCGGCGAGACGGTGATCGAGCTCGACTCGAACGGCGACCGGATTGCGGATCTCCAGATCCTGCTCTCCGGCGACGTGCCGCTCGACTATAGCGACTTCGCCGGAGTCCGCGCGGCGGCGACGCTGGGGAACGACCTGCTCACCGGCACCGCGGGCAACGACAACATCGCGGCGCTCGCCGGGGACGACGTCGTCTTCGGTCTCCTCGGCTCCGATACGCTCGACGGCGGCTCGGGCGACGACATCCTCGTCGGCGGCTTCGGGCGCGACCTGCTGACCGGCGGGACGGGCTCCGACGTCTTCCGGCTGGAAAGCGCGGGCGACAGCCCTTCGGGCGCGGGCCGGGACCGGATCCTCGATTTCCAGTCGGGGGTGGACAAGATCGACCTCAGCGCGACCGGCGTCTTCAACTTCATCGGCAAGCGCGCCTTCTCGGGAACGGAGGGCGAGCTGCGCTACGTGAAGAACGGCGTCAGCACGATCGTCGAAGGCGATTTCAACGGTGACAAGGTCGCCGACTTCCAGATCGAGTTCGGCGGGACGGTCACGCCGATCCTCACCGACTTCATCTTCGCCTGAGAGCGCAAGCCGGCGGGAAGGGCGCTCCGGCCGCGGCCGGGGCGCCCTTTCGCTTGTCAGGGCCTGGCGGCGAGTATCTCCTCGGGTGCGTTGGCGACGAGGGCGAGCATCGCGGTCCACGCCGCCACGTTCTGGCGGAGCTGCTCGGGGTCGACCTTGTCGAGCGTGTCGTCCGGCGTGTGGTGATAGTCGAAATAACGGGTGCCGTCCTGCTGGAGGTCGACCGCGGCCGCCCCGGCCTTGACCCAGTCGCCGAGGTCGGCTCCCGCCTCGGCCGGCTGGGTGCCGCGCGAGATGCCGAGCGGGGCCAGCGCCGCGGCGATTCGGTCGGCGAGCGGGCGGTTGCCGGCCGCAAATCCCGGCTTCATCTGCCAGATTCGGTCGGCGCCGAAGTCGGATTCGGAGACGAACACGATTTTCTCGTCGCGATGCGCGGCGAGATAGGCTTTGCTGCCATTGCCGCCGACTTCCTCCGCGCCGAACCAGACCACGCGGATCGTCCGCCGCGGCCGGCCCGCTTCCATGATTCGCTTCGCCGCGGCGGCCGTGATGGCGACACCGGCGGCATTGTCGATCGCGCCAGTGCCCAGATCCCAGCTGTCGAGATGACCGCCGACGAGGACGATGCCGGCGCCGGGATCGCTGCCGCGCACTTCGGCGACGACGTTGCCGGACTGGCGAATGCCGAGGTTGCGCGGCGTCAGAATCAGCCGCATCGTCACCGGCTTGCCGCGCTTCAGGATCCGCTGGAGCTGCTCGGCGTCGGGGATGGACAGGGCGCCGGCCGGGATCGGCGTGACGTCCTCGGCCACCGTCTGGGTGCCGGTATGGGGGTTGCGGTGATGATCGGTGCCGAGCGAGCGGATGACGATCGCCGCCGCCCCCTTGCGGGCGGCGATCGACGGCGCCAGCCGTCGCACCGGGCCGTAATAGCCGTATTGGGACCCGTCCTGGGTGGCGGTCATGCCGTGGCTGACGAAGACGATCTTGCCCCGCACCGCGGCCTCGGTCGCCGTCTCGAGCGCCGCGACCGTTTCGAACCCGATCACTTCCGCCGCAAGCCCGCCCGGCGGGGTCGCCCCGCTCTTGCCGAGCGCGGCCACCGCCAGCCGCTGCGGGAAGGGCGCGAGGATCTCGGCCCGCTCCTCGCCGCGCACCCAGACCGGCATGTCGTAGGTCTCGACATGGACGTTGGCGAAGCCCAGCGACTTCAATTTCCGCACCGCCCATTCCCGCGCCCGCGCCTCCGCTTCGGTGCCGGCGGGGCGGGGGCCGACCTCGGTCGTCAGCCCCTCGACGATGTCCCAGGCGATTTCGTCCCGCGCCAGCGCCGCGTCGCGCAGCGCCGCCGCCCGATCGGCGGCCGGCTGGGCGAAAGCGAGGGAGGGGAGGGCGAACGCGAACAGCAACAGCTTCTTCATGCGGCCGGGGCTTAGGGACGCGCGCGGGGTTTGCCAATGCCGTGCGTGATCCCGGTCACGAGGATTCTCCCGCCGCGCTTCTATCCTGCCGGGACCGTGGAAAGGAGAAGCACGATGAAGGATATTGCTCGCACAATCGGCCGGGCCGCGCTCGGCATCGCCGCGGCAATGGCCGCCTCGCTTGCGTTGGCCGGGAACGCGCAGGCGCAGTTCAGGGGTCCCGGTGTCTACATCATCAAGTTCGCAGACACCAACCAGGTGCTCGACATCGACAACATATTGGGACACGGCGGGCGTCTGGGGCAGCACGTCCTGCGCTGGGGTGCTAACGGCGGCCGCAACCAGAAGTTCATCATCTACCCGAACGAAGACGGTTACGTCATCCGGGGCTACGACAGCCTGTACTGCCTCGACCTGCCGGGCTGGCAAACCGCCGTAGACGTCGAAATCGTCCAATATTATTGCACCCGCCAGGGTAACCAGCGATTCTATATCGAATCCACTCCGCACGGGACCATCATCCGTTCCGCGCACGGCAACAGGTTTCTCTACGCCGATCGGGAGGGAGGCCGGATCAAATTGGCGTCGGCGACCTCGGACCCTTCGGTCGGAATGGTCTTCGACTTCGTGGAGCAATAGCGATCATTCCATGCGCCGAGCGCGCGCGGCCGGCTTCTTGCAACCGCAGAAGGCCGGGCGTGCGCCGCCTCCTGCCAGGGCAGGACGGGCCGCGGCGGCCTTCGCCGGCGCGGCAGAGGGTGACATTGTCCGGCCAGCCCACTAGGTAGGCGCCGACTTCACTCATCTTCCGGAGAAATGCGCCGCCATGGCCGCACAGTATAGCTTCGTCATGAAGGGCATGACCAAGACCTTCCCGGGCGCCGCCAAGCCCGTGCTCAACAACATCAACCTGCAATTCTACCCCGACGCCAAGATCGCGATCATCGGGCCCAACGGCTCGGGCAAGTCGACGCTGATGAAGATCATGGCCGGCCGCGACCGGGAATTTACCGGCGAGGCCTGGCCGGGCGAGCATATCCGGGTCGGCTATCTCGAGCAGGAGCCGCAGCTCGACCCTACCAAGACGGTCAAGGAGAATGTGATGGACGGGGTCCGCCCCGTCGCCGACATGATGGACCGCTTCAACGCCATCTCGGCGCTGATGGCCGATCCGCCCGAGGATGCCGATTTCGACGCCCTGATGACGGAGATGGGCGAGCTCCAGGAGAAGATCGACGCGGTCGACGGCTGGACGCTCGACAACCAGCTCGAAATCGCGATGGACGCGCTGCGCTGCCCGCCGGGCGAGGCGGAGGTGACCAACCTTTCCGGCGGCGAGAAGCGCCGCGTCGCGCTGACCCGGCTGCTGCTCGAAAAGCCCGACATCCTTCTTCTCGACGAGCCGACCAACCATCTCGACGCCGAGAGCGTCCAGTGGCTGGAGAAGCATCTCGTCGATTATGCCGGCAACGTCATCCTCGTCACCCACGACCGCTACTTTCTCGACAATGTCGTCAACTGGGTGCTCGAGCTCGACCGCGGCAAATATTATATCTACGAATCCAATTATTCCGGATATTTGGACAAGAAAGCTAAGAGGCTCCAGCAGGAAGAGCGCGAGGACGAAGGCCGCCAGAAAGCGATCCAGGAGGAGCTGGACTGGATCCGCCGCTCGCCCAAGGCGCGCCAGACCAAGTCCAAGGCGCGGATCAAGGCGTTCGACGAATTGGTCGAGGCGCAGGAAAATCGTACGCCCGGCAAGGCGCAGATCCTCATCCAGGTGCCCGAGCGGCTCGGCGGCACCGTCATCGAAGCCCAAGGCCTGTCAAAGGCTTATGGCGACAAGTTGCTGTTCGACGACCTCTCCTTCAGCCTGCCGCCGGGCGGCATCGTCGGCGTGATCGGCCCCAACGGCGCCGGCAAGACCACCTTGTTCAAGCTGATCACCGGCGCCGAGCAGCCGGACTCCGGCTCGATCCGCATCGGCGACACCGTCCATCTCGGCTATGTCGACCAGTCGCGCGACGCGCTCGAGGCGAGCCACAACGTCTGGGAGGAGATATCGGGCGGCGCCGACGTCTTCCGCTTCGGCAGGCACGAGGTCGGCACCCGCGCCTATGTCGGCGCCTTCAACTTCCGCGGCCCCGACCAGCAGAAGAAGGTCGGCCAATTGTCGGGCGGCGAGCGCAACCGGGTCCACATGGCCAAGATGCTCCGGAAAGGCGGCAACGTCCTCCTCCTCGACGAGCCGACCAACGACCTCGACGTCGAGACCCTGCGCGCGCTGGAAGAGGCGCTGGAGAATTTCGCCGGCTGCGCGGTGGTGATCAGCCACGACCGCTTCTTCCTCGACCGCCTCGCCACCCACATCCTCGCCTTCGAGGGCGACAGTCACGTCGAATGGTTCGAAGGCAATTTCGAAGCCTATGAGGAGGACAAGCGCCGGCGGCTGGGCCCGGAGGCCGACCGGCCGCACCGGATGACGT
The DNA here is from genome assembly GCA_036378975.1 of Allosphingosinicella sp. Taxonomy (GTDB): domain Bacteria; phylum Pseudomonadota; class Alphaproteobacteria; order Sphingomonadales; family Sphingomonadaceae; genus Allosphingosinicella. The sequence goes on along the minus strand of DASUVK010000095.1, from coordinate 1,965 downwards.
ACCGGCGGCTGACGCGGTGATCCGGTCCCCGGCAGCGGCAGCCGCCAGGACAAACCGGCTCGATGACCGGTTATCGCGGCAAGTTCGGAGGCAAGATGGATCTCCAACCGGAACAGGCGCTCGTCGACCGCTGCTACGCGCTGGCCCTGACGGGCTATGAGGAAGGCGGCGTCCCCGTCGGCTCGCTTCTCGCGCGCGGCGGGGAGGTGGTCGGGGAGGGCTGGAACCGCCGTGTCCAGCTGGGCGACCCGATCGCGCATGGCGAGATGGACTGTCTGCGCCGCGCCGGGCGGCAGCGCAGCTATCGCGACACCATCCTCTACACCTCGCTGTCGCCGTGCATGATGTGCTCGGGAACGATCGTCCAGTTCGGGATCCCGGCCGTAATCATCCTCGACAACCGCAATTTCGGCGGCAACGAGGACTTTCTGAGGGCGAACGGAGTCGCCGTCACGGTCGTCGACGACCGGCGCTGCACCGACCTCATGGCGCGCTTCATCGCCGAGAAGCCGGAGCTCTGGAACGAGGATATCGGCGAGGGGTAGGCGACCGGCTCGCGACCCTTGTTGCCGTCATGCCGGACTTGACTGCGCAGTCCCTCCGGAAGGCGACCCTCGGGGCGACGACCGGGCGAAGTTCGTACCCTGAAGGACAGCTCCGCAGCCACCAGAACCTTCGACGAGAAGGCCAGGGGCCCCATAGCGTCCACTTCGTCCACTTTCGCCCGATCCGGTACAGGCGGAAAGCCGCGATCGTCTCACATCGGATAATCGTAGCGGATGAAGCCGCTGTGGCGGGCGATGCGCTCGTAGAGGGTGCGGGCAGGCGCGTTGTCGGCCTTGGTCAGCCAGTAGAAGCGGGCGGCGCCGCGGCGGCGGGCGGTGTCGGCGATGCGGTCGATCATGGCCCGGGCGACGCCCCGGCCGCGCGCGCCCTCCGCCGTGAACAGGTCCTGCAAATAGCAGACCTCGCCCTGCCAGCTGTGCGGATGGAAGAGATAATGGGCGAAGCCGACCATCGTGCCGTCGAGCCGTGCGGCGATGCCGTGCACGGTCGCATCCTTCATCAGCAGATCCCAGGTCCGCCGATAATCCTCGTCCGAAGTCTCGGTGCCGTAAAAGGCCTTGTAGCCCCGCGCCAGCGCCTCCCATTGGGGACGATCCGCCGGCGCGAGCGGCGCGATCTCGATCCCGGCTCCGGCCATGGTCAGCGCACGCGCTTGACGTAGACCCGGCCGTCCTCGCGGCGTTCGGTGGCGAAGTTGGGAACCGCGTCGATCAGCTCGGCGAGCCCGGCATAGCCGTAGCTGCGCGCGTCGAACGAGGAGCGGTTGCCGGCGCGCTGGCCGACCTCGGAGAGGCTCGCATAGCCGCGAGCGTCGCGCTTGGAGGCGCGGAAGGCGGCGCCGAGCAGCTTGACCAGCTCCGCGTCGACTTCCTTCTTGCCCGCCGTCGGCTGGTCCTCGGACGCGTCGGGCTCGTCCGACTTGGCGAGCGCGGCGACGTCGATGAAGCGGCTGCACGCCTGCTGGAACGAGACCGGCGCGCGCGAGGTGCCGAAGCCGTAGACCGGCACCCCGTCCTGGCGGATGCGCATCGCCAGCGGCATGAAGTCCGAATCGCTCGACATGATGCCGAAGCCGTCGACGCGGCCGCCGAACAGCAGGTCCATGGCGTCGATCGTCATCTTCATGTCGGTGGCGTTCTTGCCCTTGGTGATGTCGAACTGCTGGTGCGGCTCGATGGCGTGGCGATGGGTCATCTCGGCCCAGCCCTTGAGCGCCGACTTGCTCCAGTTTCCGTAGGCTCGGCGGATGTTGACCGTGCCGAGCTCGGCGAGAACGGTCAGGACCGCGTCGAGATGGTCGGACGAGGCGTTGTCGGCGTCGATCAGGAGCGCGACGTTGCCGTCCTGGCGGTCGGTGTCGGCCATGTCAGCGCCGGCTGCCGGCGGCGAGGCGGGAGT
>DASUVK010000094.1:0-3095 GCA_036378975.1 Allosphingosinicella sp. | reverse complement strand
CAAGGCGATCCTGCTCGCCAAGGTTCAGGACGAGGCGGGCCACGGCCTCTATCTCTACTCGGCCGCAGAGACTCTCGGCACCGGCCGCGACGAAATGATCGAGGCGCTCCACTCGGGCAAGGCCAAGTACAGCACCATCTTCAACTATCCGACCCTGACCTGGGCCGACATCGGAGCGATCGGCTGGCTGGTCGACGGCGCCGCGATCATGAACCAGGTGCCGCTCCAGCGCACCTCTTACGGCCCCTATGCCCGCGCCATGGTCCGGGTGTGCAAGGAGGAGAGCTTCCACCAGCGCCAGGGCTATGAGATCATGATGGTGATGGCGGCCGGCACCGCCGACCAGAAAAGGATGGCGCAGGACGCCTTGAACCGCTGGTGGTGGCCGTCGCTGATGATGTTCGGCCCGCCCGACGCCGACAGCCCCAACACCGCCCAGTCGATGCGCTGGCGGATCAAGCGCGACACCAACGACGATCTGAGGCAGCGCTTCGTCGACATCACCGTGCCGCAGGCCGACGCGCTCGGCCTGAAGGTCCCGGACCCGGCGCTGGAGTGGAACGAGGAGCGCGGCCATTATGATTTCGGCGAGGTCGACTGGGACGAATTCTACGCCGTCGTCCGCGGCGAGGGCCCGGTCGCGAAGGAGCGGATGACGGCGCGTCGCCAGGCCTGGGAGGACGGCGCCTGGGTGCGTGAAGCGGCCGCTGCGTATGCCGAGAAGCACAGCCGGAAGGCGGAGGCGGCATGAGCAACGGAAGGACCGCACCCGACCCGCTCATGCTGAGTAGGGACCGAGCTTGGCGAGGGCCCGTATCGAAGCACGCACCGGTCCTTCGATACGCCGGTTTGACAGGCTCACCGGCTACTCAGGATGAGCGGAAATGAGCAACGACTGGCCGCTCTGGGAGGTGTTCGTCCGCTCGAAGGGCGGCATGGCGCACCGCCACGTCGGCTCGGTTCACGCGCCCGACCCCGAGATCGCCCTGCGCCACGCCCGCGACACCTACACAAGGCGGATGGAAGGCATCAGCCTGTGGGTCGTGCCCTCGGCGCAGATCGTCGCCTCCGATCCCGGCGACGACGCGGCGATGTTCGATCCCGCGGCCGACAAGGTCTACCGCCACCCGACCTTCTACACGATCCCGGACGACGTGAAGCATATCTGATGGCGTCCACGCCTCCCATCGACCTCCCCTCCCATGCGACCGGCGCCGGAGCGTTCGACACGCCGGCGCTCGACGAAGGTTCCGCCCTCTTCGAATATCTCCTGCGCCTCGGCGACGATTCCCTGATCCTCGGCCAGCGGCTCGGCGAATGGTGCGGCCACGCGCCGTCGGTGGAGGTCGACCTCAGCCTCGCCAACATGGCGCTCGACCTGATCGGCCAGGCCACCCACTTCCTCGACCATGCCGGCAAGGTCGAAGGCAAGGGCCGCGACGGCGACGCCCTCGCCTTTCACCGCGACGTCCTCGACTATCGCAACTGCCTCCTGGTCGAGCAGCCCAACGGCGATTTCGCCCGCACGATGGCGCGGCAATTCCTCTTCTCCACCTGGCAGAAGCTGCTCTTCCGCCACTTGCTCGGCTCGACCGACGAACTGATCGCCGGCGTCGCCGAGAAAGCGGTCAAGGAAGTCACCTACCATCAGGAGCTCGCGTCGGAATGGGTGATCCGCCTCGGCGACGGCACCGATGAGAGCCGCCGGCGGATCGGCGACGGCCTCGCCTGGAACTGGCGCTTCGTGCCGGAGCTGTTCGAGATGGACGACCTCGCCGCCGCCATGGCCGGGCGCGGCATCGGCGCCGACCTCGCCGCTTTCCGTGCCGATTACGACGCCCGGATCGGCGCGGTCCTCGCCGAGGCCACGCTCGAGCCTCCGGCCGACCAGCGACCCATCCTCGGCGGCCGCCGCGGCCACCATAGCGAGCATCTGGGGCATATCCTCTGCACCCTGCAATTCCTCCCCCGCACCTATCCGGACGCCAAATGGTAGCGGCCGCGCGCCTCGAGGAGACGGCGCCGATCTGGGCGGTGCTGGCGGAAGTCGCCGACCCGGAGATCCCGGTGATCTCGGTGGTCGAGCTCGGCATCGTCCGCTCGGTCGAGCCGGACCGGGTGGTGATCACCCCAACCTACACCGGCTGCCCGGCCACCCGGGTGATCGAGCGCGACGTCCGCGCGGCGCTCGACGCGGCCGGCTACCGACACGTCCGCATCGAGACCGCCCTCTCGCCCGCCTGGACCACCGACTGGATCAGCGCGGAAGGCCGCCGCAAGCTCCACGCCTACGGCATCGCCCCGCCGGCGACGCAGGCCGTCCGATGCCCGCAATGCGGCTCGGCCGACACCGAGGAGATCAGCCGCTTCGGCTCGACGCCCTGCAAGGCGCTGTGGCGCTGCCGCGCCTGCCGCGAGCCGTTCGACCTGTTCAAATGCCATTGAGCGGCGGATGAGCGTCAACTTCCATCCGCTCGTTGTCGGCGACATTCTCGACGAAACCCCCGAAGCGAAGTCAATCCGCTTCGAGCTGCCGCCGGAGCTGCGCGAGAAGTTCAAATTCAAGCCGGGCCAGCATTTGACTCTGAAGGCCGAGATCGGCGGCGAGGAGGTGCGGCGCAATTATTCGCTGTGCGTCGCGCCGGAGGACGGCCAGCTCAAGGTCACCGTCAAGCGGATCGCCGGCGGGCTCTTCTCCAACTGGGCGAACGACAATCTCAAGCCCGGCGACCGGATCGACGTGATGGAGCCGCACGGCAGCTTCACCTGGGATTTCGAGCCCGGCGCCGCCAACCATTATGCCGCTTTCGCCGGCGGCTCCGGCATCACCCCGGTGATGTCGCTGCTGAAGACCGCGCTGATCGAGGAGCCGCAGAGCCGCTTCACCCTCTTCTACGGCAATCGCGACAGCCAGTCGGTGATCTTCCTCGACGAGCTGGCGCGATTGAAGAACTGCTTCATGGAGCGGCTCGAGATCCACCATTTCCTCGCCGAGGAAGCCGAGGATATCGACCTGTTCAACGGCATGCTCGACCGCGGCAAATGCGACGAGGTGCTCGACCATCTGCTCGATCCGGCCGCCGTCGCCGCCTTCT
>DASUVK010000093.1:0-97361 GCA_036378975.1 Allosphingosinicella sp. | reverse complement strand
AGCTCGCCGATGCCGTTGTCGAACACGCCCTGGCTCTTGCCGACGCCTCGGAAGTTGAACCGCAGGGTCGCGAAGCCGCGCCGGACGAAAGTCTTGTAGAGCGCCTGGACGATGGCGTTGTTCATCGTCCCGCCGCCCTGCGGATGGGGGTGGAGGATCAGCGCGACGGGCGCGCGCGGTCGGGGGCCGGGGCTGAAACGGCCTTCGAGACGGCCTTCCGGACCGGGAAAGATGACTTCGGGCATTGCACCTGCGGTAGCTAGGGGAAAGAGCGGGGCTGCCCCCGCGCGCATGCCGCTCTATATAGGCGTGCCAGCCCGCCGCGCAATTTGAAAGGGAAGACGTGCCCGATCGCATCTACCTCGACCACGCCTCGACCACGCCGATCCTCCCCGAAGCGGCGTCAGCGATGGCCGAAGCGTGCCGGAGCTGGGCCAATCCCTCCTCGCCTCACGCCGAGGGGCGGGCGGTGCGGGCGCAGCTCGAGGATGCGCGGCGCCGGATCGCGGCGGCTTTGGGCTGGGACGGGACCTTGGTCTTCACCTCCGGCGCCACCGAGGCGATTTCGCTGGTGTTCGAGCGGGCGCGGGCGGGGAACCGGATCGTCTCGGCGGTCGAGCATCCGGCGGTGCTGCGCAGCGCGCCCGGGGCCAGGCAGATCGGAGTCCATCCGGACGGGACGCTCGACTTCGATGATCTCGACCGCGCGCTCGAGGCGGTGGAAGCGCCGCTGGTCGCCGTGCAGTCGGTCAACAACGAAACCGGCGTCATCCATCCGGTCGCCGAGGTCCGCGCCCGGGTGAAAGCGGCGGGGGGCCTGCTCCTCAGCGACTGCGCCCAGAGCGCCGGCAAGCTGCCGCTGCCCGAGGCCGACTTCCTGGTCGTCGCGGGCCACAAATTCGGCGGTCCGCCGGGCATCGGCGCCCTGCTGGTGCGGGACGTCGCGACGCTGGAGGCGATCGGCGGCCAGGAAGGCGGCCTGCGCCCCGGCACCGCCGCCGTGCCGTCGATCATGGGCTTCGCCGCCGCTTGCGAGGCGGATCACGGCTGGTACCAGCAAGCCAGACGCCGCCGCGCCAGGCTGGACGCAGAGATCGCCGCGGCGGGCGGCGAAGTGGTCGCCGAACGCGCGCCGCGCATCGCCACCATCGCCTGCTACCGCATGCCCGGCGTGCCCGGAGCGGCGCAGATGATGCAGCTCGATCTCGCCGGCATTGCCGTCACCGCCGGCAGCGCCTGCGCCTCGGGCAGCCTCAAGACCAGTCACGTCCTCGCCGCCATGGGCTGGCCGGAGGAGGCGGCGCGCGAAGTGATCCGGGTCAGCTTCGGCCCACAGACGCGCGAGAGCGACATCGACGCGCTCCTTCACCATTGGCGCGGCATGTTCGAGAAGCGCCGCGCTGCGTGATCTACCTCGACTATCAGGCCACGACTCCGATCGCGCCCGAAGTGGCGGCGGCGATGCAGCCGTGGATCGAGACCGGCTTCGCCAACCCGCACAGCCCTTCCCGCCCCGGCCGCGAGGCCGCGGCGGCGATCGAGGTCGCGCGGTCAAGGGTGGCCGAAGCCCTCGGCGCCACGGGCCTGCCCGGCAAGCTTTTCTTCACCTCCGGCGCGACCGAGGCGATCAATTGGGCGCTAAAGGGCGCGGCGGCGCGGCTGCCGGCGGAGCGGCGGCGCATCGTCACCCTCGCGACCGAGCATGCCGCGGTGCTCGATACGGTCGAGTGGCTCGGCGGGCAGGGCTTTGACGTCGACATTCTGCCCGTCGGCCCGGACGGTGTCGCGTCTGACGAGCTGCTCGCCGAACGGATCACCGCTCGCACCGGCCTCGTCGCGGCCATGCTCGTCAACAACGAGATCGGCGTCATCCAGCCCGTGGCCGACATTGCGCGCCTTGCCCATCGTCACGGCGCCCTCTTCTTGTGCGATGCGGTGCAGGGCTTCGGCCGCATGCCGCTGCCGCTCGACAGCTGCGACATGGCGGCGCTTTCGGCGCACAAGGTCCACGGTCCCAAGGGTGTCGGCGCGCTCTGGGTTCGCGACCAAATCGAAATCGATCCCCTGCTTCACGGCGGCGGTCAGGAGGGCGGCCTCCGCTCCGGCACCCTTTCGCCCGCCTTGTGCGTGGGCTTCGGCGAGGCCGCGCGCCTGCTCGAGGAGCGGCGGGAGGCGGACCATGCCCATGTCGGGCGGCTGTGGGACCTCGCCCTCGGCCTGTTGCCGGGCTGGACGCTCAACGGTTCGGCGCAAGCGCGATACAAGGGCAATCTCAGCCTTTGCCGTGCTGGGATCGACGCGGCCCGGCTGATCTCCGAGGTGCGCGAGATCGCCTTCTCCGCCGGCTCCGCCTGCGCCAGCGGCTCGGGACGCCCCAGCCATGTCCTGGCCGCGCTCGGCCTCTCCGACCGCCAGGCCCGGTCGACCATCCGCCTCGGCTTCGGCCGCTATACGAGCGAAGCGGATCTCGCCGAGGCGCTGACTCTGATCGACGCCGCCGCCAATCGCCAGCTGAGCTTCGCCGCATGACTCTGGTGCGCTTCGTTTCCGCCGACGGCAACCATATCCAGGAGGTGCGCGGAGCGCCCGGCGAACGGCTGCTCGACCTCGCCCAGGCGCACGGCCAGCCGCTCGAAGGGACGTGCGAGGGCCAGATGGCCTGCTCGACCTGCCACGTCATCGTCGCCGCCGAGGATTTCGCCAGGCTGTCGCCGGCCAGCGAGGAGGAGGAGGATCTGCTCGACCTCGCCGCCCGGGTCACTCGGACGTCGCGCCTCGCCTGCCAGATTTTCCTCGCCGAGGATCTCGATACGCTCACGGTGCGAATGCCGGGCGAGGCGCACGACATGCAGGGACGATGAGATGATCGACCGCCGTACCTTCCTCGCCGCCGCCCTCGCCGCCGGGGCCTGCAGCCGAAAGTCGCCGGCCGTGCCCTTCCCGGAAGAATCTGCCGGTCGCTTCGAGGCGATTCGAGCCACCTTGGGCCCGGGCGCGCGGCTGGGAGTGGCAGCCATCGACATCGGTTCGGGGCACGAGCTCGGTTTCGATGCCAATTCGCGCTACGCCATGGCCTCCACCTTCAAGCTGCCGCTGGCCGCCTTCGTGCTCGCCCTGGTCGAGCGGGGCGAGCTGTCGCTCGACGAGGAGCTGCCCTTCGGCCCCGGCGACCCTGTCGACAATTCGCCGACCGTGGCGGCCAATCTGGCGCTCGGCCGCCTTCCCGTCCGCCAGCTGTGCGCCGGCATCGTCGAGGTCAGCGACAATAGTGCCGCCAATATCCTCCTTCGCCGCACCGGCGGGCCCGAGGCGCTGACCCGCTTCATCCGTGGCTGCGGCGATCCGGTCACCCGCCTCGACCGCTTCGAGATGGAGCTTAACACCAATCTGCCCGACGATCTCCGCGACACAACCGGCCCCTCGGCGATGGCGGGTTTGGCCCGCAAGCTGGTGCTCGGCGACGTGCTGGGCGAGGAAAACAGGACCCGCCTCCAGACCTGGCTGAAGAAGGCGGTGCCCGGCCCCGACCGCCTCAAGGCCGGCCTTCCCTCGCCGCCCTGGCTGGTCGGCCACAAGACCGGCACCGGCGCCAACGGCGCCGTCAACGACGTCGCCATCGCCTGGCGTTCCGGCAGGCCGCCGATCGTCATCGCCTGCTACCAGAGCGGCGGCGACGCCGCGCTGCCGGCCCGCGCCGCCGCCCACGCGGCGGTCGCCCGCCTTGTCGCGGAGACGTTCGGGTAATTTCCCTCTCCCGCCTTTCGCGCGAGGGGCGGGCCCACCGCGAAGCGATGGGAGGGGCGGGTCTGTACACCGGACTCGGCAAGACCCTCACCTCCCAAGCACTCGCCTTGGGCCCCTCCTCCCCCGTGAAGAACGGGAGAGGGCATGAGGTTGCGCCCCGCCGCCTTCTGCCCCATATGCGCCGCGGGAGTCGGGCGGACGGCGCTCTCGCCAACCCGGTCAGGTCCGGAAGGAAGCAGCCGTAACGAGTTCAAGCGCCGGGTCGTTTCCGGCTCCCACACTTTCTTCGCCGATGACCGCATTTTTCATTTTCCTACACCTGCCATTCGGTGCGATCATCGATCCATGTCCGCTTTTCCAGAATCGCTGCTGTCGAGGGGCCGGGCGGTCGCTCGGGCAGGGGACCCCCCGCGATTCCATGTGCCATTCGTGCCACTCGTGCCGCTCGTAGGGTGCACCGATGGCCGCTGACGACCCGGACTCCCTCGGCCTCGGCCTCGACGAGCCGCCGCAGCCGGCCAAGGCGCAGCCCTATCGGGTGCTCGCCCGCAAATACCGGCCGCAGAGCTTCGCCGAGCTGATCGGTCAGGACGCGATGGTTCGCACGCTCGGCAATGCGATCGAGCGCGACCGGCTCGCCCACGCCTTCCTGCTCACCGGCGTCCGCGGCGTCGGCAAGACCTCGACCGCACGGCTCATCGCCAAGGCGTTGAACTGCGTCGGCCCGGACGGGCAGGGCGGTCCCACCATCGAGCCGTGCGGCGTCTGCGAGCCGTGCCGGGCGATCGCCGAGGGCCGGCATATCGACGTGATCGAGATGGACGCCGCCAGCCACACAGGCATCGACGACGTCCGCGAGATCATCGAGGCGGTTCGCTACGCTTCGGTTTCGGCGCGCTACAAGGTCTACATCATCGACGAAGTCCATATGCTGTCGAAGCAGGCGTTCAACGGGCTTCTTAAAACTCTCGAAGAACCCCCTGGGCATGTTAAGTTTCTTTTCGCCACGACCGAGGTCAACAAGGTTCCGGTCACCGTCCTGTCGCGTTGCCAGCGCTTCGACCTTCGCCGCATCCCGGCGGAGAAGCTCGCCGCTCATTTCGGCGAGGTCGCGCGGCAGGAAGGAGTCGAGGTCGAGCCCGAGGCGCTGGCGCTGATCGCCCGCGCCGCTGAAGGCTCGGCCCGCGACGGCCTCTCGATCCTCGACCAGGCGATCGCCCACGGCCCCGGCGGAGTCGGCGCCGAGCAGGTGCGCGCGATGCTCGGCCTGTCCGACCGCGGCGCGATCCGGCGCCTCCTCGGCCTGCTGCTGGGCGGCGACGCGGCGGCGGCGCTCGCCGGCTTGCGCGATCAATATGATCTCGGCGTCGAGCCGAGCGCGGTGCTGCGCGGCTTGCTCGAAAGCGTCCACGGCATCACCCGCGCCAAGGTCGGCGGCGCCGCGGATCCGGCCCAGTCGGACGAGGAGCGCGAAGCCTATGCCGACTGGGCGAGCCTTCTCTCCTACGCCGCCATCCACCGCCTCTGGCAGCTGCTTCTCAAGGGCCTGGCCGAGGTCCATGGCGCGCCGATGCCGCTGGAGGCCGCCGAAATGGCGCTGCTGCGCCTGATCCACGCCTCCGAGCTTCCCGATCCCGGCGCGCTTCTGGAGCGACTGGCGAGCGGCGAGAGCGTTGCCGCCCGCCCGGCGGCGGCGGCGCCTGCGGGGCAGGAGCCGATGCTGCGCGCGCCGCCTTCGTTCGAAGCCTTCGCCGATCTCATCGAGACCCGGGGCAAGGCCATCCTCGCCCACCAGCTGCGCGAGAATTACCGGCTCGTCGAATATGGCCCGCCAAGCCTGCTCCTCCAGCAGGCCGGCAATGTCCGCGAGGTCAGGGACGTCGATTCGTTCATTCGCACCCTGCGCGACGCGACCGACGCGATTTTCGGCCAGAAATGGCAGGTGGCGCTGTCCGACGGGCCGGCCCAGCCGACCTTGCGCGAACAGGAGCAGGCGGCCGAGGCGGAGCTGAAGCAGAAGGTGCTGGAATCGCCGCTGGTCAAGGCCGCTTTCGAAGCCTTTCCCGAAGCCGAGCTGTCGGGCTTCACCACGGACGAACAACGGAGCGCGTGACCATGCCCGATTTCGACGAGATCCTGAAAATGGCCCAGAATGCCCAGGCCGAGCTGATGAAGGCGCAGGAAGGGCTCGACCGGATCGAGGTCGAGGGGACATCCGGCGCCGGCCTGGTCAAGATCCGCGCCACCGCCAAGGGCCGCATTGTCTCGGTCGACATCGACGAGACTCTGCTGGTCCCCTCCGAGAAGCAGATGGTCGAGGATCTTGTCGCCGCCGCGATCAACGACGCCCGCCTCAAGGCCGACCAGGCCGCTCAGGGCGAGATGCAGAAGATGACCGCCGGCCTGCCGCTCCCGCCGGGCTTCAAGATGCCGTTCTGACGGCTAGGCGGCGTTGCCGTCCGGCTCGGGCTCGGGCTCGGGCGCCGGCGCGACCTTCGGTTCCGCCGCCTGCGGCTGCTCGAATTCCTCGCCCGGCAGCTGGGCCGGAGGTGGCGGCGCCTTCGCCTTGGGTGTCGGCTTCCGCCGCACGGGCGCCGCAGGCTCCCGTTCCGGAGCCACGGCCTGGCCTTCGTAGACGCAGCGGTCGAGCCCCTCGCGGCCGACCACGCCGATCCGCGCCGCGATCGCGTTGCCGTAGCGCCGCGTGAAGCCCTGCGGCGCGGTCGCGCCGCGCTTCTTGGGGAGCGGCAGGACCGCGGCGAGCCGGGCCGCCTCGGTGCGGCTCATCGCGCTCGCGTCATGGTTGAAATAGCGCTGGGCGCCGGCATTGGCGCCGTAGGTGCCGATGCCGGTCTCGGCGACGTTCAGATAGACCTCCATGATCCGCCTCTTGCCCCACAGATTCTCGATCAGCAGCGCGAACCAGGCTTCCAGCCCTTTGCGGGCGTAGCCGCCGCCTTGCCAGAGGAAGACGTTCTTCGCGGTCTGCTGGCTGATCGTCGAGCCGCCGCGGATCACCGAGCCGCCGCGGGCGTTGCGCCGCATCGCCCCGGCGATCGCGTCCTGGTCGAAGCCCCAGTGCGAGCAGAACTTGCTGTCCTCAGCCGCAATCGCGGCGCGGACCATGTCGCGGTCGAGCCGGTCGAGGCCCATCCAGTCGCGGGTCACATGACGGCCTCTCAGCCGGTCGCCGAGCATCGTGAAGGTGTAGGGCGGATCGACGAATCGGTAGAGCAGCACCCAGAGCAGGCTGAACAGGACGAAGAGGAAGAAGCCCTTGACGGCCCAGCCGACGACGCGGCCGAGCCAGCCGCGCTTGCGGGCTCCTATACGGGGCATATCGTCATCCCGGCGAAGGCCGGGATCCCGGGACAAGAAGTCACGGCGGGTCTCCCTGGGGCCTCAGCCTTCGCTGGGGCGCTACGAGGCCGGCAGCAGCCGCCGCTCGCCGGCGAGACCCATCAGCGCCTTTTGCAATTTCTCGAACGCCCGCACCTCGATCTGTCGGATGCGTTCGCGGCTGACGTCGTAGACCTGGCTCAGCTCCTCGAGCGTCTTGGGCTCATCGGTCAGGCGCCGCTCGGTGAGGATGTGCTTCTCGCGGTCGTTCAGAGCCTTCATCGCTTCGATCAGCAGCTCATGACGCACCTGACTCTCCTGCGCCTCGGCGACCCGCTCGTCCTGCAGCGGCTCGGTGTCGACCAGCCAGTCCTGCCACTGGCCGTCGCCTTCCTCGCGCAGCGGTACGTTGAGCGACGTGTCGCCGCCCATCGCCATGCGCCGGTTCATCGAGATGACGTCCTCCTCGGAGACGCCGAGATCGGTGGCGATCTTGGTGACGTCCTCCGGCTTCAGATCGCCGTCCTCGAACGCCTCGATCTGGTTCTTCATCCGCCTGAGGTTGAAGAACAGTTTCTTCTGCGCCGCGGTGGTGCCCATCTTCACCAGCGACCAGGAGCGCAGGATGAATTCCTGGATCGACGCGCGGATCCACCACATCGCATAGGTGGCAAGGCGGAACCCGCGCTCCGGCTCGAACTTCTTAACGCCCTGCATGAGGCCGATATTGCCCTCGGAGATCAGCTCCGAGACGGGCAGGCCGTAGCCCCGATATCCCATCGCGATCTTGGCGACGAGCCTGAGGTGCGAGTTGACCAGCCTGGCCGCGGCGTCGGTGTCCTGATGCTCGGTCCAGCGCTTGGCCAGCATATATTCCTCCTCGGGGGCGAGGATCGGGAATTTCTTGATCTCGGCGAGATAGCGGTTGAGACCCGCTTCGCCGCTCATGGCGGGAATCGTCGCCGGGACGTTCTTGCCGCTAGCCATCGTCTTCACTCACTCCCTGGTTTCCAGCTGCTTTTGGTTTGCCGGTCCGTCCTCGTCATAGCGCCAGCGCGCTTAACAGTTCCTGCATATCCGACGGAACGTCGCTTTTGAACGACAAGGGCGTCCGTGTCACGGGATGGATGAAGCCGAGCTCCGCCGCGTGCAGCGCCTGCCGCTCAAAATCCAGCCTTTTCAATAACTCACGATGCGCCATTCGGGTCCGTCCATAAACCGGGTCACCGAGCAAAGGATGGCCGATCGAGGTCATGTGCACCCGTACTTGATGAGTCCGGCCGGTTTCGAGCCGGCATTCCGCCAGGGCAGCCTCCCGCAACGGACGCAGCACCCGATAATGGGTTACAGCCCTTTTGCCGCGCCCGTCATCGACGATCGCCATCTTCTGGCGGTTGGCCGAGGAGCGGGCGAGCGGCGCGTCGATCGTCCCGGCGGGCGGGTTCGGCAGGCCCGCCACCACCGCCTGATAGCCCCGCTCGATGCTGTGGCGGGCGAATTGCGCCGCCAGCCCCTCATGCGCCGGATCGGTCTTGGCGACGACGAGCAGGCCCGACGTGCCCTTGTCGATGCGGTGGACGATCCCCGGCCGCGCCACCCCGCCGATGCCGGACAGCCGGCCGGCGCAATGGTGGAGCAGGGCGTTGACCATGGTGCCGTCGAAATTGCCCGCCGCCGGGTGGACGACCATCCCCGCCGGCTTGTCTACGACGAGCAGGTGCTCGTCCTCGAAGACGATGTCGAGGGCGATGTCCTGGGCTTCGTTATGGGCCGGCTCCGGCTCCGGAATAGCGACCCGATAGGCGCCGGGCAGCGCCTTCGCCGCGGGATCGCGCACCGGCCCCGCCGGGCCGGTGACTCGGCCGCTCGCAATCAGCGCCTTGAGCCGTTCGCGCGACAGGGTTGGGAGGGCGGAAGCGAGCGCACGGTCGAGGCGCTGGCCGGCGGCTTCGGCGCTGATCAAGGCGGTGATGTGCGACTCCCCCCGGGTCATTCCGGAGCCGATGTGGCGACTGGATTCGCGATATCAAGCCTCCCGCTTGCAAGGGGCGGACCGGGCCGCTTATGGGAGGGTAAACCGGCGCGACAGGGGCAGCAATCGCCATGAAATCCCACGAATTTGCCAGCCTTCTGTGCTCGCGCCTGTGCCACGATCTGCTGTCGCCCGTCGGGGCGCTCAACAACGGCATCGAATTGCTCGCCGACGAGCACGATCCCGAGATGCGCGCCCGCTGCATGGACCTGCTCGGCGAGAGCGCCCGCGCCAGCGCCAACAAGCTCAAATTCTTCCGCCTCGCCTTCGGTGCCGCCGGCGGCTTCGGCGACGAGGTCGACACACGCGAGGCGCGGGTGGCGATCGAGGGGCTGTTCGGCGGCGACGGCCGCATCCAATTGGACTGGATCGTCGACGAGCCGACGATGAGCAAGCCGGCGCTGAAGGTGCTCCTGAACCTCGTCCTCATCGCCGGCGACGCGCTGGTGCGCGGCGGCCGGCTCGACGTCGGCGCCGAGAAGCATGGCGGCGGCATCGACATCGTCGTCCGCGCCGACGGGCCGCGCATCGTGCTCGATCCTGAATTGAAGCGGGCCCTGCTCGGCGATCTCGCCGAGGAAGCGGTCGCCCCGCGCGGCGCCGCCGCCTGGCTGGTCCACTGCCTGCTCCAGGACAGCGGCGGCGAGGTCCAGGTCGCCGACCAGGAGGAGGGGGTGCTCCTCATCGGCGCGAGCATACCGGCGGCCTGACCGTCGCCCCAGCAAAGGCTGGGCCCCGGCGGGTGATGACCGCGACGCCTTTCACCCTCTGGGATCCCAGCCTTCGCCGGGACGACGAGTAAACGCCTTCTTAACCAACCCTGCCTAAGCCTCGTCCGACGCGGTTAGCGGCGGGGCTTTGTGGACGATCTCATCAACGATTTCATCGCGGAGACGCGGGAGATGCTGGAGGCGCTCTCGGGCGAGATCGTCGCCTGGGAAGCCATGCCCGACGACCGCGCCCGGCTCGACGAGATTTTCCGCTTCGTCCACACCGTCAAGGGCAATAGCGGCTTCTTCGACCTGCCCCGCATCCGCGCCCTCAGCCACGCCGCCGAGGACGCGCTCGCCGCGGTGCGCTCCGGCACTCGGCTCCCCGACGCGCGGCTGGTCAGTGCCGTGCTCGCCGTCATCGACCGGATCGGCGAGCTGATCGAGGCGCTCGAGACCGGCGAGGCGCTGGCGAGCGAGGACGACAGCGCGCTGATCGACGCCCTCTCATCCGAGGCGCCGGCTGACGCGCCCGGTTCTGAGGCGGCGCCGGCGAGCCACGCCGCGCGCGCCTCGAGCCGCACCATCCGCCTGCCCGTCGACCTGCTCGACCGGATGATGAGCGGCGTCTCCGACCTCGTCCTCGCCCGCAACGAGCTCGCCCGCCGTATCCGCGAGAACGGCGGCACCGAGATCGAAGCCGCCTTCGATCGCGTTTCGGTCACGGTCGGCGACCTGCGCGACGCCATCACCCGCACCCGCATGCAGCGGATCGACAATCTGTTCGCGCCGCTGCCGCGCATGGTCCGCGATCTTTCCGGCCGCACCGACAAGCAGGTCGCGCTCGAAATAGACGGCGGCGATGTCGAGATCGACCGCGAAATGATCGAGATGATCCGCGATCCGCTCACCCATATCGTCCGCAACGCGATCGACCATGGCATCGAGAGGCCGGCCGAGCGGCGTCGGGCCGGCAAGAGCGAGAAAGGCTGTCTGCGCGTCTGTGCGCGCCAGGCCGGCAACCAGATATTGCTCGAAATCTCCGACGACGGCCGCGGCTTGGACGGCGACAAGCTCGTCCGCCGGGCGCTGGCCGCCGGGCTGCTGACGCCCGAGCGGGCGGACCGGCTCAGCGAAGCGCAGAAGACCGCTTTGGTCTTCGAGCCGGGCCTGTCGACGGCCGCGGCGGTGACCGACCTGTCCGGCCGCGGCGTCGGCATGGACGTGGTCCGCGCCAATATCGAGCGGATCGGCGGCCTCGCCGAAATCGAGAGCCGCGCAGGGCAGGGGGTCGCCGTGACGCTGCGCGTGCCGCTCACCCTCACCATCATCCCGGCGCTCACCGTCGGTGCCGCCGGCCAGGTCTATGCCATTCCGAGATCCGCGATCGAGGAGATCGTCCGCGTCAAAGGCGGCGGCGTCCGCGTCGAGAGCGTCGGCGGCGCCGCCGTCGCCACCATCCGCGGCCGCCGGCTTCCGCTCGTCTATCTGCGCGAGGCGCTCGGCGCCGCCGCAGCCGCCGATCCGGCGGCGCAGAGCCTGGTCCTGCTCAAGCCGGCCGGTGCCGACCTCTACGCGCTCGCCGTCGACGACATACATGATCATGAAGAGCTGGTGGTGAAACCCGCCGCTCCCGCCGTCATGGCCGCCGGGCTCTATGCCGGCACCACCATAGCCGACGACGGCAAGCCGGTGCTGCTGCTCGATCCGCCCGGCATCGCCGCCAGGGCGGGGCTGGCGCTGCATCGCCATCGCGCGGAAGCGGAAGCGGCTCCCGTCCCGACCCCCGAAGCCGAGGAGGGGCCGGCGGCCCTCCTGTTCAGGACCTTCAGCGGGGGCCATCGGCTGGTTCCGGTCGCGGCCGTGCAGCGGATCGAGGACGTTCGCGCCGACGCCGTCCAGCTCAGCGCCGGCCGCCTTCACGTCGCGCTCGGCGACACCCTGCTGCCGCTCGAAGGCTGCGGCGATGCGGTGCCGGACCGGCCGCTCCGGCTGCTGCGACTCGGCGACGGCGTCGCCGAGCTCGCCTACGGCTTCGCCGAGGTGGTCGACATCATCCCGCTTCCCGCCGGCCTCATCGCCGCGGCGGAGCCGGGCGAGGTGCGCGGAGTCGTCCTCGTCGGCGAGGAACAGGCCGAATTGCTCGACCTGCACTGGCTGTTCGCGCGCCAGAGCGGTCGTCCGTCGCCGGGCGAAGCGCGGCCGGTCTGCGTGATGCCCGCCGACGATCCGTTCATGGAAGCGATCCTGCGGCCGCTCGTCGAGAGCGCCGGCTACCGGGTGGTCGCGAGCGGAGCCCCGGGCAGCGAAGCGGCCTCGGTCGTCATTGCCTGCGCCGACGCCCGCGAGGCGCCCCAGCCTCCCGAGGGAGCGCGGCTGATCCGCATCAGGACCGCGGCCGAGACGGTGAGCGACGACGACAGCGTCCATCGCTACGACCGGGAGGCGCTGCTTGCCGCTCTTGCCGGTGACGGCCCGCGCAAGCGGAGGCGGCGTCGTGGCTGAGCTTCTCCTCATCGTCCGGCTCGGCGGCGAGCGCATCGCCTTGCCGGCCGCCGACGTGGAATCGGTCGTCGAGATCGACGCGTTGACGCCGGTACCGGGCGCCGCGGCCCATGTCGCCGGCCTCGCCGCCCTGCGCAGCCGAGTCCTCACCGTGATCGACTGCCTTGCGTCGCTGGATGCCTCGCGCCGCCTTCCCGAAGGGCACAGGGAGGCCGTGATGACCGTCGTCGACGGCCATCCTTACGCCTTGCTGGTCGAAGCGGTGGAGGATGTGGTCGAGGCGAGCGGCGAGCGTCAGCCCGCGGCGACTTCGCTGGCCGGCGGCTGGCGCCGGATCGGGCGGGCGACGGTCGAGGCCGAGGGCGACCTGCTGCTGATGGCCGACATCGACGCTCTGATCGCAGGACCGGTGCGCGACGCCGCCTGAAGGGTCTTAAGCCGGTGCTTACGAATTGCGGCTAGGTTGCGGCCGTCGGAAAAAGCGAGAGCAAGCATGAAAAGCTGTCTTGTCGTCGATGATTCGAAGGTGATCCGCAAGGTCGCCCGCCACATATTGGAGACGCTCCACTTCGCGGTCGACGAGGCCGAGGACGGGCGCGAGGCGCTGTCGCGCTGCGAATCGCACATGCCCGACGTCGTCCTGCTCGACTGGAACATGCCGGTGATGGGCGGCATGGAGTTCCTGCGTACGCTCCGCCAGAAAAAGTTCGACACCCAGCCCAAGGTCGTCTTCTGCACGACCGAGAACGATGCTGCCCATATCCGCGCCGCGATCGACGCCGGCGCCGACGAATATGTGATGAAGCCGTTCGACCGCGAGACGCTCGAAAGCAAGTTGCAGATCGTCGGGGTTGCGTGACCCGGCCCGCCGCCCGCGCGGCGGGGGAGATCGCTCCGGCCGCCCCGCCCTTGAGGCTGATGATCGTCGACGATTCGCAGGTGGCGAGGGCGGTGCTTTCGCGCATGCTCGCCCCCTTCGCCGATTTTGAGATCGTCGCTACCGCGAGCGATGCGGGCGAGGCGCTCCGCCTGCTGCCGCAAACCCCGGTCGACATCGTCCTGCTCGACGTCGAAATGCCGGGCGAGAGCGGTCTCGAGGCCTTGCCCGAGATCGTCCGGCTCGGCGGCGGCGCGCGGGTGCTGATCGTCTCCTCTTTCTGCGACCGCGACGCCGAGGCGGCAGTGGATGCGCTCGCCCCCGGCGCCGCCGAGACCCTCCCCAAGCCGGGCGTCGAGAGCTGCAGCGGCCGCTTCTCCGATGTGCTTGCCGAGCGGCTGCGCCGCATGGGCCGGCGCGGGCCCCCGCGCGAATCGTCCGCCCTTCCGGAGGCGCCGCCCGAAGCGAAGCTCGGCTGCCTCGCCGTCGGCGCTTCGACCGGGGGCCTTCATGCCGTCACCGCGCTGCTGCGGGCGCTGCCGGCCCGGATCGGCGCCCCGATCCTGATCACCCAGCACCTTCCCGCCGTGTTCGTGCCCTTCTTCGCCCGCCAGGTTGCAGCCGCGTCCGGACGGGTCGTCCGCATCGCTGAAGACGGGCTCCAGCTCGCCCCCGAGGAGGTGCTGCTGGCGCCTGGAGACGCGCACATCCGGCTGGAGCAGAAAGGCGCGAGGGTGCTGGTGCGGCTGGACCGCAGCGCCACCCAGGGGGGCTGCATCCCTTCGGTCGACGTCATGCTCGACGCGGTCGCCCATATTTACGGCCGCGCCGCGCTCGGCGTGATGCTGAGCGGCATGGGGCGCGACGGCCTCGCCGGCGCCCGCCAGATCGTCGTCCGCGGCGGCACGATGCTGGCCCAGGACCGCCTCAGCTGCGCGGTGTGGGGCATGCCACGCGTCGTCGCGGAAGCGGGCCTGGCCAGTGCGGTGCTGCCACCGGCCGAGCTCGGCGCCCGGATCGCCCTCCGGGCGGAGGTTGGCGCATGCAGGTGAGCGACGCGTCCAGCCGAATTCTCGCGGGCCTGCTCGAGGCCCGCACCGGACAGCAGCTGACGATGAGCCGGCGCTGGCGGATAGAGACGGCGCTGCAGCCGCTGATGCGCGAGCGCGACATCGCCTCGCTCGACGGCCTGGTGGCCGCCCTGGTCGCCCGCGCCGACGAGCGCCTCGCCGAAGCGGTCGTCGAGGCTCTGCTCAACAACGAGACCTTCTTCTTCCGCGACCGGCAGGCGTTCGACCTGCTGCTCGGCCCGGCGCTCGGCCGTCTGGAAGAGGCGCGCCGTCGCGAGCGGCGGCTCGCCATCTGGTGCGCCGGCTGCTCGACCGGCCAGGAAGCCTATTCGATCGCCATGCATTTCGCGGAGGATAAGGCGCACTGGGCCGGCTGGACCATCGACATCGCCGGCACCGACGTCGCACGCGGCGCGATCGAGCAGGCGCGCGGCGGCGTCTACTCGCAGTTCGAGGTGCAGCGCGGCCTCCCCGTGCGGCAGATGATGCGCTGGTTCGAGGAGCTGCCCGGCGCCGCCTGGCGGATCGCGCCGGAGCTCCGGCGCGCCGTCCGATTCGAGATTGGGAGCCTGGCCGCCCCCGCATCGGCGTCGGAGAAGTTCGACATCATCCTGTGTCGTAACGTCCTCCTCTATTTCTCGCCGGAGGTTCGTCGCGCCGTATTCGCCCGCCTCGCCGCCGCGGCCGCTGAAGACTCGGTCCTGATGCTCGGCGCCGGCGAGACGGTGATCGGCCAGACTGACGCCTTCGTTTCGGATCCGGAGTGCCGCGGTCTCTATCAGCGGGTCTCGGCCCGGTCGGAGCGGCGCCGGGCGGCCTCTTGACGCCGCGCGCTTTTTGGCGCGGGAAGGGGCGATGGACGGCATCATCGACTGCCCTTCGCCCAATTTCGATGAGCGCGCGCTGCCCGTCTCCATGCTCGTCCTCCATTATACCGGCATGGCGGACGCCGCCTCGGCGCTGGCCCGCCTGAGAGACCCGGAAGCGAAGGTATCGGCCCATTATCTCGTCGCCGAGGACGGCCAGATCTGCCGCTTGGTCGACGAGGAGAAGCGCGCCTGGCATGCGGGCCGCGCCTATTGGCGGGGCCTCACCGACATCAACGCCGCCAGCATCGGCATCGAGATCGTCAATCCGGGCCACGAATTCGGCTACCGGCCTTTCCCCGAGCCGCAGATGGACGCTTTGATCCCGCTCGTCGCTGACATCGTCCGCCGCCACCGCATCCGCCCGCCTTATGTGGTCGGCCATTCCGACATCGCCCCGGCGCGAAAGCAGGATCCGGGCGAGCTGTTCGACTGGGGACGGCTGGCCAAGCTCGGTCTGGCGATGCCGCGTCCGACCGAGAATCTGATCGATCCGCTGTGGACGGACGGCGGCTTCCTGCTCGCGCTCGAGCGCTACGGCTATGACGTCCACAAGCCCACGGCCGCGATCACCGCCTTCCAGCGCCGCTTCCGGCCCGAAATGATCGACGGCGAGATCGACGGCGAGACTCGGGCGATCCTGCTCGGTTTGCTCTTGGATAGCCGCAGCGCACCGCCTAGATAGGCGAGGCCAGAGGATCGGGCGGCCGCTGGCCTTCTTCCAAACTGCGCGGGCTTGCCCGCCGCAGCCTTGGCGAAGGCGGGAGGAAAGTCCGGGCTCCATGGAACGACGGTGCCGGATAACGTCCGGCGGGGGCGACCCCAGGGAAAGTGCCACAGAAAGCAGGTCGCAAAGGCTTCGGCCCTGCGACAGTGAAAGGGTGGGGTAAGAGCCCACCGCGGCCCCGGCAACGGGCGCCGGCACGGCAAACCCCACCGGGAGCAAGACCGAATAGGGATGGCTGGGCTCGTTCCGCCCGATGCCGTCCGGGTTGGTTGCTTGAGGGACGGAGCGATCCGTCTCCCAGACGAATGGCCGCACATCCGCCGTCGCTTCGGCTATCGCGGAGGACAGAACCCGGCTTATAGATCCTCTGGCAATTTTTCCCGGGGTTTGGACAAGAAGACGATATGGCTCGACAGACCCGTAGCAACGACTGGGGATTTCCGCGCTGGCGCGGCTACGGCACCAAGCGCGAGGCGACGCAGGTGCGGCTGTGCGACCGCGACGGCTGCGACCAGCCCGGCGATCGTCCCGCGCCCAAATCGCCGCACAGCCCCGACCGCTGGTATTTCTGCGAGGCGCACGCGGCCGAGTACAATCGCAACTGGAATTATTTCGAGGGGCTCACCGCCGAGGACGCCGCCGCCCGCGAGGCCGACGAGACGCGCAGCGCCAATGGCTATCGCCAGGCCAATCATTATGGCTGGGGCGGGCCCGGCGACGGCAGCCGCAGCCGCGACGAGATGCGTGCGCTCGATCTGCTCGAGGTGGAGGCCGATGCCGGCTTCGACGAGATCAAGGCTGCCTATCGCCGCCTCGCCAAGGCCAACCACCCCGACGCCGCTCCCGGCGACGCCGAGGCGGCGACCCGCTTCCAGGCGGTCCAGGCCGCTTACGAAGTGCTGCGCAAGGCCGAGGAGCGCCGGGGCGGCTAATTGGGGACAGCTACCGAATTCGGACAGTCGCGTGGGGGGCTGGACCCCTGATCGAATTCGGTAGCTGTCCCCAATTAGGGCGTGAACATGAAGGTCCCGGTGACGTGGGCGACCGGATCGGCCGCGTCGCCGTCATGGGCGAGGCCGCGGACGAAGCCGACGCTCTTGGTCACGCCATAGCATTCGCCGCGGCCGAATATGCGCTTCCCGGGCGCCGCGGGCCTCAGATAGTCGACCCGCATGTCGAGCGTCGCCTGCGGGCGGAAGCGGCCGAGCTTGACCCAGATCGCCATGCTGGTCGCCATGTCCATCAGGCTGATGATCGGCCCGGAGGCGAGCACCCCCGTCTCCGGCACGCCGACCAGTTTCTCCTGCCAGTCGAGACCGAGTTCGACCCAGTCCGAGCCATGATCGACGTAGAGGATGCCGAGCGCACCGCCATGGCCGACCTTGCGGGCGAATTTGGTGAACAGCAGCGGGTCGAACGTCCCTTCGGTGCCGGCCCGGCTCATGCGGCGAGCCGCGCCGCGGTGTCGCGGACGAGGGCGATCATGTTGGGGATGCCCTGGGTGCGGTTCGAGCTGAGCTGGTTCCTGAGGTCGAACGGCGCCAGCGCCGATTCGATGTCCGCCGCCAGTATTTCGTGCGGGCGGCGATCCTGTACCGTCAGCAGGACGAGCGCGACGATGCCCTTGGTGATCGCGGCGTTGCTGTCGGCGAGGAAATGGAGGCGGCCGTCCGGCCGCGCCACCGGATACAGCCAGACCGAAGCGGAGCAACCCCGGACCAGGGTGGCGTCGGTCTTGAGCGCGTCAGGCATCGGCTCCAGCGCCCGGCCGAGGTCGATCAGCAGCCGATAGCGGTCGTCTGCCTCGAGCAGTTCGTAATCGGCGTAGACGTCGGCGAGGGAAGGGGCGCCCATGCACCGCCCGCTACCAGAGCGGGGCGCGCCCGGCAAAGCTAGAGTTCGGCGCCGTTGGCGATTGCCTCCAGCCGCCGCACCCGCTCGCGAAGGTCGGCGACTTCGCGGCGGGGCCCCGGGGCCGGGCGGGCGAGGCCGCCGCGGCGGCCGGCCAGCTGGAGGCGCCTAAGCTCCAGCCAGTCCGTCCATCCCTTGAGGCCGGCGGCGCTGGCGAGGCCGACGGCGACGAGGGCCGAGCCGGACAAGGCGATGAGGCTGGCGGGATCGGTCATCTTGCCTCTCCTAGCGGTCGCGCAGCTTCTCGATCTCGCGCTCGAGGCTGCTCTCCTTCTCGACCGTGATCCGCTCGAGCACGGCGATGCGGTCGCGCAGCGCCTGCACTTCCTCCTTGAGGCGGCTATTCTCAGCCACCGCGGCGGGCTCGTCGCGCTCGTGCCGCCCGCGGCGGCGGACGCCGTAGCGGGCGCGGAACACGCTGGCAGCCATGACGATCGCCACGATCACCACCACCATCTCGAACTGGTTCATCTTCCGATTCTCCTCGTCGGCGCCGGCGTCAGTTGACCGGGCGGTCGCGCAGCCGCTCGATCTCGTCGGCGACGTCGATGCCCTTGTCGGTCACGATCCGCTCCAGCACCCGCACGCGCTGCTCGAGCCGCTCGGTATGCGCGGCATATTGCGCCGCTTTCTCCGCCGACTGAGTCGTGACGGCATCGATCTCCCGCTCCTTGAGGCTGAGATAATGCTTCATCACGCCGGCGAGGATCGCCACGATCGGAATCAGCAGCGCGAGGATCGGTATCAGCATCCGGAGTTCCACCTTTTCCTCCCTAATTCTTCGGCAGGCGCAGGGCTTCGATTTCCTGCGTCAGCCGGTGGCTGTCGTCGGTGACGATGCGCTCGACCGTGGCGAGCCGGTCCTTGATCGAGCCCAGTTCGGCGCGCAGCTGCGCATTCTCGCTGCTTAGCAGCTTGATCCGCTCCAGCGCTTCCTGGTCGGTCTTCGGATAGACCGCCTGGCCCCAGGCGCCGTCGAGCGGATAGCCGTTCTTGATCCTCAGCCAGGTCGTCACCACCCAGCCGCCGACGCCGACGCTGACGATGATCGCGATGAACGGAAAGAGCTGCGCGATGAAGGCGAGCTTTTCCACTTTGTCCGGAGTCATTTCGTTCCCTTGCCTGTGTTGGTCTAGCGCAATGATTCGATTTCGCGGGCGGTCCGCTCGGCGGGGTCGGTGGCGATCCGCTCCAGCACCGCGATCCGCTCCTCGAGCCGGCTGACTTGGCCCTTGAGGGCGCTGTTCTCGCCGGTGAGCAACTCGATCCGACGGGCGGCCTCGGGGTCCTCCTTGTGGGTGGTGCCGCGCCACTCATTTTCGAGCGGATAGCCGTGTCTCGCCCTGATCCAGCTGCTGACGAGCCAGCCGAACGTACTGATTGCGATGATGGCAATTACGAAGTCCGGTCCGTGCCAGGACATGGCAATCCTCCCCTTTTATTCTTGCTAGCGCAGCTGCTCGATCTCGCGGGCGAGACGGCTGTTCGAGCTGGTGACGTAAGTCTCGACCTCGGCGAGGCGGCGGTCGATGTCGCGGAAGCGGGAACGCACGTCGCGCACCGTGCGGGCCGGCGATGCGCGCACGCCCTGCCAGAACTTGGCCTGCTCAGGAGTCTCGTCGCGCAGCTCGAGCGGCTTCTTCGGCGCGATCCAGCCGACCACGAAATAGGCGACGATGCCCATGCCCTGGCCGAGCACGGCGAGCAGCACCGCGCCGATCCTCACCAGAGTCACGTCGACTCCGGTATAGTCGGCGATACCGGCGCACACGCCCAGGAACTTGCCGTTCTTCTTGTCGAGGTAGAATTTGGTGTGGCGCGCGGTCATTGGCCGATCCTTCCAGCGGCTTGGTTGCGGACATTGAGGTCCTCGATCCCGGTCGACGCGGGGTCGCAGGCGACCGCCCGCCAATTGGGATTCTCGGCGGTCATGATCCGCTCGATCGAGCACATGCGGTCGTCGAGCCGGCGGGCGAGGTCGTAAAGCTCCTCCATCAGCTTTTCGTCCTCGTTGGTCAGCGTCGCCGCGGTCTTCCAGCGGGTGATGTAGTGGAAGATCAGCCAGGGCAGGGCGACGAACAGGATGCCGAGGACGCCGACGACGAGCAGGACGATGAAAACTTCGCCTTCCATGGCCTCAGCCCTCTTTCTTGCCGCCGAGGCGGGCCTTCAGCGCTGCGAGCTCGGCATCGACCTTCTCGGCGTTGCGCAGCTCCGCGATCTCCTCCTCCAGCGTCTTGGGCGGCGCGCCGAGCGCCAGCGCATCGGCGCGGCCCTCGGCATGGTCGGCCCGGCGCTCGAGCACGTCGAACCGGGAAAAGGCCTCGTCGACCTTTGGTCCGGCATACATTTCGCGGAGCCGGACGCGCTGATTGGCGCTGTCGAGCCGGCTCTGGATCGCGTTCTGGCGGGTGCGCGCCTCGCGCAGCTTGCCCTGCAGCTTGGCGATGTCAGCCTCGGAGGCGCGCAGCGCATCGTCGAGCACTTCGATCTCGGCGCGCAGGCTGTCCCCCATGTCGGCCGCCTTCTGCTTTTCGACCAGGGCGGCCTTGGCGAGATCCTCGCGATCCTTGCTCAGCGCCAGCTCCGCTTTCTCGGTCCAGCTCTCCTGGAGCTTGTCGAGGCGGGCGATCTGGCGGCGCATCTCCTTCTGGTCGGCGATCGTGCGCGCGGCGCTCGCGCGAACCTCGACCAGCGTCTCCTCCATCTCGAGGATGATCATCCGGATCATCTTCGCCGGATCCTCCGCCTTGTCCAAAAGGTCGGCGAAGTTCGCCGCGACGATGTCGCGCGTGCGGGAGAAAATACCCATTCCATCACTCCTTGAGGAACGCAATTGATTGAGGCGGCGGCGGGGAAGGCAAGGGGGCCAACCCTCCCGCGCCACCGCCCGCGGATCAGGCCGAAGCCTGCCCCGAAACCGGAACCGCCACAAGGCTGACCGGCGCGGTTTCGATCGCCCGCGCCGGCCCCACCGCCGCACCCACCGCGGTCGCGGTCAGCAGCATCGCTCCGACCGTCGCCACCATCGTCTGCGTCAGCTTGCCCATGTCGATCATCTCTTCCTCCTGAACCCGAAATCCGTTCCGCCCTGCGGCGCTATGGCTTGTCCCTTACAAGGCCCGTGCCAGATTGCGCGAGTGGCGGAAAACCACCATTTTCGGAGTTGAAGCCGGCGATAGCGGCGCTTTACTCTTGCCAAACCATGGTAAATCGTCCCAATTGTTGGTCGTGGAACGCAATACCCAATTGGTCGGCCAATCCTCCTCCTTCCTCGACGCGGTCGAGCGCGCCAGCCGCGCCGCGCCGCTCGACCGGCCCGTCCTCGTCATCGGCGAGCGCGGCACCGGCAAGGAACTGATCGCCGAGCGCCTCCACCATTTGTCGTCGCGCTGGGACGGTCCGCTGGTGGCGATGAACTGCGCGGCTCTGCCCGAGACCTTGATCGAGGCCGAATTGTTCGGCCACGAGGCGGGCGCCTTCACCGGCGCCACCAAGGCGCGGCCGGGCCGCTTCGAGGAAGCGGACGGCGGCACCCTCTTCCTCGACGAGCTGGCGACGCTCAGCCAGGCGGCGCAGGAGCGGCTGCTGCGGGTCGTCGAATATGGCGAGGTGACCCGGATCGGCGCGTCGCGGCCGGTCACCGTCGACGTCCGCATCGTCGCCGCGACCAACGAGGACCTGCCGCGCCTCGCCGAGCGCAACCGCTTTCGCGCGGATTTGCTCGACCGCCTCTCATTCGAGGTCGTCACGCTGCCGCCGCTGCGCCACCGCAGCAGCGACATTCCGGTGCTTACCGACCATTTCGCCCGGCGCATGGCGCTGGAACTCGAATGGCCGAGCTGGCCCGGCTTCAGCAACGGCGCGATGGACAGGCTGCTCAATTATACCTGGCCCGGCAACGTGCGCGAACTGCGGAACGTGGTCGAACGTGCGGTCTACCGCTGGGAGGATCATGAGCGGCCGATCGACCGCATCCAGTTCGACCCGTTCGAATCTCCCTGGCGGCCGCAGCCCGCCAACGAGGATGCCGCGACGGCGATGGCGTCTCCGATGGCGGCCCCCGGGCCCGCGGCCGCGAGCGCCTGGGACCCGGAAAACTGCGCCGACTTCCGCCTCGCCATCGCCGAATATGAGAAAGCGATCCTCGCCGCCGCGCTCGAGAAATGCCGCTGGAACCAGCGCGCCGCGGCGGCGGCCTTGAGCCTGAGCTACGACCAGCTCCGCCACGCGATGAAGCGCCACCAGCTCCAGGGCTAGCCGCTTCATCGACCAAGGGGCCGTGCGGTGCGACTAAGCAACATGCGTCAATGGCGACGGCCCCGCGCTTCTGCTATGGTCGCCTCTCTGCAAGGAGGACTCGCCATGGGCAGTAAATTCCTCTTCGCCGTCGCGGCTCTGCTGGCCGCGACCCCGGCCGCCGGCGCGGTCACCGTCATCGGCAATTCGTCCGCTCGTCTCTGCTACGAAGCGGCGGAATCGCGCGGCATCCCGAACGTGCACATCCTGCGCACCTGCGACGACGCGCTCCGTCAGGACGCGCTCAGCGACTATGATATGGTCGCGACCCTGGTGAATCGCGGTATCCTCAAGGCGCGGCTCGGCGATATCGACCAGGCGATCGTCGATTACGACGCCGCCCTGCGCCGGGACCCGAACGAGGCCGAGGCCTATCTCAACAAGGGCTTCGCGCTGCTTCATCTTCCCGACGCGGCCCTGCAGGCCCGGCCGATGTTCGACAGCGCCCTCGCGAAGAAGACCCGTCGGCCCGAGCTCGCTTATTACGGCCGCGCCGTCGCCAACGAGCTGACCGGCCAGGTGCGCGCCGCCTACGAGGATTATCGCCAGGCGAGCCTGCTCGATCCGAAATGGAAGGATCCCAAGGCCGATCTGGCGCGGTTCCGGGTGCGGTAGGCATTTGCCTCCCCGCGCGAAATGCGGGGAGGATGTTGACGGGTGGTTGGCATAAGCCTCGAGGTTCCTGCCAGATCCGGCATCGACTCCTCACGCCGCGCGTTGGCGCCGCGACAGGAGTTCCAGCCATGCCGTTCACGCTTCCCGATCTGCCGTTCGCCCGCGACGCGCTTCGCGACTTCATGTCCGCGGAGACTCTCGATTTCCATCATGGCAAGCATCACCAGGTCTATGTCGACAAGCTCAACGACGCGGTCGCGGAAAAGAAGCTGGAGGGCGTCCCGCTGGCCGGTCTGATCCGTGCCGCGAAGGAGAAAGGCGACACCGCGCTCGGCAACGTTGCCGGCCAGCACTGGAACCACAATTTCTTCTGGCAATGCCTCGCGCCGCCCGACGGACAGCGGCCGACGGGGCGGCTCGCGGCGATGATCGAGGATGAATATGGCTCCCTCGAATCGATGCTCGCCGCCCTCAAGGAAGAGGCGGTCGCGCATTTCGCCAGCGGCTGGGCATGGCTGGCGCTGGACCGCGACAAGCTCGCCATCACCTCGCTCCATGACGGCGACGCGCCGCCGGCGCACGACGGGCTGAAGCCGCTGTTCACGATCGACGTCTGGGAACATGCTTATTATCTCGACCATCGCCACGATCGCGCGAAGTTCGTCGACGCGGTGCTCGGCCATCTCGTCGATTGGGAGTTCGTGGCGCTGAACCTGGATGGGGACGGGGTCGGCCGCGCCGACCAGTCGGGCTAGCTTTTCAGCCTGTAGCCGGTCCTGAAAATCCAGGCGACGACGACCAGGCACAGCAACAGGAAGCCGAGCGTCGCGGCGAGGCTGATCGCCACCGGCACGTCGCCGACGCCGTAGAAGCTCCAGCGGAAGCCGCTGATCAGATAGACGACGGGGTTGAACAAGGTCGCGGTGCGCCACGGCTCGGGCAGCATGTCGACCGAGTAGAAAGCGCCGCCGAGGAAGGTCAAAGGCGTCACGATCAGCATTGGCACAAACTGGATCTGCTCGAAATTCTTGCCCCAGATGCCGATGATGAAGCCGAACAGGCTGAAGGTGGTGGCGATCAGCACCAGGAAGCCGATCATCCACAGCGGATGGAGGATTTGCAGCGGCACGAAGAAGGCCGCGGTGGCGAGGATGACGAGGCCAAGCGCGACCGACTTGGTCGCGGCCGCACCGACATAGCCGATGACGATCTCGAACGGGGAGATGGGGGCGGAGAGGATCTCGTAGATCGTGCCGGTGAACTTGGGGAAGAAAATGCCGAACGAGGCGTTGAAGATGCTCTGGGTGAACAGCGACAGCATGATCAGGCCGGGCACGATGAAGGCGCCATAGGCTACGCCCTGCACCTCCGTCATGCGCGAGCCGATGGCGGCGCCGAACACCACGAAATAGAGCGATGTCGTGATCACCGGCGTCACCAGGCTCTGCCACAAGGTGCGCAGAGCCCGCGCCATCTCGAAGCGATAAATGGCCCAGACGCCGTAGCGGTTGAAATTGGTCATCGGCCGCGCTCGTGGACGAGGGAGACGAAAATGTCCTCGAGCGAGCTTTGCCGCGTGTTGAGGTCCTTGAACGCGATGCCGAGGTCGCGCATCCGTCCGAGCAGCGACGGGATGCCGGTCCGCTCCGCCTGGCCGTCGAACACGTAGAGCAGTTCATTGCCCTCGGCGCGCAGCTCCAGGTCCCATTCGGCCAGTTCCGCCGGGATGGCGGCGAGCGGCTCGGCGAGCTGCAGACTCAGCTCCTTCTTGCCGAGCTTCTTCATCAACGCGGCCTTCTCCTCGACAAGGATCAGTTCGCCCCGCGAGATGACGCCGACCCGGTCGGCCATCTCCTCGGCCTCCTCGATATAATGGGTGGTGAGGATGATGGTGACGCCGCTCTCCCTGAGGCGCCGCACCAGCGCCCACATGTCCCGCCGCAGCTCCACGTCGACGCCGGCGGTGGGCTCGTCGAGGAACAGGATGTCGGGCTGGTGGGACAGCGCCTTGGCGATCATCACCCGGCGCTTCATGCCGCCCGAAAGCTCCATGATCTTGGCCTTGCGCTTGTCCAGCAGCGACAGGTCCCTCAGCACTTTTTCGACATAGGCCGGATCGGGATGCTTGCCGAACAGGCCGCGGCTGAAGCTGACCGTCGACCAGACGCTCTCGAACGCGTCGGTGTGGAGCTCCTGCGGCACCAGTCCGATCTTCGAGCGCGCCGCGCGATAGTCGCGGACGATGTCGTGGCCGTCGACATCGACCTCGCCCGAGCTGGCGGTGACGATGCCGCAGACGATGCTGATCAGGGTCGTCTTGCCTGCCCCGTTGGGCCCCAGCAAAGCGAAGATCTCGCCGCGCGCGATGTCGAGGCTGACGTCCTTCAGCGCTTCGTGACCGCCGGCATAGCGCTTCGACAGATGGCGGACGGAGACGACCGGTCCGCTCATTGCGACGGCGGCACCGGCGGATCCTGCTTCGCCTTGTCCATCTCCATGCCGTGGCGCATCAGCATCGGCACGTTGGCGAGCGCGAACAGGAAGGTGGCGGGCAGGAAGCCCCACAACTTGAAGCCGACCCAGAAATTGGTGCTGCTGTTGCGCCACACCAGCTCGTTGACCAGAGCCATCACCGCGAAAAAGATCGCCCAGTTGCGGCTGAGCAGCATCCAGCCCCGCTCCGAAAGGCCCGGATAAGCGGTGCCGAGCACCATCTTGAGCAGGTTGCGCCCCGTCATCAGACCGAAGGTCAGCAGGCCGGCGACGAACAGATAATAGATGGTCGGCTTGATCTTGATGAAGGCGTCGTTGTGCAGCCAGATGGTGACGCCGCCGAGGATCACCACCATCACCCCGGAAAACCACAGCAAGGGCGAGATGTGGCGATAGCGTAGGTAGGAGACCATCATCGCGACGATCATCGCCGCCATGAAGGCCCCGGTCGCGTAGAAGATCCTGAACAAATCGGGGACCGGCGCGAGGAAATTGACCAGGAAGAAGACGAGCAGGGGCCCGAGGTCGATCATCAGCCGCCCGAAGGCCGAGGGTTCCTTTTTCGCTTCGGTCACGCTCACTCTCACTCTCTTCCCAGTCCGGCGATCGCCCGCGCCGTCTCGCGTGCGTCGAACGGCCGCAAATCGTCGATTCCTTCGCCGATGCCGATCGCGTGGATCGGCAGGCCAAACTGCTCGGCGGCCGCGACCAGCACTCCGCCCCGCGCGGTGCCGTCCAGCTTGGTCATGACGAGGCCGGTGACGCCGGCGACCTCCCTGAACACCTCGATCTGGCTGAGCGCGTTCTGCCCGGTCGTCGCGTCGAGCACCAGCACGACATTGTGGGGCGCTTCGGGGTTGAGCCGGCCGAGCACCCGCCGGATCTTGGCGAGCTCGTCCATCAGCACCTTCTTGTTCTGGAGCCGTCCGGCGGTGTCGACGATCAGCGTGTCGATGCCTTCGGCGGTGCCTTTCCTGACGCCGTCGAAGACGATCGCCGAGCTGTCGCCCCCCTCCGGCCCGGAGATGATCGGAACGCCGATCCGGCCCGCCCAGATCTTGAGCTGCTCGATCGCCGCCGCCCGGAAGGTGTCGCCGGCGGCGAGCAGCACGCCATAATCCTGCTCGAGCAGGAGGTGGCCGAGCTTGGCGATCGTGGTGGTCTTGCCGGAGCCGTTGACGCCGACGACGAGAATCACCTGCGGCCGCGGGAAGGCGTCGATCTGCAGCGGCACCGCCACGGGCGCGAGGATCTTCTCCAGCTCCTCGGCGACGATCTCGCGCACCGCATATTCGCTGAGGCCGCGCTCGAACCGCTCGCCGGCGAGCCGCGCCCGGACCTTCGCCGCCGTCGCCGGGCCGAGGTCGGACGCGATCAGGGCCTCCTCGATTTCCTCGAGCGTTTCCTCGTCCAGCGCTGCCTTGGTGAACAGGCCGGTGAGGTTGTCGCCGAGGCGGTCCGAGGTCTTCCTGAACCCGGCCTGCAGCCGGTCCAGCCAGGTCGCTTCGCT
This sequence comes from Allosphingosinicella sp., assembly GCA_036378975.1. Taxonomy (GTDB): domain Bacteria; phylum Pseudomonadota; class Alphaproteobacteria; order Sphingomonadales; family Sphingomonadaceae; genus Allosphingosinicella. Next base: position 70,663 of record DASUVK010000093.1, on the reverse strand, counting down.
CACAGCGGCGCTCCGACCAGGGTGTCGCCGTCGACGCCGGTGATGAGGGCGGGGACAATTTCCCCGCCGCCCCGGCATTCGCCGGGATGGCGGAGGCGGACCGGCGCGAAATTCTCGGCGTGGCCGCGGCCGTCCTTCTCCGCCAGCACGCGCTGGGTCGTGCCCACCAGCCCTTGCAGCCAGGCCGCCTTCCTGCGCGCGCAAGCCTCGCGCAGCCGCCGCGCCCGTTCCTTGACCGCCGCTGGCGGCACCGGCGGCATGCGCGCCGCCGGGGTTCCGCGCTTGGGGGAGAAAGGGAAGACATGCCCCATGACGACGTCGCATTCGTCGACCAGGCGAAGGCTGTTGGCGTGCATTTCGTCGGTCTCGGTCGGGAAGCCGGCGATCAGGTCGGCGCCGATCGCGAGACCGGGCCGCTTCGCCTTCAGCCGGCTTACCGTCTCGACCGCCTGCGCTCGGCTGTGCCGCCGCTTCATCCGCTTGAGCACGATATCGTCGCCCGCCTGGAAGCTCATATGGAGATGCGGCATGAAGCGCGGCTCGTGGGCGACGATCTCCTCGAGCCGGGCATCGATCTCGATACAGTCGAGCGACGAGAGCCGCAGCCTCGGCAGCTCCGGCACGTGCCGCAAGATCCGCTCGATCAGCAGGCCCAGGGTGGGCGCGCCCGGCAGGTCCGGCCCGTAGCTGGTGAGGTCGACCCCGGTCAGCACGACTTCGCGATAGCCCTGGCCGACCAGTGCCTTCACCCGCTCGACCACCCGCCCCGCCGGCACGCTGCGGCTGTTGCCGCGGCCGTAGGGGATGATGCAGAAAGTGCAGCGATGGTCGCAGCCATTCTGCACCTCGACGAAGGCGCGGCTGCGTTCGGAAAAGCCGGCGATCAGGTGCGGCGCGGTCTCCCGCACCGCGAAAATGTCCGAAATTGTCGCCCCGGCCGCGGCCCCGGCGAAGCCGGTCTCCAGCCTCCGCTGAAATGACGGGAGCGCGAATTTATCCGCATTGCCGATCACACGCGCCACTTCGGGCATCGACGCGAACGTCTCAGGCTCGATCTGCGCCGCGCAGCCGGTGACGACCACGCGCGCGTCCGGCCGGCGGCGCTTGGCCTTGCGGATCGCCTGGCGCGTCTGGCGCACCGCTTCGTTGGTGACGGCGCAGCTGTTGACGATGACGAGGTCGTCCTCGCCCTCCGCCAGCCGCCGCATCGCCTCGCTTTCCGCGGCGTTGAGACGGCAGCCCAGCGTGATCACTTCCGCGCCGCTCATAGCGTCACCTCGCCCTCGAACACCTGGGTCGCGGGTCCGCTCATCCGGATCATGCCGCCCGGAGCCCATTCGATCGTGAGGGAGCCGCCCGGCAGCCGCACTTCGACCGGGCTCGCCGCCAGCTTCCGCCTCACCGCGGCGACGGCCGCCGCGCAGGCGCCGGTGCCGCAGGCCAGAGTCAGGCCGGCACCGCGCTCCCAGACGCGAAGCCGGATCGCGCCGCCCTCGAGCGAAGCGACGCCGACATTGACCCGCTCGGGGAAGAGCGGGTCGGTCTCGATCAGCGGGCCGAGCCGCTCCAGGTCGACGGCGTCGGCATCTTCGACGAAGAAGACGATGTGGGGATTGCCGACATTGACCGCGAACGGCTCGCGCAAATCTTCCCATCCGACCGGCATCGCCGCCGTATCCATCGGATAAGCGAGCGGGATCTCGTCCCATCCGAATCGGGGCTCGCCCATGTCGATCGTCGCCGCGCCGCCGTTCACCGACGTCCGAAGCAACCCGCCGGCCGTCTCGATCCGCGCTTCGCCGCCGAGCAGCAGCGCGACGCAGCGCGAGGCGTTGCCGCAGGCCTCTGCCTCGCCGCCGTCCGAATTCCAGATTCGCATTCTGACGTCGGCGACGTCACTCGGCTCGAGCAGGATCAGCTGATCGCAGCCGATGCCGGTCCGCCGGTCGGCGAGCGCGCGGGCGCGGTCCGCGTCCATCTCGAGCGGCGTCTCGCGCGCGTCGAAGATAACGAAATCGTTGCCGAGGCCGTGCATCTTGAGGAAGTGCCGCTTCATCGCCGGGGCATCTAGGGAGGGCAGGGGGGCAAGTCCACCTCAGCGCTCCTGCAGCGGACCCTCGGTCTCGATCCGCACCCACGGGCAGCGCCGGTCGCCGAAGCCGGAATAGCCCGGCTCGATGAAGGCCGGATCGGCGAAATTGCCGGCCGGCACCGTCACCATCCCCGGCCGGGCCTCGATCCGGTACCAGGCCGTGTCGCCGCAGGTCGGGCAGAAATCGTAGGTGCACCAGCGGCCACCCTCGGAGATACGAGACCAGCTGCGCGCCTCGCCCTGCGTCTCCACCTGCGCCTCGGGATAATGGGCGCCCCAGGAGAAAGCGCTGCCGGTGCGCGCCTTGCAGGCGAGGCAGTGGCAGACCGAGACCCATTTCGGCTCGCCGCGGACCTTCGCCTTGAGCGCGCCGCACCGGCAGCTCGCCGTCCGCACCTCCATCACCTCTCCCCTTTCGCCCGCAGTTGCCGTCGGGCAACCTACACTGGCAGTGGTCAACCGGGTTGGGGACTGCCTGGAACCGGTGATCGTCCGGCAGGGATTCGGCGGCGCCGCTGAGCCTGCTAGGAGAGGCCGGTGCCGTCGGTGCTGCCGGTCGAGCCCAGTTCGGCCGAGCCGCTGCCCATCCGCCGGATTCGCGGTTTAGTCCACGATTTCAGCGGTGTCTTCGGATCGAGCTTCTGCACGGCGTCCTCCTCGGTCGTTAAGCCGGTCCAGGCCGCGGCGACTATAGTCAAATGCCGATCGGACGTCACCTGCCGTCATCCGTGACGGCCGCTTCCCCCCTCGCTCCTCCCGGGAGCGTCGCTATAGTCGTTTCATGCTGCGCCTGCTGTCCCTCTCCAGCGCCTATCCGGACGAGAATCGGCCCGGCATGGGCAATTTCGTCGAGCGACAGCTGCGCGGCCTGGCGGAGCGGCCCGGTGTCGAGGTTGAGGTGGTCGCCCCGGTCGGCCTGCCGCCTTTCCCGCTGTCGCTGCGGCCGCGCTACCGCCTGGAGCGGACATTGCCGCGCGCAGAGACCATTGGGGGGCTCAGGGTGCACCGCCCCCGCTTCACCATCCTCCCCTATTGCGGCGCCGGCCGGGCGGACGCGATGGCGCGCGCGTTGCTGCCGGCGATGGACGAGATTCGGCGGCGCTTCGCCTTCGACCTCATCCTGGCCGAGTTCTTCTGGCCCGACGGTCCCGCGGCGATGCGGCTCGCACGGCGGCTCGGCCTTCCTTACGCGATCAAGGCGCGCGGCGGGGATTTCGAGCGTTCGGCGATGCACCGCTCGACCCGGCAGCTGGTGCTGGAGGCGGGAACGGGCGCCGCCCGTCTGCTGGCGGTGAGCAATACCCTGCGGTCCGCGATGGTCGCCGCCGGCCTCCCCGCCGATCGGATCGCGGTCCACCATACCGGCGTCGACCGGGCGCAGTTCCGGCTTCGCGACCGGGCCGCGGCAAAGACTGCGCTCAAGGTGCACGGTCCGCTGCTGCTCAACGTCGGCAACCTTCTCCCCCGCAAGCGCCAGCTCCTGGCGATCGAGACCCTGGCCCGGATCGAAGGCGCCACGTTGATGATCGTCGGCGGCGGTCCCGACCGCAAGCTGCTGGAAGCTCGCGTCCGCCGGCTCGGGCTCGAGCATCGGGTGCGGATGATGGGCCGCGTGCCGCAGGCTCTGCTTCCCTTTTTCTACGCCGCCGCCGACGTCACCTTGCACACCGCGACGATGGAGGGGCTGGCGAACGTCTGGGTCGAATCGCTGGCGTGCGGCACGCCGGTGGTGGCGACCGAGGCCGGCGGCGCCCGGGAGGTGATCGATCGTCCCGAAGCGGGCCGGGTCGTCGCGTCCGATCCTGCGGCAATCGCCGGCGCGGTCGGCGAATTGCTTGCGCTCGCGCCGGTCCCGGCCGCCGTCGCCGCCTCCGCCGCGGGCTATAGCTGGGAGCGCAACGCCGCCGAGCTCGAGGCGCACATGCGCGCCGCGGTGGCCGGGGCGCCGCTCAGCCCCGCTTGAGCCGGACCAGCGCCGCGTCCAGCGCCGACAGGAAGCGCGAGCGGTCGACCTTGGCGAACGGCCCTGGCCCGCCGCCCGGCCCGTCCATTCCCGCGCGCAGGTCGGCCATGATCGCCCGCGTCGCCACCGCAGTGCCGATCGAGGCGGCGGTAAACGGCTTGCCGTTGGGGCCGAGCACGGCCGCGCCCGCCTTCAGGCAGCGGTCGGCGAGCAAGATGTCGCCGGTCACCACCACCGTCCCCGGACCCGCCCGCTCGGCGATCCAGTCGTCGGCGGCGTCGAAGCCGGCGCCGACCGTCACCCGCTCGATCAGCGGATGCGCCGGCACCCGCAGATACGCGTTGCTGACGATCCGCACCGCCGCTTCGTGGCGGAAGGCGACCTTGTAAATCTCTTCCTTGACCGGGCAGGCGTCGGCGTCGACCAGGATCAGCGGCGGCTCACTCATGGCCGCACCGGCTCGTAGCGCAGCCGCGACGGGCCGCGGCGGACGAGCAGCGCGTCGCCGGCCAGCTCGACCTTCATGCCGTCGAAGTCGAGCATCCCCAGGTCGTTGAGGGCAAGGGTGAAGACGAGGGCGTTGCCGGCCGCGAGGTCGATCGGCCAGCGCGGCGAAGCCAGGCCGTGCATCGGCACGCCGAGCTCAATCCACCGCGGTATTCTCGTCTCCTCCGCCGGCAAGCTCCAGCCCTCTTCTTGCGTATAGGCCTCGACCGGCGCGCCTTCGTCGAAGCCGATGCGAAGATCGACGCCGGCTAGGCCACGGCCCTCCGGCGAGCGCACCGCGACGCTCAAGGCGGTGGTGTCCGAGTGGCCGGAAACGCCCTGGCTGAAGGTCGGCGGCACCGGCTTCGGCTCCGTCACCAGCGTGACGACTCCGCCCGCCACGCTCCAGCGGCCCCGGGCTCGCTCGTCGAGGGCGCCGGCGATCAGGAAATATTGGAAGTGCCCGTCGGCCTGCAGCCGCAAGGCCGACGCCACGTCCTGCTCGCCGGCCAGCCGATATTCGCCCACCGGGCTCCGCTCCTCGGCCGCCGCGCCGCCGCCGAGCGCGAGCAGCAGCAATGCCAACCCGATTTTCATGCGCGCCTCCGAGCCGCGGCATCTATCCGCCTATTTGTATCGGCCGCGCAATCTTCTAGGCTTGCCGCCGCCTTGTGGAAGGAGCCTGACAGTGGCCGACCTGGAGCCCGCGGATGCGCTCGCCGCCGAGGCGAGCAAGCCCTATCCCAACGACAGCCCAGAATATCGCGCCGCGCGGACGGCGCTGCTCGCCGAGGAGATCGCGCTCAGGCGGCATATCGAGCGCGTCGCGGCGCAACGCCGGGCGCTGCCGCCGGGTGGCGGGATCGCGCAGGATTATCCGCTTCGCGACGCACAGGGCCGCACCGTCCGCTTTTCCGACCTGTTCGGCCGCCACGACACGCTCGTCACCTATTTCTGGATGTACGGCCCGCAGCGCGAGCGGCCCTGCCCGATGTGCACCGCCTTCCTCGGCGCGCTCGACATACCGGCCCGAGACCTCAGCCAGCGCGTGGCCTTGGCGGTAATCGGCCGCTCGCCGGTCGAGCGGCAGCTCGCCTTCGCCCGGGAGCGGGGCTGGCGGAATCTCGAATTCTTCGCAACCGTCGGCGACGATTTCCCGAACGACTATCGCGGCCTCGCTCCCGACGGCAGCGAATGGCCGGCGCTCGACGTGTGGGTGAAGCGGGACGGCGCCGTCCGCCACTTCTGGGGCTCGGAGCTCGGCGGCACCGCTGATCCCGGCGAGGATCCGCGCGGCGCGCCCGATCCGACGCCGCTGTGGAACATCCTCGACCTCACGCCGGGCGGGCGCGGCAAGGATTGGTACCCGTCGCTCGATTATTAGGGAGGAAGAAATGGCGAAGATCCTGTGCGTTCTCTACGACGATCCCGAGGACGGCTATCCGACCGGCGGCCCGCGCGACGGCCTGCCCGAAATAGCGCGCTATCCGGACGGCCAGACCCTGCCCGCGCCCGCCGCCATCGACTTCACTCCCGGTCAGCTGCTCGGCAGCGTCACCGGCGCGCTGGGGCTGCGCCGCTGGCTGGAAGGGGCGGGGCACGAGCTGGTCGTCACGGCGGACAAGGACGGTCCCGATTCCGCCTTCGAGCGCGAACTCGCCGATGCCGACGTCGTCATTTCCCAGCCTTTCTGGCCGGCTTACCTGACCCGCGAGCGGATCGGGAAAGCGGCCAGGCTCAAGCTCGCTATCACCGCCGGCATCGGCTCCGACCATGTCGACCTGCAGGCGGCGATCGAGCGCGGGGTCACCGTCGCCGAAGTCACTTACTGCAATTCGATCAGCGTCGCCGAGCATGTGGTGATGTCGATCCTCGCTCTGGTCCGCAACTACATCCCCTCGCACGATATCGCCCGCGGCGGTGGCTGGAACATCGCCGACTGCGTCACCCGCTCGTTCGACGTCGAGGGCATGCACGTCGGCACCGTCGCCGCGGGCCGGATCGGCTCGGCGGTGCTGAAGCGGATGAAGCCGTTCGACGTCCACCTCCATTATTACGACCGCCACCGCCTGCCGGCCGCGGTCGAAGCAGAGCTGGGTGTCACCTGGCACGACTCGGTCGAGGACATGGTCGCGGTCTGCGACGTCGTCACCATCAATTGCCCGCTCCACCCGGAGACGGAGAATCTCTTCGACGAAGCGATGATCGGGCGAATGAAGCGCGGCGCGTATCTGGTCAACACCGCGCGCGGCAAGATCGTGAATCGCGACGCGGTGGCTCGCGCGCTCGAGGAGGGTCGGCTCGCCGGCTATGCCGGCGACGTCTGGTTCCCGCAACCGGCGCCCCGCGACCATCCCTGGCGGACCATGCCCCACAACGGCATGACTCCGCATATTTCCGGCAGCTCGCTCTCCGCCCAGGCCCGCTATGCCGCCGGCACCCGCGAGATACTCGAATGCTTTTTCGACGGCCGGGCGATCCGCGACGAATATCTGATCGTCGAGGGCGGCCGCCTGGCCGGCGTCGGCGCTCACAGCTACAGCGAGGGCAACGCGACGGGCGGCTCGGAGGAAGCGGCGCGGTTCAGGAAGTAGGGGCCGGTGCGGCGTCGGCGCGGTCGAAGAAGATCGTTACCCGCACGCCCTCGCCCGGCGCCGAGCGGATGTCGAGCCGGGCCTTGGCGTTCTGGCGCAGCGACTGGACGATCATCGCGCCCAACTTGCCGGGCTTGGGCCAGGCGTCGTCCGGGCCGAGCCCGACGCCGTCGTCGGCGACCGTGACCCGGCAGCCGCCCGCCTCGACGAGGCTGTGAAGCGTGATCGTGCCGCCGTCCCGGCCCGGAAAGGCGTGCTTGAGCGCATTGGTCAGCAGCTCGTTGACGACGAGGCCGGTCGGCATGGCGACGTTGACCGAGACCGGCCAGGTGTCGACCTTGAGGTCGAGCCGAATTCCTTCCGGCGCGTGGGCGCGCATCACCGCCGAGGCGATCTCGCTGAGGTAGACGCCGAGATCGATGCTCTCCGCGTCGACGTCGTCGGACAAAGAACGGTACAGCAAGGCGAGCGCCTCGACCCGCCCCGCCAGCCGGTCGAAGCGCGAGCCGGTGGCGTCGTCGGGCAGGTTGCGCGCTTCGAGCCGGATCAGGGCGGTGATCATCTGGAGGTTGTTCTTCACGCGATGCTGCAGCTCGCGCAGCAGCGTGTCCTTCTCCGCGATCAGCCGCTCGAGCTCCTGCTGCCGCGCATCGCTGCGCCGCCCCGCCTCCGACAAGGCGACGAGTCGGAACAAGGGCGTCCCGTCCTCGTCCTCGATCAGGTTCGACCAGGCGTCGACGCCAATCGCGCCCTCGTCCCGGTCTATGGCGAAGTGGCCGACATATTCCTGCTCGCCGGCGACCGCTTCGCCGAGCCGGCGCGGATCGTCCTCGGCCGAGGCGCGACCGGGGAGACACTCCCAGCTGCGGCCGACGATCTCGGCCGAAGTCAGGCCGCTCAGCCGCTCGAACTCGATATTGGCATAGACCACATATTCCGGCCCGCGCAGCTCGGACACCGCGATCGCCACCGGCACATGATCGAGGAATTGTTTGAAGCGGTCGCTCTCCAGCGCGTGCGCCAGATCGGGCGTGTCGAGCAGCTGCTCGACGGCCGCCGGCTCTTCCTCCGCGGCGCTGGTCTCTTCCATGGGGGGATCGGCCCTTCGCTTGCGTCCCGCCGAGGCGGCCGGACCCGGCCGGAATAGCAAAATCGCCCCGCACAATCTACGCCGCCGCCCGCTTCCGCCTGTCGGGCCGCCGATTCCTCCGCGCGCAGCATCCTGAAAACACGTGAATATTCGATCTGCATTCACTCGCCGGGAACGGCACCGAGTTCACCGTCTAGGAGCAAGGCCGGCCGCGCAGCCATCGGCGTCGCGGATCGTTCTAGGGCACGCGGGGAGAGACGATCCTTCGCGCTCCTTCCTCGGTTCGATCGTCTTGGAGCGAACGTCATGGCCGGAAAAGCCCGAAAACGGCACGCCGCCGCGCCGCCGGCCCCGCCTTATCGCGAGCGGCCCGGCGGCCCGACCCAGGACGAATTGCTCGACGAGGCGCTGAAGGAGACGTTCCCGGCCAGCGATCCGACCAGCGTCTATCGTCTCGATTGAGCGCGGCGCCCGCCCCGGCGCCGGGTCAGCGGCAGCCCGTCTCCGTGACCTCGATGCCCGCGAAGAAGCTCAGCCCGGTCGCGCGCTCGATCGCCGGCCGGGGCGTGCGGTAACGGTCGGCGGGTGGGATCCCGCGGCCGGGTTCGCCGTCATAGGATTTCAGGTTCGGGACCAGGAAGCATTCCAGCCGCAGCCGGCCGTCCTCGAGCTGGGCGGCGATCTGGAAGATATGCGTCGGCACGGGGATCTGGTTGGCGCCGATCGCCAGGATCCGGTCTGCCCGGACGAAAGCCGGGCCGCGGATGACGAAGACGCGGGCGCCGGGGCGTTTCAATTGCGCCGTATAGTTTCTGAGCCGCACATAGATCGACCGGTTGAGACGGCTGTTCATGGGGACAAGGGTGGTGGAATAATCGGTCTGCCTGGCAATCTCCTGGGACGTGGCGACGTCGGCGAGGGGGACGAGATGACCGCGCTCGAACCCGCTTCCCCGATAGTCGCTGTCCCGCGCCTGATCGTCCGCGGAAATGAGCGGATCGGCGGTGAGACGGCCCTCCCGGCGGACATTCTCGCCGCGTCCCTTGATCTCATAGGCCACCCAGCGCGCCTGGCGCCGTGAGCGGTCGAAGCCGACCACGAAGGCATCGCGGCCGATCAGCATCTCGGCGGCGGGCAGCCCGAGCCGCCTGGACAGCGCGTCGACGGCTTCGGCCGAGCCACGGATCTCGGGCCGGACCCGGCTCGGCGGGCGAAACTGCGGCGAATTTGCGTCGAGCCATGAAATATTGGCTCCCTGCGGTGCGTCCGCCGTCCCCGGACGCCATTCCTTGGCGGGAACGCGCCCGGGATCGAACGGCCTTGCCGAGGCGAAATCGGCCGCCGTCAGCGATCTGGATTCCAGGACGTAGTAGCGATTCGAAGCGTCGCGGACGCGCACCGTCAGCAAATCGCCCGCGTGCGCGGGAAATTCGGCGAGGCCCTCGGCGGAAGTGCGGACGGCCGCCATCCTCTTATGCTCGGCGGGCGCCTGGATCTCGAAAATGACGACGAGGTCCTCGATCCGGTTTTCGGGCAGGTTCGTACCGGAATAAGCGAACAGGCGGTAGACGCCGTCCGGAGGGTCGCGGTTGCGATAGAGCAGCACGCCAACAGAGCAAGCCGCCGCGACCGTCGCGATGGCGACGGCGATATTGACGATGGCATGACGCAGCAGGAAGCGGACCCCGAAATTGGCCGCCTCGACCACCTGCTCGCGAAGCACAAGCCAGGCGCCGAACGCAAGCACCACCGACACCGCGACCGTCCACCATGCCCCGTCATTGCGCTCGAAGAAAATCGCGAACTCGACGACCAGGGCGACGGCGGCGACGGCGAGCAAGGCCAAGGCGCACCAGCTCACGATCTTCATGGGACGTCCCCGTGTTATGCATTTTACGGATATTTGGCCGCGACGTCACCTGAATCCCCGCCATCCGCCCGGGAGGGGAGGAGGTCCGCGATCGCCGCTCGGGGAACACGGATGTGCGCCTCCGGCGCGTTGCTCGCCGCATCGGGTGCCGGCGATCTCGCGGACCTTCTTGCCATTCCGTCCCCTCACCGCTATGCGCCCCGGCATCCCTTTGGGATAAATGACAGCGCCTCAGGGGGCGCGCGCTGGCCGGCGAGGTTTCGCCCGCCGGCGTTTTTCGCGTTTGGAACGGCCGTGGTGGAAGGAAGAGCATGTTCGACAGTCTGAGCGACCGCCTCGGCGCGGTGTTCGATCGGCTGCGCGGCCGCGGCGCGCTGACCGAGGCCGACGTGCGCGGGGCGATGCGCGAGGTGCGGATCGCCCTGCTCGAGGCCGACGTGGCGTTGCCGGTGGTGCGCGAGTTCGTCGACCGAGCGACCGAGCAGGCGGTCGGCCAGCAGGTCTTGCGCTCGGTCACGCCCGGCCAGCAGGTGGTCAAGATCGTCCACGACGCTCTGGTCGACATGCTCGGCGCCGACGCCGCCGAGCTCGAGCTCGACATCACCCCGCCCGCGGTGGTGATGATGGTCGGCCTCCAGGGCTCGGGCAAGACCACCACCACCGCCAAGGTCGCCCGCCGGCTGCGCGAAAAAAACGGCAAGAAGGTGATGATGGCGTCGCTCGACGTCGCCCGCCCCGCCGCCCAGGAACAGCTGCGCGTGCTCGGCGAGAAAGCCGAGGTGGCGACCTTGCCGGTGGTCGCCGGCCAGCAGCCGGTCGACATCGCCCGCCGCGCCCTCCAGGCGGCGAGGCTTCAGGGCTTCGATGTCCTTCTCCTCGACACCGCCGGCCGGCTTCACGTCGATCAGGCGCTGATGGACGAGATGAAGGCGGTCGCCGACGTGTCGTCGCCGGCCGAGATATTGCTCGTCGCCGACGCCCTGACCGGCCAGGATGCGGTCAACGTCGCCACCGCTTTCGCCGCCCAGGTGGCGCTGACCGGCATCGTTCTCACCCGCCTCGACGGCGACGCCCGCGGCGGCGCGGCCTTGTCGATGCGCGCGGTCACCGGCAAGCCGATCAAATTCGCCGGCGTCGGCGAGGGGATCGACGCGCTCGAGGCCTTCCACCCGGAGCGGATCGCCGGCCGCATCCTCGGCATGGGCGACGTCGTCAGCCTGGTCGAGCGCGCCCAGGAGACGATCCAGGTCGAGGAAGCCGAAGCGCTCGCCCGCAAGATGGCCAAGGGCCAGTTCGATCTCGACGATCTGCGCGCCCAGCTCGGCCAGATGCAGCGCATGGGCGGCCTCACCGGCCTTGCCGCGATGCTGCCGGGGATGAAGAAGATCTCCGGCGCGATGGAGGCGAGCGGAGTCGACAACAAGGTGCTCGTCCATCTCGACGCGATCATCGGCTCGATGACGCCCAAGGAGCGCAAGCGGCCCGAACTGCTCAACGCCAAGCGCAAGATCCGCGTCGCCAAGGGATCGGGGCGGACCGTGCAGGAGGTCAACAAGCTCCTCAAGATGCACCAGGACATGGCCGGCGCGATGAAGAAGATCCGCAAGATGGGCGGACTCGGCAAGCTCGGCGCCCTGTTCGGCGGCGGCGGCATGGGCGGCCTCGGCGGAATGGGCGGCCTGCCCGGCGCCGGCGGCCTGCCTGGCCTCCCGGGCCAGGGCGGAGCGCCGATGAACCTTCCGCCGGGCTTCGAAAAATTCATGAAGAAATAGGCTTAAGTTTCAGAAAGGACTAAGAGAATGGCAGTTTCCATCCGGCTTTCCCGAGGCGGCGCGAAGAAGCGCCCTTATTACAAGATCGTCGTCGCCGACGCCCGCACCTCGCGCGACGGCAAGTTCATCGAGCGGATCGGCAGCTACAATCCGCTGCTTCCCAAGGACAGCCCGGACCGGGTCAAGCTCGACGCCGACCGCGCCCGCCACTGGCTGTCGGTCGGCGCCCAGCCGAGCGATCGCGTCGCCCGCTTCCTCGACGCCGCCGGCGTGCGCGAGCGCGAGGCGCGCCTTAACCCGAGGAAGGGCGAGCCGGGCGACAAGGCCAAGGAGCGCGCCGAGGAGCGTGCCGCCCGCGAAGCCGAAGCCGCCGCCGCCCCGGCGGAGGAAGAGACCGCTGCGGTCGAGGAAGCTCCGGCCACTGACGAGGTCGTCGCCGAGGAGGCCGCCGCCGAGGCGCCGGCCGCCGAGGAGGCCCCGGCGGTTGAGGAAGCTCCCGCCGCCGAGGAAGCGCCGGTTGCCGAGGAAGCTTCTGCGGCCGAGGAAGCTCCTGCCGCCGAGGAAGCGCCGGCTGTCGAGGAAGCGCCGGCTGTCGAGGAAGCTCCCGCCGCTGAGGAAGCTCCGGCTGTCGAGGAAGCTCCGGCTGCCGAGGAAGCTCCCGCCGAGGAGCCCGCCGAGGAGCCGACCCCCGCCGAACAGGCGAGCAACGAGGGCGAGTCGGCCAGTGAGCCCGCCGAGGGCTCGGACGAAGCCGCTCCCGCCGAGGGCGCCGAGAAGGCCGAATAGGTCTTGGCCGACGACCGGGTTGCCCTCGCCGCCGTCGCCGGAGCGCACGGCATCGGCGGCGAGGTGCGCCTGAAACTGTTCGCCGAAAGCGCCGACAGCCTCAAGCGGCATAAGCAAGTGAGGGTAGGCGATCGGATCCTCACCCTGACTTCGCTCAAGGGCGACCGCACGCCGATCGCCCGCTTCGTCGAGGTCGCGGACCGCAACGCCGCCGAGGCGCTGCGCGGCCAGCTCCTCACCATCCCCCGCTCGGCGCTGCCGCCGCTGGCGGAGGGGGAATATTATCATGCCGACCTGATCGGCCTCCCGTGCGAGACCGAGGCCGGCGAGCTGCTCGGCCATGTCGTCGCGGTCGAGGATTTCGGCGCCGGCGACCTGCTCGAGATCGAGACGTCCGACGGCCGCCGCTTCATGCTCCCGTTCCGCGATGGAATCGCCGATCTGGCCACCGGCCGCATCGTCGCCGATCCGGATTTCCTCGCCTGACGTGCCTGTTTCTGCTATGTTCCGATTCGGCTCTTCGACACATGAATGGCTCGATGGGGTGCGGCGGCGGACTGCCAAAGGGGGGATGTTTTCTCGCCATAAGGAAGCTGAAACTTATGGAATTTCCGAACCTTTCGTCCGGATCGAGCCGCTCAGCGCCTCGCGCTTCATCGGCCGCTCGGCGGCGAGATCGTTGCGGATCGTGGTCGCGGCGACGCCGCCTTCGCCCATTGCGTGGCTGATCTGGTCGAGGCCGAGGACGACGTCGCCGGCGGCGTAGAGGCCGAGGACGGTGGTCCGCTGATGGCTGTCGACGACGATGCAGCCGGTGTCCTTCGAAAGCTCGGCGCCGACCTGCTGGGCGAGCTCGACATGGGTATCGGAGCCGAGCGCCGGATAGACGCTGTCGAACGTATAATGGCCGTCGGCGGTGTCGACGACGATGCAATCCTCGTGCGCGGCGACCGCCTGGCATGGTCCGTCGACGGTGCGGATGCCGTATTCGCGGAGCTTCGCCTGGTCCTCGGCGCTGAGATCGTGCTCGGCATGGGGCGCGATCAGGGTGATGTCCTGGGTAAAGCCGCGCAGGAACACGGCCTCGGCGACGCCGTGTCGATCGTCGCCGATCACGCCGACCGACTTGTCGGTGACCTCGTAGCCGTCGCAGATCGGGCAGTAGCGGATCAGGCCTCGCGCGAGCGCCTCGTCGTGCAGGTCCTCGTCCATCGGCGGCCGCCGATTGGTGACGCCGGTGGCGAGCAAGACCTTGCGCGCCGTCACCGGTCCCTCGCCCCATTCGGCTTCGAAACCGCCTTCGCTCAGGTCGAGGCGGGTCACCCGGCTGGTGACGATCGCAGCGCCGTATTTCTGCGCCTGTCGCTTCATCCGTGCGATCAGCTCGCGGCCGGCAATGCCGTCCGGATAGCCGGCATGGTTGTGGGTGCAGGGAATCAGCGCCGCCCGACTGTTGCCGGCGTCGACCAGCTTGGCGGTGAGGTGAAAGCGGGTGAGATAGATGGCTGCGGTCAGTCCGGCGGGGCCGCCGCCGACGATCAGGCAATCGAAATCGGGTTCGTTCATAAGGTTTGAGAGCGCTTGCCCTTCCCGGCGGTTCCCTCGATGATGAGCGAAGACCGGCCGGAGACGCGTCAATGCCGATCGACCTCGCGACTCTCGCCGCCTCGTTCGTCTCCGTCTTGATCGCCTTGGCGCTGTACCGCCTGCGCGTCCAGGCCTGGCTGTCGGTGGCGGTGGGCGGGCTCGGACCCGGCCTCCTGATCCTCGGCTGGTTCCTCTGTCTTGAGTCCCGGGAGCCGGTCGGCCCATATTTTGCCGTCGTCGGCCTCGTCTACGGAGGCGCGGCGCTGGTGTTCGGCCTTGCCAGCGCCGGGGTTGCCGTGCTCATCGCGCGGGAGATGGGCGACCAGGGCACCGAGGCGGACGGATGACGGGCTGGGCGGCCACCCTCCTGACCTTGTACCCGGAGATGTTCCCGGGGCCGCTGGGCCTCAGCCTGGCCGGGCGGGCGCTGCAGGAAGGCATCTGGTCGCTGGACGCGGTGCAGATCCGCGATTTCGCCACCGACCGGCATCGCTCGGTCGACGATAGGCCGGCCGGCGGCGGGGCGGGGATGGTGATGCGCGCCGATGTGTTGGGTGCCGCTGTCGACCATCTGCTCGCGCAACGCCCGGAGGCGCCGCTGCTGGCGATGACGCCGCGCGGCAAGCCGCTCACCCAGGCCCTCGTCCGCGAGCTCGCCGCCGGGCCCGGAGTCTCGATCCTGTGCGGCCGTTTCGAGGGGATCGACGAGCGTTTGTTCGAGGCGCGGCCGATCGTCCCGGTCTCGGTCGGCGACTATGTGCTTTCCGGCGGCGAGATCGGCGCCTTCGTCCTGCTCGACGCTTGCGTTCGGCTGCTCCCCGGGGTAATGGGCGCGGCCTCCAGCGGAGAGGAAGAGAGCTTCGAGAGCGGGCTTCTCGAATATCCGCATTATACCCGACCTGTCATATGGGAAGGGCGCAGGATCCCTGAAGTGCTGCGATCGGGGGATCATGCGAGGATCGCGGCTTGGCGAGAGAGCCAGGCGGCGGCCGACACACGGTCAAGGCGGCCGGACCTGATCGCGCGTCACGGGGACGCGCGAAGGCCACCGCCCTCTGGCGCGCAGCGCGAAGAAGAGAGCGAAGACAAATGAACCTCATCGAGCAGCTCGAGGCCGAGGCCATCGAGCAGGCGACCCAGAATCGCGCCATTCCCGAGTTCCGCCCCGGCGACACGCTGCGCGTCGGCGTCAAGGTCGTCGAAGGCGAGCGCACCCGCATCCAGAATTTCGAGGGCGTCTGCATCGCCCGCGCCAACCGCGGCCTCGGCTCGTCGTTCACGGTCAGGAAGATCAGCTTCGGCGAGGGCGTCGAGCGCGTCTTCCCGCTCTATTCGCCCAACATCGAGTCGATCGAGGTCGTCCGCCGCGGCGCCGTCCGCCGCGCCAAGCTCTATTATCTGCGCGGCCGCACCGGCAAGGCCGCCCGCATCGCCGAGCGCCGCGACACGCGGCCCGACAAGGCCGCTGCCGCCGCTGCTGCGGCCGCCGCAACCCCCGAGACCGCCGACAGCTGAGGCCATGGCACCCGGGCAAAGGCCGGGGTCCAGTCGTACCGCGCAGGGTCCCGGGTCTCGGCCTTCGCCGGGACGCAGCTTCGCCCCTAGAGCCTCATCTGGCCGACGGCGATGGTCGAATCCGGGCTGTATTGCGGCTCGGCGAGGGGCGGGCGCGCCCGCACCAGCGGCGCCGCGGCGGCCGGAAGCCCGGGCCGGATGCCGATCACCGTCGCCTCGATCGGCGATTTCGCGGCCAGCAGCAGCTCGATCCGCATCCCGTCACAGCTCCGCCCGAGGCAGCGCAGGACGAAGTCGTCCTTGTCGCCGCCGCCGCCGAAACGCATCACCCGGCCGCCGGCGCGCGCGGCGATGAAACCGGCCTCCGGCTTGGTCCGGATGAGCACGGTCGTCGCCCCGTTCGCGCTCAGCTGGAGCGCCAGCCGCCGCCCCTGCGGCGTAATCCGCTCCGCCAGCTTTTCGATCCGCGGCGGGTCGATCCGCAAAACCGGCGCGGGCGCCGCCCAGCGCTTGCGGCCCGACCAGGGCGTTTCGACGCCGCGCTCGAACGCAGCGCCGAAGCCGGCGGGAAGGGGAGCGCCATCATTGACCACCAGCCATCGCGCCTTCGCCTCGCTCTGGTCCCATGCATATTCGATGCCGAAGGGCTGCTTGCGATCCTCCGAATAAGCCGGTCTCGTCATCGCGCCCGCCCAGCCGAGCACCGCCAGCGCTGCAATTGCGGCGAACGCGCCGGTTCGCGGCAGGCGAAGGAGGAGCGGCTTCATCTCGATGAGCAGCGGCCACATGATCAGCGCCGCCATGGCCGCGAAGGTCCAGCCGTTGTCGAAGTCCAGCAGAACCTGGCTGAGGTGGAGGAGCGGCCCCCAGCTGAGGAACAGCAAGAGCCAGGCGGCGAGCGCCGCCGGCCGCTCCCAGCGCCGCGCCAGCATCGCGGCGCCGGCGACCAGCGGCGGCGCCAGGAAATAGATCGCCGCGCCCGGCACGACGAGGCTGAGGCCGGCGCCGAGCAGCAGGAAGAGCAGCCAGAAACCGATTCGCAGCCGATCCCGCGCCAGCGGCCGGGCGAGGATCAGCAGGGCGGCGACGCAGGCGGCGAAAGCGGACAGATAGAGGCCGAGCGAAGTCGCCTGCGGGTGGGCGCGCCAGAACTCGCCCGCGCGCAGCAGGCCCACCGCCTTTTGGCCGAGGAAGCCGAGGATCGCCGCGTCGATCAGGCCGACCGCGACCGTCGCCGTCGCCAGCGCGACGCCGCCGGGTCGGATTCGGGCGAGCCAGCCGAACAGGAGCAGCGTCGCGACGAGCAGCCCGATGCCGAGCGCCATCGGCAGCACCACCAGGGCGCGCCCCAGGACATCGACATACAGCCGGTCGCCGCGCGCCGCCGGGATGCCGTCGGTCGCCAGTCCCGCGGTCGCCGCCAGCGCCTGCTCGCCCATATGGCGGACGCTGCGCGGATCGAGCGCGGCGAGCGTGTCGCCCGGGCTGTGGTAGCGCGTCTCATTGCCGATGATCGCGAAGTTGAGGATCGTCCACGGCCGGTCGAGGAAGACCGAAACGTCGGTGTCGTTGGGAATCAGCCGGTAGAAGTCGGCGCTCGCCGAATTGGCCGACGGCCGCTGCGCCGATCGGGCGAAAGCCGCGATGGCGGCGCCGTTGGGCCGGCTCGTCTCGAACATCAGCGCCGGCCCGCTGACCCCGCGCGCCTCCAGATTGACGACCGCTTCGACGTCGCGCGCCAGCGGGTTGTGCTCGACGAAGGCGCGGGCGCCGATCAGGCCCGCTTCCTCGCCTTCGTTGAACAGCAGGAGCACGGGGCGTTTGAGCGGCCGATCCTTCAGCAGGGCCGCCGTCTCCAGCATCACGGCGACGCCGATACCGTCGTCGGCCGCGCCCGGCCCGACCGGCGTCGAATCGTAATGCGAGACCATCATCACCGGACGGCCCGCCGCCGGGCCGAGGCTTGCGACTATGTTGCGGACACGCGCGCAGGAGACGGAGCGGCTCTTGACGGTGCCGTTGCAGGTGACGTCGTCGGTCACGGTGGGGGTGAGCCCGATCGCCCGCAACTCGGAAAGTAGCCGCTCCCTGACCGCGTCGTTGGCGGCGCTGTCGACCGGATGCGGCCGCTCATCGCCGAGGATGCGCCGCAGCCGCGCCAGCGCGCGGTCTGTGTCGAACTCGCCTGCCGCCACCCGCTCCGGCATCCCGGGCGGCGCGACCAAGGCGCCCTTGAACCAGAAAGCCGTCATCAGCAGCACCAGCAGCGCCGCCACTATCCCCGCTCGTCTCATCTTGTCCCCCGTGCTGGATCGCCATATCGCTTTCGGTGCGCGGCTACGATAGCGAGTCGTCGGCTTCAGCTGGAGATTGGATGATGGGTTACCGGGTGGTCGTGGTCGGCGCGACCGGAAATGTCGGGCGCGAGATGCTCAACATCCTCGCCGAGCGCCAATTCCCCCTGGACGAGATCGCCGCGGTCGCCTCGCCGCGCTCGACCGGCGACGTCATCGATTTCGGCGACAGCGGCACCGAGCTCAAGGTCCGCAACATCGAGCATTTCGACTTCGCCGGCTGGGACATCGCCCTGTTCGCCGCCGGCTCGGCCGTGTCGAAGGATTATGCGCCCAGGGCGGCGGCGGCGGGCTGCACCGTCATCGACAACAGCTCCTATTTCCGCATGGACCCGGACGTGCCGCTGATCGTGCCGGAAGTGAACGCCCATGCGATCGACGGCTATCGCCGCAAGAACATCATCGCCAACCCCAATTGCTCGACCGCCCAGATGGTGGTGGCGCTGAAGCCGCTCCACGACGCCGCCGGCATCAGGCGCGTCGTCGTCTCGACCTACCAGTCGGTTTCGGGCGCCGGCAAGAAGGGCATGGACGAATTGTTCGAGCAGAGCCGCAACATCTTCGTCGGCGACTCCAACGAGCCCGCCGTCTTCACCAAGCAGATCGCCTTCAACGTCATCCCCCATATCGACGAGTTCCTCGACGACGGCTCGACCAAGGAGGAATGGAAGATGGTGGTCGAGACCAAGAAGATCCTCGACCCGAAGATCAAGGTGACCGCCACCTGCGTCCGCGTCCCCGTCTTCGTCGGCCATTCCGAAGCGATCAACGTCGAGTTCGAGCGCGAGATCTCGGCCGAGGAGGCTCAGAACATCCTTCGCGAGGCGCCCGGAATCATGCTCGTCGACAAGCGCGAGGACGGCGGCTACGTCACCCCGGTCGAAACGGTCGGCGAATATGCCACCTACGTCAGCCGTGTGCGCGAGGACCCGACGGTGGAGAACGGTCTCAGCCTGTGGTGCGTCTCCGACAATCTGCGCAAGGGCGCGGCGCTCAATGCCGTCCAGATCGCCGAATTGCTCGGCCGAAAGCATCTGCAGAAGGCGGCTTGAGCGGGTGATAGCATAACGCTATCATTACCCTCATGGCGCAAATCCTGGTGAGGCAGCTGGACGATGCCGCAATCGAACGGCTGAAAGCGCTCGCCCGCCAGCGCAGGACCTCCGTCGAGGCTCTCGCCCGCGAGGCCATCCACAAAGCTGCCGCAGAGCTGACGGTGGAAGAAAAGCTGGCGGTCGTGCGAAGCATGCAGGAGTGGGGCCGACGAGCTCAAGTCCCCGGCGTGCCGCAAACGCCCGGAGTAGATCTCATTCGCGAGGACCGGGATCTTGATCATTGACGCCAGCGTCGCCTTCAAGTGGCTCCTGCCGGAAGAAGGCGACGAGGCGGCCCGCGACTGGATAAGTCGGGTCGAATTGATCGCCCCCACGCTCCTGCACGCGGAAGTGGGTAATGCCCTCTGGAAACGGGCGTTGCGCGGAGAGATCGTCGCGGCAGGCGAGGAGTTGGCGGCGCAACTCGAAAAGGTCGCCTCGATTGTAAGAACCGTGGACGAGACGCCGATGTTGCCGCGCGCTGTCGAGATGGCGGTGGAACTACGACATCCGGTCTACGACTGCGTCTATCTTGCGCTTGCCGAGGCGTATGACGATGAGCTGCTGACGGCGGACGAACGCTTCCTGCGCGCGGTCCGAACGTCACAGTTGGAGAAGCGAGTTGTGAGCCTGTGAGCGACGAGATGAAGGGCGGCTGCGCCTGCCGGCGGATCCGCTACACGGCGCGGGTCGAGAATGACGACGCCTATCTGTGCCACTGCCGCATGTGCCAGCGCGCCATCGGCACCGTCTCGATCGCGTTCAAGAACATGAAGAAGGCGGACGTGACCTGGGAAACCGAGCCCGATTGGTACGCGTCCTCGCCGATCGCGCAGAGGCCCTATTGCCGCGAATGCGGCACCTCGCTCGGCTTTGCCTTTCCCGACAGCGACAATATGGACCTGACCATCGGCTCTTTCGACGATCCGTCGCGTTTCAGGCCGAAGCACCATTTCGGCGCGGAGAGCCTGCACCGCGCCTGGATCAACACCGAAGGCCTGCCGGAATATCGCACAGATGAATACAAGCCCCTGGTCGACCGCTGGATCGAAGCCACCGGGAAGCTGCCGGATTGAACCGTGTCATGGCGAAACCGCGCTCATCCTGAGTGGGGCTGAGCCAACTCGAAGCTCCGTATCGACGGACCGTCCTTCGACAGGCCGTTTCGCCAGGCTCAACGGCTACTCAGGATGAGCGTCAAGGTGTCCACCGCCGATCTTACCACCCACAGTTTCACCGCCTCCGACGGCGCCAGGCTGGTCTGGCACGAAATGGGGGAGGGGAGGCCGGTGGTGCTGCTCCACGGCCTCTTCTCCAGCGCCGACATGAACTGGATCCGCTTCGGCCACGCCGCCGAGATCGCTGGGCGGGGCGTTCGCGTGATCATGCCGGATCTGCGCGCGCACGGCCAGAGCGCCGCGCCGCACGACGAGGCATCCTATCCGCCCGATATTCTCGCCCGCGACGGGCTCGAGCTGATCGAGCATCTCGGTCTCGCCGACTACGATCTCGGCGGCTATTCGCTCGGCGCCCGCACCTCCGCTCGAATGGCGATCCTGGGCGCCCGGCCGCGGCGGCTGGTGATCGCCGGCATGGGCCTTCGCGGAATGCTCGAGACCGGCCGCCGCTCGGCCTATTTCCGCAAGGTGCTGACCGGCATGGGAACGCATCGCCGCGGCTCCGACGAATGGCTGGCCGAGGCCTTCCTCAAGACCACCGGCGGCGATCCCCAGGCGCTGCTGCCCCTGCTCGGCAGCTTCGTCGATTCGAGCGAAGCGGAATTGCGCGGGATCGCCACGCCGACGTTGGTCCTTGCCGGCGAGGAAGACCAGGACAACGGGCCCGCCGGCGAGCTGGCGGAGCTTCTTCCCGAAGGCCGCTTCGTCGAAGTTCCCGGCAACCACATGAACGCCGTCACCAGGCCCGAGCTGGGCCGGGCGATCGCCGAATTTCTCGCCGCTTGACCCTCCAAAAAGCGAGGCGCAATAGCCGCGACAACCAGACCAGAAACGAGGATGCCCACCTGATGAAAGCCACCGTCTCCGCGTTCGCTCTCGCCGTTTGCCTCGCCGCCTGCACCACCCGCTCCGATGTCGACCAGGTCGCCACCGCCGGCGAGGCGGGAGCGACCGCCGACATGTCTCCCGGCGCCGGTACGGCCGCGGCCCCGACGCTCGAAGAGGCCCGCGCCTTCGTCGCCCGCGCCGAGAAGGAGCTGGGCGAGTTCGCGGTCATCAACAGCCGCGCGCAATGGGTCAATTCGACCTACATCACCGACGATACCGACGCGCTCGCCGCCCATTTCGGCACGATCGGCACCGAGATGTCGGTCCGCTTCGCCAACGAGGCCGCCAGATATGCCAACGTCCCGGGCCTCGACTACGACACCAAGCGCAAGCTCGACATATTGCGCAGCGCGCTGGTGTTGCCGGCGCCGACCACGCCCGGCGCGGCCGCCGAGCTCAACACCATCTCCACCCGCCTGACCTCCACCTACGGCAAGGGCCGCGGCACCCTCGACGGCAAGCCGATGACCGGCAACGACCTCGAGGAGAAGATGGGGACGGTGCGCAACCCGGCCCAGCTCAAGGAGATGTGGACCAGCTGGCACACCAATGTCGGCCGGCCGATGCGGCCCGATTATGTCCGACTGACGGAGATCGCCAACCAGGGTGCCAGGGAGCTCGGCTACCCGGATACCGGAGCGATGTGGCGCTCGCGCTACGACATGCCGCCCGACGACTTCGCGGCGATGACCGACCGCCTGTGGAACGAGGTGAAGCCGCTCTACGACGAGCTCCATTGCTTCACCCGCGCCAAGCTGAACCAGAAATATGGCGACGCCGTCCAGCCCGAGGCCGGCCCGATCCGCGCCGACCTGCTCGGCAACATGTGGGCCCAGGAATGGGGCAATATCTACGACGTGGTGGCGCCCAAGGGCGCGGGCGACGTCGGCTACGACCTCACCGACCTGCTCGTCCGCAACAAATATACGCCGGAGAAGATCGTCCGGACCGGCGAGAGCTTCTTCACCTCGCTGGGCTTCGCGCCGCTGCCGGAGACCTTCTGGACCCGCTCGATGATCACCGCGCCGCGCGACCGCGAGGTGATCTGCCACGCCTCGGCCTGGGACGTCGACAATGTCGAGGACCTGCGCATCAAGATGTGCACCAAGGTCAATGCCGACGACTTCGTCACCGTCCACCACGAGCTCGGCCACAATTTCTACCAGCGGGCCTACAACAAGCAGCCCTTGCTCTATCTCGACAGCGCCAATGACGGCTTCCACGAGGCGATCGGCGACATGATCGCGCTGTCGGTAACGCCCGAATATCTGGTCCAGATCGGCCTGCTGCCGCGCAGCAAGGTGCCGTCCGCCGACAAGGATATCGGGCTGCTGCTCAGGCAGGCGATGGACAAGGTCGCCTTCCTGCCGTTCGGCCTGCTCGTCGACAAATGGCGCTGGCGGGTGTTCAGCGGCGAGGTGGCGCCGGCCAATTACGAGCAGGGCTGGAACGACCTCAGGCTCCAGTATCAGGGCATCGTCCCGCCGGCGCCCCGCACCGAGGCCGATTTCGACCCGGGCGCCAAATATCACATCCCGGCGAGCGTCCCCTACACGCGCTATTTCCTCGCCCGCATCCTCCAGTTCCAATTCTACCAGGCCGCCTGCAAGCAGGCCGGCTGGACCGGGCCGCTCCACCGCTGCTCCTTCTACGGCAACAAGGAGGTCGGCCGGCGCCTCAACGCGATGCTCGCCATGGGCGCGTCCAAGCCCTGGCCGGACGCGCTCGAGGCCTTCACCGGCAGCCGCGAGATGTCGGGCGAGGCGATGATCGAATATTTCCGGCCGCTGATGGGCTGGCTCAAAGAGCAGAATCGGGGCCGGCGGTGCGGCTGGCAGGCCTGATTGCGGCGGCGCTCGCCGTCTCCTTGCCGGCAGCAGCGCGTGCGCAGACGAGCCCGTCCGCCCAGCCCCGCCTCGAGCCGGGCGAGGCCCTGCTCAGGATCGAGGCGCAGGGCAGCCACGTCTCGACTCCCGACGTCATGCGGATGACAGTCGGGACGGTGACGACCGGCCGAACGGCGCGCGAAGCGACCAACTCGAACAACCTCGTGTCCGCGAAGCTGGTCGCGGCGGCCCGCGCCTTCGGCGTCGAGCGACGCGACATCCAGACGAGCAGCCTGTCCGTGGATCCGCAGATGGACGAGGATCGGGCGGACCGCGAGGGCCGTGAGCCGCGGATCACCGGCTATGTGGCCAAGAACGACATCGAGCTCAGGTTCCGCGACCTGGCGCGCGCGCCCGAGCTGATCGACGCGTTGTTCGAGGCGGGCGCCAACAGCGTCGAAGGCCCACGCTTTTCCTTGTCGGATCCTCTTCCCGCGCAACGCCTCGCGCGGCGCGCCGCGGTCGCCGCCGCCCGCGAGCAGGCCGACACCTACGCCGAGGCTTTGGGCATGCGCGTGGCGCGGGTGCTTCAGCTGAGCGAACGGGGAGAAGTAGATGCCATGGGGTTCAACGGCCTGATCAACAGCACCATCGCGCCAGTGAGCCTTGAGGCAGGAGTGCTCCAGACGCGAGTCACCGTGAACGTCGAATATGCGATTGCGCCGCGCTGAGCCCAGACCTGGACGAAGCGGCGCCTTCTAGTCGCTGATCCCCACCGGCGGACCCTCCCCGACCGGGGCTCCGTCCGGGTCGCAGGCCGCCTTGGCCTCGCAGGCGGTGATCGCCGCGGCGAGGACCTGGTTGACCGGCTTGCCCTTGCGGGCGCCATTGCGCCGAGCGAGCGCCCGGGCGCCGATCACCGCGCCGGCAGCCGCCGCTGCGGCGCCGCCCGCGATCGCGGCGGCGGCGAGCGGACGGCGCTGGATTTCCTCGGCAAGCATCAGCGCCGCCGATTTGCCTTGCTCGTCCTGGCCAGCCATCTCAACAAACTCCTGTCGCCACGCCGAATCGTTCACAACGCCGGAGCAGCGGCGGCGTTGCCGCAACCCGGCGAGGGGAGGGCGATACGGGACAGGCCGAACCCGCTTCCTACAAACGCTCCATCATATAATCGGCGCTGCTGACGTTGAACGCGCCGGGCTCCTCGACGTTGAGCTGCTCGACGACGCCGTCGTCGACGATCGCCGACCAGCGCTGGCCGCGCTCGCCCATGCCGAACTTCGATCCGTCGAGGGTGAGGCCGGTGGCGCGCGCGAAATCGCCATTGCCGTCCGCCAGCATCGTCACCTTGCCCTCCGCGCCGGCCGACTCGCCCCAGGCCTGCATGACGAAGGCGTCGTTGACCGCGATACAGGCGACCTCGTCGACGCCTTTCGACTTCATCTCGTCGGCCTTGTCGACGAAGCCGGGAAGGTGGCGCGCCGAGCAGGTCGGAGTGAACGCCCCCGGCACCGAGAAGATCGCGACGCGGCGGCCGCGGAAATATTCCTCGCTGTCGACCGGCTGAGGGCCATCCGGGGTCGCTTTCACCAGGGTCGCCTTCGGCAGTCTTTGGCCGACTTCGATGCTCATCACGTCTTCCTTTCGCTTCATCGGTAAGATCGGAGCCGCCCTAGCAGCGCCCCGGCTCCCCGCCTATACCGGGCGCGATGGAACAGCCGCCTTTCCTTTCGGGCCAGCTTCTCCTCGCCATGCCCGGCATCGGCGACCCGCGCTTCGAGAAGGCCGTGATCGCTATGTGCGTGCATGACGCCAACGGCGCGCTCGGCATCGGCCTCGGGCGAATCGTCCCGCGCATCAGCTTCCACGATCTGCTCGGCCAGCTCGGCATCGCCCCCGGCGTCGCGCCCGACGTACCCATCCATGCGGGCGGGCCGGTCCAGCCCCAGCGCGGCTTCCTGCTCCATTCGCCGGACTGGGGCGGCGAGGAGAGCGTCCAGGTCGGCGACCGCTGGACGCTCACCGCCACCCTCGACGTCCTGCGCGCCATCGCCGAGGGCCGCGGCCCGACCCGTTGGGTGGCCGCTCTGGGCTATGCCGGCTGGCAAAGCGGGCAGCTCGAGGACGAAATGCGCGGCAATGGCTGGTTCGTCACGCCGGGCAGCGACGCGCTGCTCTACGAATGCGACGTCGACCATCGCTGGGCGGCGGCGTTCCGCAGCGCCGGCGTCGACGCGCGCATGCTGACGGCGGATTTCGGCACGGCCTGAGCGCGCGTTAACCAGCTCCCGTCACCCTTCCCCAATCGACTCGTGAAACCCTGCCCTGCTCGCGGCGCGTGTGGAAGCGGCCGCGTGTCTGGAAGGGGACGGGACGATGAACAAGCGAATCCTGAGGGGTGCGCTCGGCCTTGCCGCCGCGGCGCTGCTTCATGCTCAGCCGGCGTCGGCGGCGATGTCGTGCTGGAACGAACATGAGACCGCCGCCGCCAAGATCCGTGACCTGCAGTCGCGGCTGATGGTGGCGACCCTGCGCTGCCGGGCGATCGGCGTCGACGTGCTGACCGCCTATAACGATTTCGTGCGGATCAACCGCTCGACGCTGCAGCAGGCGAACGGCGTCATCAAGGCCCAGTTCGACCGCGGCTACGGCCGCGAAGGTTTGCGCCACTATGACAGCTTCACCACCGCCATGGCCAATTTCTATGGCGGCGACGCGACCGACGGCGCGGTGTGCGAGGAGACCGCCGCCATCGCCGCGGAGGCGGCTCTGGCCGAGGGCGACGTCGCCCGCCTCGTCGATCTCGCCGACCGCACCGGCCGCTCGCCCGAGCTTCCCGGCGGCGTCTGCCCGGTGACGCTGACGGCGCGATAGGCTCGTCGCCCCAGCGCAGGCTGGGGCCCCGGCGGGTGAAGGACACCCGCGCTTTTCACCGGCTGGGATGCCAGCCTTCGCCGGCGTGACGGGAGAGGCTTGCTCCCACATATAAAGATATCTTTATATTTGCATCCGGGGACGGTTGCGGCTAGAGCGAGGCCGCGACCGCCCCTCTCTTGCCGGCGGTCTTTTTTGCGACAGGAGACCGTTTCGTGGCGACCCAGGCCCAGACCCGTTTTGACGATTATGTGATCCGCGACATCGGCCTCGCCGCCTACGGGCGCAAGGAGATCGAGATCGCCGAGACCGAGATGCCGGGCCTGATGGCGCTGCGCGAGGAGTTCGGCGCGGCCAAGCCGCTGACCGGCGCCCGCATCACCGGCTCGCTCCACATGACCATCCAGACCGCGGTTCTGATCGAGACTCTGACCGCGCTCGGCGCCCAGGTCCGCTGGGCCTCGTGCAACATCTTCTCGACCCAGGACCATGCCGCCGCCGCCATCGCCGCGTCGGGCGTTCCGGTCTTCGCCGTCAAGGGCGAAACGCTCGAGGAATATTGGGACTATGTCGACCGCATCTTCGACTGGGGCAATAATGGCGAAACTTGCAACATGATCCTCGACGACGGCGGCGACGCCACCATGTTCGCTTTGTGGGGCGCTCGGATCGAGGCCGGCGAGACCTTCCCGGCGCCGGCCAACGAGGAGGAGGAAGTCTTCCAGCGAGTCGTCAACCGCCGCATCCAGCAATCGCCCGGCTTCCTGACCAAGACGGTCGCGGCGATCAAGGGCGTCTCCGAGGAGACCACGACCGGAGTCCACCGCCTCTACGAGCTCGCCAGGCAGGGCAAGCTTCCGTTCCCGGCGATCAACGTCAACGACAGCGTCACCAAGTCGAAGTTCGACAATCTCTACGGCTGCAAGGAATCGCTGGTCGACGCCATCCGACGCGGCACCGACGTCATGCTCGCCGGCAAGGTCGCCGCGGTCGCCGGCTTCGGCGACGTCGGCAAGGGCTCGGCCGCGTCGCTCAGGAACGGCGGCGCCCGCGTCATCGTCACCGAGATCGACCCGATCTGCGCGCTTCAGGCGGCGATGGAGGGCTTCGAAGTCGTGACGATGGACGAGGCCGCGACCCGCGCCGACATCTTCGTCACCGCCACCGGCAATGCCGACGTCATCACCCTCGATCATATGCGGGCGATGAAGAACATGGCGATCGTCTGCAACATCGGCCATTTCGACAGCGAGATCCAGATCGGCGCGCTTCAGAACATGAAGTGGACCGAGATCAAGCCGCAGGTCGACGAGGTCGAATTCCCCGACGGCAAGAAGATCATCGTGCTGTCCAAGGGCCGGCTGGTCAATCTCGGCAACGCCACCGGCCATCCGAGCTTCGTCATGTCGGCCAGCTTCACCAACCAGACGCTGGCCCAGATCGAGCTGTGGACCAAGGCGGAGACGTACAAGAACGACGTCTACGTCCTGCCCAAGCATCTCGACGAGAAGGTCGCCGCGCTCCACCTCGACAAGCTCGGAGTCAAGCTGACCAGGCTGACCGAGAAGCAGGCCGCCTATATCGGCGTGCCGCCGGAAGGCCCGTTCAAGCCCGAGCATTACCGCTACTGACGGGAGCGCGCACTGGAGAGCCGGGCCGTTCCCGTCATTCCAGCGGGCGAAGGGCGCCGCGCCTTTTCCCCGCCGGGGCCCCAGCCTTCGCCGGGGCGACGATAGGGCTCCGAGCTCGGAAAGTCGGAAGGTCGGCGATAAATAAAATTCGTTCCGATCAGTGGAGGCGCTTTGATCGGTTTTCCCGATCAATCGTCCCGACCTGTCGGGCGCCCGAGCAAGGCGCGCACGATCGTTCGACATTGTGAAAGAGCCCTAATCCAATCTGTCGAACATAGCAGGAACAGGCGGAATCGGCAAGCCGATCCGCCCATTCCCGTTTCGGTCGCGAGCGCAACCGACCGGTGCCGGGCCGCGCCAGGGGAGCTGGGTGAATGTCGGGCGATTACCGGAGCGGTGCGGGGGCCCCGCCGGGCTCGTGTCGGGGCAGTGTGGGGCGAAACGGGGCTTGCGCTGGACGGTTTGCGCCCAATTCCGGGAAAAACAGGGCCGGAGCCAGCGACACGATGCGCTCAAAATCGCTGCCGCCACCTCCGCGACTGCAAATTTTTGCAATCTCGGCCGCCCGCGCTGCAAATCTTTGCAATGAGTTGAGGGGGGCCGTTCTAAGGGGTGCCGGGCGAAGAGGCTTTCGCGCGAGCGCGGCCGCGGATCGACGAGGTCGAGCGGACCGGCCGTTGAGGCGGATTGGGTGACGTGTCCCGGGCATTCAGGAAAGCTAAGGGCGAGATCTCCCCAGTCCCTTATAAATCTCCGCGGCTTGTATCGCCCCTCGGATCGTATCGTTTTTTCCCACCGAGCTGTCATACTCCAGTACGGTCAGCCTTTCCGCGTCGATTACGAAGGGCTCTTGGTCACGTACCAATCCCTTGCTGAGTTTTAATTTCTTGCGGCCCGAATATACACCGCCGAGAGCGACGTGACAGCTGCCGCCAAATAACGTGTGGTGACAGCGTTTAGAAAGGCGTTCTTTTACATCTTCGGTAGAACAAAGGACCAAAAATCCGCTAAATTCAGCTAATGGATTACTGAGCGCTTTGCTAATAGAGTAGTCTCGTTCGTCTACTTCAAGAAGTCCACACATATCATCATCGAAAAATTCTCCTGAATATAAGAAAGTAGATGCTACTCTTTGCCCTTGAGCGATCTGGCCGGTTTTGATTGCCGCAGCGATATCTTGGGATTTACCGAGTTGATAGACAGTTCCTCCAAATGCGACTCTTTCGAATTGGGGAGCGTCCCCGCAGCTGACGAGAGGAGCACCAAGCACGAGGCACAGGATGATCGACTTCATATTTGCCTCCCGAACGGCGAGTTGCCAATTATCCATTCACAGCGATGAAAGCCCATTATGCATTGGTGCATCCAGCAGGGCTGCTTTGTACATTGCATTTCGGTCACAGATTTCATGTGAAGGCGCGGGCCGGATCGCGCTGGGATGACGGCAATAATTGCGCAAGACGTGCGCGCGATTCCCTCTTAAGTGCGCCACAAAATGTCGGAGGAAGCGCATGAAAGTGACGGCGGCGATCGCGGTGGTGCTGGCGGCGGGGCAGGCGGGGGCTCAGGTGGCGCCCGATCCGGCGCCGACGCCGCCGCCGGTTCAGGAGACGCAGGCGCCCGAGAACGAGGTTATCAACCCCGAGCAGAAGCCGGCCGGGCCGCTCCCGCCCGCCGCCGCCCGAGCGCCGGCGACCGAGCCGGACAAGCCGGCCAAGTGGAACGTCAACGCGCCGCCGGGCCTGACCATCCGGCAGATCCCGATCAATGTCGACAACGGCACCTGGATGAACGTCGACGTGGCGCCGGACGGGCGGACGATCGCCTTCGACCTGCTCGGCGACATCTACACCATGCCGATCGGCGGCGGCACGCCGACTCGGATCGCCGAGGGCCTGGCCTACGACCAGCAGCCCCGCTTCTCGCCCGACGGGCGCCGCATAGCCTTCACCTCGGACCGGGGCGGCGGCGACAATATCTGGATCATGAATGCCGACGGCAGCGACAAGCGCCAGCTCACCAAGGAGGATTTCCGGCTCCTCAACCAGCCGAGCTGGAGCCCGGACGGCCGCTTCATCGCCGCCAAGAAGCATTTCACCACCGGCCGCTCATTGGGCACCGGCGAGGTCTGGCTCTACCACGTCTCCGGCGGCGGCGGCGTGCCGCTGGTCAAGAAGCCCAACGAGCAGCACCAGAAGGAGCTGGGCGAGCCGATCTACGCCCCCGACGGCAAGGCCATCTATTTCACCCGCAACATCACGCCCGGAGCGATCTTCCAATATGCCCAGGATTCGAACACCAATTTGTTCGAGATCCACCGCTACGAGCTCGCTACCGGCGAGGTCTCAACCCTGGTCTCCGGCGCCGGCGGCTCGGTCCGGCCGACTCCGTCTCCGGACGGCAGGAAGATCGCCTTCGTCCGCCGCGAGCGGGCGAAATCGAAGCTCTACGTCAAGGATCTCGTCTCGGGCGAGGAGCGCAAGGTCCATGACGCGCTCGACCAGGACGTCCAGGAGACGTGGGCGGTCAGCGGCGTCTATCCGAACATGGACTGGACTCCGGACAGCCGCTCGATCGTCTTCTGGGCCGGCGGCAAGCTCCGCCGGGTGAACGGCGACGGCAGCGAGGCGCGCGAAATCCCCTTCCGAGTCAACGACACGCGTCCGGTCGTCGACGCCCAGCATCCGCAGGTGGAGGTCGCGCCGGATCGCTTCCGGACGACGATGCCGCGCTGGGCCGGCGTCTCGCCGGACGGGCGGCAGATCGTCTTCGAGACGCTCGGCAAATTGTGGGTGAAGCCGGCCGGCGGCGGCGCCGCGCGGCGGCTGGTCAAAGGCGACGAGGCGGAGCTCGAGCTC
This sequence comes from Allosphingosinicella sp., assembly GCA_036378975.1. GTDB lineage: Bacteria > Pseudomonadota > Alphaproteobacteria > Sphingomonadales > Sphingomonadaceae > Allosphingosinicella. Next base: position 40,205 of record DASUVK010000093.1, on the reverse strand, counting down.
TTCCCCTCCTGGTCGCGCGACGGGCGGACGATCGTCTTCGTCGGCTGGACCGATCAGGGCCTGGGGCGCATCCGCACCGTCGCCGCCGACGGCGGCGCCGCGCGCGACGTGACCACCCAGCCGGGCCATTACGCCCGGCCGCGTTTCTCGCCGGACGGAAGGACGATCGCCTTCGAGAAAGGGCGGGGCGGTTTCCTGACCTCACCCAAATGGTCCGAGAATCCCGGAATCTACCGGGTCGCGGCGGCGGGCGGCGAGCCGGTCCGAGTCGCCCGGGAGGGCGCCGAGCCGCAATTCGGTGCGTCCAACGATCGGCTGTTCATCATCGTCTCGGCCGACAACAAGCGCCGGCTGGTCAGCACCGACCTCAACGGCGAGGCCAGGCACGTCCATTCGACCGGCGAGATGGTGAGCGACTATCAGGTCTCGCCCGACGGGCAGTATCTCGCCTTCCGGCAGAACTACCAGGCCTTCGTGATGCCGCTCATGCCCGGAACCCAGGACGTCGCCGCCGACGCCAAGGGCGGCCCGCTGCCGGTGACCAAGGCCAGCGCGGTCGGAGCGGACTTCATCCACTGGTCGGGCGGCGGCCGCCGACTGCACTGGAGCACCGGCCCGACCGTCTACACGGTCGACACCGCCGCCCTGTTCGGCTCCGCGCCCCCGGCCGAGAATGCGCCGAAATTCCAGCCGCCGACGAGCGGAGTCTCGCTGTCGATGGAGGTCGCGGCCGACCGGCCGACCGGCATCGTCGCCCTCACCGGCGCCAGGATCGTCACCATGGCGCGCGCCGACGGCGGAATCATCGACGATGGCGTCATCGTCGTGCGCGGCGACCGCATCGTCGCGGTCGGGCGGCGCGGCGAGGTCGCCGTCCCGGCCGGCGCGAAGACGGTCGATATGGCCGGCAAGACGATCATCCCAGGCCTCGTCGACGCCCATGCCCACGGGCCGCAGGGGCAGGACGATCTCATCCCGCAGCAAAATTGGTCGTCGATCGTCAATCTCGCCATGGGCTCGACTACCATCCACGACCCGTCCGCGCGCGCCTCGGAGATCTTCGCGGCGTCCGAGATGCAGCGCGCCGGCAAGATCCTCGCCCCGCGCATCTTCTCGACCGGCGAGATCGTCTATGGCGCCAAGGCGGCGGACGTCTATGCCGAGATCAACAGCCTGGAGGATGCGCTCGCCCACGTGCGGCGGCTGAAGGCGCAGGGCGCGCTCAGCGTCAAGAATTACAACCAGCCCCGGCGCGAGCAGCGGCAGATGGTGGTGGCCGCGGCCCAGCGCGAAGGGATGGAGGTGGTGCCGGAAGGCGGCTCGCTGTTCAACATGGACATCTCGCTGATCCAGGACGGCAATGCCACGCTCGAGCATAATCTGCCGGTCCAGATATTCTACGACGACGTCGTCAGCCTCTGGTCGCAGAGCAAGACCAATTACACGCCGACCCTGGTCGTCGCTTATGGCGGCCTCGCCGGCGATCCTTATTGGCGCCAGCATAGCGACGTGTGGCGCCATCCCCTGCTGTCGCGGCACGCGCCGCCGGCTCTGCTCGCCGCGCAGAATGTGCGGCGGACGATGGCGCCGGAGGAGGATTTCGTCGACGGCGCCACCGCCCGCGAGGCGAAGAAGCTCGCCAACCGCGGCGTCCAGGTGTCGATCGGCGCCCACGGCCAGCAGGCCGGGCTCGGCCCGCATTGGGAAATGTGGTCGTTCGTCCGCGGCGGCTGGAGCCCGATCGAGGCTTTGCGCGCCGGCACGATCATGCCCGCCGTCTCGCTCGGCTATCAGCGCGACGTCGGCTCGCTGGAAGCGGGCAAGCTGGCGGATCTGGTCGTGCTCGACGCCGACCCGACGGTGGACATCCGCAACAGCGACAAGATCCACCGGGTCATGCTCGGCGGCCGGCTCTACGACCCGGTGACGATGAACGAAGTGGTGACCGGCACGCGGGTGCGGGCGCCTTACTGGTGGGAAGGGCCGGGCGCGGGCTTCGGGGCGTCGGTAACGGCCGCGGAAAGCCACGGCCACGGCGACTGATCTGCCTCCCCATGCGACTGAGAATGGGGACACGTACTTTTTCGCGAAAAAGTACGTGTCCCCTTTGCCTGTCATGGCTGGCGCCATGGGGAGGCAGCGAAGCGGCGTCCGCCGCAACCGCCCTTCCGGAGCCGGGTGCGCGCGGTTAGAGAGGGGCCTTCATGGTGAACCTCTCCTCGACGATGCTGGCGGCGATCGCGCTCTTCGCGGGCGGCTGGCTCGCGCTCGCCTTATGGGCGACTCTGCGCGGGCTCGGCCGCGCCCGCGCCGCCGCCGGCCGGATCGACGCCACCCGTCACCACGAGGCCCTGCTCGCCGCGTCGCCGGCGCTGCCGCTGGTCATCCATCGCGACGGCCGCCTCGAGGAAGCGGGGCGGGTGGCGCTGGCGCTCGGGCTGGCCGGGGTGCCCGAGCGGCTGGAGGATCTGGGCGCGGCTTTCGGCGAGGAGGATCTGGAGCGGCTCGACGCGCAGGTGGCGGGCTCGGCGGCGGCGGCCGGAAGCTTCGCGCTGTCGCTGCGGCCCGTCGGCTCGGCCCGAGTCTACCGGGTGCGCGGCGGACCGGCGCCGCCTTCCTATCCGGCCGGAACGGTGCTCCTCTGGCTGACCGACGCCACCGAAAGCGAGGAAGAGATGGCCGAGCTGCGCGAGCGCGCCGCCCGCCTCGCCGCGGCGCTCGACGCGCTGTCGGGCCTGATCGAGGCCGCGCCTTTTCCGATCTGGCATCGCGGGCCCGATCTGCGCCTGGCGATGGTCAACACCGCCTATGTCGCGGCGGTCGAGGCCGAGGACGCCAAGGCGGTGGTCGAAGGCGGGCTCGAGCTGGTCGACGACGGCGAGGAGACCGCTTTGGCCGAGGCCGCCGCGGTCCGCGAGGCGGGCCGGGCCCATTCGCGCACCGTCCCCGCCACGATCGGCGGCGAACGGCGGATGATGCGGGTGGTCGAGGTGCCGCTGGGGGAATCGGGAGTGGCCGGCTATGCGATCGACGTCGAGGATCGCGAGCAGGCGCGGGCCGAGCTCGCCCGCTTCGTCCATGCCCAGCGCGACATGCTCGACCGCCTCTCCGCCGGAGTGGCCCAGTTCGCCCGCGACCGCGGCCTGATCTTCTCCAACCAGCCCTTCGCCCGGCAGTTCGCGCTCAAGCCCGATTTCCTCGCCGACCGCCCCGAATTCAACCGGCTGTTCGATGCGATGCGCGAGAGCGGGAACCTGCCCGAAGTCCGCGACTATCCGGAATGGAAGAAGGAGCATGACCGCTGGTTCACCGGCGGCCTCGCCGCCGAGGAAGAGGATTGGCTGCTGCCCGGCGGCCGCCACCTGCGCGTCGTCGCCCAGCCGCTTCCCGACGGCGGGCTGCTCCTGATCTTCGAGGACCGCACCGAGCAGCTTCGTCTCGCTTCGGCGCGCGACACCTTGCTGCGCGTGCGCACCGCCACCTTCGACAACCTGTTCGAAGCGGTCGGCGTCTTCGCTTCGGACGGACGCCTGAATCTCTGGAACAACCGCTTCCGCGAGCTGTGGCAGTTCGAGGAGGAGCAGCTTGCCGGCAGCCCGCGCATCGATTCGCTGACCGCCCATATCGGCCGCAAGCTCAAGACCGCCAGCCACGCCGCCTTGGTCCGCGAGCTGGTCCGCAGCGCCACCGTCGAGCGCAAGCAAAGGACCGGCCGGGTCGCGTTCACCGACGGGCGCGAATTCGAGTTCGCGGCGGTGCCGCTGCCCGACGGCAACGCCCTGTTCACGATGCTCGACGTCACCGCCAGCCGCACCGTGGAGGCGGCGCTCAGGGAGCGCACCCAGGCGCTCGAGCAGGCGGACCGGCTCAAGACCGCCTTCGTCTCCAACATGAGCTACGAGCTGCGCACGCCGCTGACCTCGATCGCCGGCTTCGCCGAGATGCTGGGCGGCGGCTATGCCGGCGAGCTGCCGCCGACCGCCGCCGAATATGTCGCGGCGATCCTCGAATCGGTCGCCCGGCTGGGCGCGCTGATCGACGACGTGCTCGACCTTACCCAGAGCGACAGCGGCAGCCTGCTCCTCGCCGAGGACAAGGTCGACCTGAGGAAGCTCTGCGCCGAGGCGGGCGAGGCTTTCCGGGAGCAGGCGGCGAAGAAAGGGATCGATCTCGCGGTCGAGATCGAGACCGGAGCGGGCCTCGTCGCCGGCGACCGCGCCCGCCTGCGCCAGTCGCTCGACAACGTGCTCAAGAACGCCTTCGCCTATACCGACGAGGGGGGGCGCGTCCTGCTCCGCGCCGCCGGCGACCGGCGCGAGGCGGCGATCACCGTCTCCGACAACGGCCGCGGCATCGACCCCGCCGACCAGGCGCGGGTGTTCGATCGCTTCAGCCGCACCGCCGAGCCGCGCGGCGCCGGCGAGGCCGCGCTCGGCCTCGGCCTGCCGCTCGCCAAGCAGTTCGTCGAAGCCCATGGCGGCACCGTCGAACTGGTGTCCGAACCGGGCGAGGGCACCACCGTCACCCTGCGCCTGCCGCGGAAGCGCTGATGCGGCTGGACGGGCCGGAGGCGACCGAGGCGTTCGGCCGGCGGCTGGCGACGCAACTGCGCGCCGGCGACGCCGTCGCCCTGTTCGGCGAGCTCGGCGCCGGCAAGACGACGCTGGCGCGGGGCATACTCGCCGGGCTCGGCCACCGAGGCGACGTCGCCAGCCCGACCTTCCCGATCGTCATTCCCTACGAGACGCTCGCCGTTCCGGCGTGGCACGTCGACCTTTACCGGATCGAGGATTCCACCGAGCTCGAGGAGCTGGCGCTCGACGAGGGGCTCGAGGAGGGAGTGCTGATCGTCGAATGGCCGGAGCGGCTGGGACGCGCACTGTGGCCCGATTCGCTTCGCCTCACCCTGCGCCGGCTGGGCGAGGGCGCCCGCGCCTTGACAGCCGGGGTGCCCCCCGCTTGGGAGGCGCGATGGCCGCCTCGATGATTCCGCCCGCCGCGGCGCCGCATTTCCTTGCGCAGCACGGCTGGAAGGGCGCCGAGATAAGGCCGCTGGCCGGCGACGCCAGCTTCCGCCGCTATTTCCGGGTCCATGGCGCCGGCGGCGCCACCGCGGTGCTGATGGACGCGCCGCCCGAGCACGAGGATATCGGCCCGTTCCTGACCATCGCCGGGCATCTTCTCGACCGCGGCTTCCGGCCGCCGCGCCCGCTCGCCGTCGACCGCGGGCGCGGCCTGCTGCTGCTCGAGGATTTCGGCGACGATCGCGTCGGTCCGCTGCTCCAGCGCGAGCCGCAGCGCGAGCGCGGCATTTACGAGGCGGCGGTGGACATCCTCGCCCGGCTGGCGGCGCAGCCCGCGCCGGCCGACCTGCCGCGCTATGACGATGCCGCGATGACGCGCGAGGCCTGTCTCTTCCCCGAATGGTATGCGCCCGCGCTCGGCCTGGAAGTCGACGGCGCCGGCTTTCTGACGGCCTGGCGATCGGTCTGGGGCGATGTGCTTCGAATCGTCGAGGAAAATCCGGTGCTGGTCCTGCGCGACTATCACGCCGACAACCTGATGGCGCTTGACGGCCGATCGGAGCTCGGCCTGCTCGATTTCCAGGACGCGCTCGCCGGTCATGCCGCCTACGATCTCGTGTCGCTCCTCCAGGACGCCCGCCGCGACGTCGCGCCCGAGCTCGAGGAGGCGATGATCGCGCGATATTGCGCGGCGGCGAACGTCGCCGACCGCGGCCTGTTCCGCGCCCATTACGAGATCCTCGGGGCGCAGCGGAACACCAAGATACTCGGCATCTTCACCCGCTTGTGGAAGCGCGACGGCAAGGCCCATTATCTGCCGCTGCAGCCCCGGGTCTGGGGCCATCTGGAGCGCAACCTCGCCCATCCCGCGCTGGCGCCGGTGCGGGCCTGGTTCGACGCGCAGGTGCCGGCGGACAAGCGCGCCGCGGCCTGGGGCGAGGCGGCGGCTGCATGAGCCGCCAGCGCCGCCCGCTCGCGCTCCGTCCGGTGCCCAGCGGGAAGGTGCCGAAGACGGCGATGGTGCTTGCCGCCGGCCTCGGCAAGCGCATGCGCCCGCTCACCGCGACCCGCCCCAAGCCCCTGGTCGAGGTCGCCGGCAGGTCACTGCTCGACCATTGCTTCGACCGCCTGCGCGCCGCCGGCGTCGAGAAGGCGGTGGTCAACGTCCATTATCTCGCCGATGCGCTCGAAGCTCATCTTGATAACCGCGTCGAAGGCATTGAAATTGCTGTCTCAGATGAGCGGGATCAATTGCTGGAGACGGGCGGCGGCCTGGCCCGGGCGCTGCCGCTGATCGATGCCGATCCGTTCCTCGTGGTCAATTCGGACAATCTCTGGGTGGACGGGCCGGTCGATTCGCTGCGCCTGCTCGCCGCCCATTGGGACGAAGCGCGGATGGACGCGCTGCTGCTGCTGGTGCCGCTCGCCCGCGCCCATTGCCACAAGGGCCAGGGCGACTTCCACATGAGCGCCGGCGGAGCGCTGCGGCGACGCAAGGCCGGAGGGGTGGCGCCGTTCGTCTTCACCGGCGTCCAGATGGTGTCGAAACGCCTGCTCGAAGGGGACCTGCCCGGCGGGCCCTTCTCCACCAACCTCCTGTGGGACCGGGCGATCGCCAGGGGCCGGCTGTTCGGCGCCGTCCACGAAGGCCTGTGGTTCGACGTCGGCGCCCCGGCGAATATCCGCCGGACCGAGGAAATCCTTGGGCTTGCCTGACGCCGCCGCTAGCTTCGCCCGGTGAGCTCAGTCCGGCCCAGCCTGTTCACCATCCCGCCGCACCGCGCCTTCGCCGACGCGCTCGCGGCGGGGCTGATCGCGCGCTACGGCCGCGGCGACCTCGGCCTGGCGCAGGGCCTGGTCCTCGTCCCCAACAACCGCGCCGCCCGCGCCATCGCCGACGCCTTCGTCCGGCGCTCGGGCGGCGGCCTGCTGCTGCCGCGCCTCGTGCCGGTCGGCGATCCGGAGCTGGACGAGCGAATCGGCGGCGCGCTCGAGCCGCTCGGGGAAGGGGAGATGCTGCCGCCCGCGGTCGAGCCGCTCGAGCGGCTGTTCCTGCTCGCCCGCCTGGTCCAGCAGCATCTCGGCGACATCGAGGCGGCGGAAGCGCTGCGGCTGGCCGAGGATCTCGCCCGCACCCTCGACCAGCTGCTGGTCGAGGAAGTCGATCCGGCCGGGCTGCGCGGCTTCGCCGCGGAGCTGCCCGATCTGTCGCTCCACTGGCAGGCCTCGCTCGACCGGCTCGGGCTGATCCTCGATCAATGGCCGCGCCTGCTCGCCGAACGCGGCCGCATCGACCTCGCCGAGCGCCGCAACCGCCTGCTCGCCGCCGTCGCGAAGCGCTGGCGGACGACCCCGCCGCCGGGCTTCGTCGCCGCCGCGGGCATCACCAGCGCCGCGCCCGCTATCGCCCGCCTGCTGCGCACCGTCTCCCGGCTCGAGGCCGGTTTCGTCGTCCTTCCCGGCCTCGACCTCGGCATGGCCGAGGACGAATGGGAGGCGCTCGGCCCCCACGAGCCGGACGAGGGCACCGGCCTGCGCCGCCGCTCGATCGAGACCCACCCGCAATTCCACTTGAAGCTCCTCCTCGACCGAATGGGCGTGGCGCGGGCCGAAGTGGAGCGCTGGCGCTGGGGCGGGGGCCGCGACGCGCCGGCGGTCCGCAGCCGCGCCATCGCCAACGCGATGAAGCCCGCCGCCTTCACCGACCGGTGGCAGGGTCTGCGGCCGGGGGAGCGCCGCCTCACCGGCGTGCGCGCGCTCGAGCTGGCCGATCCCGCCGAGGAAGCGCAGGCGATCGCCGTCGCGCTGCGCGAGGCGCTGGAAACGCCGGGCCGCACCGCCGCTTTGATCACCCCCGACCGCGGCCTCGCCCGCCGCGTCTCCACACATTTGCGGCGATGGGGCATCGAGGCGGACGACAGCGCCGGGCGTCCGCTCTCGCAGCTCGCCCCCGGCACCCTGCTCCTCGCCCTCGCCACCGCCGCCGCCGAACAATTCGCGCCGGTGCCGCTGCTCGCCCTGCTCAAGCATCCCCTGGTGATGCGGGGGGAGGGGCGGCTGGAATGGCTGGACGGCGCCCGCGCCCTCGATCTCGCTTTGCGCGGGCCGCGGCCCCCGGCGGGCCTGGCCGGCATTACCGAGCATCTGTCCGACCGGAGCGGGCGCGACCGCGACCGGCGCGCGCGCGCGCTCGGCTGGTGGCAGAGGGTGGCGCCGCGGCTCGAGGCGCTGGAGCGGGGCTTTCGCGCCGAGCGGGCCGGCCTGGCGGCGCTGCTCGGCCGGTTGCGCGAAGCCGCCTCCGAGCTCGCCGGCGACGAAGCGTGGGCCGGGCCGGCGGGCCGCGCGGCGGCCGAGCTGCTGGCCTCGGCCGAGCCCGCGTCCGCCCACGGCCCGGCGCGGCTGTCGCCGGCCAGCCTTCCCGCCCTGCTCGAACAGCTGCTCGCCGGAGTCGCGGTGCGGCCGCCTTACGGCCAGCATTCGCGCCTGTTCATCTGGGGACTGCTCGAAGCCCGGCTCCAGTCCGCCGATCTGGTCATCCTCGGCGGCCTCAACGAAGGCGTCTGGCCGCAGCTGCCGACGCCGGATCCCTGGCTCGCGCCGCGCCTGCGCCATGAGTTCGGCCTGCCGAGCCTCGAGCGCCGGATCGGCCTCGCCGCGCACGATTTCGCCGCCGCGCTCGGCGGCCGCGAGGTGCTCGTCACCCGCGCCCGCCGCGACGCCCGCTCGCCGGCCATCGCGTCGCGCTTCTGGCTGAGGCTCGAGGCGATGACCGCCGGCATCACCCGCTCGCCGCGCCATCGCGGCTGGGCGCGCGCGCTCGACCGCCCGCGCGTCTTCAGCCCCGCCGCCCGGCCGGCGCCACGCCCCGCCGCGGAGCTGCGGCCGCGGCGGATCGCCGTCACCGACGTCGACCGGCTCAAGGCCGATCCCTTCGCTTTCTACGCCCGCAAGATGCTCGCCTTCGCGCCGCTCGACGCGATCGACGCCGATCCGAGCGCGGCCTGGCGCGGCAGCGCGGTCCACAAGGCGCTGGAAGCCTGGATGAAGGAGGACGAGTGCGAGCCGTCACGGCTTCGTCCCCGCGCCGAGGCCCTGCTCCGCGACGCCGCCGCCCATCCGCTGATGCGCGCTTTGTGGCAGCCGCGGCTGCTCGAGGCGATCGACTGGATCGCAGCCGAGATGGCGAAGAACCTCGCCGCGGGCCGGCGTCCGGCTGCCGCCGAAGCCAAGGGGACGTGCGAGGTGGACGGAGTCAAGCTCTACGGCGAGGCCGACCGGATCGACCGCCTCGCCGACGGCCGCCTCGCCATCGTCGACTACAAGACCGGCACCCCGCCCGGGCCCAGGGCCGTTGCCGAGGGCTTCTCGATGCAGCTGGGCCTGCTCGGGCTGATCGCCGAACGCGGCGGCTTCGACGGCATCGAGGGAGTTCCCGCCTGCTTCGAATATTGGTCGCTGGCGCGCAAGGCGGGTCGGCTCGGCTACGTCGCCAGCCCCGTCGCCGGCCGCAACGGCATAGATCCGGCCGAATTCACGCGCCTCGCGGCGCGCAACTTCCTCGCCGCCGCGGCCCGCTGGCTGACCGGCGACGAGCCCTTCACCGCCAAACTACACCCGGAGCATGCCCCTTATGGGGATTACGACCAGCTGATGCGCCTCGACGAATGGTATGGCCGCGAGGCCTAGCCTCGCTCGCCGGCCCTCATCGCCAGCTGGACCTCGCGCGGTGCCGGATGCGCGGCGCGCGCCCGGCCCTGGACGCAGCGGTCCGTGACCGTCGCCGAACAGCGCGGATAGTCATGGCGGGCGACCGCTGTCGGCGCCGGATAGTGGCGGGCCGGCGCGGGCGCCGCCTGGGGCGCTTCGGCCGCGACGACCGACGAAAGCTCGCTTTCTGATCCGGCGCGCGGTTGCGGCGCGGCGGCGTCATGGCGGCCCATGCCGCGCTCATAGGTCTGGGTGCAGCGGTCGGTGACCTTGGCCGAGCAGGGCGGATAGGCTCCCGCCATATGGGTCGCGGCGGCGGTGGTCGTGGGCGGTGGAGCGCCGGCGGTCGCGAGCAGCAATCCTCCCGCAGCCACCAGGATCAGTCTCTTCATTCGGGCCTCCTTTGTCGGCGGCTCAACGCTACCCACCGCGCTTCGCTCCTTGCGGCTTGTGAAGTCGCGTCAACAGCTTATCACTGGATGCTCCGCGGTACCACAGGGGGCGTGATGACGGGACAGGCCGAAATCGGGACCGGAGCAAGGCCGGCACCGGACCCGGAGCCGGATGAGACGACGACTTTCTCGACGCCCTTCCTCATCCTCGACGATTTCCTCCCGCGCGGCGACGCGGTGGCGATGCGCCGGCAGATCAACGCCCATTTCGCCGAGCCGCACCGGCACCGGCCGGAGAGCCACCAGGTCTGGAATTATTGGCACGTGCCGGGGCTCTACACCTATCTGAGGACGATGCCGGAAAAGGTGATCGAGCGCGCGCTCGTCGCCCGCTTCCAGCAGGCGCTGGCCGTCTGGGCGCAATATATGCTCGGCCTCGGCCACGTCACCTGGCCCTATCTCAGCCTCTATGTCGACGGCTGCGAGCAGAAGCTCCACAACGATTCGACCAACGGCCGCTTCGGCTTCGTCTATTCGCTCACCTGGGACGAAAGGAAGACGATCGGCGGCGAGACCATCGTCCTGCGCGAGGGCGATCTGTTCCGCGACAATATGGGCCGCGCCTCGGCCGGTTCGGGCTTGCTCGAGCTGATCGAGCCGAAGTTCAACCGCCTCACTTTGTTCGACGACCGCATGCCGCACGGCGTGCAACGGGTCGACGGCTCGATGAACCCGGTCGAAGGCCGCTTCGTCCTCCACGGCCATATCAGCGAGAGCGGACCGACGGCCGAGGGGCCGCTCGACGCCGTCGCCATCACCCGCGCCGTCTATGACGGGCTGGGGCCCTTGCTGTCCGACGTGCAGCGCATGCCGGTGCTCCATCACGGCCCGCTGGTGCTGCGGATCGCGATCGAGCCCTCCGGCGCGGTCGGGCGGATCGAGCGGCTGGTCGATCGACTCGCCCGCTCCGACGGGGGCGACGTCGGCCCGCTGGTCGAACAGGTCGTCGGGCTGGTCCGCGCCATGCATTTCCCGGCGGCGGCGGAGGCGACCGAAGCGACCGTGCCGTTGCTGTTCGGCGGCAACCTGCCCTGGATGCGCCCGACCGGCTAGGCCGCCAGCGACGCCCGCAGCCGCCTCGCGTCGAACAGGGAGTTGCGCTCGAGCCGCAACAGCCTGCGCTGCCATTGCGGCCATTGCCGCCGCCACGCGCGGAAATCGGCCTTGCCGGACCGCAAGGCCTGGAGCTCGCGGTCCGCGTCGCGGAGCAACGCCCGCGCCGGCTCGCCGCCGCGAATCGCGAAGCGCTCGTCGATCGCCCCCAGTTGCGACCGGGCGGCGGCGAGCAGCAGCCGCCGGGTCTCGCCTTGCTCGGCCATGGCCAGCTCGGCCGCCGCGTCCACCAGCGCCAGCCGCGAGGCGAGGGTGACCCGGCGCGGGCCGTCGCCGCAGGCCTCCGGCCGCAGCGCCCGCACGTAGGCGGCGAGCCCGTCGAGCACCGCCGGCGAAGGCTCGGGGCCGTCGAATTCCTCGACGATCAGGCCGCGAATGAAGCTTTCGAGCGCCCGGCTGCTGCGATCCTGCGGCACCCGCAGGGCGGCGCGGGGCCCGCCGAGATCGGGGATCGGCCTGGGGTTGAAGCGGCCGTCGCCGCGATGGCTGCTGATCAGCGAGGCGGTGACGTCGGCGGTGCCGGGGTCTGAGGACAGGCCGGGAAACAGGAAATCGGGATTGGCGCGGCCGTTAAGGTGGCAGCTGACGCAGCTCAGCCCGGCCCGGGCGGCCTGGCCGCCGAGCAGCAGCGGCGCGCGGAAGGCGACGCGACCGATCTGCGCCCGCCGCCTTTCCGCCGGATCCGCGGGCTTGGCGAAGCATTCGGCCGGTTCGCGGGCGAGGCCTCGGTAGAGCGCGTCCGGCGCCAGCCAGCGCGCCTCGCGGACCGGCAGCTTGAGGCCGTCACCGGCGGCGCCGAGCAGCAGGGCGAAGGGGAGGGCGCTCAGGAGGCGCGCGAGCGCGCGGCCTGGATCCATCGCCGCAGCTCGTCGGCCTCGGCGCAGCCGAAGTCGCAGGCGCCCTCGAGCTTCGCCAGCATCCGTTCGGCCCCCGCGAGATCGCCGCGCTCGACCATCAGCTCGCCATAATATTCGGTGGCGCCGCGATGGTCGGGCACCGCCGCCAGCGCCGCCCGATAATAGGCTTCGGCGGTCCCGTAACGGCCGAGCTTGCGGTGGGCGAAGCCGAGATAGGTGAGCACGTCGGGATGCGGCCCGAAGGTCGCCCTGGCCGCATCCAGCGACGCGATCGCGGCCTCGTACCGGCCTTCGTTGATCAGCGCGACGGCGTCGAGATAGGCGCGGTCGCCGCCGGCGGCGCTGGCGAAGAGGAGGCTCGGCCGGGTCTCGAGGCGGGCCTGCGGCGGCGCCCCGATCGCGGCGGTCAGCGCTTCGACCGCTCCGCCTATCTCCGCCGCCTTGGCGCAGGCGCCCGCGCATTTGGTCTGCATCGCCTTGAGGGCGGTGAGCTGGGCGTCGGCCTTCGCCTTGTCGCCGAGCTTGAGATAGGTGACGCCGAGCTCGCGGCGGGCGCCGACCAGTTCCTTGTCGGCCTTGACCGCCCGCTCATAATATTTGCGCGAGCCCTTGAGATCGTTGAGGCCCGCGGCGGCGAGGCCGGCAAGGAAGTTGGTGTTGGCGTCGCCCGGCGCGACGGCAAGCACATGCTCGAACGCCTTCTTCGCTTCCTGGTAGCGCTGCGCCTGCAGCGCCTCGATACCCTTGCGATATTCGGCCGCCGGATCGTAGCTCGGCGCGCTCATGCTCGGCGAGCTGCCGCCCGAGCCTCCCGGATTGGCGACCAGCGCCGTGCCGCCGGCCGACAAGGCCGCCACGAGCAATGTCAAACGCGGAGTCCTGCCCATCGTCGCGCTCCCTCGAAAGAGATGCGGCCAGCATATCACGAGCGGCGGCCTCCCCCAAAGCAAAACGCCCCGGCGGGGGAGCCGGGGCGTTCGAGGCCGGATATGGGCCGATGGCTAGCGGCAGCGGCGCCGGCTGACGACGTTGCGCTGGACGTGGCGGCCGAGCAGCGCGCCGACGGCGGCGCCTAGCACGGTGCCGGTGGTGCGGTCGCCGCGCTTGTCGACCTGGCGGCCGACCAGGGCGCCCGCGGCGCCGCCGACGATCAGGCCGGTCGTGCCGTTGGGCTTGCGGCAATAGAGACGGCCGTCGGAACCGCGCCAGGTCTGGCTGCGGTGGACCTGGCTGTCGTGGGCGAACGCCGGGGCCGCCGGCAGCGCCGGGACGGTCAGGGTTGCGGCCGTCAGGGCCAGGAACATGGTACGCATGACAAACACTCCTTCCAACTGGAGGGAGGGTCTAAAGCGAGTCCCTTGAGCCTCGCCTGAACCCGGCTGACAGGCGAGGTTCAGACGGCGTATCAGCCGTTTAGCGGTCGTTCTTGCGGTTGCGGTTGGCGTAGAGCAAGGCCGCGACGATGGCGGCGGAACCGATGCCGATCGCCGCCCCGGTGACCAGATGCTTGGTCCGCCTGGAGCCCTCGCCGGCCTTTCCGGGGCCGCCGTCGCTGTCGTCGGCAGCGCCGCCGCCGACGGCGGCGTCTTTGGGATAGGAGGGCTCGCGGGACATGGTCGGCTCCGTCGGTTGTTCGACTTTCATCTAGGCGCGCTTGGGCGGCGGCGCCAGCCCGGCCCGAGCTTGATTTAGCCGGCCGCCGCCGCTACATGCGCGCCATTCCACATGCGGAGCCATCATACCGGTGGCCCGCCCTAGCTTAGGCGACGGCGGGTCTCTCGGCACCGCAGAGGCATAACCGGAAGGAGAAATATCATGGCGTCCCCCGACGTCAGCATGCAGCAATTGCTCGAGGCCGGAGCGCATTTCGGCCACCAGACCCACCGCTGGAACCCCAAGATGAAGCCGTATATTTTCGGCGACAGGAACGGGGTCCATATCATCGACCTGTCGCAGACGGTGCCTTTGTTCGCGCGCGCGCTCGACTTCGTGCGCCAGAGCGTCGCCGCCGGCGGCAAGGTCCTGTTCGTCGGCACCAAGCGCCAGGCGCAGGAGCCGATCGCCGAGGCGGCGCGCCGCTCGGGCCAGCATTTCGTCAACCATCGCTGGCTGGGCGGCATGCTCACCAACTGGAAGACCATCTCCAACTCGATCAAGCGCTTCAAGAGCCTCGAGGAGCAGCTTTCCGGCGACACCGCCGGCTTGACCAAGAAGGAGGTGCTCCAGCTCACCCGCGAGCGCGACAAGCTCGAGCTGTCGCTCGGCGGCATCCGCGAGATGGGCGGCCTTCCCGACGTCATCTTCGTGATCGACGCCAACAAGGAGGAACTGGCGATCAAGGAAGCCAATGTGCTCGGTATCCCGGTCGTCGCCGTCCTCGATTCGAACGTCAGCCCGCAGGGCATCGCTTTCCCGGTCCCGGGCAACGACGATGCCAGCCGCGCCATCCGTCTCTATTGCGACGCCATCGCCGACGCGGCTTTGGCCGGCAAGTCGGGCGGCGCCGCCTCGCGCGGCGAGGATATCGGCGCGATGGACGCGCCGCCGGCGGAGCCCGCGCTGACCGAGGCTTGAGAGAAGAGGGGGAGCGATCCCCCGCCCGTTCAATCGGAGACCGTGCTTCGATACGGCATTTCGACTTCGCTCAATGCCTATTCAGCATGAGCGGATTTCATTCCCACCGCTCATCCTGAGTAGCGGCTGAGCTTGGCGAAGACGCGTATCGAAGGACAGGTTCAGGGCGAACGGTGTTTTTTGAACTAACCCAAGAGGAAATGAGACATGGCTGAGATCACGGCCGCCACCGTCAAGGAACTGCGCGAGCGCACCGGCGCCGGCATGATGGACTGCAAGAAGGCGCTGGGCGAGACCCGGGGCGAGATGGAGGCGGCGGTCGACTGGCTTCGCGCCAAGGGCCTCGCCGCCGCGGGCAACAGGGCGGGCAAGACCGCTGCCGAAGGGCTGGTCGGAGTCGCTGTCGAAGGCCATCGCGGCGCCATCGTCGAGGTCAATTCGGAAACCGACTTCGTCGCCAGGAACGAGCAATTCCAGGACTTCGTCCGTACCGTCACCGGTCTCGCTTTGGCCGGCAGCGGCACGGTCGAAGGCCTGCTCGCGGCCCAGTGGCCGGAGGGCGGCACGGTCGAGGACAAGCTGACCCACAACATCGCGACGATCCGCGAGCACCAGACGCTGCGCCGCTCGGCGGTGCTGCAGGTCGCGAACGGAGTCGTCGTCTCCTATGTCCACAACGCCGTCGCGCCGGGCCTCGGCAAGATCGGCGTGCTGGTCGCGCTGGAAGGCGAGGGCGACAAGGCCGCGCTGGAGACGCTCGGCAAGCAGCTCGCCATGCACATCGCCGCGGCCAGCCCGCTGGCGCTCACCGGCGAGGCGCTCGACCCGTCGCTGATCGAGCGCGAGCGCGCCATCGCCAGCGAGAAAGCGGCCGAGAGCGGCAAGCCGGCCGAGATCGTCGCCAAGATGGTCGAGGGCGCGATGGCCAAGTTCCGCAAGGAAAATGCGCTGATGAGCCAGCTTTTCGTGATGGACAACAAGACCAGGGTCGAGGACGTCATCGCCGCCGAGGCCAAGCGGACCGGCAGCGCCATCTCCTTGAACGCCTATGTCCGCTTCCAGCTCGGCGAAGGCATTGAGAGGAAGGAGAGCGACTTCGCCGCCGAAGTCGCCGCCGCGTCGGGCGTCGGCAAGCCCGAGCCCGCCGACGCCTAACCTGCTTGGCAGGGTGGCGCGCGCTCATTAAGGTGCGCCACCCTGCCGTTTCTCTCGCCGATCGGACCTGAAAAGCCCCATGCCGCGCCCGCGCTTCAACCGGATCCTGCTGAAGCTGTCGGGCGAGGCGTTGATGGGGGAGGGGGCGTTCGGCATCGACCCCGACACCACTTCGCGGCTCGCCCGCGAGATCGCCGCGGCGACCGAGGCCGGCCACCAGCTGTCGATCGTCGTCGGCGGCGGCAACATCTTCCGCGGCCTCGCCGGCGCCGCCAAGGGCTTCGACCGGGCGAGCGCCGACTATATGGGCATGCTGGCGACGGTGATGAACGCGCTCGCGCTCCAGAACGCGCTCGAGCGGATCGGCGCCGACACCCGCGTTCTCTCCGCCATCCCGATGGCGACCGTGTCGGAACCCTATATCCGCCGCCGCGCGCTTCGCCACATGGACAAGGGCCGGGTGGTGATCTTCGCCGCCGGCACCGGCAATCCCTATTTCACCACCGACACCGCCGCCGCCCTGCGCGCCGCCGAAATGGGCTGCGACGCCTTGTTCAAGGGCACCAGCGTCGACGGCATCTACGACGCCGATCCGAAGCAGAAGCCGGACGCCAGGCGTTACGACGCTTTGTCCTTCCACCAGGTGCTGGCCGACGACCTCAAGGTGATGGACGCCAGCGCCGTCGCGCTCTGCCGCGACAACAACATCCCGATCGTCGTCTTCAATGTCCGCGAGCAGGGCAACCTCGCCCGCGTGCTGAGCGGCGAGGGCACCGCGACGATCGTCCAGAACGAGGAGTGAGACCATGCCCGCCTACGACAAGGCCGACATCCAGCGCCGCATGCACGGCGCGGTCGAGGTGCTGAAGCACGATCTGGGCGGCCTCAGGACCGGCCGCGCTTCCACCGGCCTGCTCGATCCCATCCATGTCGAGGTCTACGGCGCCAACATGCCGCTCAACCAGGTGGCGACCGTGTCGGCTCCAGAGCCTCGCATGCTGTCGGTCCAGGTGTGGGACCGCGGTAATGTCAGCCTGGTCGAAAAGGCGATCCGCAATTCCAACCTCGGCATCAATCCGATCGTCGACGGCCAAAACATCCGCCTGCCGATTCCGGACATGACCGAGGAGCGGCGCAAGGAGCTCGCCAAGCTCGCCCACCAATATGCAGAGAAGGCGCGCATCGCGGTTCGCAACGTCCGCCGCGACGGCATGGAGTCGCTGAAGACCGACGAGAAGAAGCACGAGATCAGCCAGGACGAGCATAAGCGGCTCGAGGTCGAGGTCCAGAAGATGACCGACGAGGCGATCAAGGACATCGACGCGGCGATGGCGGCCAAGGAAAAGGAAATCCTCCAGCGGTGACCGCCCGTCCCGCCAAGACGGCGCCGGCAAATCCCGGCGCCGGCGGCTCGCTCATCCCCCGCCACGTCGCCATCATCATGGACGGCAACGGCCGCTGGGCGAAGGCGAGGGGGCTGCCCCGCGCCGCCGGCCACCGCCAGGGCGCGGAAGCCGCCCGCAAGGTGCTGCGCGCCGCCGGCGAGGCGGGGGTGGAATGCCTCACCCTCTACGCTTTCTCGTCGGAGAATTGGCGGCGTCCGCAGGACGAGATCAACGATTTGATGGGCCTGCTGCGTTTCTACATATCGCGCGAGCTGGACGCCCTCCACCGCGAAGGTATCCGTCTGAAGATATTGGGCGATCACAAGGCCTTCCAGGCCGATGTTGCGACTTTGGTCGACCAGGCTGTGGAGCGCACCGCCGGCAATGGCCGGATGACCCTGGCGATCGCCCTCAATTACGGCGCCCGCGCCGAGCTGGTCGAGGCGGCGCGGCGGATCGCCGGGCTCGCCGAGCGCGGCCAGATCCGCCCGGCCGACGTCGACGAGGCGATGGTCGAGGAGTCGCTGGACACGGCCGGCCTGCCGCCGCTCGATCTGCTGATCCGCACCTCGGGCGAGCAGCGCCTGTCCAATTTCCTGCTCTGGCAGGCGGCTTATGCCGAAATGCTGTTCGTCGACACCCTCTGGCCGGATTTCGACGGCGAGGCCCTGCGCGCCGCGCTCGCCGAATATGCCGGGCGCGAGCGAAGGTATGGCGGCCGATGAGCGAGCCCGCCGTCCCGGCTCCGCAGTCGGACCTCCTCACCCGCTTCGCCGCCGGCGTGGTGATGATCGCCGTCGCCTGCGTCGCCATCTATCTCGGCGGCTGGCCGTTTCGGCTGCTCGTCGCCGTCGCCGCCGCGGCGATGATGCTCGAATGGGGCGACATGCACCGGGCCCGGCGCGGCTGGACCTGGCTCGGCGTGGCGCTGCTCGCCGCGCCGACCCTGGCCCTGCCCGAACTTCTGTTCCCCGCGGCCGAACGCGATCCCGCCGAGATCTCGAGCGAGCTGTTCGATCAGGCCTGGATGGGCTTTGCCGCCGTCGCCGCTTGCGCGCTCCTCTACACCCTGCTGAGCCGCCGCCTGAGCCTCGGCTGGGGTTTTCTCTATATCGCCCTGCCGTCCTTCGCCTTGCTGGTGCTGAGCTGGGCCTGGTTCGAGCTGGTCTTCTGGCTGATGCTGGTCACCTGGGCGACCGACATTTTCGCCTATTTCGCGGGCCGGTCGATCGGCGGCCCGAAGCTCGCGCCGAAAATCAGCCCCAACAAGACCTGGTCGGGGCTGATCGGCGGCATGGCGGGGGCGGCGGTGGCCGCGGCCGGGGCGGCCTGGCTGCTCGGCGTCGGCGAGCCTTTCTTCTGGCTCGGCGCGCCGCTGGGCCTGCTCGCGCAGCTCGGCGACCTCTACGAGAGCAGGGTCAAGCGCCGGCTCGGAGTCAAGGACAGCGGCACCCTGCTTCCCGGCCATGGCGGCGTGCTCGACCGGCTCGACGGTCTGCTGCCGGTCGTCCTCGCCACTTTGTTCGTCCTGATCGCCAGCCTCGCGTGACCCAGCGCCGCAGCGTCACCATCCTCGGCGCCACCGGCTCCGTCGGCCGATCCACGCTCGACCTGATCGAGCGCGACCCGGAGCGCTACGATGTCCTCGCCGTCACCGCCCGCAGCGACGTCGGGGGCCTGGCCGAGGCCGCCCGGCGCACCGGCGCCGGCCGCGCCGTCATCGCCGAGGCGGCGCTGCTCGAGACGCTGCGCACGGCGCTGGCCGGCACCGACACTCAGGCCGCGGCCGGCGAGGAAGCGATTTTGGAGGCCGCCGGCGCCGGCGCCGACTGGACGATGGCCGCGATCGTCGGCAGCGCCGGCCTCCGCCCGACCATGGCGGCGATCCGCGGCGGGCGCACCGTCGCGCTGGCCAACAAGGAGGCCCTGGTCTCGGCCGGGCATCTGATGATCGAGGCGGCCCGAGCGAGCGGCGCCGCGCTGCTGCCGGTCGATTCCGAGCATAATGCCATCTTCCAATGCTTCGACCGCGCGCATCCCGAGGCGGTGCGCCGCATCATCCTCACCGCCAGCGGCGGCCCGTTCCGCGAGAAGAGCCTCGACGAGATGCGCGTCGCGACACCGCGCGAGGCGATCGCCCATCCCAATTGGTCGATGGGCGCCAAGATCTCGGTCGATTCGGCGACGCTGATGAACAAGGGGCTCGAGCTGATCGAGGCCTTTCATCTCTTCCCGCTGGCGGCGGACGCTTTCGAGATCGTCATCCATCCGCAGTCGGTGGTCCACAGCCTGGTCGAATATGTCGACGGCTCGGTCCTCGCCCAGCTCGGCTCTCCCGACATGCGCATCCCGATCGCCTACACGCTCGCCTGGCCCGAGCGCATGGCGACGCCCTGCGAACGGCTCGATCTCGTCCGGACGGGCAATCTGAGCTTCGAGGCGCCCGATCTCGATCGCTTCCCGGCGCTCGTCCTCGCCCGCCAGGCGCTGCGCGACGGCGGCGCCCGGCCGGCCGTGCTCAGCGCCGCCAACGAGGTCGCGGTCGGCGCCTTCCTGGCCGGCCGCATCGGCTTTCTCGACATCTTTTCCATCGCCGCCGAGACTCTGCAATGCTATGCGCCGGCGGCTCCGGCCTCGGTCGACGAGGTGCTGGAGGTCGACCGCGACGCGCGCAGTGCGGCCGAAGCCATCGTGAAAAGGGTCATGCGTTGAACGACAATCCCGGTGTCCTGTGGACGATCGTGAGCTTTCTGCTCGTCATCGGGCCGCTGATATTCGTCCACGAGCTAGGGCATTATTATGTCGGCCGCTGGTTCGGCGTCAAAGCCGACGCCTTTTCGATCGGCTTCGGCCGCGAGATCGCCGGCTGGACCGACCAGCGCGGCACCCGCTGGAAGGTCGGCTGGCTGCCGCTGGGCGGCTACGTCAAGTTCGCCGGCGACATGAACGCCGTCAGCCAGCCTTCGCCGGAATGGCTGGCGCTGCCGGCCGAGGAGCGGGCGCTCACCTTCCAGGCCAAGCCGGTCTGGCAGCGTTTCCTGATCGTGGCGGCAGGGCCCGTCACCAATTTCCTCGCCGCGATCCTCATCTTCACCGGCTTCAACCTGGCCTATGGCGTGCCGCAGACTCCGGCGGTGATCGGGGTGGTCGCGGACGGATCCGGCGCGGCCGAGGCCGGGCTTCGGCGGGGAGACCGGATCGTCAGCGTCGACGGCAAGAGGATCGACCGGTTCGAGGACATCACGCCGATCGTCCTGCTCAAGACCGGCGGACCGCTCGGCCTCGAGATCGAGAGGGACGGCCGCATCTTCCCGGTCAGCGCCACCCCGCATATCGTGGCCGAGGAAGATCGTTTCGGCAACGAGCTGCGCCGCCCGGTGCTCGGCATCCAGCCCGGCGACCAGGTGCTGGTGCCGGCTTCGCCGCTCGGCGCGGTCGCCGCCTCGGTCCGCCAATGCTGGGTGGTGGTGACGACGACGGTCACGGGCCTGGGCCAGATCATCACCGGCCGCCGCTCGGTCAAGGAGCTGGGCGGGCCGATCAAGATCGCGAAATTCTCGGGAGAGCAGGCGAGCATGGGCCTGCTCGCCTTCCTCTGGTTCCTGGCGGTGATCTCAATTAATCTGGGATTCATCAACCTGTTGCCAATCCCGATGCTCGACGGGGGCCACTTGTTCTTCTATGGGATCGAGGCCGTCCGCCGGAAACCCTTGCGGCCGGAGGCACAGGAATGGGCGTTCAGGACCGGCTTGGCTGCCCTTCTCGCCCTGATGATCCTGGTAACCTTCAACGACCTGGCGTCTTTTGGCCTGTGGTCGAAGCTTGGCGGGTTGATCGACTGACCATGATCGGGCAGGGCAGGGGCGACAGGGAAACAGGACGGCCGCTCGCGCCGTCCGTTCAGTCTAAGGGCGGGGACGCGTGACACCCACAAATAAATTTACGAACGGCCGGCGGCTTTGCGCTGTCCTGCTCGTCGGCACCATAATCGGCGGCTTCGCGCTTCCCGCTCAGGCGCAGGAGGCGACGCCCTTGCCGGCCGAGCCGGCGGCCGCCGCGCCGCAGCCCGAGGCGTCGGTGATCCGCTCGATCGCGGTGACCGGCAACCAGCGGCTCGAGCCCGAGACGGTGCTTTCCTACATCAAGCTGCGGATCGGCGAGGCCTATGACCGCGAGCAGCTCGACGAGGCGCTGCGCGACCTCTACGGGACCGACCTGTTCGCCGACGTCGCCATCCGCGACAACCAGGGCAATCTCGTCATCGAGGTGCGCGAGAGCCCGGTCGTCAACCGCATCGTGCTCGAGGGCAACAAGCGGCTGAAGGACGACAAGATCACGCCGGAGATCCGGCTCGCGCCGCGCCAGATCTTCAGCCGCGCCAAGGCCCGCGCCGACGTCGCCCGCATCATCGAGCTTTATCGCCGCCAGGGCCGCTTCGCCGCGACGGTCGAGCCGAAGATCGTCCAGCTCGAGCAGAATCGCGTCGACGTCGTCTACGAGATCAACGAGGGGCCCAAGTCCCGCATCCGCCAGATCAACATCCTCGGCAACGAGAAGTTCGGCGACGGCGAGCTGCGCTCGGAAATGGTGACCAAGCGCACCAGCCTGCTCAGCTTCCTCGGCTCGGGCGACGTCTACGACCCGGACCGGCTGGCGTTCGACCAGCAGAAGCTCCGGATGTTCTACCTGACCCACGGCTATGCGGATTTCCGCGTCGTGTCGGCGGTGGCGGAGCTGACGCCGGACCGGCGCGACTTCATCATCACCTACGTCGTCGAGGAAGGCGAACGCTACAAGTTCGGCGACGTCAAGGTCGAGAGCGCGATCCGCGACTTCAACGGCGAGGCGCTGACCCGGCTTCTGCCGATGAAGAATGGCGACTGGTACAACGCCAAACTGGTCGAGGACACCGTGACCTCGCTCAACGAGAGCGCGGGCCTGTTCGGCTACGCCTTCGCCGACGTCCAGCCCAACTTCCAGCGCGACAAGGAGACGCGCACGATGACGGTGACGTTCAACGTCGCCGAGACGCCGCGAGTCTATGTCGAGCGGATCGAGGTCAAGGGCAACACCCTCACCCGCGACAAGGTCATCCGCCGCGAGTTCCGCCTCGCCGAGGGCGATCCGTTCAACTCGATCCGGGTCAAGCGCTCGCGCGACCGAATCCAGTCGCTGGGCTTCTTCCAGGAGAATCTCGAGATCGAGCAGACCCAGGGCTCGGCCGCCGACCGCGTCATCCTGTCGACGACGCTGGAGGAGAAGGCCACCGGCCAGCTCCAGGTCTCCGCCGGTTTCTCCAGCCTCGAGCGCTTCCTGCTCAACCTGTCGATCGAGCAGCGCAACTTCCGCGGCATGGCGCAGACCGTCCGCGCCTCGATCAATTATTCGAGCTATTCGAAGTCGATCGAGCTGGGCTTCACCGAGCCTTATGTGTTCGACCGCAACGTCGCGCTCGGCTTCGACCTGTTCCGGCGCGATTATTCGAGCTTCAATTTCGTCAACAACAGCCGCAATACCACCTACAAGCAGGTCAGCACCGGCGGCCAGCTGCGCGGCGGCGCGCCGCTCACCGAATATCTGCAGCTCGGCGGCCGCTACGGCCTCAACTTCGACGACGTCACCCTCGACGAAGCCGCCTTCTTCACCGATCCGGACGGCCCCGGCCCGCTCCCGGCTTTCTGCGACCCGCTGCGGGTGGGCCGCTATCTGTGCGAGGCGGTCGGCAAGCGCACCACCTCGTCGATCGGCTATTCCTTGCTCTACGACACCACCGACAACCGCATCCGTCCGACGCGTGGCCAGCGCTTCACCATCAACCAGGATTTCGCGGGACTCGGCGGCGACGTCAAATATCTGCGCACCCGCGCCAACGCCGCCAAATATTGGCGCGTCGGTGGCGGCTTCATCTTCTCGACCTCGATCGAGGGCGGCTATATCCACAGCTTCGAGAACAGCCCCGGCGTCGGCCAGGACCCGGTGCGCCTCACCGACCGCTTTTTCCTCGGCGAGCCGCAGATCCGCGGCTTCGACATTCGCGGCGTCGGCCCGCGGGTGCAGCGCGTGCCATTCGTCAGGGACGAGGACGGGGTTTTCGCCCCCGACACCGACCGTCGCTCGATCGTCGACGATTCGCTCGGCGGCCGCGCTTATTATGTCGGCCGCGCCGAGCTCGAAATCCCGGTCAGCTCCAGCTTCCGCGAGATGGGGCTGCGGCCGTCGGTATTCGTCGACGTCGGCGCCCTGTTCGCGCTGAAGAACCCGATTACCCAGTCGATACTTCCCGGCGATCCGCGCACCATCAACAAGTGCGTCGACGCCAATGGCGGCTCGACCAATGCGCCGGACAACAATATCTGCCCCGACAACACGCTCCTGGTGCCTGGCATCCAGCCCTTCGCCGAACACTATCTCGGCGACTCCGCCAAGCCGCGCCTGTCGATCGGTTTCGGCGTCAACTGGAACTCGCCTTTCGGGCCGTTCAGGATCGATATAGCCAAGGCGCTCTTAAAGGCTGACGGGGATGACACCAAGCTTCTCACCTTCAATGTAGGGACCGCATTCTGATGAACAAATTCGCTTTCGGCGCGGCTATCGCCGCGCTTTCGCTCGCGCTTCCGGGCGTTGCCCAGGCGCAGCGCACCCCGAACGCCGTGATCGTCGTCGTCGACACCGACCGCATCTTCCGCGAGTGCACCGCCTGCCGGGCGGCGCAGACCCAGCTCCAGGGCCTGGTCAACTCGGCCCGCACCCGCGCCCAGCAGCTCGGCCAGCCGCTGCAGACCGAAGCGCAGTCGATCGAGCAGGCGGCCGCCGCGGCCCGCAACCAGACCGGCACCGCCCGCGCCGCCGCCGAGAGCGCGCTCAACAACCGGGTCCAGCAGTTCCAGACCAAGCAGAACACCGCCGCCCAGGAAATCCAGCGGCTGGAGCAGAACATCCAGTCGACCCAGGCGCATGTGCTGCGCCAGATCAATACCGGCCTGGAGCCGATCTACACCCAGGTGATGACCGCGCGCGGCGCCAATATCGCGCTCGACACCAACGCCACCCTGGCGCGCTCGAACACGATCGACGTCACCAACGAAGTGCTGACCGCGCTCAACCAGAAGCTGCCCTCGGTGAGCGTCACCCCGCTGCCGCAGGCGCCCGCGCAGCAGCAGCCGCAGGGCCGGTGAGCTCCGAACCGGCAAGCGCCGCCATCCCGGTTGCCACCGGGGCCCCGTTCGATATCCGGCGGGTAATGGCGGCGCTGCCGCATCGCTATCCCTTCCTGCTCGTCGACCGGGTCGAGGAGCTGGTGCCGCACCGGCGGATCGTCGCGGTCAAGGCGGTGACGATCAACGAGCCTTTCTTCCAGGGCCATTTCCCGGGCCGGCCGATCATGCCGGGCGTGCTGCTGGTCGAGGCGATGGCGCAGGCGTCGGGCGTGCTCGCGGTGGAATCGCTCGGCCTCGCCGGCACCGGCAAGCTGGTCTATTTCATGGCGATCGACAGCGCCAAGTTCCGCCGGCCGGTCGAGCCCGGCATGCTGCTCAGGATCGAGGTCGAGCTGGTCCAGGACCGCGGCAAGGTCTGCAAGTTCGCCGGCAAGGTGCTGGTCGACGGCAAGGTCGCCGCCGAGACCAACTTCACGGCGATGATCGCCGATCCTCCCGCCGACTGAGCGGCCGCCACATACCGCCGGCGCGCTCGACCCCGAACACCGCCTCCAGCCGCGCCGAGCCGAGCATCGCCTGCGGCTCGCCCTGGCCGACGATCGCGCCGCCGTCCATCAGCACCAGCCGGTCGGCGTAGCGCGCCGCCAGGTCGAGGTCGTGCATCGCCACGATCGCGCCCTGGCCGCCGGCAACGGCGCCGCGCAGCGTCTCCATCAGCCTGAGCTGCCACAGCGGGTCGAGATTGGCGACCGGCTCGTCGAGCAGGAGCAGCCGCGGCCGCGGCGCCAGCGCGCGGGCGATCAGCACCCGGCTGCGTTCGCCGGTGGAGAGGCGGTCGACCCGCCGCAAGGCGAACGGCGCCAGCTCGAGCGCCGCCATCGCCGAGTCCGCCTGCGCCTCGCCGGCGCCGAGCCGCACGAGGTCGCGCGCGGCGAGCGGCCAGGCGACGTCGCGCGACGCCGGCAGGTAGGAGACGAGGCGCGCGCGCGCCGCCGGGGCGAGGCTTTCGGGGCGCACGCCGTCGATCCGCACGTCGCCCGAAGGTCGTCCGATCCTCGCCAGCGCGTGGAGCAGGCTGGTCTTGCCGCTGCCGTTGGGCCCGACCAGGCAGACCAGCTCGGCCGCCGCCATTCGAAAATCGGTGGGGAGGAGCCGGCCGTCCAGGCCGACGGCGGTGGCGTCGAGCAGCGGCGTCATCGCGCCAGCCGCCAGCGCATATGGGCGACCAGCCAGAGGAAGAAAGGCGCGCCGAGCAAAGCGGTGACGACGCCGATCGGCAGCGTCCGCCCGAGCGGGGCGCCGCGCACGACGAGGTCCGCCGCCAGCAGCAGCAGCCCGCCGATCAGCGCCGCCGGGGCGATCGCCCGGCCGGGATGGCCGCCGGTCAGCCGCCGCGCGAAGATCGGCGCGACCAGGCCGACGAAGCCGATCGCGCCGCAAATCGCGACGCAGGCGCCGACGCCGAGCGCCGTCAGGCAGACGATCTCGATCCGCAGCCGCCGCACGTCGTGGCCGAGCGATTGCGCCACCTCCTCGCCGAGGGTGAGGCTGTCGAGCGGGGCGCCGAGCCGGAGCAGCAGCAGGATCGTGGCCGCAGCCGGGATCGCGGCGAAAGCGGCCTGCTCGAGGCTGCGGTCGACCAGCGAGCCCATCAGCCACTCATAGGCGTCGTAGAAAGCGAAGGGGGAGGGGGCGAGGGCGAGGGCGAGGGTGGTGAGCGCTCCCGCCAGGGCGCTGATCGCCAGGCCGGCGAGGAGCAGGGTGGCGGTCTCCGCCCGCGGCCCCGCCAGCGCCAGCAGCAGCAGCAGGGCGCCCAGCGCGCCGGCCACCGCACCCAGCGCCAGCGCCAGCGGCGCCGCGAAACCGAGCAGATAAGCGGTCACGACCGCGCCCAGAGCGGCGCCGCTGGTCGTGCCGGTGAGGTCGGGCGAGGCCAGCGGATTGGCGAACAGGCCCTGGATGGCGGCGCCCGACGCGCCCAGCATCGCCCCATAGGCCAAAGCCAGCAGCGCCCGCGGCAGCCGCAGCTCCCACAGCAAGGCGAGCCCCAGCGGCCGGTCCTGGTCCAGCAAGGCGGCGATCGGCGGCCAGGGCAAAGCCAGCGACAGCGCGAAGGCGAGCGTCGCCGCCAGGCCCAGGCCAAGGAAGGCGGTCCGGCTCATCGGGCGGCGCTCCGCAGCCGTTCGATCTCGCCGGCCAGAGCGGGGCCCATGCAGGTCCACAATCGGCCATCGGTGGCGACGGCGCGGGCGCCCCGCACCCGGCGCGCCAGCGGATGGGACAGCCAGCGCTGCTCGCCCGAATATTGGCCGGCGCGATAGTCGCTGCGCAGCAGCACGGCGGGGGGGCGGACGAGCAATTGCTCCAGCGACACCCGGTCGCCGGCGACGGCGCGCTGGCGCAGGCCGGCCAGCGCCATCCACTCCGCCGCGAGGCCGGTCGCCGCCACCGTGCGGCCGCCGCCGCCGAGCCAGAGCGTGTCGGCCGCCGCGGCCGGCCGGGTCCGCTTCAGCCGGTCGATCCGCGCCAGCAGGGCTGCGCCGGCGCCGGCGCGGCCGAGTGCGGCCGAGACGGTGCGGACCGAAAGCTCGATGTCGGCCAGCGACCGCGGATAGGGCAGGTCGAGCGTGGCGATGCCGAGCCGGCTGGCGAGGCGCCCGCGGTCGCGGGCGCCGCCGCCCATCGTCAGCACCAGATCCGGCCGCAGCCCGGCGACCGAGACGAGGCTGCCGTCGTTGCGCCGGTAACGCCGTGCCTCGCGCCACAGCAAGGTTTCGGCAGGCTGCTGCGACAGGTGGGTGACGGAGACGATCCGGCGCGGATCGCCGAGCATCAGCAGCAGCTCGTCGGTGCACAGGTTGAGCGAAGCGACACGCCTGGGCGCCGCTTCCGCCGGGCCGGCGAGCGCGAGGCTAATCGCGGAAGCGAAGGCGAAGGCCCGCATAGGCCGTCCTCCCCGGCGTGCGATAGCCGAACACATCCTGATAGCGGGCGTCGAACGCATTTTCGGCGCGGACATAGGCCTCTAGCGCCGGCGTGAGGCGCCAGGCGAGGCGGAACGCGGCGAGCAGGTAGGCGTCGAGGGTGACCGCCCGCGCCGGGAAGGAATCGAAGTCGGTGTCGCCGCGCTCCCCGACATAGGTGATGCTTGCCCCCCAGGTCAGACGGCCGGCCTCGCCATGCCCGACGAGCGACGCATTGTGCCTCGGCCGGCGCACTTCGCGGACGGCGAGGGCGCCCGCCACCTGCTGCTCCTCGGCGTCGAGCCAGGTATAGTAGAAGTTCAGTCTCGCCGCCCGCGACAGGCGAAGCTCGGCCTCCGCCTCGAGGCCGCGCCGCCGGCTGATTCCGGTCGCATTGGCGGTGGTCGAGCGGAAGGTGGCCGGGTCGAACACGTCGATTATCTCGTCGGTGAGGCGGGCGGTGAAGCCGGTCAGCACCAGCGACAGCCGGCGGCCGCGCCAGGTCAGGCCGGCCTGCCATTCCTCCGACCGTTCCGGGCGCAGGCCGGGATTGCCGGCGAAGGAGCCGGGAAAGAAGCCGTAGAGGTCGTAGAAGGTCGGCTGCGCGACGCCCTCGCCATAGCGCAGGACGAGGCTCAGGCGGCGGATCGGCCTGGCCGTCGCGCCGGCGTGAAAGCTGGTGGCGTCGCGAAAGGCGCTGAAGCTGTCGTGGCGCAGCGCCAGGTCGGTGGTCAGCCACGGTCGCCAGTCCGCCTGCCATTCGACGACCGCCGCATCGACGTCGCGCGACCGGTCCTGGTCGGTGGCGCCGAAAAAGGCCTGATCGCGGGCCCGGAAATCCTCCCCCTGATGCTCGCCGGCGAGGGTGACCCGGTGATCGCCGGCCGTCTTGGACAATTGCGCGCCGATGGCGAGGCGACGGCCCGAAGTGCGGTTGAGCGGCGTCTCGGCGAGCCGGTTGCGGTTGGCGCTGGCGAGGAAGCTGCCGTCGAGCTTCACCGTCCAGCCGCGCCGCTTGGCCTCCGCCCAGGCGCGGACCGCCGCAATCTCGTTGCGGGTCGAGTCGAGCGTGTCGGCGCGGCGGAAGGTGAGCGGATCGAACCCGTCATATTCGCTCTCCCCCTCGATCCAGTGGCCGACGGCGCCGATATCCACCTCGTCGACGGGCCGAAACACCGCCTTGAGGCTCGCCCGCCGGTTGTCGAACCCGTCGCGGTCGCCGTTTCCGTCGAACGAATCGAAACCGTCGCTGCTCAGCCAGCCGGCGGTCGCGACGAGGTCGACCCTGCCGATCCTCGACATCGCCCGGCCGGACAGGCGCTTCGTGTCGGCGGCGCCATATTCGGCGAGGCCGTCGAGCCGGTAGCCGGTCTCGGGCGCGGATCCGGTGGTCGCCGCGATCACGCCGCCAATCGCCTCGGAGCCCCACAGGGCCGATTGCGGGCCGCGCGATATCTCGATCTGGTCGAATCCGCCCGCGGTGAGCAGCTCGAAGCGCGCTTCGTTGCCGGCGGCGGGATCGTTGAAGCGGATGCCGTCGACGAACAGCAGGCTGTGATTGGCCTCCGCGCCGCGAATCCGGATCTGGGTCTGGCTTCCCCTCGGGCCCGAAACGGAGACGGAGACCCCCGGCGTCGTGCGCAGCAGGTCGGCCACCATCGCGCCCAGCGCATCGCCCAGGCCCGACTCCTCGGTCGCCACGACGTTGACCGGCACCACCGATTGCCGGGCCTCCACCGGCTCGCGCGAGGCGGTGACGACGATCGTCTCTTGGGATGGCGGGGCCGCGCCCGAGGCGGCGGCCAGCAACAGGATGAAAGTCATGCGGATCCTCCTTCGGCAACGACCACATGTCGTCTCGGAGGAACCGCGGGCGGCGAACCGTCCCCGATGCCACGCATGTCGGCTGATCCCGGCCGGATGCGGACGACGGCGAAGGCAGGTCTCCTGGCTCGCGGGTCGTTGCCTTGTCTCCCCACTTGCAGGGGAGGGGCTCGCCGCTCACAGTTGCGGGCACAGCGCCGGATTCTCGCCGGCTTCCCATTTTCACCGCCTTTTGAGGGGCGGCACCTTCGCGGCCTTTGGTGTAGAGTGGGGGCGATGACGCTGTCAATCGAAGCCGCGGCCCTACTCGGGGCGCTGGCTCTCGGGTCGGCCACAGCCGCCCCGGAGCCCGACGGCCTCGCGCATTACGGGCGCGCGGTCGACCGGTCTTCGCTGCTGATGCCCGACAAGCCGCCCTGCGTGGACGGCGCCCTGATAGGACGGCTGCGCCCGACCGGCGAGCGCGAACTGGTGGCGCTCTCGCCCGACTACCGCAGCACGCGGCGCTGGTTCGAGTTCCAGCCGCGGGCAACGCTCTTCGGCCCCGCTGCGCCGCCCGCCATCCGCTTCGGCGTCATCGGCAACCCGCATCTTCCCGACCGCGACAACATGGTCATGCTCGTGCGCCGGACGCCCGACGGCTCGCTGGAGAGCGTCAATACCGAGCTTTTCATCCGCGACTGGCGCGGCCGCGAGTTCATTCCGCTGGTCTGGCCGCCGCTCCGCGGGCTGCGCGGGAGCAGCTGGCTGCCGATCGGCTTCTAAGCCTTCACCAGGAAGGTGCATTATGACGAGCGCGAGATGCGAGCGCGGGGCTACGACGCGGCGACGCTGGCGGCGACGGCCGGCGCCGGCGGACGCCGCGGCTGGGTCGCCTGGCGGGGCCGGCGGGCGGTGGTGCGCACCGGCCTCTACCTGGACGAGCTCGGCGCGATGTTCGAGCAGCAGCGGCCGGACCGGTGCTGGCGCCCCGAGCCGTACCTTGCCAATCCGGACCTCAGCCGCTAGAGCGCGCGTCTGCTTTTTCTCCAGGCTGGTCGGAACCAGCCACATCCCAGGGAAATCAACGACATGAAGACCGGCGCCCATCCCGATTACCATAAGATCAAGGTGCAGATGACCGACGGCACCACCTTCGATACCCGCTCCACCTGGGGCAAGGAGGGCGACACGCTCACCCTCGACATCGATCCCAAGGTGCACCCGGCCTGGACCGGCGGCCACGGCAAGATGGTCGACAGCGGCGGCCAGGTCGCGCGCTTCAACAAGCGCTTCGGCGGGCTCACCCTGGGCAAGAAATAACCGTCGCCCCGGCGCAGGCCGGGGTCCCAGGGAGACCGGCGCCGCTGCCTCTCACCCTCACCCGCCCTTCGCGGGAGTGGGTTCCTGAGCCAGGGCCCCATCGCAATGACCTGCCCCACCGCACCCGTCCTCGAAACCCCGCGCCTGCACCTTCGCCCATATTGCGCCTCGGATCTCGACGCCCAGGCGGCGGCGATGGCCGACGCCGGCGTCGTGCGCCATCTCGGCGGCTCGCCTTTCTCGCGCGAGGACAGCTGGCGCAGGATGCTCGCCGCCCCCGGTCTGTGGATGTTGCTCGGCTACGGCTATTGGGTGGTCGAGCGGCGCTCGGACGGCGCCTATCTCGGCCAGGTCGGCTTCGCCGATTTCAAGCGCGAGATGATCCCGAATATCGAGGGCCTCCCCGAAATGGGCTGGATCTTCGCACCGCGGGCGCAGGGGCAGGGCTATGCCACCGAAGCGGCGCTCGCCGCTCTCGCCTGGGCCGACGAGGCGCTCGGCCCGCGCGAGATCGTCGCCATCATCAGCCACGGCAACGAAGCCTCGATCCGCGTCGCCGAGAAGGGCGGCTTCAGCGTCCGCGAGGACGCGGTCTACAAAGGCGAGCCGATCCTGCTCTTCCGCCGGCCCGGCGCCGGATAGGCTCTCCAATCACGTCCCTGGCGACGATGCGGGAGATACTCTCGAGCGCCATCGACGCGATCGGTATCGCTCCCTGCCGCCGGCGGCCGAACCGGGCCGCCCGGGGGCGAGTTCGCGAGCGGTCTTAGCGCTTCTCCGCCAGGAACAGGGTGTAGCGCAGAAAGCCGGCGTCGAAGGCGGCCTTGATGTAGAGCGCGGCGTGGAACTGCTCCTTGACGAGCCGCAGCCCTTCGCGGCCGAGCGCCAGGCCGTTCCAGACGTAGCGCGCCGCCCTGGCGAGCGAGAAGTCGCGAACGCCGGCAATCGCCTGGGCGTAGCCGAAATCCCAGTTGCGCCGGCATTTGGGGTTGAGATCCTCCTCTTCGACGAGGCGCAGGCCGGCGCGCGCGAAATGGGCGCGATACCCGGCCGGCGTCTCCAGCCCCGGCACGCCCCAGAAGCGCATGAACGGCTCCAGGACCAGTTCCTCCTGCAGCCGGTTGAGCCCGTCCGCCTTGCACCAGGCGATCAGCAGAAAACGCGCGCCCGGCTTCATCACCCGGGCGATCTTTTCGACCGCCAGGCCCTTGTCGGGCAGGTAACAGTCCGCATCCATCAGGACGACGGCGTCGAAGCGCTCGGCGATCGAGTCGACCTCCATGACGTCGTGACGGCGGAATCGCAGGTTCGGCCGCCGCCGGCGCCGGGCATGGCGCAACTGGGCGCGCGAGATGTCGATGCCGAGCACCTGCGCCGCGGTCTCGCTCGCCAGCCACTCCGCAAAGCCGCCGCGGCCGCAAGCCAGCTCCAGCACCTTGCCGCCCGCACCGGCCGCGAGGAGCCCGGCATAGCGGCGATGGGTGCGCTCGAATGCGGCCTGCCAGCTTTCGGATTCGTCCTCGAAAAGAGCGAAGTGGAAGAAGTCGTTCCAGAAGTCGGCATAGAGGTCGCTGACCGCCGCGAACATACGCTCCATATTCTCGGCATGATGGTCGCGGAACCAGTCGAACTGCTGCTTCATGCATAGGCCTCTGAAGCGGATGAACAGATCAGGCCGGACCGCCGTTCCCCGGCCTTGTCCGATCCCGGACGCCCCCCTGTCCGTTTGCGGACGCGCTTCGGTCATCCGCCGTTCACGAAAACAAATGTAATCGAAGAAAAGCCGTCACGAGCAGGGAGTTGGCACGACTCCTGCTGCAATCGTGGCAGGTCCGGCCGTCGGAGCCGCAACGAGGGGGATATATGGCCGGAAGGCGCAGCGGCACACGGGCTTCGGGATTTGCGCTCGCCGCCGCCGCGCTCGGCGCGGCGGCGCCCGCTCCGGCCCAGGAGACCGGCGACGCGCCGCCCCCCGAGCCGGCGCTTCCGGCCGCCGTCGAGGGGTCGAACACCTACCTGCCCGCCGATTTCGCGCGCTTCGCGCCGCGCAACGCGCTCGACATGCTGCGCAACGTCCCCGGCTTCACCATCCGCGAGGCGACCCAGGAGAGGGGCCTCGGCACCGCCACCGGCAACGTCCTGATCAACGGCCAGCGCATCTCGGGCAAGTCGAACGACGTCCTCACCGAGCTCGGCCGCATCCCCGCTTCCAACGTCGTGCGCATCGAGATACGCGACGCCGCCACCGTCGACGTGCCCGGCCTGTCCGGCCAGATCGCCAACGTCGTCGTCAAGGCCGACGCGTTCAGCGGCCAGTTCGCCTGGCGGCCGGAATTCCGCCAGCGCTACACCGATCCGCTGCTGACCCGGGGCGAGGTTTCGGTGAGCGGCAAGCTCGGCAAGGTCGATTACACGGTCGGGCTCCAGAACCAGTCCTTCCGCAGCGGCGCCGGCGGGCGGACCAACATCTTTGACTCCAACCGCAACTTCATCGAGCATCGCGAGGACGTCTGGACCGGCAGCGGCGAGAATCCGCGCGCCAGCCTCGGCCTGACCTGGGACGGCCCCGGCAGCTCGCTGGGCCATCTCAACGCCTCGGTCGCGGGCTTCTTCTACGACTATCGCGAGCTCGGGATCCGCACCGGCCCCGGCCTGCCCGACCGGGTCCGCCGGGTCACCAACGACGAGGACGAATGGCTCTGGGAGGTGGGCGGCGATTATGAGCTCGCTTTGGCCGGCGGCCGGCTCAAGCTGATCGGGCTCGCCCGCTCCGACCATGACCCGTTCGAGCAGGGCGTCCGCACCGCGTTCGCGAATGGCGATCCCGACACGGGCAGCCGCTTCCTGAACGTCGCCGACACGCAGGAGCGCATCGCCCGCGCCGAATATCGCTGGAAATGGGGCAAGGCCGACTGGCAGATTTCCGCCGAGGGGGCGTTCAACAGCCTCGACAACGTCAGCCACCTGTTCCTGCTCGACACCGGCGGCGAGTTCACCGAGATTCCGCTTCCCGGCGGCACCGCGACGGTGAAAGAGGACCGCTACGAGGTGATGGCGAGCTACGGCCGGCCGCTTTCGTCGAAGCTCACCGTCCAGCTCGCCGCCGGCGGCGAATATTCGAACCTGCGGCAGATCGGCGCCGGCGGCCTCAGCCGGACCTTCTGGCGGCCCAAGGGGCTGTTCTCGGCGGCCTGGAAGGCGACTCCGCGGCTCGACGTCAACTTCAAGCTGCAGCGCCGCGTCGGCCAGCTCAATTTCGGCGACTTCCTCGCCACCGTGAATCTGACCGACGACCGCGAGAATGCCGGCAATGTCGAGCTCGTGCCGACCCAGAGCTGGGAAGCCGACCTCGAGGCGACCCGCAATCTCGGCCGCCACGGCACCACGACGCTTCGGCTCTACGGCCGACTCTACGACGACGTCGTCGACACCGTCCCGATCGGGCCGACCGGCGAGTCGCGCGGCAATATCGACCGCGCCACCGCTTATGGCGCCGAGTGGAAGACGACCTTCAACTTCGACCCGATGGGCTGGCGCGGCGCCAAGCTCGACGCCCGCGTCCAGGTCCAGCAAACCCGCGTCAAGGACCCGCTGACCGGCGAATCGAGGCCGATCAGCGGCAATCTCTTGCATTTGTTCGACGTCACCTTGCGCCACGACATACCGGACAGCGACTGGGCCTGGGGCGGCAACGCCAATTACGCGCTCGTCGCCAGGGATTACCGCCTGACCGAGGTCGGTCGCCTCTGGGAGGGGCCGGTCTGGGCCAGCCTCTATGTCGAGAACAAGGACGTCCTCGGCCTCACCGTCCGCGGCACCATCGGCAACATTCTCGCCGCCACCAGCATGTGGGACCGGACCGTCTACCAGGGCCGCCGCACCGGCCCGGTCGCCTTCTTCGAGCATCGCGACCGCCTGATCGGCCCGATCTTCAGCTTCCAGGTGAGGGGCAAGTTCTAGAAGAGGGTGGTGACGAAGTAGAAGATCGCACCGACCGCGGCCGAGGCGGGGATGGTGATGATCCAGGCCAGCACGACGTTCTGGGCGACTCCCCAGCGAACCGCCGAGGCCCGCCGGGCCACCCCCGCGCCGATGATGCAGCCGGTAATGGTGTGGGTGGTCGAGACCGGAATGCCGAGCCAGGAAGCGGTGAACAGCATCACCGACCCCCCGGCCGAGGCGCTGAATCCCTGGTGCTGCGAGAGCTTGGTGATGCGCGAGCCCATCGTCTTGATGATCCTCCAGCCGCCGCTGAGGGTGCCGAGGCCGATCGCGACATAGCAGCTGATCGCCACCCAGTGGGGGACGTGGAACTCGCCTGAGAGATGGCCGGTCGAATAGAGCAGGACGGTGATGATTCCCATCGTCTTCTGCGCGTCGTTGAGGCCGTGGCCGATCGAATAGCCGGCCGATGAAACGAGGTGGAGGGCCCGGAAGCTCCGTTCTGCCCCCCGCGGATGCACGCGCACCGCCAGCCAGCTGGTCACCAGCATGATCAGCAGCGCCAGCAGCATGCCGATGGTCGGCGACAGGACGATCGCGACCAGCGTCTTGTTGAGACCCGTCCACTGAACCCCCGTCAGCCCCGCATGGGCGACGCCGGCGCCGAGCAGGCCGCCGATGAGCGCATGGCTCGACGATGAGGGGATGCCTTTAAGCCAGGTTACGACGTTCCAGAACATCGCGCCGATCAGCGCCCCGAATACGACCGCGGGGGTGACCAGGTCCTTGTCGATGAGCCCCTTGCCGATCGTGTCCGCGACCTTGTGCAGCTCGGGCACGGCGAGGGCCAGGAAATAGGCCGCGAAGTTGAAGAAGGCGGCGAACGCCACCGCCTGCACGGGCCTGAGCAGGCGAGTCGCGACCACCGTCGCGATCGAGTTGGCGGCGTCGTGCAGGCCGTTGAGGAAATCGAACGCCAGCGCGATGGCGACGAGGCCGATGAGCAGCGGCAGGGCCAGCTCGTGCATGGTCTGCGCTCCTCAGGCGTGGTCGATGACGACGCCGGAAATTTCGTTGGCCACGTCCTCGAAGCGGTCGAGGACCCTTTCCAGGTGGCTGTAGATCTCGCGGCCGACGATATAGCCCATCGCGTTGCCCTCGCGGTGCCTCAGGAACAGCGCCTTCAGGCCCGCATAGTGGAGGTGATCGGCTTCCTCCTCGAGATGGACGATCTGCTCGGTGATCTCATCCAGCTTGAGGTGGTTGCTGGCGATCTTGCGCATCAGCGGCATCGCCTCGCGCACCAGCTTCGCGCCCTGCTCGGCGAGCGCCGCCATGTCGCGCATCTGTGGCTCGAAATGGACGACCTCGAACTGGGTGATCGCCTTGGCGGTCTTCTGCATCTCGTCGATCGCATCGTCCATCGACGAGATGAGGTCGGTGATGGCGCTTCGATCGAAGGGGGTGACGAAGGTGCGGCGGACGGCGTGAAGCACCTGGCGGGTGACGTCGTCGGCCTGGTGCTCGAATTCGGAGATCTGGCGGCAGGCATCTCCTATGCCCTCCTCCTTGGCGAACATCCGGCTCATGACCTCGGCGCCGCCGACGAGGGTCGCGGCGTGACGCTCGAACATGTCGAAGAAGGCCGCCTCCTTGGGCATGATCGCGCGAAACATCTTCAGCATGTCTTCCCCCTGTATGAGGCGGCCCTGTACAGCGGCAGACGCGGCATGGAAAGCGGCCGTTCGGGTCAATCCGCGCCGCCGGCGGCCATGCCCCGGATCACCTCGGCCAGGTCATCCTCGGCGACCGCGGCCGCCGCCTCGCTCGGAGCGAACCAGCGGCGTTCGCGCTGACCCTTTTCGGGCCAGTCGTCGCGCTCCTCCTCGACGGTCATCCGGAACAGGTGGACTTCGGCGGCCAGGGCGACTCCGCTTCGCCGGCGCTTCTCGTAGCGGTAGCTGCCAATCGGCCTCTCCGTGACGGAGCCCAGGATTCCCGCTTCCTCGAAGGCTTCCTGGGCGGCCGATTGCGCCGCGCTCGCGCCGGCAATCGGATTGCCGCGCGGGACCACCCAGCGCCGGGTGTCGCGTGAGGTGATGAGCAGCACCTCGACGCCGCCGTCCGCCACCCGCCGCACCGGGACGACGCCATATTGGGTCAACACGGCTCGTGCTCGCCGAGCCGCGGCGCCGGCGTCTCCGCCACCTGGCGCTTGCCGTCGATGACGATCGGGGAGGCGAGGCCGGGCATCCTGCCCTCGATCCTCAGGCCGCGGTGGACGACCTGCGGGTCGGCGAACACCGCGTCGACCGCGTTGATCGGCCCGGCGGGAATGCCGGCCGCTTCGAGCGAGTCCGCCAGCTCCTGCCGCCGGCGGCCCCGCAGCGCCTGGGCGAGCAGCGGGATCAGCGCCGCCCGATTGACGACGCGGGCGGGGTTGGTGCGGAAGCGCTCGTCCCTCGCCAGCCCGTCGAGCCCCAATATCTCGCACAGCCGCTCGAACTGCCGGTCGTTGCCGACGGCGACGATCATCTCGCCGTCGGCCACCCGGAAGGCCTGGTAGGGGACCAGATTGGCGTGGCCGTTGCCCATGCGGGTGGGAACGTCTCCGGACACCATCCAGTTCAGCGCCTGGTTGGCGAGAACGGCGACCTGGCTGTCGAGGAGCGCCATGTCGACATGGGCGCCCCGTCCGCTGCGGTCGCGCTCGCGCAGAGCGGCGAGGATGGCGACGCTGGCGTAAAGGCCGGTGAACAGGTCGGCATAGGCGATCCCGGATTTCTGCGGCTCGCCGTCCGGCTCGCCGGTCAGCGACATCGCCCCGCCCATCGCCTGAATGACGAAATCGTAGCCGGCCCGGCCGGCATAGGGTCCGGTCTGGCCGAAGCCGGTGATCGAGCAATAGACAAGGCGCGGGTTGAGCGCCGAGAGGGAAGAATAGTCGAGCCCGTATCGGGCCAGCCTGCCGACCTTGAAATTCTCGATCAGCACGTCGGCGTCGGCGGCGACGGTGCGAATCTGCGCCTGGCCCTCGGGCGTATCGAGGTCGATCGCCACCGACCTTTTGCCGCGGTTGCAGCTGTGGAAATAGGCCGAGGCGCCGTCGGGTCCGAACGGCGGCCCCCAATGGCGGGTATCGTCGCCGGTGCCCGGCCGCTCCACCTTCACCACCTCGGCGCCGAGATCGGCGAGCAGCTGGCCGGCCCACGGCCCGGCGAGGATGCGGGCGAGCTCGACCACCTTGAGGCCGGCGAGGGGCTGGTCCATCAGAAGGCGGAAATCCCCGTGATCGCCCGCCCCAGGATGAGGCCGTGGACGTCGTGGGTGCCTTCGTAGGTGTTGACGGTCTCGAGGTTCATCGCGTGGCGCATCACCTGGAATTCGGCCGAGATGCCGTTGCCGCCGTGCATGTCGCGCGCCGCCCGGGCGATGTCGAGCGCCTTGCCGACATTGTTGCGCTTGATGAGGCTGATCGTCTCGGGGATCAGCTCGCCCTCGTCCATCCGCCGTCCGACCCTGAGCGCCGCTTGCAGGCCGAGGCTGATCTCGGTGACCATGTTGGCCAGCTTGAGCTGCACCAGCTGGGTGGCGGCGAGCGGCCGGCCGAACTGCTTGCGGTCCAGGGTGTAGCGCCGCGCCGCCTCGTAGCAGGCCTCGGCGGCCCCCATCGAGCCCCAGGCGATGCCGTAGCGCGCCCGGTTGAGGCAGCCGAAGGGCCCCTTGAGCCCGGAAACGTTGGGCAGCAGGCTCTCCTCCGGCACCTCGACCCCGTCCATGACGATCTCGCCGGTGATCGAGGCGCGCAGGCTGAGCTTCATGCCGATCTTCGGCGCGCTGAGGCCCTTCATCCCCTTTTCGAGCAGGAAGCCGCGGATCCTGCCGTCATGCGCGTCCGACTTGGCCCAGACGACGAAGACGTCGGCGATCGGCGAGTTGGTGATCCACATCTTCGAGCCGGACAGCAGATAGCCGCCCTGCACCTTCTGCGCCCGCGTCCGCATCCCGCCGGGATCAGAGCCCGCGTCCGGCTCGGTGAGCCCGAAGCAGCCGATCAGCTCGCCTTTCGCCAGCCCCGGCAGCCATTTGCGCCTTTGCTCCTCGGAGCCGTAGGCGTGGATCGGGTGCATGACCAGCGACGACTGGACGCTCATCGCCGAACGATAGCCGCTGTCGACGCGTTCAACCTCGCGCGCGACCAGCCCGTAGCTGACGTAATTGAGCCCCGCGCCGCCATATTCGTGGGGAATGGTCGCGCCGAGCAGCCCCAGCTCGCCCATTTCCGACATGATCTCGCGGTCGAACCTCTCCTCGAGGAACGCCTCGGTCACCCGCGGCTGCAATTTCTCCTGCGCATAGCCCTGGGCGGTGTCGCGGACGATCCGCTCCTCGTCGGCGAGCTGCGCGTCGAGCGCGAACGCATCCTCCCAGTCGAAGGGCAGGGTGGTCGGTTGGGCCATCGAATTCCTCGTCGTTCGTCCGCCTTGCCGCCTAGCCGGTCATGGCGAGGGAGGAAAGTCGGTACCGTCCGCGCCAATGGGCTGGTTGCGAACGCCGGACGCCGGCCGGTCGCCTTGCACGCCTTTCCGCCGCGCGCTCCCTCAAGACAGGTTGCGGCGAGTTTGATATGGTCTTTCGGGGACCGGATTTCGGATGCATCGGCGGAAGGGGGCGATATGGCAGGCGTGGTCGAGCAGTTCACGGCGACGATCGAGACCGGACAGACCTTTTTCTGGTCGATGCAGAACGCCCATCCGCCTTTCAACCGGGACCTGAGCCGCCGGGCGAGGCCGCGATGGCTCGTCGAGTGGCAGGCCGTCCCTCTCGTGGTCGAAGTCGACATCGATTCTCCCGGCATCCAAAACGCCAAAGCCGGGCTGGAAATCCCCCAGGTGATCGTCGTGCAGGAGGCTGATACGAGCCTCTCCCATCGGGTGGCGATAACCTGCCACGACATGGGCAATCCGCCGCCCGGTGCGCGGTTCATCGTCACTTATGTGCTCTATGCGATTTTCCACGATATCTAGGAGGGGGCGGCTGTGAGGATACGCGTCTTTTACGATTCGAGCGGCAAGATCCGCAGCGTGCTTGCCGCCAGCCCGAAAGCCGGCGTGACGCCCGCCAGCTCGGAATTTTCCTGCGTCGAGGCGGATTTGGAGGAACTGGGAGCGAAATCGCTGGCGGCCGTCCAGCTCGGCTTTCGGGTCGATCGCCAGGGCAAGATCACGCCCTGCGACACGCCCGCCCGACCGGAAGCGTCCTAGCGGGAGGCGAACCGGCGATCCTTCCGTGCGCCGCGTGCGGCGCCATCGCGGGAATCACCGGCGGACAGGGTGGGATTCGAACCCACGGTGGGCTTGCACCCACGGCGGTTTTCAAGACCGCTGCCTTAAGCCACTCGGCCACCCATCCGCTTCGCCGGACTTAGAGTCCTGCGCTCGCCTCGGCAACCAGCTGTAAAGGAGTCGGCGGCGCAATGGCTTGCTATGCGGACAGGGAAGGCCTTGACTGTGCTTCCCTTGTTGATGCGGCTCGCAGTGGTCTCGCTCGCATTGGCGACGGCCGTGCCGATGCAGACGAGGGCCAGAATTATGACCTCGCCGGCCCAAGCCTCGCGGCCCACAATTCCGAACGCGCCCAGTTCGGCGCGCCGCCGCTGCAATGGGACCCGGGCCTGGCCGCGGCCGCCGAAGGTTATGCGCAAGTGCTCGCGGCCGGCGCACCTTTCGTGCATTCGCCGCGCACCGGTC
>DASUVK010000092.1:0-47321 GCA_036378975.1 Allosphingosinicella sp. | reverse complement strand
CCGCCGGCCCGGACGCGATGCGCGACCCGCCCAAGGACTGGGAGCAGGTCGACCAGGCCTCGGACGAGAGCTTCCCGGCCAGCGACCCGCCCGCGGTCAACCCGCACGTCGACTAATTGGGGACAGCTACCGAATTCCACTTACCGTCGTGCGAGCGGCCGCGCCGCCGCGGGGGGGAATTCGGTAGCTGTCCCCAATTAGCTGCGCGGCGCGTCCTTGCCCGGCCCGTCCCGGAAGAGGGTTTCGCGCGCCGCCCTCAGCTCGCGCATCGCCGCGGCCGTCGCCGCGCCCCACACCAGATGCACCCCGATCATCAGCAGGTTGCGCCGGGCCGGATGCTTCGTCGCCGGCTCGAGCGTCCCCACCGCCGGGATCCAGCCCATATAGCTGGCCAGCCAGATCGCCGCCCCGGCCGCCGCGCCGGTGCGCTTCTTCGGATCGGGGTTCATCGCCGCGATCATCGCGCCCATCGCCGCGCCGTAAGCGAAATGGGCGGCGGTGGTGACGTCCTTCGCCGCCTCGCCGACGATCGGCACGCCGAGCTGCTTCGAGCCCGAATCGACGATCTCGCGCGGCGTCAGCGGATAGCGTTCCTGAGCCGGCAGCCGCCGGTGGAGGCGCCGCATCGCCGCCGTCATCGCCATCGTGCCGACCAAGCCGGCAATGCCGCCGATGATGAGGCGGCTCCTCAGCTTCAGCCTGTCTTCGTCGGGCTTGGTCATCGCTAGCGCTGTAATGACTTGGCAGTCGCCTGCGAAGGGCCGTTTGCCCTCCCTACTCGCGAAGCGGGTGGTCAGGGCAGGTCACTCGTACCTCAGCGCGTGGATGGGGTTGGAGCGGGCGACCTTGAGGGCGTGGCCGGCGATCGTGCCGACGGCGATGGCGAGGGCGAGCAGGCCCGCCACCAGGAACGGCCCCGGCCCGAGGTCGATGCGTGCGTCGAAGCCGTTGAGCCAGTCGCGCATCACCCACCAGGCGACCGGCCAGGCGATCAGGTTGGCGATGATCACCGGCTTGGAGAATTGCCAGGCGAGCAGCCGGACGATGTCGCGGGAGCGAGCGCCGAGCACCTTCCTGATGCCGATCTCCTTGGTCCGCCGCTCGGCGGTGAAGGCGGCGAGCCCGAACAGGCCGAGGCAGGCGACGACGACGGCGAGCAGGGCGAAGCCGGCGAAGGTCTTCGCCCGGGCCTCTTCATTCTCGTAGAGCTCCTTGATGATGTCTTCGCTGAACTTGGCGTCGAACGGGGCGTCGGAGGCGACGCGCTTCCAGATCCGCTCGATGTCGGCGCGGATACGCTGCGGATCCGCATCGTCATAGCGGACGAGGATCGCGTCGAGCCCGCCCTTCTCGATCCGGAACATGATCGGATCGATCGGCTCGCGGATCGAGCGGAAGCGCGAATCCTGGACGACGCCGATGATCGTCGCTGGCAGTATGCCGCCATATTCCTCGTCGTAGGAGATCTTGATCTGCTTGTTGACCGCCTCGCGGGGGCTGGCGAAGCCCATCCGCTTCGCGGCCAGCTCGTTGATCACGATATGGGCGCCCCGCGCCACCAGGGCGCGCTCCGCCTCGGGCACTTCGGGGAAGGGTGTGGTGGCGTCGTCCATCGGCCGGCTCTCGTCGAAATTCCGACCGGCGAGCAGCTTCACCCCCATGGTGGGAAGGAACTTGTAGTCGATATTGTAGATGCCGATCGTCACCGGCTCCGGATTGCCGGGGACCTGGACTCCGGTGCTGGAGCTGTTGGGCGTGGCGATGCCGATATTGGTGCGGCCGACCGAAACGACGCCGGGGACGCGCTCGATCTGGCGCACCAGGGTGTCGCCGAGCGGGACGAGCTGGCGCCGCCCGATTCCCGAGACCTGGAGAAGACCTTCCCTTTTGTAGCCCGGGTCCGCGGTGCGCGCGTAGACGGTCTGGGCGTAGACGATCGCAGTGCAGATGATCAGCCCGATCGACACCGCGAACTGCGCGACGACCAGGATGTTGCGCAGCCGCCCCGAGCCCGCCGCCTCGGCCGAGCCCTTGTTCGCCTTGAGCACCTGCGCGGGCTGGAAGCGCGACAGGTAGAAGGCCGGGTAGAGCCCGCCGGCCGCGCCGACGAGCAGGACCAGGCCGAGGATCGGCAGCAGCAGCCCGTCCGCGCCCCAATAAGCGATGCCGAGATCGGCGTCGAGGAAGGCCGAGAAATAGGGGAGCAGCAATTCGACCATCGCCAGCGCGACCACCATCGCCAGCGCCGCGACCAGGATCGACTCGCCGAGGAACTGGACGATCAGCTGCTTGCGGTTGGCGCCGAGCACTTTGCGCAGCGCGACCTCGCGGGCGCGCTGGCTGGCGCGGGCGGTGGCGAGATTGGTGAAGTTGACGCAGGCCATGCCGAGGATGAGCGCGGCGACGATGCCGAAGGTGATGATGGTGCGGCGGTCGTTGCCGGGCGTGGCGGCGCCGTTCTGCGCCTCGCCGAGATGGACGTCGCGGACGTTGACCAATTTGTAGTCCTGCTCGTCGCCCGCATTGTATTTGCGGTCGCCGAAATTCTCATCCTTGATGTTGCGTTTCTCCCAGGCGGGAAGCTGCTTGTGGATGTCGGCCGGGTCGGTGCCCGGCCTCAGGGCGACATAATGCCAGCCGGACTGCCAGCCCCATTGGGTGAGGAAATCGGGCTGCTCGGCGCTGTAGCTGACCGGATCGTAGCGAGCGAGCATGTTCCAGCGCATGTGCGAATTCTTCGGCAGATCCTCGAACACGGCGGTGACGCGATGATCGACCGCCTTGCCGCGCAGCATCACCGTCAGCGTCTGGCCGACCGGATTCTCCGCGCCGAACAATTTGGTCGCCGTGCTCTCGGAAAGCGCCACCGAGCCGACCTCGCTGAGCGCCGTCGCCAGATCGCCTTTGGCGAGCGGCAGCCGGACGACGTCGAAGAAGGGGCCGTCGACCAGCGAGCCGTTCTCGACCGCGATCGCCTCGCCCTTGCGGATCACCGTAAAGCCGCCGCCGGAGGCGTAGACCATCTTGTCGACCTGCGGGAAATCCTTCCTCAGCGCGGTACCGGCGACGTAGGACGCCATCTGCAGGTTGAGGTCCTCGCCGGTCTGCTTGTCATGGTAGAAGGTCTGCAGCTGGTAGACGTTCTCGCCGCCCGGCAGCCATTTGTCGTAGCCGAGCTCGTAGCGCACGTAGAGCAGGATCATCAGGCAGGCGGCGAGGCCTAGCGCCAGCCCGAACACGTTGATGAAGGCATAGGTCTTGTTCTTCGCCAGCGCCCGCAGGCCGACCGTCAGATAATTGCGCCACATGATTTGGGTCCTACTCGTAGCGAAGGGCGTGGATGGGGTTGGCGCGGGCCACCTTGAAGGCGTGGCTCGCGATGGTGCCGAGCGCGATCGCCAGGGCCAGGGCGCCGGCCAGCAGGAACGGGCCGGGGCTTAGGTCGATGCGCGCGTCGAAATTGTTGAGCCAGTCGCGCATCACCCACCAGGCGACCGGCCAGGCGATCAGGTTGGCGATGATCACCGGCTTTGAGAATTGCCAGGCGAGGAGGCGCACGATGTCGCGCACGCGGGCGCCGAACACCTTGCGGATGCCGATCTCCCTGGTCCGCCGCTCGGCGGTGAAGGCGGCAAGGCCGAACAGGCCGAGGCAGGCGACCATGATCGCCAGCAGCGCGAAGATGGCGAAGACGATCCCGCGCGACTCCTCGGCATTGTACAGGTCGGCGACGATGTCGGCGCTGAACTCGGCCTCGAACGGAACCTCCGGCGCGATCCGCTTCCACACCCGCTCGATCCGCTCACGCACCTCGGCCGAATTGCCGGAGTAGCGGACCAGCAGCCAGCTCGGCTGATAGCGGTCGTAGAGGAAGATCATCGGGGCGACAGGATCGCGAATCGAGCGGAAGCGGCTGTTGCCGATGACTCCGATCACGGTCACCGGTGTCCGTCCGACGGTCTCGACGTCGCCGGCGTCGGCAAGGAGGGTGCGGCCGAGCGCCTGCGCAGGCGTCTTGAAGCCCAGTTGCCGCGCGGCAAGCTCGTTGAGGACGACGTTGTACCCGCGCTTGGCCATCGCC
Source organism: Allosphingosinicella sp. (assembly GCA_036378975.1). GTDB lineage: Bacteria > Pseudomonadota > Alphaproteobacteria > Sphingomonadales > Sphingomonadaceae > Allosphingosinicella. The sequence goes on along the minus strand of DASUVK010000092.1, from coordinate 43,240 downwards.
GCGACCGCCTCGTCCGACGGCGGATTGCCGGCGACGGTGCTGTCGTCCCTCACCCGGTTCGCGTCGAAGGTGCGGCCGGCAACCGTCTCGATGCCCATCGTGCGGAAGAAGGGGGGATCCACACGGTAGAGCTCGAACTCGACGGCCTCCGCCGCGCCCGGCGCGGTCACCGTCATATTCTCCATGCCCCAGGTGGCGACTCCGATCGTCGAACGGCCGAGCGAAGTGACCCCTTCGACCTGGCCGATCTCGCGCAACAAGGTGTCCATCGCCGGGCGCAGTGCCGCTCGGTAGACGTTGCCGATCTGGATGATGCCGTCGCGCCGGTAGCCGGGGTCGATGGTACGGGCGAAAACCGTCTGCGCGTAGATGATCGCCGTGCAGATGATGAGGGCGATGGACACGGCGAACTGGCCGACGACGAGGACGTTGCGCAGCCGGCCGGAACCCGGCGCATCGCTCGACGACTTGTTGGCCTTGAGAACCGCCGCCGGCCGGAAGCGCGACAGCACGAAGGCCGGATAGAGGCCTCCGGCGCCGCCTACGAGAAGGACCAGTCCGAGGGCCGGCAGAAGCAGGCCCCCTTCCCCGAAATAACGGACGGCGAGCCCGGCGCCGAGAAAGGCGTTGAGCCAGGGGACGAGCATTTCGACCAGGGCGAGCGCGAGCAGAACGGCGAAGGCGGTGAGCAGCATCGACTCCCCGAGGAATTGGAGGATCAGCTGCCGCCGCGACGCACCGAGCACCTTCCTCAGCGCCACCTCGCGGGCACGCCGGCTGGCCCGGGCGGTGGCGAGGTTGACGAAGTTGATCGCGGCCAGGGCCAGGATCAGCGCCCCGACCACCGCGAGCGCGGTGATCGTCCCGCGATCGTTGCCCGGCCGCATGCCGTTGGGCGCTTCGCCGAGATGGAGATCGCGCACGTTGACCAGCCGCCAGTCGACGTTGGCGCCGAGATTCGAACGCTCGCCGCCGACGATCGAGTCCGGGATGTTGCGTTTTTCCCAGGCCGGCATCTGGCGCGCGATCTCGGCGACGTCGGCGCCGGGCCTCAGCCGAGCATAGACCCAGCCGTTCTTCGGCATCCATCCGGTGAGGAACGGATTGGTCGCCCCGAAAAGGGTCTCGAAGTCCGCCCGGGCCACCACCGACAAGGCGAGGTGGCTGTTGCGCGGCGGGTCCTGGACGACTCCGGCGATCCGGTAGTCGGTGGTGCCTTTGGAGGTTGCCAGCGACAGGGTTCGCCCGACCGCGTCGATCGTCGCGAAGCGGCGGCGCGCCTCGCTCGCGGTCAGAACCATCGTCCCGGGCGCGGCGAGGGCGGTGCGCGGGTCGCCGCGGAGGAACGGGATTCGAAGCACCTCGAACAGCGGCCCGTCGACGAACACGAAGTCTTCGCTAAGGGTGCCATGGCCGTCCTGGAGGATGACAGGCTGCTGACGGCCGACATACACGACTCGCTCGACCTGCGAGAACTGCCGCAACCGCTGCCCCGAAAGATAGGAGGTCATCTGGGTGCCGCCGGGCTCGAGCCCCTCCTCGCCCTCGACGATCCACTGCTGGAGCTGGAAGGTGCGATCGGCGTCGGCGAGCCAGGCATCGTAGCTCGTCTCGTAGCGTATGTAGAGGTAGACGCTGAGGCAGGCGGCAAGGCCGATCGTCAGGCCGAAGATGTTGATGAACGCGTAGGTGCGATTCTTGATCAGGGCCCGGATGGCGACGGTCAGATAGTTCCTCCACATCGTCTGTCTCCTTCCGGGCCAGGCAAGGCCTCGCGCACCGCCCGTCTTAGCGGCTGTGCGAAGGGATGGGCGGCGCCGGCATTGCCGGGTCGAGCTGGGCGATGGGCCGCCCCAGGTCGGCGGCGGCGCCTCTGACCACTGCCCCGCCCCGGCGCACCGAGGACGTCACCTTGGGGTCGCCCCAATAAGTCACGATCCCCCCGTCCAGCACCGCCGCGGTCAGCTCGCGGCCCGCGCTGGCGAGGATCCGGCCGCCCTGGGACACGGCAGCCGTCACCTGCGCGGCGCCGAGCCGCCGCATATCGATCACACCCCCGCTGCTCACCGCCGCCGCCATCTCGGTCTGGGAAGGGAAGCCGCCGACGAGCTGGATCAGCCCTCCGTCGGTCACCGCCAGCCCCGAGATTCGGGGAGTGGCGACCTCGACCTCGATCCGGTGGCCGGCGAGGCACGGACGGCGGCACCGGTCGATCACCAGCTTGTCGCCTTCGTAACGGACCGCCCGGTCCGCGCCGCCGCTGCGCACCGTTACCCGGCGCACGGGGGCGTGCCGAACGGTGACCGTCCCGCCGCCCCGCAATTCGATCGAATCGAAGCTCGACCGGGCGGCCGTCGCGGCGCCCTGGGCTGCGGCGGCAAGCGAACCGAGGGCGGCAAGAAGGAGAATCGGAGCGCGCATTGGCCTTCCTCCGTTGAAGCTCATTCGTAGCGAAGCGCGTGGATCGGGTTGGCCCTCGCCACCTTGAAGGCGTGGCCGGCGATGGTGCCGAGCGCGATCGCCAGGGCGAGGCCGCCCGCGATCACGAACGGACCCGGGCCCAGGTCGATCCTGGCCTCGAAGCCGTTCAGCCAGTCGCGCATCACCCACCAGGCGACCGGCCAGGCGATCAGGTTGGCGATGATCACCGGCTTGGAGAATTGCCAGGCGAGCAGCCGGACGATGTCGCGCGAGCGCGCGCCGAGCACCTTCCTGATACCGATCTCCTTGGTCCGCCGCTCGGCGGTGAAGGCGGCGAGCCCGAACAGGCCGAGGCAGGCGACGACGACCGCGAGCAGGGCGAAGCCGGCGAAGGTCTTCGCCCGGGCATCCTCCGCCTCATAGAGCTCCAGCATGATGTCGTCGCTGAACTCCGCGGTGAACGGCACGTCGCTGGTGATCCCCTTCCACATGCGCTCGACGCCCGCGCGCGCGGCCGCCGGATCGCCCTTGAACCGGACGATCATGTGGCTGTGGCCGCTGCGCACGTTCGCGAACATGATCGGGTCGAGCGGCAGCTTGACCGAGCGGAAGCGCGAATCCCTGACGACTCCGATGACGGTGACCGGCACCAGCCCGATTTCGTTGTCGACGATGGCGGCGCGGAAGGTCTTGCCGATGATCTCGCGCGGCCGCTCGAAGCCGAGCCGCTTCGCGGCCAGCTCGTTGACGACGATATTGCCGCCGCGCTGCGCGAGCGCCCGTTGCGCTTCGGGATTGGGCGGGTAGGGCAGGGTCATGTCGTCGAGGGGGCGGCTCCTGTCGAACCAGCGTCCGGCCGCGAGCCGAAGCCCCATCGCGTCCAGGAAGCCGGTGTCGACCTGATAGGTGCCGATGGTGATCGGCTCTGAATTGCCGGGCACCATGACGCCGGTATTGCTGTTATTGTCGGTGGCGACCCCGATCGTCGTGCGACCGACCGCCTCGACTCCGGGTACGCGCGAGGCGCGCTCGGCGATCAGCTCGCCCTTGTCGATCAGAGCGTAGCGGGCCAGCTCGTCGACCTGGAGGATGCGGCTTCGGTCGTAGCCGGGATCGACGGTGCGCGCGTAGACGGTCTGGCCGTAGATCACCGCGGTGCAGATGATCAGGCCGATCGACACCGCGAACTGGGCGACGACGAGTATGATCCGCAGCCGCCCGGAGCCGGGCGTCTCGGCCGAGCTCTTGTTCGCCTTCAGCACCGAGGCGGGCTGGAAGCGCGACAGGAAGAAGGCCGGGTAGAGGCCGCCGAGCACGCCGACGGTCAGCACCAGCAGCAGCGCCGGCACGGCGATACCGCCGGCACCGAAATAAGTGAGGTCGAGCGACGCGTCGAGGAATCCCGAAAACGGCGGCACCAGCAGCTCGACCAGCGCCAGGGCGATAAGCATCGAGACGAAGGCGATCAGGACGGATTCGCCGACGAACTGCACGATCAGCTGCTTTCGGGTCGCGCCGAGCACCTTCCTGAGCGCCACCTCCCGCGCGCGCTGGCTGGCGCGCGCCGTGGCCAGGTTGGTGAAGTTCACCACCGCCATGCCGAGGATCAGCAAGGCGATCACGGCGAAGGTGACGATCGTGCGGCGGTCGTTGCCGGGCGACATCGCCCCGGCCTGCGCCCGGCCGAGATGAACGTCGCGCACGTTGACGATATGCCAGTCCTGGTCGTCGCCGGCGTTGAAGCGCGCTTCGCCCGCATTCTCGTCGGGGATGTTGCGCTTCTCCCAGGCCGGGAAGCCCGCCTGGATCGTCTTGGGGTCGGCGCCCGGCCGAAGCTTCACGTAGACATAGCCGTTCTGGCAGCCCCAGCAATCCAGCACCTGGGGCGTGTCGGCATTGTAGGCCACGAAATCGATGCGGGCGAGCGCATTGATCTCGAGATGCGAATTCTTGGGCAGGTCCTCGAGCACGCCGGTGATTCGAAAGTCGCGCGAAACGCCCCGGCTGATCAGGGTCATCGTCCGGCCGACGACATTGTCGGTGCCGTAGCGCTTGCGAGCCTCGCTGCGGGTCAGGACGGCGGTGTTGGGCTGGCTGAGCGCGCCGACGTCGCCATAGGCCATCGGCAGCGCGATCACCTCGAGGAAATTGCTGTCGACCCAGAGATAATCCTCGGTCGAGGTCGCCTGCCCGTCCTTGGTGAAGACCGGCCCGTTGTCGTTGACGTAGACCTCCTTTTCGACCTGCGGGAAATCCTTCGCGATGCGCTTGCCCGCCAGATAGGGGGTCATCTGGAGCTGGGCTTCCTGGCCGGTCTCGCTCGATTTGTACCAGCTCTGGATCTGGTAGACGTTCTCGGCGCCCGGCAGCCATTTGTCGTAGCTCATCTCGTAGCGCACGAAGAGCAGGATCAGCAGGCACGCCGCCATGCCGATGGCGAGGCCGAAGATGTTGATGAAGGCGTAGGTCCGGTTCTTGGCCAGCGCCCGGATGCCGACGGTCAGATAATTCTTCCACATCTTTGGGGCTCCTACTCGTAGCGCAGAGCGTGAATCGGGTTGCGGCGGGCGACTCGCAGCGCGTGGCCGGCGACGGTGGCGATCGCGATGGCGAGGGCGAGCGCTCCGGCCAGCACGAACGGCCCGGGGGAAAGCGCGATGCGCGCGTCGAACGTGTTCAACCAGTCGCGCATCGCCCACCAGGCGACCGGCCAGGCGATCAGGTTCGCCAGCACGACCGGCTTGGAGAATTGCCAGGTCAGCAGCCGCACGATGTCGCGCACCCTCGCGCCCAGCACCTTGCGGATGCCGATCTCCTTCGTCCGGCGCTCGGTCGTGAACGAGGCGAGACCGAACAGGCCGAAGCAGGCGATCGCGATCGCGAGCAGCGAGAAGCCGGCGAACAGGATCGTCCGCCCCCGCTCGGCGGCATAAAGCTCGCGGACGATATCGTCGGCGAAGCGCGCCTCGAACGGAATTTCGGGCTCGAACTTGCGCCAGACCTTGTTCAGCGCCGCCATCACCTCGCCCGGCCTGGCCGCGGCGTAACGGACGAGCACCTGGCTCGTCTTCTCGGGGTCGTAGGCGAAGACCATCGGCTCGATCGCCTCGCGCGCGGTGCGGATGCGGGTGTCCTCGACCACCCCCGCGATCCTCGCCGGGACCATGTTGAAGCCGTCGAACGCAACCTCGACGACCTGGCCGACCGCCGCCTGCGGGCTGCGGTGGCCGAGCTTCCTCGCGGCGGAGCGATTGACCACGACATTGATCCCGCGGGCGACGAGCTCGCCGGTGCTGCCGGTCACGCGATCGGCGGCGAAGCGGTCGCCGAGCAGCCGTCCGGCGAGCAGCTCGATGTCCATCGTCTGCAGAAATTCGGAATCGACGCTGTGGAAGCCCATCGAGACATGCTCTGCCGCGCCGAGGGCCCGCATCAGCCGGACCGAGGTCTCGGTCGAGCCCAGCCCGATGCCGGTCCGGGCCGTGGCGGTTATTCCGGGGATGGCGAGCATCTCCGCGCGCGCCGCCTCATATTCGGAGCCCTGCGTGAAGCGCCAGGCGTTGGCGATCTGGACCAGTCCGTCGCGGCGATAGCCGGGATCGACCTGCTCCACGAAGCGGGTCTGGGACCAGATCACCGCCGTGCTCGCGATCAGCCCGATGGCGACCGCGAACTGAGCGAGGACCAGCGCCGCCCGCAGCCGCCCGCTTCCGGGCGTCTCGACCGAGACCGGGCCGGCGCGCAGCAATGGCGCGGGCTTGAACCGGCTGAGGTAGAGAGCGGGATAGAGGCCGCCCACCAGCCCGGTCGCCGCGAGAAGGGCGAGTGCGGGTAGCAGCATTCCACCCTCGCCCAGATAGGCGACCCGCATATCCGCCCCGATCACCTGGCTGACCCAGGGCATCGCCAGCTCGACGATCGCGAGCGCGATCGCCATCGCCACGGCGGAGATCAGCAGGCTCTCGCCGAGGAACTGGACGATCAACTGCCGCCGGCTGGCGCCCAGCACCTTGCGCAGGGCCACTTCGCGCGCGCGCTGGGTGGCCCGCGCGGTGCTCAAATTGACGAAGTTCATCACCGCCATGCCGAGCGTCAGCAGCGCGACGATCGCGAAGGTCGCCAGGGCGCGCGGGTCGCCGCCCGGAGTCAGCGCGGCGGTCTGGGTCTCGCCGAGATGGACGTCGCGAAGCGGCACGAGGCGGAACTCGAAGACATCGGCCAGCGAGACCGGCTTGCCGTCGATCACCTCGGGCGTCATCACCCGCTTCTTCCAGGCGGGGATCCCGGCATTGATCGTCGCGGCATCGGCGCCGGGACGCAGCCTGACATAATGGAGCTGGTCGTAATTGCCCCAGCCGCGAAGCTCCGGCGGGACATCGGCAAGGGCCCGGCGGTAGATGATGCCGACCCGCAAGCTGGTGTTGCGCGGCAGGTCGCGAAGCACGCCGCTCACCTTATAGTCGCGCTTGCCCGGCCCGGCGCCGAGGCTGAACGACCTGCCCATCGCATCGGCCGTGCCGAATTGGCGGATCGCCTCGCTCTCGGTCAGCACGATCGAGTTGGAGTCGGGAAGCGCCGTCGCCGCCGAGCCCTGCGCGAAGGGCAGGGCAAGAACCTTGAAGAAGTCGCCGTCGACGGTGGTCGCGTCGATGAACACCGGCTGGCCGTCGCGCTCGGTCACGGTCTTGCCGGTCGAGACCGAGGTCACCGCTTCGATCTCCGGAAAGCCGCCGGGAAGGCTTTCGTCCAGGGGAAACGGGGTCGCCTGCGTAAGCACGTCCGGCTGGCCCGGCGGGTGGATCCTCGACTGGACCTGATAGATTCGGCCGTTGTCGGCGAGCCAGCTGTCGTAGCTCCGCTCGTAACGCACGTAGCCCAGGATCAGCAGGCAACCGGCGAGCCCCAGCGCCAGGCCGCCGATGTTGATCGCCGCATAGACCTTGTTGCTCGCCAGCGCCCGGAGAGCGACGGTCAGATAGTTGCGCCACATCGCCCGCATCGACTTCCCCCCTGCTACCGCGCCGTCGGCGCCGGCCGCTTCGCGACGATCTTGATCTCGGTGATGCCGCGCTCCGGGATCAGCCGGTCGACATCGATCGCGGTCCAGGCCGGATAGGGGGCTTTGACGTAGCGTTTGTGGACGGCGACGATCGCCGGCATCTGCGCGGTGACGTCGGTGTGGAAGCTGGTGATGTCGACGACATCGTCCCAGCTCGCCCCGGCCCGCTTCAGGATCGCGCCGATCTGCTTGTAGGTGCGCTCATACGCCGCTTCCAGCGCCTCGCCGTCGCGCAGCCCGACGACGATGCCGCTGAGGTAGATGGCGTCGCCGGCAACGACCGCGTCGCTATAGCCCCATTCCTCCTGGAACCTCCGCGTCCCCTCATCCTCGCTCATCAGCACGGTGGCGCGCTGGCGCTCGCCGGCTTCCGCCGCGGCGGCGGGGACGATGGCCGCCGCGGCGGAAAGGAGGAGGAGGAGGGGGCGAACTCTAAATTCCTCCCCTGCATTTGCAGGGGAGGGGGACCATGAAAAGCATGGTGGAGGGGCCTTGCTGACTCCGGAGAACCCCTCCACCGCGCTCCGCGCGGTCCCCCTCCCCGCGAAATCGCGGGGAGGAATTAAGGCGCCGCAACCCCTCACGCCGCCCTGCGCCGCTCGATGAGGATGCGGCCGTCGAGCATGTTGACGACGCGGCCGGCATAATCGGCATGGGCCGGCGAGTGGGTGACCATGACGATGGTCGAGCCCTCGCGGTTCAAGGCCTGGATCATCTTCATCACTTCCTCGCCATGCTGGGTGTCGAGGTTGCCGGTCGGCTCGTCGGCGAGGATCAGCTTGGGGTTGCCGACGAGGGCGCGGGCGACGGCGACGCGCTGCTGCTGGCCGCCGGAGAGCTGGCTCGGCCGGTGCTTGGCGCGGTGGGCCACGCCGACCTTGTCCATCACCGCCTCGACCCGCGCGCGCCGCTCGGAAGCGGGGACGTCGTGGTAGAGCAAGGCGAGCTCGATATTCTCGCGGACGCTCAATTCGTCGACCAGGTTGAAGCTCTGGAAGATGAAGCCGATATTCTGCTTGCGGACGTTGGCGAGCTTGCCCTCGGGCAGCCCCGCCACCTCGAGGCCGTCGAACACGTAGGAACCGCTGGTCGGCGAATCGAGCATGCCGATGACGTTCAGCAAGGTCGACTTGCCGCAGCCCGACGGGCCCATGATCGCGACGAACTCGCCGTCGGCAATGTCGAGGTCGATCCGGTCCAGGGCGGTCGTTTCGACGGTATCGGTGCGGTAGACCCGCGACAATTCACGCATGCTCAGCATCGGCTTTCGCTCCTTCGTCAGCGCTCGAGGTCCAGCCGATCCTTGTCGGCGAAACCGGTATAGGGGGAGGTGATGACGCGCTCGCCGGGCTCCAGCCCCTCGAGCACCTCGATATAATCGGCGTTGCGCCGGCCGAGGCGGACGTTGCGCTTGACCGCTTCGCCGCCGTCCGGGGCGACCACGAACACCCAGGCGCCGCCGGTCTCGTTGTAGAAGGCCCCGTTGGGAATCAGCCTCGCCGGGGTCGGATCGCCCAGGGTCAGCTTGGTCTGCAGCGTCTGGCCGCGATTCAGCGCCGGCGGCTCGGCGCCGACAAAATGGAGATCGACCTCGAACACGCCGTTGCGGACCTGCGGGTAGATTTTGGCGACCTTGACCCGATAGGTCTTGCCGCCGGACTCGACGGTGGCGGTCTGGCCCGGCTGGACGCGGCCGAGATAATATTCGTCGACCGAGGCGACCAGCTTGTTGCGGCCGGCGCTGTCGACCTGGCCGAGCCGCTCGCCGCGATTGAGCGACTGGCCGACCTGGATCGAGAAAGCGGTGAGCTGTCCCGCGACCGGCGCCCGCAGGTTGAGCGCGTCGAGGGTCGCGCGGGCGATGTCGAGGCTGCCGCTCAGCGATGCGTTCGAGGCCCGCAATTGCGCCAGCTGGCTGGTCTGCAGCCTGCGGTTGACCGCCTGCGACCGGCGCAGCACCTCGGCGCGGCGCTGGTGGGAAAGATATTCGTCGCGGCTGTCGTTGAACGTCTTGGCCGGGATGAAACCTTTCTCCATCAGCGGCTTCTGCAGCTCGTACTGGCGCCTCGCCTTGTCGGCGGCGAGCTGCGCCTCGATCACTGCGCGCTCGTCCTGGATGCTGGTCTGGGCGAGCGCCAGCTCCTGGCTGCGCATCGAGTTGACCTCGCGCGACACGTCGGACTGGCGGGCGAGCAGGCTGAGCTGGAGGTCGGAGTTGGAGAGCACCGCGAGCAGCTGGCCCTGCTGCACCATGGCGCCGTCCTCGACCAATATCCGTTCGACCCGGCCGCCCTCGACCGCGTCGAGATAGACGGTCACCAAAGGCTCGACCCGCGCCCGCAGCGGCAGGAAGTCGTCGAAAGTCCCCCGGGTCACCGCCGAGACGGTGATCCGGTCGGCCGCCACCGTCTGGCTGCCCGCGGTCGGCGCGAACCACCAGAAAAGCAGCGCGGCCAGCACCGCCGCCGCCGCGCCGATCGCGATCTTGGTCCGCGGCGACAGGCCGGTGGAGGCCACGACCTTGTCCATGCCGGTGCCGCTTTCCGGCCGCGACCCATTGTCGTTCGATTTGATCCTGATCACGCTCATCCCAACCTCATGCCGGACCACCAGCAATCATCATGCCACCGACCGGGCCGCGGCGCAGGCCGTCTTTCCCGGTCGCGCCGCCGGCGAGCGTCCGATTCCGGACACTAGGCTGTACGGCGGCGGACAGGCTCACAGCGAAATGCTCGCACAGCCCATGGCGAGGTGGGCGCTGCCGTCGACGCAGGCGGCGGGCGCAAGCGGGCGGGCGCTGGCCCGGGCGGCGACGAGGCTGGCCGGCTCGAGCGCCGCCATCGGCAGCAAGGTCGCCGTCCCCACCCAGATCGCCGCGACCAGCCACGGTTCGAGCTTACCCATTGCAGGTCTCCAATATCCCTGTCGCTTCCCGCCAGCATGAGGCGTGCCAATGGCGGAAAAGCGCGGTTTGCCGCGATTATTGGCGATTAATGGCGATTATCGGCGGATGCGGCCGTTCGCTTCCGGACGCCGCGAGTCCGCCCCCGGACGCCGCGGTCGCCCTGCGCGGCACCATTGGCACGATTATTGTTTGTCCGTTCCCGGACAGCTTGTAGGAGAAGGCCGTGGCTGGGGAGGGTAAGCCGTTCTGGCGCTGCATCGTCATCGACGACGATCCGGACATATTGCTGTCCGCCCGCCTCCTCCTGCGCGACCTGTTCGAGGAGGTCGCCACCTTCCAGGCCCCCGAGGACGCGATGGCGGCGATCGCCGGCGACGGCGCCGACGCCGTCCTGCTCGACGCCAATTTCGGCCGCGGCGCGACCAATGCCGCCGAAGGCTTCCACTGGCTCGGCGAGATCCTGGCCAAGGATCCCCAGGCGGTTGTGGTGATGATCACCGCCCATGGCGGGGTCAACATCGCGGTCGAGGCGATGAAGCGCGGCGCCACCGACTTCGTCTCCAAGCCCTGGTCGAACGAGCGGCTGCTCGCCACCGTCCGCACCGCCGCGGCGCTGCGCACCTCGCGCCAGGCCGCCGCGACCGAGCGCAAGCGCGCCGTCGCCATCTCCGCCCCCGCCGCCGGCGGCGAGACGCCGTTGCTCGGCCAGTCGGCGGCGATGCGCCGGGTCTATTCGCTGGTCGAGCGGGCGGCCCCGACCGAGGCGAACGTGCTGATCCTCGGCGAGAACGGCACCGGCAAGGAGCTGGTCGCGCGGGAGCTGCACTCCAAGTCGCGGCGCGCCGGCAACGTCTTCGTCTCGGTCGATCTCGGCGCGGTCGCCGAGAATCTGTTCGAGTCCGAATTGTTCGGCCACGTCAAAGGCGCCTTCACCGACGCCCGCGGCGACCGCATCGGCCGGCTCCAGGCCGCGGACGGCGGCACCCTGTTCCTCGACGAGGTCGGCAACCTCCCGCTCCACCTCCAGCCCAAATTGCTGACCGCGCTCGAGCAGCGCCAAATCGTGCCGGTCGGCGCCAACAAGCCGGTGGCGATCGACGTCCGCGTCGTCGCCGCCACCAATTTGCCGCCCGAACGGCTCGCCGATGAAGGCCTGTTCCGCCAGGATCTGCTGTTCCGCCTCAACACCGTCGAGATCGAGCTGCCGCCCCTGCGGGAGCGGCGGGAGGACATTCCGGTGCTCGTCGACCATTATGTCGCCCTTTACGCGAAGAAATACGGCAAGCCGGCGCGCGAGCTGCCGGCCGAGGTGATGGCGGCCCTGGTCGCCTATGACTGGCCGGGCAACGTCCGCGCGCTCCGCCACGCCGCCGAGCGCGCCGTCATCCTCGCCGGCGAGGGCGCCTTCACCTTCGAGGATTTCTCCCTCGCCCGCTCGACCGCGCCGCGGCCGCCGGCGATGAGCACGCCGCCGAGCCTCGGCGCCGACCTGAACCTCGAGCGCGCCGAAAGGCAGATGGTCGAGCAGGCCTTGAAGCGCCACGCCTACAACATCTCGCTCGCCGCGCAGGAGCTCGGTCTTACCCGCGCCTCGCTCTATCGCCGCATGGACAAGCATGGGCTTTAGGAGCCGCTTCATCGCCGGGCTCGGCTGGCGGGCCCTGCTGCTGCTCGGTGCCTTGTTCGTCTTCGTCAGCGCCCTCGGCGTCGAGGGGCTTGGCGTCGCCCGCTTGCTCGCCGGTGGCCTGTGCCTGTGGGCGCTCTACGAATTGTGGCGCTACATCCAGCGCACCAACATGGAGCTCGCCCGCTTCCTCGAGGCGGTGCGGCTGGGCGACCTGTCCCAAAGCTTCGCCCATCGCGCCGACGGCAGCGGCTTCACCGACATTGGCGAGGCGCTCGACGAGGGCATAAAGAGCCTGCGCGACGAACGGCTGCGGCTCACGGAATCGAACCGCTTCTGCGAGGCGGTGCTCGACGACGCCCCGGCGCCTTTGCTGACCGTCGATGCCGACGGCCGCGTCGAGCTCGCCAACAAGGCGGCGCGGCGGCTCTTCGTCCGCCACCACGGCGTCCGGATCGAGGATTTCCGCGTCTATGGGGAAACTTTCGCTGCCGCCTTGAGCGACGATGCGATCGGCAAGCCGAGACTCGTCCCCTTGATGTTCGACGAGCTGCCGCAGACGGCAATGGTCAGCGCCGCCTCGGTTCACCGCCTCGGCGGGATGGTCCGGGTGGTCGCCGTGCAGCCGATCCAGGGCGAATTGAACGCCGTCGAGATCGCGGCGCAGAGCGACCTCGTCCGCGTGCTCACCCACGAGATCATGAATTCGATGACTCCGGTCACCTCGCTCGCGCAAAGCGCCGCCGGCCTGATGGCGGAGGTCGACAAAGGCGACAATCCGGCCGTCGCCGACGCCCGCGCCGCGGTCGAGACCCTTGCCCGCCGCGCCGACGGCGTCATGCATTTCGTCGAGAGCTATCGCCAGATCAGCCGCACCCCGGTTGTCCGCCGCCGCCATTTCGAGGTGCTGCCCTGGGCGCGAGAGCTGGAAGCCCTGTTTCGCGCCGGCGAGGGCGCCGAGGGGGTGGCGCTGTCGCTCGAGGTCAATCCCGACCGGCTGACGCTCGACGCCGATCCGGATCTGATGTGCCAGGTCTTGATCAACCTGCTGCGCAACGCCGCCGAGGCGGCGCGCGATCACGCCGCGGCGCCGGCGGTGTCGCTGTCCTTCGCCGCGGTGGCCGGGGCCCGAGTCCAGATCGAGGTCGCCGACAACGGCGCCGGCGTGCCCGAGGCGTTGCGCCAGGACGTCTTCCTGCCCTTCTTCACCACCAAGGAGAAGGGGACCGGCGTGGGGCTCAGCCTCGCCCGTCAGGTCGTGCTCGCCCATCGCGGCTCGATCGGCGTCGGCACCAGCGACAGCGGCGGGGCGCTGTTCAGGTTGTTGCTCTAGAGCGGATCTTCCCAGAGCCGTTCTTCCGGGATGGCGTCGGCCAGGCTGAGCCCGTCGAGGATCCGCGCCGTCTCGTCGCGCACCATCAGCATCACCCGGTGCAGCCGGCACTGATCCTCGCTGATGCAGTTCCTGCAGGTCTCGTGGCGATAGCGGCTGGCGCAGGGGAGCAGGCCGAGCGAGCCGCGGGTGAGGCGGACGATCGAGCCGTAGCTGATCTCGCCCGGCGGCCTGGCGAGCCAATAACCGCCGTCCCGGCCGCGGCGGCTGGCGACCAGTCCCTCCCGGATCATCTGCGAGAGCATCACCGTCAGGAACTTGGGCGGGATGTTCTGCCGGCTTGCGATCTCGCTCAGCTGGACCGGCCCTTCGCCGTAGCGATCGGCAAGATGGAGGAGCGCGCGGATTGTATAGCGCGTTCGTTGAGAAAGCATCGCCGGGTCATGAACCGTCCCATGGCGCTTGGCAACCGCATCGGCCGCCGGCTTATTGGTTGGAGCCCGCCGCCTTGCGGATGAAATGTCCGGCCGACACGCCGCGCAGCAAGGCGAGGCGGTATTTCCGGGTCACCCCGGGCAGGTGCCAACCACCGGCCGGCAAAGCGGCGGCGAGCCCCTTCATCATCGTCGGGTCGACCGTGGAACCGGCCTCGCCGCAAGCCTCGATCCGGCCCAGCTCGCCGCCGAGCTCCTCGCCTGCCGCCGCCAGCCCTTCGTGCCAGTCGGCTGCCTGGTAACCCTTGCGGGTTTCGTTGACGATCGACGGGGGCAGCCGGTCCGCGAAGGCGGTGCGGGCGAGGGCGCGGCGTATCCCGTTGCGCAGATATTGATCGGGGGGCACGGCCAGGCAGAATTCGACGAGCCGGCGATCCGCGGTGGGATCGCGAAAATCCAGCCCCCACCCGGCCAGATAGCCCTTGTTGTAATTGCCGGCATCGACCCGTCGCAGCACCCACAAGCGGGTCTCGAACGGGTCGCGCCGGGGCCGGTAGGTCGGGTCCAGCCCGCGCTCGGCCGCCCGCTCGGCGATCCGGAACTCGTCGATCGCCTCGGCGCTTATCGCCGTATAATCGCGAAGCTTGCGCCCCTTGCCGCGCAGAAAGCTGATCGCCCGCCACAGCGGTACCGGCGTGAACGGACCGATCGCCTGGGCGGCGACCGTGCCGACGCGCGTGCCGTTGCGCACCAGCGCCCAGGATTCGCGCGCCAGCCGAAGCAGGCGGCCGCTCGACAGCAGCTGGGTCAGCAGCGGCATGCCGTCATAGCTGAAGCTCATATTGCCGCGCGCGCCGGTTAGAAGCACCCGGTGCCCGCGCTGCCGGGCGAGATCCATGATGCGGTGGCTCCAGACCCCGTTGCACAAATTGAGGACCGGCCGCTCGTAGAGGAAGAAGAGCCGGTCCAGCCCGGCGATCGGCGAGCCGCCATTCGGCACCCGGACATGTTCGATATTGGGATACATGGCCGCCACGGCGGCTGCGAGCGGGCCTTCGTCGGCGAAGGCGCCCGTGACGCCGCTCGCGTCATAGCCCTGGCGCGGCACGGCGGTGTACGCAGTCACCCGGCCGCCGGCCGGGGCCATCAGCCGGGCCGCCGTGGCGGTGACGGCGCTGCTGTCGAGGCCCCCGCTCAGATGGGAGGCGACCTCCTGGCCGACGCTGCGCAGGCGCGCTGCGACGGCGCGGTCGAGCTGCTCGCGCAGGGCCTCGGCATAATCGTCCGGGCGCTTCAGCCCCAGCGATTGCGGGCGCGGCTCCCACCAGCGCGTCGCGCGCAGTCCGTCGCGAGTGACGGCGACGATCTCGCCGGCGCGCACTTTACTGACGCCGTGGAAGAAGGTCTCGGGACCGTCCTCCGGGATCAGCGCGAGAAAGCCCGCCACCGCCTCTCGGTCCGGCGCGACCGGGACTTCGGGCAGCGCGTGCAGGCCCTTGGGCATCGACGCGAAGGCGAAGAAGCCGCGTCCATGGCTGTAATGGAGCGGCCGCTGGCCGATATAGTCGCGGGCGAGCAGCAGCCGCTGGCGGCGCGAATCCCAGAAAGCGAAGGCGAAGTCGCCCTGCAGCCGCTCGACCGCGCCCTCGTCCCATTGCTCGAGCGCGCGCAGCATGATCGCCGCGTCGGCCAGACCTGCCCCCTCGCCCGCCGGAATGGCGAGCGCAGCACACAGCTCCTCGCGATTGTCGAGGCGCGCGTCGGCGACGAGCAGAGTCGTCCCGCCGCCCCCCGAGGCCACATTCTGCTTGCGCCGCTCCTCCGGGAACAGGCCGAACAGCCGCAGCCCGACCGCGATCGGCCCGTCACTGGCCATGGCCGGAGGCTGCGGGCCGTAAATTTGCTGCGACTTGAGCATCCGCTCGCAGCAGGCGGCGGCGTCGGGACGTCCGTCCAGGCTCCAATAGCCTGCGATGGCGGTCATGCAGGGCGGATTTCGACCAGCCCGTCGGCCGCAAGCTCGTCGAGCAGCTCCTTGAGCTGGGCTTCGCAAGTCGCCGGGTCGACGTCGAACTCCCGCACCAGCGCCTCGGTCAGCTCGGAAAGCCGCCGGGGTTGCTCGATCAGCGCCCAGATGCGGGTGGCGGTGCTGTTGAAGCCGTAGCAGGTGCCGTTGTCGACATGGAGCGCGACCAGCTCGCCGTCGACCTCCGTCTCGATCATTTCTCCGCGCCGCTCGACCAGCAAATCTTCGGCCACTCTGCCCTCCCTGTGCGTCTCGCCGGCTCCTTTACGGGCTGCACGGCCTGCCGCGCAACCTTGGAGGCGATATTGTCGCTATGCCTGAAGGGTTTGACAGCCCACCCCCTTACCGGTACCGACGTCGCTTCGAGAAAGTTACAGGGTGAAATCATGACCGTTGTGCGTGAAGATCTGACCATGACCACCAGCGAAGCCGCCGACCGGCGTGAATGGATCCGCCCCGCCGTTCAACAGCTTGCAGCCGGCAGAGCGGAGGATTCCTCCGGTCCGGCGACCGACGCCATCACCAACCCGTCCTGATCGACTCAGCGCTGGGATTCCCGTCGACTGAGTCGCGGCGGCGTTTTTGCGTGCTCCGGGCGCCGCCCGGCGCCGTAGCTCGGAAGGGAAAAACGGAGCGCGGCCACCGGCCGCGCCCGTTTTTCACGCGCTCGCTTCTTCCAGGCTAGTTCGCGGTTCGCACCGCTTGCGGCGAGGCCGGCTCGTCCACGCGAACCGGCATATCGATCTGGACGATGCCCTTGCTGACGAGCTGGTCGAGACCGGCACGGGCTTCGCCCAAACCCACCTCGCGGCCGGCTTCGTCCAGCACCTTGCTGACAGGAAGAGGACCTGCTTTCAGAACCGATACGACTGCGGGCGCGCCGTCGCCCGGCTGGAAATCTATGCCGCCCACCTTCCAGCGACGACCCGGCCGTTGCGGCGGAATCATCGTCACCGTGAGCGCCGCGATGCCGTCGCCCGAAGCGGCGTCCGAAACGGCTCGAAGATCGAGCCCCGTCACGCTCGCCCGGCCTGCGTTCCGTTCTGTCAGCCGCTCGGCGACATCGGTTTGGTCGAAACGGGATACGAGCTCCGTTCTGAGGGCCGCGGCCTGCTGCGCCACCGATTCGCTGCCCAGCAAGGCCCGCAACGGCCGGTTCAGCCCGGGATGTTCGCGGCACAGATCGTTCAGGAAATCCAGGAGGGTCTCATGCTTGATGACGATCGTCACATGGAGCGACATACCTTCGGCCTCGCACTGATGATGCAGGCCTGCCGGTACGAACAGGACGTCTCCCGGCGCATCGCCACCGTCGCAGAAACGTCTTTCGGCACTTTGACCCGCGGGTGATCGGCCAATCCGCAATCGGCGGGTTCACCGAGGAAACGCCACACTTTGCTGCCTTCGACTTGCATTATGATCAGGTCTTGAGGATCGTAGTGGGCCGGTAGCGCAGGAAGCTTGCTGAAGGACGCGATCGCAGCGATTGCGACGCGGTCCTGCAGAAGACGCTCGACATCGTCGGCGAGAGCCGAGAATTTCGGGTCGTTCCGATGGAGATCGTCGACGATGATGCTGGCGCCCTGCCGCGCCAGTTAGCGCAAAACCAGCGGACGCGCAGCCGCTGGTCCTTTACGAGCCCAGCATCTCCAGATTGGGAATGTGGCCGTTGACGGTGACTCGGAAATCCTTCCGATCCATGCCGTCCCGCAGGACAAGCTGTTCCAGATCCTCCAGGGAGAAGAGCGCGTCGGGCCGGACACCGCAGGCTCCGGACCGATGGATGAGGCGGCGTTCCGCCATGCCTTCCACGATCGCGGCGGCATCGAAGCTCCCCAGAACGTCCCGGAACGTGAATGACATCGCCCGGCAACTATCACGCGCCGCCTGGAATTGTGAGGCGAGGCCTCTGCCGGCTCCTTCGCGCCTCCCTGTGCCGCGGGATCCCGCAGCGCCCGAGCAATCCTCCCGGATTGACGGCCAAGGGACGCGGCTTCCCCTAGAGGATGAAATCGGCGCTGGTGATCGGGTGGAGGTCGTTGATCACCAGCACCACCTCGAAGTCGGACACGCCGTCGCCGTTGATATCGCCTTGGACGAGCCACTCGGTGCCGCTGACATTCTCGAAGCGAAGCTCGCCGGCATTGTTGCCGAACGCGGCGGCGCCGATGAAGTTGAACGCCTGGTTGCCGGCCAGCAAGGTGTTGGCGTCGATCTTCGACAGATCGACCACATCGCCCGAGGCGAAGTCCTCGATGCGGTCGCGCACCGCCGACGTCGATTCGCCCGTCTTGTCGTAGCGGAACTGGTCGTTGCCGGCACCGCCGTACAGCGTGTCTGCGCCGAACCCGCCGAAGATCAGGTCGGCGCCCGCGCCGCCGGTCAGCTGGTCGGCGGCCGCGCCGCCGAAGATCCGGAACTTGCCGTCCGATTCGTTCGACCCGTCAAACACCAGCGTCTCGTTGGCCTGGAGCAGCGCGCCGTTGATCGTGATGGTCTGGCCGGCGCCGAGCAGGGCGTTGGCCCAGGTGATGTCATAATCGAACTCGGTGCCGCCGCCGCGCGCATAGCGTTCGTCGCTGGCCGAGGAGAAGGTCAGATTCTCGATATTCTGGATCGCCCCCGCATAACCCAGGTCGGTGAAGTCGATCGTGTAATTGCCGCGCAGGAACATGCCGTCATAGCCGGCGCCGCCATTCACCACGTCGCCATGGGCGAAGCGCCCGTCCCCGGCGAAGAAGAAGATGTCGTTGCCGAGGCCGCCGGTCAGCGTGTCGGTCCCCTTGCCGCCGTAGACGACGAAGCTCGCGTCGGCCTCGGCCGAGCCGTCGAAGGTGAGGTCCTCGCCGGCGAGCAGCGCGCTGCCGTTGATCCTGACCTGGAGTCCGGCGGCGAAGTTCGCATTGGCCGTGATGATGACGTAATCGTAGAGGTTCGTTCCCGGGTCGCCGAAAGCCGTATTGGTGCCGGCGAGGAAGGAGATCCCCTCGATGCCGGTGACGTCGCCATCGAGGGTCAGACCGCCGCTATAATCGCCCTGCAGGACGATCGTGTCGAGATCGGCGCCGCCATTGACGATGTCGGCCGGGGTCAGCGCGCCGCCGAAGTAGAAGATGTCCTTGCCGGCGAGACCGCTGACATTGTCGTCGCCGCCCTGGCTGACGACGAACGTGTCCGCCTGCGGCGTGCCGGTGATGGTGTTGCCGGTGCCGTCGCCCATCAGCCAGTCGCCCGGCCCGGCGACGCCGTTGACGGTGACGGTGACGGTGACGGTGTTGCCGCCGGTGACCGTGTACTGGAAGGTGTCGCCGACCGTCGACGTGTTGACCGCGCCCGATGTGTTGTCGGTAAGCTTGGTGAACTTGCCGTTCGGATTGTAGCTGTAGGTGCCGTCGGAATTGACTGTCAGGATGGCGCCTGACGCGAGCGCGAACGGAACGCCGACGGTGCCGCCGGAGACCGCCGAGACGGTGATCGTATCGCCGTCCGCGTCGACGTCGGGGCCCGAGCCGTTGTCGGCGAACAGGCTGCCGGTGCCGATCACGTTCTCCGGTGTCGAGACGGCGTCCGGCTGGGCCACCGGTGCGTCGGGCTGGGCGCTGATCGTGATCGTGCGTGTGCTGACCGTCTCCTCGCTCGCACCATCGCCGGTCAGGAGGGGATCGGTGCCGGTGAAGCCGCGATCGTTGGTGGTGACGGTGAGCGTGTCGCTGCCATTGTAATGGGCGTCGGGCGAGTAGGTGAGGCCGTTGTTCGCTGCGAGGGTGGCGTTGATCTCGTTCAGGGTCGCCTGGACGGTGATCGTGTCGCTGTCGTTGGCGCCGCCGACAATGTCGCCCGCGGTAATGCCGCCGACGACGTTGGTCAGGATTTCCAGCTTGCCGTGGTCGACGTGGAACGTCACTCGGATGTCGTCGGTGGCCGGGTTGGCGTCCGGATCGGAGATCGACATTCCGCTCAGCCACGCGTCGACGGCGTCCTCGCCGGTGCCGATCGTTCCGCCGAGCGAATTGACCGGGGCGTCGTTGACGGCGGCGATGTTGATCGTAACCTGGCCGCCATCGATGTTGTTGGAGGCCGTGACCGCGCCCTGGCCGCCGCCCGGCGCCCCGTCGTCGATGACGTAGAGGAGGGTCACCGAGGCCGGCGGCGCATCCGAGCTATTGGTATATTGGAGATGCTGGAGCACGTCGTTGACGAGGGCCGTCGTCGGAACGGTGCCGTTGTTGACGAAGTTGATGTTGAGGATCCCGCCCGACTGGGACAGCGTGGCGATGACGTTGCCGCCCGACTCGAGGTTGCTGCCGTTGACCGTGAACAGGGCGCCGCTGGTGTCGAAACTGAACAGGTCGTCGGGGTTCGAAACGGCGCGATTGATGGCGAAGGCCGCTCCGGAATAATCGCCGGCGCCGCCGTTGCGCGCGTCGAGATCGACGTCGCTGACCGTGATTGAGGCATTGACCTTGATCGCCACCTGCTCGGTCGCGTTGACCGTCGGCGAGTTGGGAATGCTCGGCTGATCGTTGGTCGCGGTAACGTCGACGGTCAGAACGTTGCTGCTTGCCGCGTCGGCGCCGTCGTCGTCGGTGACGGTGAAGGTGATCGTGCCCTTGGCCGAGCCGTTGACGTCCTGGTCGGCCTTGAAGCTGACCTTGCCGTCCGCCAGCTGCTGCGCCGTATAGGTCTGCGGCAGGGTCGCCTCGACCGGATCGGCGCCGCCGGCGCCGTCCGAGTCGAAATAGATCTTGCCGCCGGTGACGGCGCTGATGGTGACGCTGGCCAGGGTGCCGTCGACGTCGTTGAAGCCGAGGTCCGTGCTGTCGAGCACGCGGAAGCTGTCCTCGATCGCCGTGATCGTCGAGGACGTCCCGGTCGGGGCGTCGTTGACGTCGGTGACTGCGACGGTGGCGGTGGCGGCGACGCTGTCGAGATCGCCGTCGTTGACGGTGACGGTGATGGTCCGCGACGTGTTGGTGCCCTTGTCGGTCGGATCGTCGCTGGTGCTGGAGAAGGTGACCGCCTCGATCGCCGCCTCGAAATCGGCGGCGCTGGTGCCGGCGGCAGCGACCAGAATCACGGTCGTGTCGGTGCTGTTGACGGTGTCGACGGTGACGGCGGCCGGCAGGGTGCCGACGTTGAGCTTGTCGCCCGTCTCGGGGTTGGTGATGGTGATCGTCGCTTTGACGATGTCGTCGCCGGAATCGGCGTCGGTGATGTCGACGTCGGTATCGGAGATGGCCGCCGCGGCGCCCCCTTCGGTATAGGCCGAGGCGAAGCCGGTGCCGGAGCTGGTGCTGTTGTCGGCGTCGAGGTCGACGGCCGGTGCGATGTCGGACGCGGCGATGGTGATCGTGAAGGTGCCCGGAGTCGGGTCGGTGTCGACGCCGCCGTTCTGGGTGCCGCCGTCGTCATAGACGGCAAAGTCGAAGTCGACGCTGGTGCCGCCGCTGCCCGAATCGGGCACGAAGGTGAGATCGCCTCCCTGAAGATTGGCAAGCGTGATCGTCACCGGCAGGTCGCCGGCGGTGATGTCGGAGCCGTTGAACTGCAGCTTGCCGGTCGCCGGCAGGGTGCTGATGACGATGCCGGCAAAATCGTCGCCGTCCGGATCGCTGAAGCTGCCGTTGAAGTCGGTCTCGTCGAAGATGATCGTCGTCGCGTCGTCCGTAGAATCGCTGCCGGTCGCGGCGCCCGAGGGCGGGTCGTTGACGCCGGTGACGTTGACGATCGTGTTGATGACGAGGGTGTCGGTGCCGAGCCCGCCGTCGGTGCCGTCGCCGTCGACCAGGGTGATCGAGACGGCGCGGCTGTCGGTCGACGGGTCGACCAGATTGGTGTTGTTGTACTGGAGGGCCTGGAGCAGGTCGTCGACATTGCCCGCGTTGGCGCTCGAGTTCAGCGTGATGACCAGCGGATCGCCGTTGGTGCCGCCGGCATAGGTGCCGATCGTGGTGCCGCCGACCTTGACGGTGTTGCCGGCGTCGAGGGTGACGGTGGCGGTGGTGCCGATCGACAGCACGTCCTCGCCGGTGTCGGCGCCGGTGCCGATGGCGACGGTGAGCGTGCCGCCGGCGAAATCGGCGCTGGTCGGGTCGGACAGGGTGGCGTTGCCGCCGACGTCGAGCTTAACCGGCGACGCGCCCTCGATATAGCTGGCGATGTCGCCGTCGAGATTGGTCGAGGTCGGCGCCGCATTGGGCGTGATGAAGCCGAAGTCGAGGGTGAGATTGGTATCGGCGTCGGCATCGCCGTCGACGTCGGGGGTGCCGTCGGGCTCGGTATTGTAGTCGAGCGTGATCGTCTGCGAGGCGATGCCGTTGCCGAGGCCGGCGACGCCGGACAGGCCGTTGTCGTCATTGTCGATATTGTCGTCGGGATCGGTGCCGCCGGTGATCGAGACTCTGCCTTCGAGCACCTGGCCGGAATTGAAGTTGGTGGCGTTGACGACGACGATATAGTCGCCCGGCGCGAGGCCGGTGAAGCTGTAGAGCCCGCCGGCCAGCGTCGACTGCGTGCTGAGCAGCGCATCGCCCGAATCCCAGCCGCCGCTGTTGTTGGTGTCGGCGTAGAGGCTGACGGAGACGCCGGCGAGGCCTTCGCCCGCGTCGAAATCGCCGTCCTTGTTGGCGTCGATGAAAACGACGTTGCCCAGGGTCAGCGAGTCGAGCGTGTTCTGCTCGTTGGCGACGACGTTCGAGAAATTGCTGCCGCTGATCGTGCTGTCGTTGTTGAGATTGACGATGAAGCCGTCGCTCTGGGTGTTGATCGTCGACTTGAAGAAGATGTCGACCGTCTTGTTCGACGGCAGGGTGCCGATCGAGACCGGAGTCAGCGCGAAGGCGGTCGCGCCGACCGAACCCGGCGTCGCGCCGGCCGCCTGGCCGTCCTCGGGCAGGCGCCGCTCGCCAACGTTCATATAGCCGAACATGATGTCGTCGGCTTCGACGGTCACATATTCGTCGCCGAGGCCGATCTGGTGACCGAGCTCGTGCATCAGCACGGTCAGCAGGTCGAGCTTGCCGGCGGCCGGGCCGCCGACGTCGGCGGTGAGGCGGGTGCCGGACCCGTCATATTCGCTGTCCTCGTCCGGCGTCGCGTCGACGAACCAGCCATAGCCGGCGCCGTCGCTGTCGATGTTGATGACGCCGGTGCTGGAAGTGCCGACATAGATGCCGGCCATGTCGACGATGCCGAACTCGACGGCGCGCATCGCCTCGACCTGGGCGGCCGTGGCGCCGGCGTCGATCCAGCGCTGGATCGCCGCTTCGACCAGGAAGCCGAGCTCGGCGAGGGTGAGGACGCCGTCGTTGACGACGGTCGGCGGCGGCGTGCCGCTGTCGGCCGGCGTGCCGCCGTCGGCCGGCGGAGTGCCGCCGTCGGCCGGCGGCGTGCCGCCGGTTTCGGCCGGCGGGGTGCCGCCGGTTTCGTCGCTGGTGTCGACCTGCGGGTCGCCGACGGGCTTCTCCGGCGAAACCAGATCCTCCCAGCCGAGGCCCGCATTGGGGTTGGCCGCCATCGACGGCACCGGCTGGCTGAAGGCCTGGCCGCCGACCGCGCTGCTGAAGCTCGGAGTGATGTCCGCGGCCACCCCGCCGCCGGAGGTGGTGGCGTTACCCTTGCCGTTGAGGAAGGCTTCGATCCCCGCCTGAACGCCGGCGCCGGTGAACGGACCGCCATAGCCGGGCAGGAAGAATTGCGAGGCCGTCGTGCCCTGATCGAACGCGATCGCCGGGACTCCTTGCCCACCCGTCATGTTGATCGTGTTGCCGATCATGTCGATGCCGAGCTTCGAATTGTCGCCCGAACCGGTGCCGCCGACCTGGAGGTAGAGGCCTTCGAGCTGGGCCGGCCCGACGTTGTCCGCCTCGTCGATAACGTTATTCTTGAACGTCACCTCGAGCAGGGACGTGCCGCCGCCCTGGCTGCCGGAGCGCAGGAAGACGCTCGGCTGCTGGTTGCCGTCGCTGATATGATTGCCTTCGATGCGCAGCGCGTAGTTCATGCTGCCGGCGCCGGCGCCGACGAACTTCTCGTGGCCGGCGAAGATGATGCTGCCGCTGTTCGAGCCCTGGTCGTTCGCGCCCGAATTATAGACGCCATTGTTGGTGCCGAGCGTGTTGTTGAGGATGACGCCCCTGATGGTGCCGGTATAGCCGGCGAAGAAGGTGTTGATCGCCGAGGCCTCGGTGCCCTTCACCTGGTTGTTCTGGATCAGATAGGTGACGTTGTAGTTGGAGGCGTTGCCGCCGCCGCCGATCGAGATGCCGTTGCCCTGGTTGGTCGCGTGGGTGCTGAAGAAGGTGCTGTTCTGGACGGTGATGTTCTGGACCGTCGAATCGGCCGCCACGGTCTGGATGATGTCGCTGCGCGCGCCGTCGAAATGGACGCCGTCGACCAGCATGGTGAGGTTCGAGGTGCCGCCGCTCTCGACGAGCAGGCTGTCGCCGCCGCTGGCGCCGTTATGGCCGAAGACGGCCTGGTCGCTGGCGCTGTCCTTGAAGGTCAGGTTGAGGCTGTTGCTGCCGTAGAGGAAGATGGCGACATTGTCCTTGACGCCGCCCTGGATGTTGTTGCCCTCGAACAGGGCGGTGCCGGTGAGGCCGGTATTGCCGCCCTGGGTGCCGAAGCGGATCGCGCCTTCGTCGACCGAGGGAGTGGTTCCGAACGTGCCGCGGAACTCGGAATCCCTCAGCGTGAAATTGTTCACGTTGTCGCCGCGAATGCCGAGATTGTTCATCGTCCCGCCGGTCGCGCCGAAGATCATGTTCGACAGCGAGACGTTGCTGACATTCTCCATGTAGATGGCGGTGCCCTGGACGGCGGCCCCGCCGATGAGAGCGTCGACGCCGCCGATATTGGCGATGGTGCCGCCCGATCCGGCGGTCGAGCCGGTGCCGGTGACGACGAACTGGCCGCCGCCGCCGGTATTCTTGAGGAACACGCCGGTGGTGGTGCCGCCGCCCGAGACGTTGACGCTGAGCAAGGTCGCGTTGAGGGTGACTCCGTCGACGTTGATCGCGCGGCCGGTGCTGGCCGCGACCGTGTTGGAGGCGCCGCTGATCGTCAGCGAACCGGCGCCGATTGTCGAGTTGGTCGCGTTGATGCCGGTGCCCGACGTGGTCGTGATGTCGGTGGTGCCGCCCGAGAAGGTGACGGTGGCGCCGGTCCCGCCGGTGTTGGTGAAGGTCAGGCCGGCGAGCGT
This sequence comes from Allosphingosinicella sp., assembly GCA_036378975.1. GTDB lineage: Bacteria > Pseudomonadota > Alphaproteobacteria > Sphingomonadales > Sphingomonadaceae > Allosphingosinicella. The sequence continues at coordinate 18,236 of DASUVK010000092.1, read as the reverse complement.
GCCGGTGCTCAGCGAGACGTCGCCGGTGAAGCCGATAGTGCCGCCCGAATTGTTGACGATGCGGATGCCGCCGCCGCCGCTGTTCGACGCGATCGCGCCGGTGAAGCTGATCGCGCCGCCGCTGTGGTTGGAGATGTCGACCACTTCGTTGCCGAGGGTGGTCTTGGTGACCGAGGCGGCGACCGTCACCGCGCCGGTGCCGCCGTTGATGTTGACGCCGTCGCCGGCCGGATCGTTGGTCGCGCCGATCGTGCCGCCGTTGATGTTGACCGCGTTGGTGGCACCGACGATGTTGACGCCGACGCCGCCGACGCCGTCGATGTTGACGGTGGTGAAGGTGACCGCGCCCTGCGTCTGGGTCTGGCCGTTGATCTCGATGCCGTCGCCCTGCGTGTTGTCGATGGTCGCGCTGGCGAAGCCGAACGTGGCGTTGGAGCTGGTGATGTTGATGCCGTCGGTGCCGGCGCCGCCGGTGCCGCCGATGGTGACGGCGCCGCCGCTGAACGTGCCGGCGCCGGCCGCGTCGAGATTGTTGATGTTGATCGCGTTGCCGGCGGCGACGGTGCCGCTGGTCAGGGTCTGGAAGGCGATGCCGCTCGTCCCCATCGTGCCGTTCTGGAGATTCAGGATCTGGCCGGTGCCGGTGACGACGCTGTTGGCCGCGCCGGTGATGTTGAGAGTGCCGCCGCCGGTGAAGACGAGGCCGCTGCCCGCGGTGGTGGTGATGTCGAGGCCGGTGCCGGTCGGGGCGAAGTTGATCGTGCCGCTGTTGTTGGTCAGCGTGACGCCATTGCCGGTGGTGCCGGCGCCGGCGCTGATGAAGGTCTGGCCGTTGAAGTTGATCGTTCCGGCGCTGCCGTCGATCAGGATTCCGGTCTGGCCATTGCCGATCGCACCCTCGGTAAGGCTGCCGGAGAAGGTGACGGTGCCGCCGGTGCGGTCCTGGATCTCGACCAGCGAGCCGCCGGGGCTGGTGATGTCGCCGCCATAAGTGAAGTTGACGTCGCCGCCCGAGCTGGGCGTGCCGCCGCCCGCCGCACCGATCAGCACGGCGGTGCCGGTCGAGGTCTGGATGTGGCCGGTGGCGGCGGTGAAGGTGCCCGTGACGCCCTGCAAGTGGACGCCTTCGCTGCCCGAGCTGGCCGAGCTCAGCTGGTCGAGGTCGACGTTGAGAGTGCCGCCGCTGTCGATGGCGACGGCCTTGCCCTGGCCGGTGATGCTGGTCTCGTCGATCACGAGGGTGCCGACGTCGCCATTGTCCTGGATGGCGACGGCGGCGGCGCCGCTGCCGTTCAGGGTCACGCCCATGATCGTGTTGTTGCTCGCCAGCGTGACGCCGACGCCGGTGAAGCCGATCGTCGTGTTGCTGCCGTTGGCGCCGATGCTGAGCCCGTTGACCGAGAAAGCGTGGCCGTCGCCGAACAGCTTCTGGCCGTTCTCCAGGACGATGCCGCTGCTGTAGGTGCCGGCATTGTAGACGAAGATGGTGTCGTCGGCATTGTCGAGCGAGTCGGCCGAGCCGCCGGTGCTGAGCGGCGCCAGGGTGGCGAAGGGCTTGGCGTAGCTGCCGTCGCCGGTGACGTCGCTGCCGGTGGCGTTGTTGACGTACCAGACCGGGTCGGTGACGGTGAAGCTGACGATGCCGGTGGTGACGCTGCTGAGGCCCTGCTCGTCGGTGATCGTATATTGGAACGAGGCGGTGCCGACGAAGCCGGTGGTCGGGGTGAAGGTGAAGGTGCCGTCGCCGTTGTTGACGATTGTGCCGTTGCTGGCGTTGCTGACGCCGGAGATGGTGATGTTGATCTCGGCGCCGTCGGGATCGATGTCGTTGCCGAGCAGCTGCGCGCTGGTGAAGGTGATCGGCGTGTTGCCGGTGATCGAAGGCATCAGGTCGTCGAAGGCGATCGGGGTGACCTGGACCGAGCCGGGGACGAGGGTGACGCCGTTCAGGCTGTCGGTGACCGAGACGCCGGTGGCGGGGTCGCCGCCGGAGTTGGTGATGCGGATGCGGGTGAGGATGATGTCGCCCGGATCGAAGACGCCGTCGCCGTCTTGGTCTGTGAACAGGCTCGAAGTACGCGTAGCGGTTACATTGACAGCCATTTTCTTAATCCCCCGAGGGCATAGTCCCATCCGCACGGCGTGCGTGCAGATCCTCCAATGTGGACTGATTGCACAGAAAGGGCCTCACGCCTAGCAAAATTAGCCCAGATCATTCCGGGAAAATCGCATAAAAACAACACTCCGCCACCGAAACGACCGGCTTACTCGCGGAAGGCGGTCTCGCTGAGCTTGGTGATCGGGCTCAGGATATATTCGAGGATGGTGCGCTTGTCGCCGAGCAGGCTGACGTCGGCGACCATGCCGGTGCCGATCGGCAGCGGCCGGCCGTTTTGGAAGAGCGCGTTCTTCGTGGTCCGCACCTGCACGGTGTAGAAGCTCTCGCCGGTCTTCTCGTTGAGCGTCGCGTCGGGAGAGATGGCGACGACGACGCCGTCGAGCGACCCGTAGACGGACGGATCGTAGGCGGTGATGCTGACCTTCGCCTTCTGGCCCATGCGGACGAAGGCGATGTCCTGCGGCCGCACCATCGTCTCGACCAGCAGCGTCTCCTCGGACGGGACGATCTCGACCAGCGGCGCGCCGGGGCCGACGGCGGCGCCGACGGTGGTGATGAGGACGCGGTTGACCCGGCCCGGAAGCGGCGCCCGCACCACCGTCCGCTCCGACCGCTCGGCGAGCGCCGGCAGGGTGGCGCGGCGGGCGGAATATTCGGCCTGGGCGGTGGCGAGCTCGTTGGCGGCGAGCGAGCGCCAGTCCTGCCTCTGCTGGTTGAGCGCGGACTGCGCCTCGCTGACCGCCGACCGGGACCGCGAGATGGCGGCGGCGGCGGCGGCGGCTTCGCTGGCGGCGACCGCATAAGCGCTTTCCGCCTGCATCAGCGACAGCCGCGGCTCGAGGCCTTTCTCGACCATCGGCCGGATCAGGTTCAGCTCCTGGCGGCGGGCGTCGCGCGCCGACACCCGCGCATCATAGACCGCCTGCGCCTCCTGGACGGCCCGGTTGGCCTGGGCGACTCGCGCCTGGCCGGCATTCACCAGGCTGCCCAGCTCCTGCATGCGCGAGGCGTGGAGCGAACGCTCGATCATCATCTGGCTGGCGGCGGCCTGGTCGGCGGGAGCCGGGTAGGCGGGCTCGCGGCCGGCGACTTCGGCTGAGAGGCGAGCGATCTTCATTCCGAGCGCATTGGCCGACGCCTGGCCGCTGCCGAGCTCGGCGCCGGTGGCGGTGCGGTCGAGCCGGACCAGCTCCTGGCCCGCTTTGACCTGTTGCCCGGTCTTGACGTTGATCGCCTCGACGACGCCGCCTTCGAGGTTGGAGACGACCTGGAGCTGCGAGGTGGCGATCACCCGCCCCTGGCCGCGCACCGTGCGGTCGAGCTCGGTCAGCGCCGCCCAGGCGATGAAGATGACGAAGAAGCCGACCACCACCCACAGCAGCACGTTCGACGCCGTCCGCGGTTTGATCCGGTCGGCCAGATCCTCGATATGGGCGTGCTCGTTCATCGCTCAGGCCGCCTTGGTGGGCGGCGCCTGCCGCGTGATCTGCTTGAGCACCTCGTCGCGCGGCCCGTCGGCGACGATCCTGCCGCGCTCGACCAGCATGATCCGGCTGACCAGGGCCAGCAGCGGCGGCCGGTGGGTGATGAGGACGAGGGTGCGGCCCTTGAGCTCTTCCTGCAGACGCTGGATCAGCGACGTCTCGGTCTGCGAATCCATCGCGCTGGTCGGCTCGTCGAAGACCAGCACCGGCGGCCGGCCGGCCAGCGCTCGGGCGAGCGCGATCGACTGGCGCGGGCCGCCCGACAGCCCCTCGCCGCGATCGGCGAGCCTCAGATCGTAGCCGTTGGCGATCTGGCCCATGAAGCTGTGCGTACCCGAAAGCTCGGCAGCGCGCAGCAATTCCTCGTCGTCGACATGGCCGCGCCCGAGCCCGATATTCTCGCGCACCGTCCCGGTCAGCAGCACGCTTTCCTGCAGCGCGGTGCCGACGTAGCGCCGCAATTCGAGCGGGTCGAGCTGACGGATGTCGGTGCCGTCGACCATCACCAGCCCCTCTTCGGGCGGGTAGAGGCCGAGGATCAGCCGGGCGATGGTCGACTTGCCGGAGCCGACCCGGCCGAGCAGGCCGACATGCTCGCCCGGCTGGATCGTGAAGTTGAGATTCTCCAGCGTCTTTTCGGCCGCGCCGGGATAGCGGAAGCTGACGTTGCGGAATTCGATCCTGCCCTTGAGGCCGGCGAGCTTCAGCCCCTCGCCCTCCGGACCCTCCGGCGGCATGTCCATCATCTCGTTGAGCTGGCGATAGGCGGTGCGCGTCGACGTCATCCGCGACAGCAGCTGCGAGATCTGGGCCAGCGGCGCGACCGCGCGGCCGGCGAGGATCGAGCAGGCGATCAGCCCGCCCATCGTCAATTGCTGATTGGCGATCATGCCGACGCCGACAATGACCACCCCGGCATAGGAGATCGTCCCGGCCGAAGTGGCGGTGGTGATGCCGATGCTGGCGATCAGCCGCTGGCGCAGCGAGCTGTCGGCATGGCTCTCCATCGCCTTGTCCCAGCGCCGGGCGAGCAGCGGCCCGGCGCCCGAAGCCTTGACCGTCTCGAGCCCGCCGATCGTCTCGACCAGCACCGACTGCTTGAGCATGCCCTCGCCCATCGCCTTGGCGGAGAGCCGGTCCATCGCAGGCTGGGTGAGCGCGCCGACGATGATCACGACCGGGACCATCAGCGCCGGCACCAGCGCCACCCAGCTGCCGATCATCCAGATGACGGCGATGGTGAGGATGATGAACGGCAGGTCGACGATCGCGGTCAGCGTGGCGGAGGTGAAGAAGTCGCGAAGCGCCTCGAGCTCGCGCATCAGCCCGGTCAGCGAGCCGGTCGAGCCCTTCTTGAGATCGAGCCGCAGCCGCAGCAGCCGCTCGAACAGGGTCTCGCCGACCTCGCGGTCGATCGAGGCGCCGGCGATGTCGACGAAATAGGCCCTGAGCAATTTGAGGACGAAGTCGAAGATGATGACGATGGCGAGGCCGATCGACAGCGCGATCAGCGACGAGGTGGCGTTGTTCGGGATCACCCGGTCGTAGACCGTCATCGTGTAGAGCGAGGTCAGCAGGCCGAAGATGTTGATCAGCACCGCCGCCAGCGCGACCTTGAGATAGACCGGGCGGTTGCGCCGCATCGGCTCCATCAACCACGCCGCGAAGCGCGGCGCCGCCGCCTTGATCTCATATTCGCTACTCATCCTGGCCTCCGACGCGGGCGGGATCGATGCCGAGCGAGTCGAGCAGATGGCCGGTGCGCGACAGCAGCACGTAGCGGGCCGCGTCGAGCTCGCTCAGCACCCGGATGAAGGCCGTGGCGGTCTCGAAATAAGCGTCCTCGGCGGCGACCACGTCGAACAGATTGCCGCGCGCGTTGATGAACCGCTCGATGAGGACGTCGCGTGAGCGGCGGCTGGCCAGATAGCTGGCCTCGAGCGCCTTCAATTGCTCCTCGAGCGCCTTGACGTCGGACCAGGCGATCGCCGCGTCGCGGGCGGCCTCGTCGCGGACGCGGGTGGCGCGGGCGTCGGCCGAGCGGGCCCGGGCCTGCGCCTGGGCGACGCGCGCTTCGGTGCCGCCGAACAGCCGCTGGCGCAGCGTCACCCGGGCGCGAATGTCATAGTCGGTGGCGTTCTCGAAGACGCCGTAGCGGCCGGCGTCGACGCCGGCGGTGATCTGCGGCAGCCGGTCGGTCTTCGTCGCTTTGGCCTCCCGGCGGGCCGAATCCGCCATCGCCTGGGCGGACCGCGCGGCCGGGCTGCTCATCGCCGCCAGCGCCGCCGCATCCCGGCTCAGGACCGGCAGGCGCGCCACCGGCGCCCGCTCCAGATTGGCCGGCGGCGGCGATCCGGTCAGCTCGGTGTAGCGCGCCTCGGCGTTGGCGAGCAGGCGGCGGAAATTGGCGAGCCGGGTCTGGGCCGAGGCGAGATAGCTCTCGACCCGCGCCGTGTCGCCCGGCGCCGAGACGCCCTGGCGGACCCGTTCCTCGACCGCCTCGCGAAGCTCCTGCTGGTTGGCGACGAACGATTCGCTCAGCGCTACCAGCGCCCGGTAGGCGAATACGTCATACCAGGAAGCGACGGTGTTGAGCGCGATCCGGTCGGCGCTGGCTTCCGCTTCGGCGGCGGCGGCGCGCAGCCGCGCCCCGGCGGCGAGCACCCGGTCGGCGCTCGCACCGAAATCGAATATGTTCTGCGAGATGTTGAGGATCGCGTCGGTGCGCGCCTCCGGTCGCGAGCGCTCGACGATGTTCTGCGGATCGTTGGAGAATTCGCGGGCGATCACCCGGTAGGAGCTGACGCTGAGGTCGATCGAGGGCAGGCGCCGTTCGTGGGCCTCGTCGACCACGGCTTCCGCCTCGGCGCTGGTCGCCCGCGCCTCCTGCGTGGCGGGATGGCGCTCGACGGCGGTGGCGACGACGGCGCGGAACGCTTCCGGCGAGGTCTGGCTGCGGGCGAGCAGCAGGATCGGATCCTTGCCCGGATCGATGCGCAGCGGATCGCTCGACGGCGGCGGCAGCGTCGCCGGCGGACGCGAGAGGGAAAGCGGCGACGCCGGGGCGGCGGACGGCGAGCGCGCGGCGGAGGACGGCGTCGGGGCGGCCGGCGGCGGCGTCGGAGTGGTATATGGCGGCAGCGGAGCAGGCGGGTCCGGCGGGGCGGGCGGCGGCGTCGGGGTGGGCGGCGGCGGCGAGCTCGTCAAAGGAGGCTGGGCGAGCGCCGGCCCGCCCACGACGAGCGACAGCGCGCAGATCAGCGCTCCCTTCTTCAACCCCGGCATCGTCTGATCGGAACCTCTTGCCGGCGGTGCCTTAATGCCCTTCCCCGCACGAGACTAGGAAAACCTTCGCCCTCAAGGGATTGGGACATTCGCCTGACATTGGCGCGCGGCCGGATCATGCGGCGTCCGGCGGGAATCGCGCGAGGCAGGCGAAGCTCGGCGCCTCCTCGCCGCCGATCACGGTTTCGCCTTCGACATCGACCCAGACATGGGCGGCGAGCCCGTCCCCTTCGCGCCGAGCGCCGTACAGCAGGACCGAGCCGATACCGCGGCGGCGCAGCATCCAGTGCAGCGCCAGCCCGCGCTGGAAGCAGACCGTCTTCCACGGCACCCGCCGCGACCAGGCACGCACCGCGGAGCGCACCCGCCGGATGATCCGCGCGTCCGCCGGAGCCGCGCTGCGCACCGGCGCGGAAGCGGCCGCGGCGACCCGGCGGAACGGCAGCACGGCAATCGCCAGCGACGCCAGCGTCAGCGCCGCCAGCGCCTCGGCGAGCATCAGCCAGTCGGACGGCCCGAGCCGGGGCAGGCGCGATTTCGTGATGGGGGCGGCCATGGCCGCCGGGCGTACAGGATCGTCCGCGAGCGTGGCAACTATTGTTCCGGCGCGACCTCATCGCCTAGGACAGGCGCGTCCCAGCGAAAGCAGCCTCCAGCGTGCACGTGCCTCGCGAATTCCAGCTCGTCGCCGCCTGCTGCCGCTGGCCGCCGTCGCCCGCCCGCGACGAGGCGGTGCGCATCGCGGCGGCGGCGGTCGACTGGACCCTCGTCGCCCGCATCGCCGCGCGCCACCGGGTCGAGGGGCTGGTCTGGAACGCGCTCGGCCAGGCCGGCGTCGCCGTCCCCGAGGAAGCCGGCGCAAGGCTGCGCGCCGCCGCCGGGCAGATCGCCCGCCAGAATCTCGCTTTGACCGCCGAATCGCTGCGCCTTGCCGGTCGCTTGGCCGAAGCTGGCCTGCGCCATCTCTTCGTCAAGGGGATCAGCCTGGGAGCGCTCGTCTACGGCTCGATCGGTCCGAAAATGGGCTGGGACATCGATCTCCTCGTCCCGCTCGACTCGGTCGAGCCGGCGGCGGCGGTGCTGGAGGCCGCGGGATATCGTCTCACCCTCCCGGCCGGGCCCCGCGCGCGGGAGCGTCTGTCGCGCTGGCACGAACATTGGAAGGAGTCGGTGTGGGAGACGCCCGACGGCGGACTGACCGTCGAGCTCCACACCCGGCTCGCCGACAATCCGATGCTGCTTCCCGACGTCGGCCCATTCTCGCCGGTCCGGCGGGTCGAGGTGTCGAAGGGGCGCTTCCTCCCGACGCTGCAGGCCGACGAGCTGTTCGCCTATCTGGCGGTCCACGGCGCCTCGAGCGCCTGGTTCCGGCTGAAATGGATCGCCGATGTCGGCGCGCTGCTCGGCGCCTCCCCGCCGGCCGAGATCGAGCGGCTCTACCGCCGCTCGCAGGCGCTCGGCGCCGGCCGGGCGGCCGCCCAGGCCCTGCTCCTGTGCGAGCGGCTGTTCGGCACTCCCCTGCCGCCCGCTTTGGCCGCCGAGCTGGGCGGCGACCGGGTCAATCGCTGGCTGCTGGCGATCGCGCTGCGCAAGCTGGCCGGTCGCACCATGACCGCCGAGCTCAGCCAACGCCGCCTCGGCACCGCCACCATCCACCTGATGCAGCTCGCCCTGCTGCCGGGCTTCAGGTTCAAGCTCGCCGAGCTGCGCCGCCAGCTGGTCAACCCGCTCGACCGGATCGCCGTGCCGCTGCCGCGCGGGCTCGGCTTCCTCTATCCTCTGGTCGCGATGTCGAGGCGCCTGACCCGCCGCCCGCCCTGAGGCAGCGCCGGCGGGAGCGGCGGAGCGGGAGACCGCAGTTCAATTCGACGGATGATCCGCGCCGTCGTCCCAGGGGGCCTCTGGGGACCGTCCGGATTGCGGGACGGAACTGCCGGTTCACCTGGAGGCTGTTGGAACCGTAAAAGGGTCAGTAGCCTTCAGGACGTCCAGGGCGGACACTTGATCCCACCATCTCTGCAAAGCGAGGTGAGGAGACAGTGCCGCCTTTCCCTCCTCGGCTCGTACGAAGTAATCCATCATCGGAGCGAGATGACAGTCGGCAAGGGTGATGTCGCGCCCGGTCAGGACTTCGCCCTCTCCGGCGACTCCGTCCAGAAACGACAGGACTTTCCTCGACGCTTCCAGGCCTGCGTCAACCTCCTCACGGAGCGACGGCTCTCCGACATAGGGGCGGAAAAAGGCATGAGAGGACACCTGCCTTACCATCGGCCAATAAGCGTAGGCGTCGATGACGGCGATGACCTGGTCCATCCTGGCCAGGGCGGCCGCACTCTCGGGTTGCAGTGACCGGCCTTCGAAGGCCCGATCGACATAGCGCGTGATTGCGCTGGTTTCGAAAAGCGTGAACGCTCCATGGGTCAGTACGGGCACCCGGCCGAAGGGATGCAGAATCAAATACTCTTCGGAGAGCTCGGCGAACGGATCGACCTCGATCGTCTGGTGCTCGACGTTCTTCGACAGCAGAACCAGCCGGGCGATCCGGTTGTAGACACTGTATCGGTATCCATGAAGATGGACCGGGTCCGCCATCTACGCCTCTATGAGCTCAACCGCGACGGTGGGTTGAGCCCGGCAGTCGAGGCTCTCCGGCCTCGGGAGTCCATATCGGGACAAGGGCCATCGGAGAATGCGCGTGTCGACCGCATCCTGTTCAGTCAAATGCTCGAATGCCGCTGTCACGCGAGTATGTCCCCGTTCAGCTCCATCGCGTTCAGGCCGTGTCGCGGTCAAGAGAGAGTTTCGACGACGCTCGTGAGGCGCCGCCGATCTCAAGCCGGCCGCAGTCACGCGGCCACAGGGATGCTTCGCTTCGGAGATCGCCGCCCATGCCACCGCTTCAGGGTCGCCAAGTGGCGCCCTTTCGGCCTTCCAAGGGGTTTTCGACTGCGGTGGCGCAGCACTCGGCGAGACGGCGCTTCCGAATCCGGCGGGCGGCCTGGGCTGTCGCAGGATGCAAGCAAGACCGTGGCGAGAAGAATATTTATCCGGCTCTTCTTCTCACCGAGCCGGCCTTGGCGGCGTCCTCATCGGCGGCAACGTCACGCCGAGGGCAGTCAGCTCCGCGTCCGCCTTTTTTCGTAGCCCATCATAGGCGCCGAATGTTGCAAGCAGCGAGAGCAGCTCCATCGAGCCCCCATAGATGCATGCAGGTGACACTTTGAGAATTGATCCTGCTGAATCGATCCACGATGCGATCTCCGCATGAGACGCCGCCAGGGTCTGTGGAACTCTCTGCCGCCTCCAGACCTGACCATGATTCGCCGCATCCTCCGCGGCCAATTTGGCCTTGCTGGTATCGATATCGAGAACGCACACCTTATCGCGCTGCAAGGCACGCATCGCCGTGATGACGCTCGATTCCAACAGATACACCTCGTCGGAATCACTGACGATCAAGTCCCGATAACCTTCCGGCGTCAACAAGGGCGCAATCGCAGGTGCAGCGGCGGCGGCAGGAGGCCGGCTTTGGCGAACAGGTGCGGCCGACGCGGTTGCTCCGACCAAACTCAACGATCCGGCCAGCAGGAATAGAATTGGCTTCATCTCGTCATCCCCCCTGAGGCGATTCCGAATACCCAACTTATGCGTGACTGACGACATAGCCCCGGTCTGCAGCTGACCAGATCGCGACGGTCAGCGCAGTTCGCTTTGGACAAATCTCTACCGTAGGTTTACTGTAAAAGCCGCCTTAGAAAATGGCAATCACGAGCATGGGGACGGGGGCCGTGATATCCAGGGCCGTGAGATATGCGCTTATCGGCTTGCTCGCGCCTGTGTGCGCTTGCGGCGACCAGACGCCGTCAGCCAGCCCCGCCAAGAAGGAAGCTCCGGCGGGAAAGAGCGCGCCGCAATCCGTACTGCCGTCCGATCCCTACGAAAGGGCGCAGTTCTGCGATCTGCTGTTGAAAGCGCCAATGCTCAAATTGATGTACGGCTCGGCTGGGGAGCAGGCGCGCATCGAGGCCGCACGCCTTGCCGCGGGCCGAGGACAAGGTCCTGCCAAGGTCGCGAACGATTTATCGCCGACGTCGCGAAAGTTGCTCGCCAGTTTCGATAGCGATGGAAACGGCCGTATCGGCCCCGACTCGCGCGAGATTGCCGACGAGGTGGGTCCAGGCGAGGTCGATCCGCAGACAGAAATACCCCTGGATCTCGTCATGAACCCCGAAATCATGTCCGCATTCCGGGCGACGGGCGCGTGCAACGATATTTACGGCGCGCATCCGCCGAAGGATGTTGCGCCGTAGCCTGCGGGTGGCGCTCGAGTGATCAATCCTTGTTCAGTGCCCTCTCCTCCAGGGCTCGAAGGGCGCAAAGCGATGGATTGAGTAGCTGGCAAAGTGGGGGGGAGAAGCTCAGATGTTTGGCAAGCTCAGAATTGCTGATTTGAATCGGGGAATGTCCGCTGCATTATTGCCACTACTGCTTGCAGCTTGCGCCGCGGGCGCGGGCGGCACAGCATTTCAGCGTCAGACGGTGCCGACCAGCCGCGGCATCATCTATGTTTACAAGGGTCCCAATCAGATTGGCGCCGCGCAAGGCCTTCCGATCCTGCTTGACGGCAACGATGTCGGCATCCTGCGGAATGGCGGATATCTGGCGATCGAGGCGACGCCCGGCCGGCACTTCGTCGATGTGGGTCTGCTGAATGACGTTGGACACAGGTTCGCGGCCGTCAGCAGTCCTTTGCCGGTAGAGGTGCAGGCCGGCGGCGACCGATTTGTGAGTGTTATCGCCTCCAAGGGACCACCTTCCGGATATCCCCGCGTGGACGAAGTCTATTACGGCCGCACGTACGTCTTCTTTCAGGAGATCGTGGAATCCAATGCTTTGACGCATAATCAAACTCGCCGTCTATCCCAACAATAGCAGGCGAGCGCCGCGACCAAACCACTGACGCCCGGTGAGGCCGGCGTGCCTCGCTGCGCCTCGGAACTAGTGTGAGCCGGCGGGGCAGTACAAAGCCCCGGGCGAACCGTGACGGTGAAGGGGGGGGAATGGCATACGAGGCCGAAGGTCGCGATATCGCGGAGAAGCTCGCGCAGGAGCATGGCCGGCTGCTGGAAGCCCGTTTGGGTGCGCCCATCGTACTTGTCTTCGAACGCGGTGAGTGGCGCGTTCCAGGCAACTTTATCTTCAAGTTCGGTTATTACGGATCTGGGCCGTCCTGCTTTCACGCGTTCCTGAAGGCATCGGGCTTCCCGGTGAGCCTGGCGCAGATCGAGTCTGCGAAGAGCGGCGACGTTCTGACGGCGCATGGCCGGTCGGAGCCGGCACGGCCAATGCCGTCGTCACCTTCAAGGGAGGTCCCCCGGGCAGTCGGCTTCCGCTTTGACATCGGCAAGATCGATTCCGGCTCCTACGGCGATGAGTGCTGGAAGACGTTCTGGCGGGTGGCCGATGGGAAGTTGCCGGCCGGCGCTGTCCTGCGTGAAGGCGACACCAAAGCGTCGATGGACGGCAAGGAAAACGTCTTCTGCATTTCCCTCGAGCACGCCGATCCCGATGTCGTGGCGCAATTACGCGAGGCGATGCTGGAAGACGCCGGCTTCCGCGATTTGAGCGCAACTCCACCGGTCGCGGATGGCGCCGATTGCCTCGCTGAGCCTTTGGTTCAGAGTGGGCGGATCGACAGTCGCGGGGATTTGGTCGGGGACGCCTACAACGCCGGGCCGGCACTAAAGGCGGTGCGTGCCGAGAATATCGGCGAATCCCGACCTGCTCCGGCATCGATCGCCCAGCCGGTTATCGCTCCACTCCCGCCCGTGGCCTCTGAATCCACATCAGATCCTCTACCTGCGGCGCAACCTGGAGCGACGGCACAGTTCGAAGCGATCGAGCTGGCCTATCTGAAGCGGCTGTTCGGGTGGGGAGGGCTGACCTGCCTGTGGTTCGGCGTGTTCTGTGTGGCCTTCGCAACACTGGTGGGGACGGACGACAATCTGGGCTTCGAATGGGCGCTGATGATCGGCGCGTTGGGCGTGATGTCCGCGATGGCGGGACTGCCGCGGCTGGGCGTAACTTCGGGGTTTGCGCTAGGGCTGGTGGGCGTGCTGGACTGGCCGCTGAGCGTCTTCCTGCGGCTGATCAGCTTGCCGCTCGCTTTCTTCGCGGGGATCGGTCTGGTCACCTTCATGGTGGGCATCCGTATGGCCAACTCCGGCAACTGGCTCCGCGCCCACGCCGGTCGCTTCGCCGAACTCGCCGGGAAAGGCCTGGCGGACCAGGTGGCCCGAATCGCGGGCGGTGCGCTGGGGACAGATGAAGACGGGTTCTGGGCTGTCGAGGGCGACAAGGGGCCGTTCTGGATCATCCGCCGGGATGGCGACGGCGCCTTCCTGACCCGCGACGATGGCGCGGTGCGGCGGCTATCGGCAGGTGAAACGCGGAATATTGATTTGGTTCCGCGCCCGTTCTGGGGCTTCGAGCCGTTGGACAAACGTCTGAAGGCTTATCCTCAAGAGCACGCGCTGGTGATTCCGCCGGCGTCGGGTGACCCAGATCCGCTGACGCTTTTCGTCGAGGCCGACGCGGCCTGGATGTTTGCCACCCGCTTCCGCCCGAACGATCGCGACGTGTTGACGGCAGCCGCGCGCACCAGTGCCCTGGCGGAGGCGTCCGCGTGGCTCAGCCTTTTCGGGGTCGGCGGGATCCTTGGTGTGGCGGCTCTGGTGCAGATCGCCCGTTCCGGCGGGCGACTGAGGGGACGCGGATGGGCCTGGATGGCGGTGGTGATCGGCGGCGGGCTGTTGGCTGGGGCGGGCTATTTGCTGGCCACGAACCTTTCGGGCCATGGCTAACCGGCCTTGGCGTCAGGTACCATCGGTCGGGGCGTAACGCAGCCTGGTAGCGCATCAATGACTGGTAGCGCATCAATGAAAAGCAGAGTGTAGGCTCGTCCCGCCATCCCTTTGTTCGAGCAGCTTGGGAGTGTTGCTGGAAAAGATCGGCAGACATTACGATCTCGACCACAGGCGAACATCGGCGAATGAGGGGAGTGGCGGAGCGGGAGGGATTCGAACCCTCGATACGCTTTTGGCGTATACTCACTTTCCAGGCGAGCGCCTTCGACCACTCGGCCACCGCTCCGCATGCTCTGGAAGGATGGCGATCTAGTCGCGGCTCGGCCTCTCGGCAAGGGACGGCGGTGAAGCGGGAGGGATTGGACGCGCTTCGCGCGCCCGTCTCCGCCGCACTGCGTGCGGCTCCGGCTCGAACCCTCGATACGCTTTTGGCGTATACTCACTTTCCAGGCGAGCGCCTTCGACCACTCGGCCACCGCTCCGCATGCCCTGGACGGGAGGCTGCCTTAGGGGCGGCTCGCGCTCAGGGCAAGCTGGCGGCGAAGCCGTCCATCGCCCGCGCCAGCGCCACGTCCTTGCCGGTGACGCCGCGCTCGCTGTGGGTGGTGAGCGACACCGCGACCTTGTTCCAGCTGTTCGACCAGTCGGGATGGTGGTCCGCTTTCTCCGCCGCCAGCGCCGCGCGGGCCATGAACGCGAAGGCCTCGCCGAAATCGGCGAAAACATAGTCGCGGCGGATGGCGCGGTCCGCCGCGTCGTAGCGCCAGCCTGGCAGGCCCTCGAGCGCCACTTTCCTCTCCGCGTCGCTGAGCGTCATTGTCTCTCCCCTTCATTCGCCTCTATGTCGCCCAGATGACCCGCGAGCGTCAAACCTATGCGCCCGACGCGGCCGAGATCGAGCGGCTGGCCGAGGCGGCGATCGCCCGCATGCCGGCATCGTTCCGCCGCCACCTCGTCGGAGTCGTGCTCAGGATCGACGATTTCGCCGCGGAGGACGTGCTCGCCGAGCTCGGCATCGAGGATCCGTTCGAGCTTTCCGGCCTCTACACCGGCCGTCCGATCGGCGAGCAATCGTCGATGCTGTCGGGCGAGCTCCCCGCCATGATCCACCTCTACCGCCGCCCCCTGCTCGACGAATGGGTGGAGACGGGGGTCAGCCTCGAAGCGCTCGTCACCCATGTCATCGTCCACGAGGCCGGCCACCATTTCGGTTTCTCCGACGCCGACATGCACGCGATCGAGGAAGCGGCCGGTTGAGCCTGCTCGCGCTCCGGGGCGTCGCCTGCGTCCGCGGCGGCCGGCGGCTGTTCGAAGGGCTCGACCTCGTGCTGGAGCCCGGCGGCGCGGCGCTGATCGCGGGGCCCAACGGCGCCGGCAAGTCGAGCCTGATCCGCCTCGCCGCCGGACTGTTGCGCGCCGAGGCCGGCACCGTCGAGCGCAGCGCGCCGGCGGCCCTGGCCGACGACAATCCCGCCCTCGATGCCAAGCTCGGCCTGGGCCGGGCGCTGGCCTTCTGGAGCGGCCTCGACGGCGCCGATCCGGCGGCGGCGATGGCGGCGATGGGGCTGGCCCCGCTCGCGCAGGTGCCGGTGCGGATGCTCTCCACCGGGCAGAGGAAGCGCGCCGCGCTGGCGCGGGTGCTGGCGAGCGGCGCGCCGCTGTGGCTGCTCGACGAGCCGGCCAACGGCCTCGACGCCGACGGCGAGGCGCGGCTCGAAGCGGCGATCGCCGCCCACCGCGCCGGCGGCGGCGCCGTCCTCGCCGCCTCGCACCAGCCGCTGCCTTTGGCCGGCGCGGCGCGGGTGAGGCTGGGATGAGCGCCCTCGTCCGGCGCGAGCTGCGTATCGCCGCCACCGGCGGCAGCGCCTTGCTGCCCCTGATCTTCTTCCTGCTGGTCGCGACCCTGTTCCCGTTCGCGGTCGGCCCCGACGCGCCGCTCCTCGCCCGCACCGGCGGCGGCGCCTTGTGGATGGCCGCCCTGCTCGCCGCATTGCTGCCGGTCGACCGCCTGGTCGAGCCCGACCGGGCGGCGGGCGTGCTCGACCAGCTGGCGCTGCGCGGGATCAGCGAGGAGAGCGTCGCCCTCGCCAAGCTCGGCGGCCACTGGCTGAGCTTCGGCCCGCCTTTGATGCTCGCGGCGATCCCGGCGGCGGCCCTGATCAAGCTGCCGGCGGCGGTGCTCGTCCGCCTCGAGCTCGGCCTCCTCGCCGGCACGCCGGGCCTCGCCGCGCTCAGCCTGATCGTCGCCGCGCTGACCTCGGGCCTGCGCACGACCGGCGCGCTCGCCGGGCTGCTGATGCTGCCGCTGGCGGTGCCGATCCTGATCTTCGGCGCGGGCCTGGTCGGCGCCGAGGGGGATAGCGGCGCGCTCAAGCTGCTCGCCGCCCTATCCCTGCTCTACGTCGCCATCGCCCCCTTCGCCGCCGGCGCCGCGATCCGGGCCGCGCGCGACTAGTCGCGGCTCCAGCGGGCGAAGATCGCCGTCGGCAGCAGCAGGCCGCGCGCTTCCTCGCGCACCGCCATGTCGCCGCATTCGACCCTGCCGCCGAGATCGGCCAGCGCCTGGCGCAGCACTTCCCCGATCGCCAGCGCCGACATCCGCACCGCATAGACGGTGAGCACCAGGAAGCGGCTGTCGGGGTCGAGCAGTCGGCGGCAGTCGGCGATCAGGCCCGGCAGGCCCTCCTCGAGCTTCCACACCTCGCCGTTCGGGCCGCGGCCATATTTGGGCGGGTCGAGAATGATGCCGTCGTAGCGCCGGCCGCGCCGCACCTCGCGCGCCGCGAACTTGGCGGCGTCGTCGACCAGCCAGCGTATCGGCCGGTCCTCGAGGCCGGAGAGACGCGCATTGTCCTTGCCCGCCTCGACCGACTTTCTCGACGCGTCGACATGGGTCAGCCGCGCCCCCGCCGCCGCCATCGCCAGAGTGCCGACGCCGGTATAGCCGAACAGGTTGAGCGCCTCGCTGCCCTCGCCCAGCCGCGCCCGCATCCACGCCCATTGCGGCGCCATGTCGGGAAAGTAAGCGAGGTGGCGGAACGGCGTCGCCTGGGCCCGGAACCGCACTTCCTCCCAGCCCAGCTCCCAGCCCTCGCTCGGCACCGGCCGGTGGAACGCCCAGCGGCCGCCGCCTTCCTCGTCGGAGCCGGGAACGAACTCGCCGTCCGCCTCCCACGCCGCCGCGGCCGGATCCCACAGCGCCTGCGGCTCGGGGCGGATGAAGCGGTAGCGGCCGTAGCGTTCGAGCTTGCGGCCGCGGCCGCTGTCGACGAGGCCGTAATCGGCCCGGGGCTCGGCGATCAGGACAATGGGGTTCACGCCGCCCGGACGGCCGGGAAGCCGATCGTCGCCCGCGCCCGCGGCCCGGCCAGCATCCGCCGCCCCGCCTCCCGCACCTGGGCGACGGTGACCGCCTCCAGTTCGGCGATGACCTCGGCCGGCTCGACCAGGCGGCCGTGGACGGCGAGCTGGCGGGCGACATAATGGGCCTGCCCCCACGGGCTCTCGATCGACATCAGCAAGGCCGCCCGCGACTGGGTCCGCACCCGGTCGACCTCGCGCGGCGTCACCGTCGCCACCGCGGTCTGGACGATCTCCTCGATCAGCTGCGCCGCCGCGGCCGATTCGCGCCGCGCGGTGGCGGCGTAGATGTAGAACAGCCCCGCATCGGCATAGGGATGGAGCTGCGAATAGACCGAATAAGCGAGGCCGCGCTCCTCGCGCACCTGCTGGAACAGGCGCGACGACATGCCCCCGCCGACCACGTCGGAGAACAGCCGGGCGGCGAAATAATCCGGATCGAGCTGGGCCGGCGCCGGAAAGGCGAGGGCGAGATGGGCCTGGTCGGCGGCGGCGCGGCCGACCCGGGTGCCGCCGGTGAACCGCGCCGGCTCGGGCGCCTCGACCTTGCCGGCGGGCAGGCCGCCCAGATGCTGCCGGGCGAGCCCGACCAGGCGGTCATGCTCGACCTTGCCGGCGCCGACCAGCAGCAGGCTGCCGCCCCGGCACAGGCCGGACCGCCAGCCCTGGAGATCGCCGACGCCGATCGCGCCGATGCTCGCCTCGTCGCCGAGCACCGGCCGGCCGAGCGGCTGGTCGTCGAACGCGGCGGACCACAATTCGTCGAAGATGATGTCGGACGGCGTGTCGCGCGCCTCGCCCAGCTCCTGAAGGACGACGTCCTTCTCGCGCTCGAGGTCGTCGGCGGCGAAATGCGGCTTGACCACAAGGTCGGAGACCAGTTCGACCCCGAGCGGGACATGCTCGGCGAGGACCGAGGCCATGAAGCCGGTGCCGTCGCGGTCGGTGCTGGCGTTGAGGTCGCCGCCGACATCCTCGATCGCCTCGCTGATCTCGCGTGCCGAGCGTTGGCCGGCCCCCTTGAACACCATATGTTCGAACAGATGGGCGATACCGTTCAGCTTCGCCGGCTCGTAGCGCGATCCGGTGTCGGCATAGAGGCCCACCGCCGCCGTCTCGATG
>DASUVK010000091.1:0-27838 GCA_036378975.1 Allosphingosinicella sp. | reverse complement strand
AGGTTATCAAGCCTCGGCCCGCCAAAGGCGGCGGGCGGCGCGAGCTTAGCCGTGTGAAAGCGCGAAGAACAAGAGCAAGTTCACCGCTTTCCCATGATAAACGAAAAGAGTATCCGACTAAAGCGGCAATCGCTTCCCAGTTTCCCGGCGAAGGCCGGGACCCAGTCCTTCGGTCGAACCGCCTCTTCCTAAATCCTCCCCTGCTTTTGCAGGGGAGGGGGACCACCCGAAGGGTGGTGGAGGGGGTCCTTCAGACTCCAAAAACCCCTCCACCGCGCTCGGCGCGGTCCCCCTCCCCCGGAAAGCCGGGGGAGGATTTAAAGCCTCAGGCCGCAGCCGCCAGCGCCTCGATCCGCTCTTCGCATGCGGACCGAATCAGCTCCTGCAGCAGGTCGATCCGCGACCCGAGCCACTCCAGCTCCTCGGCCGTGATCCGGTAATGCCGCGAATAGCGCGCCTTCACATAGGCGGCGCGAAGCAGCTCGTAGGAGCGCTTCTGGAACTTGGTCTCGATCGGCCACACCTCGACCAGCCGCGGCTCCAGCTCCTCGGCGAGCTTGCGCAGCCGGTTCAGGCTGTGGGTGCGGGGGCTGTAGAGGGTCCGGACCAGGATCAGGCAATGGTAGAAACGCTCCGTCGCCTGGTGGAGCAGGAAGGCGGCTTCCTTCGGGCGGCCCTGCTCCGCGGCGTAGCGCGCGATCTTCAGGAAGCCAACGGCGCTCTCGAACCATTCCTCATAATATTCTTGCGTCTCGCGTAGCGCTTCCGCCGGCGAGAGAGGGCGCGGCTCGGCGAAGGGGTAACCGGGCTCCTCGTGCAGCACGATCCCCTCGCGCTCGATATCCATGAAGAAATAGCGGCCCAGCTCCAGCTTCTCGTTCACGTCGGCGATGCTGTGATAGATGACGCTCACCGGCGTTCGCAGCCGCTTCGCCGCCGACAGCTCCTCAAGCAGCCGGTCCTCGGTCTTCGCCCAGAATTCCGGAACGTCCGTCAGATCCTCATGAGCGACGACCACGAGCAGATCGTAATCCGAAAAATACCGCCCGACCGGATCGTCCACCCAATCGCCTCGTGCGTAGCTCCCGTAGAGGATAATCTTGAGCAGCTTCCCCACCCGAAAGCGCGGCGCCGTGCGATGCGCCAGTGCCTTAGCAAACCCCTCCCTGATCACCCCGACCACGAACTCCAGCTCGCGGCGTTTGCCTTCGGGCAGGTGGTCCAAGCTTTGCTTCATCCCCTACAGTGTCGCCGGGCGAGCGGGGTATGCCAAGGATGTTTTTCTCCGGCCTGAAAAGCGACCCATCACCATGGATCACAGTCACCCGCCGCGTCCTAGGGCTACCTCCATGGGTACAGCCCGCTAAGGAAGCGGCGGAGGAAAAAAATGAATATCCGTTTGCTTCCTTTGAGCGATCTCATCGTGAACAACGGAAATGACCGCCACGGTGAGTTGGAGAATGAGACCGCTGCCATCGCGTGGTTGTTTCACAACCGCCGGCTGGCTGGTGCCTGGCACCGAGGCTTTTTCCTACGTGCCTGGCACCAAAGGTCGCACCGCCTCGCCTCTCCACATCAAGTACCACCTTGATGTGATCATTCCTCGGTCCGGATCAGCACCGCCTCGCCGATCAGCGCGAACAGGACGAACGGCGCCCAGGCGGCGAGCAAAGGCGGGTAGGCGCCGAGATTGCCCATCGCCAAGGCGAAATTGTCGGCGACGAAATAAGCGAAGCCGAGGAACATGCCGATCACGGCGCGCCAGAACAGCTGGCCCGAGCGGGCGAGGCCGAAGGCGGCGACGCCGGCGAGGAGCGGCATCAGCACCGCCGACAGGGGGCCGGACAATTTGTGCCAGAGCCCGGATTCGAGCTCCGCCGTCGGCCGGCCGGCGAGCTTGAGCTGCCTTACCGAGTCCCTCAGCGTGGCGAAATCCTGCTCGTCGGCGGAGACGTTGGCGAGGGTAAACTGGCCGGGATCGAGACCCCGGCCGTAATCGAGCGCGGCGGCGCGCGTGGTCGTGCCGGCGTCGACATCGAAAATCTCGACCTGCTCGAGCCGCCAGCCGTCGCCGCGCCAGGTCGCCCGCTTCGCGCCCATGATCGTCTTCAGCGTCTCGAACCTGCGGTCGTAGATGCTGATGTTGCGAAGCTCGGTCGCGGCGCCCTGCCCGCGCACCTCGCGGGCGAGCACGAGATCGTCGCCCCAGCGCACCCAGACGTTGGGGCGGATGCCGCTGTCGCGCGGCACCGGGCCGTAATCGACCTTCTCCCAGCTGGTCAGAGTCTCGGTGGCGCGGGTGACGACGCGCTCGTTGAAGGCGAAGCTCAAAGCCGCGATGCCGAGGCTGGCGACGATCAGCGGCGCGATGATCTGGTGGGCGGAGATGCCCGCCGCCTTCATGCTGATCACCTCGCTATTCTGATTGAGGGTGGCGAGCGTGATCAAAGTCCCGAGCAGCACCGCGAACGGCAGGAAGCGGGAGATGAGCTGGGGAATGCGCAGCGAAACATAGCGCCACAATTCGGCGTCGCCGTTGCCGGGGACTTCGAGGATGTCGCCGGATTCGCCGAGCAGGTCGAGGGTCATCAGCACCAGCACCAGCGCCGCCAGCACCGCCAGCGAGCGCATCACGAACATCCGCGCCATGTAGAGGGCGATCCGCTTCGACGGGAAGAAGTCGACGTTGATCATTCCGCCGGCACCGCCTCCGGCCGGCCGCCGCCGCCGCCGAGCCGAAGCAGCCGGGCGAGCCCCTTGACGAGCTTGGAGACGCCGCGCTCGAGCGCGCCGATCGGTTGCCCGCCCGGCTTGTAGGCGAGCGTCCAGTACATCCACAGGATCAAGGCCGCGAACAGCAGGAACGGTGTCCACAACGCGATCACCGGGTCGAGGCGGCCGAGGGCGGCCATCTCCTCCGCATATTGATTCACCTTGTGGTAGGTGACGACCATGACGATCGAGAGGAAGATGCCGAGGCCCGAAGTGCTGCGCTTGGGCGGCACCGCCAGCGCCACCGCCAGCAGCGGCACCAGCAGCATCATCACGATCTCGACCATCCTATAGTGGAAATTGGCGCGGACCGCGTTGAGGGTCGCCGGCGGCACCGCCTCCTTGCCGCCGAAGCGGAACAATTCGGGGATGGTCATCTCCTGCTCCTCGCCGCGGCCGCGGCCGCGGAAGCGTGCCACCGCAGGCAGATCGACCGGCAGGTCCTGGATCCGGAAGCTCAGCACCCGCGGCGCCCGGTAGCGCGGCGAATTATGGACGAGGCGCCCGTTCGACAGCCTCAGCAGGATGACGTCGGGATCGTCGGTGGCGAGGAAGGTGCCGTGATCGGCGGTGACCGCGATCGTCCGCCCGTCGCGGGTCTCGGCGCGAACGAACACGCCGTGCAGCAGCCGCCCCTTGTCCTCGCTCGCCTCGACCCTGAGCGTCATGCGCTTGCCCAGGTTGGTGAACTCGCCGACCTTGATCGACGCCCCCAGCGCGCCCGAGCGCAGGTCGAAGCGCAATTGCTGATAGCCGTAGCGCGCCACCGGCTGGACGAAGCCGACAATGACGACATTGAGCGCCATCAGCGCCACCGCGAAGATATAGGGCACGCGCAGCAGGCGCGTGTAGCTCAGCCCCGCCGCCTTCAGGCTGTCGAGCTCGGAGGTCAGCGCCAGTCGGCGGAAGGCGAGCAGGGTGCCGAGCATCAGCCCGATCGGGATGCCCAGGGCGAGATATTCGGGGACGAGGTTGGCGAGCATCCGCCACACCACCCCGACCGGGCCGCCCTCGCTGACGACGAAGTCGAACAGCCGCAGCATCTTGTCGAGGACGAGCAGCATCGCCGCCAGCGTCAGCGTCGCCAGCAGCGGCACCAGGATCAGGCGCCCGACATAGAGGTCGATCTGGGTGAGCAGCTTCACCGGGCGATCAAAGTGGCATGTCGCGCCGCTTTTCAAGACCTATCCGACGCGGGGCGGCGTTTTGGCGGCGATCGGGGCGGCCGGGATCGACCCTTCGGCGCATAGACGCGCGGGGTCGGCCCCCCGGAGCGCGGGGATCAGGTGGCGCGGCGGATCAGCTTGACGACGACGAGGAGGAGCACCGCGCCGAGCAGCGAATAAAGGAAGGCCATCATGTTGAGCGGGCCGTTGAGGATCGAGGCGCCGCCGCCGAACAGCCAGCCGGCGATCAGCGCGCCGGCGATGCCGACGAGGATGTCGAACAGCAGGCCGCCGCCGCTGCGGGTGATGATGCCGGCGAGCCAGCCGACGATCGCGCCGACGATGAGGATGAGGATCAGGCCCATTTTGTCTCTCCCGAGGCGCGCGGGCTGGATCCGGCGCGGCCGATAGAGGCTAGACGTTTCGGTGGCGTGCCAAGTTCCGCAGGGGAGAAATGCGTGGACCGGGGAAGTAGCGGGGCCGACTCGCAGATGAAGACGGAAACGATGACGACGCGCAAGCCTCTGCAGGCCCGACCTCGCGGCGGCGCTGTTTCCGACACGCTCGCCCGATCGCGGCGACGCGTGCATCTGCTGCTCGGCCCCGGCCCGGGCCGGATCGGCTTGGGCTAGACGGGGACAGTCGCCTTACGTGCCGAAAAGCGACTGTCCCCTCCGGATCAATCGGCGCTGTCGTTGGCCTCGATCGCGTCGGCCTTGTTCTCGCCGGCGTCGCGGACCGCGTCCGCCTTGTTCTCGAGCGCGTCGGACGCATTCTCGGTGGCGGCGTTGTCGGCCTGCTCGTCGATCACGTCGGCGACGTTCTCGGTCGATTCGCGGACGTTCTCGGCGGCATTCTCGGCCGGCGTATTGTTGCACGCGCCCAGCGCCATCAGACCGGCGACCATCGCGCCCTTAACGATCATTCTCATAAGCTTGCCCCTTCGTTTCGTCCAAAAGAGACGCTCCGGCCGCGAGGCGGCCGAAGCGCCGTGGGACCTGGCGTGACCTTCCGGACCCGCAGGGAGGCTAACATGGATAAGCGGCCCGGCATAGCCGCGTCGTTACAGGCCCGAAAAAGCTTTTTTCCGATCCGGCCGCGGCTGCCACAATCGAAACAATTTCAAGGGTCGACGGCCCTAATTTGGCCGCAAGCCTGGGCGATTGGGGACGGCGATGGGGGCCCATCACACCGCGTCGCGCCGCCTGAAAGCGGCACGGCGCAAAGCGCCCAGGAGTTGAGCGGCGATGTCGAGACTGTTTCTTTCCGCCGCCGTGCTCGCGGCCGCGCTGACCGTCCCCGCCGTGCCGGCGGCGGCGGCGCTCGGTCCCGATGCGGCGGCCTGCAGCGCCGGCGCCAACCGGCCGGCGGTTCTGGTCAGCATCAACGGCTTCAAGAACCGCGTCGGCAAGCTGCGCATCCAGCTTTACGGCGACAATCCGGCCGAATATCTCGTGCGCGGCAAGAAGCTGAAGCGGATCGACCTTCCGGTGACCCGCTCCGGGGCGATGAACGTGTGCGTGGCCGTGCCCAAGCCCGGCACCTACGCGATCGCCGTCCGCCACGATGCCGACAATAACGGCAAGACCAACTGGAACGATGGCGGCGGCTTCTCGAACAACCCGAAGCTGTCGCTGCTGAAGCTCAAGCCCCCGCTCCGCTCGACGGCGGTGACGGTCGGCAGCGGCCTCAAGACGGTGCCGGTCGTCCTCAACTATCGCAGCGGCCTCTCGATCGGACCGGTGGGCCAGTAATGGCCCGGGTCGCGCTCCTCTCCAATCCGCGGTCGACCGGCAACCGGGCGCTGCTGCCGCGGGTGAGGAGCTTCTGCGCGGCCCACAAGGACATTTTCCACTACGAGGTGGAGCATGTCGATCAGATCGGCACGGCGCTGAGGACGATCGCCCTGGTCGAGCCGCGGGTGCTGGTGATCAACGGCGGCGACGGCACCGTCCAGGCGGCGCTGACGGAAATCTACAATGGCCGCCATTTCGGCGACCGGCCACCGCCGGTGGCGGTGCTGCCCAACGGCAAGACCAACCTCATCGCCCACGACCTCGGCGCCGGCGGCGACCCGCTCGAGACGCTCGAGCAGGTGCTCGCCATCGCCCGTTCGGACCTCGCCCCGCACATCGTCCAGCGCGAGCTGATCACCTTGTCGGGCGGCTCGGGCCACGGCAAGCCGGTGCTCGGCATGTTCCTCGGCGGCGCCGGGCTGGCCGACACGATGCTCTATTGCCGCCACAAGCTCTATCCGCTCGGCCTGCCCAACGGCATCGCCCATGTGCTGGCGCTGCTGCTCGGGCTGGCCGGCGTCCTGTTCGGGCGCCATGCGCGCTTCCTGCCGCCGCGGCCGACCGCTTTGCGCGTGTCGGGGATGAAGAGCGGCGAGCTCAACGGCCAGTTCGCCTTCCTGATGGTGACGACGCTGCAGCGGCTCCTGTTCAAGGGCCACATGCCGGGCGCCGGCGCGCGCACCGGAGCGATGCAGTTGCTGGTCATCGACCGCAATATCGGTGCCCTGCTCGGCGCCTTCGTCGCGGCGATACGGGGCCGGCTCGGGCGCAAGCGGCTGAGCGGCGTCCATCTCGAGCGCGGCGACGAGATCCGCATCGAGGGCGCCGGCTCCAACGTCCTCCTCGACGGCGAATTGTTCCAGGCCGATTGCGGCCGGCCGATCGTGCTCAAGCCGAGCGCCCCGGTGCCGTTCGTGACGCTGACCGTCTGAGCCTTCAAGCGGCGTCGTGGAAGATCGGGCGACGCCAGGCCTCCCCTGTTCCAGCGGCACCCCCGCCGCTCCGCGGCCGGGAGGCAAGAGCGCCGCTTGCCAAGGATGGGGTGGGGCCGGATAGTGACGTCATGGAGTTCGACGCCCAGCCGGTGCTGACGGGGGAGAAGGTGCAGCTGCGCCCGCTCGAACCCGACGATTGGGACGCGCTCTACGCGGTCGCCGCCGACCCCGCGATCTGGCAGCAGCATCCGGCTTCCGACCGCTGGCGCGAGCCGGTGTTCCGCGGCTTCTTCGAGGAGGCCCTCGCTTCCGGCGGCGCCCTCCTCGCGCTCGACCGCGCCGACGGCCGCGCGATCGGCTCGTCGCGCTTCCACGGCTACGATCCGGGGCGGCGGGAGGTGGAGATAGGCTGGACCTTCCTCGCCCGCAGCCACTGGGGCGGCGCCGTCAACGGCGAGATGAAGCGGCTGATGCTCGATCACGCCTTCCGCTTCGCCGACCACGTCCTCTTCCTCATCGGTCCCGGGAACAGGCGTTCGCAGCGGGCGGTCGAGAAGCTGGGCGGATTCCTCGATGGCCGCAGCGAGCGCTTCGGGCGGGAGAGCCTGGTCTACCGGCTCCACGCCGCCGACTGGGCGCGCCGGACCGAAGCGGCGGCGGCGGGCTAGGCGATGGAGCTGCTGCTCGCCTTGCTGATGGCGCTGATCGCCGCCGCCGTCCCGGCCGGGCCGGGCGCCCAGCCGGCCGAGGGCGTGCCGATCGCGATCGACCGCAGCGATCCGGTCGCCGGTCTGCCGCGCATCGCCGGCGCCCGCGACGGCGCCCGGCCGCTGGTCGTGCTCGACCCGGGCCATGGCGGCCGCGACCCCGGCGCGATCTCGCCGTTCGGCGCGCGGCGCGAGAAGGATGTCACCCTCGCCATCGCCACCGCGATCCGCGACGCGCTCGCCGCTTCGGGACGGGTGCGGGTGGCGATGACCCGCGAGGACGACCGCTACCTCATCCTCAAGGACCGCTACGAAATCGCCCGCAAGCTGGGCGCGGAGCTGTTCGTCTCGATCCACGCCGACGCGGCGCCGCGCAACGACGGCGCCCGCGGCGCGACGATCTACACCTTGTCGGAAGTGGCGTCGGACCGGGAGGCGGCCCTGCTCGCCGAGCAGCAGAACCGGTCCGACCGGATCGCCGGCGCGGCGCTGAGCGGCGATGCCGGAGTCGACCGAATCCTGATCGATCTCGCCCAGCGCGAGAGCATGAACGTCTCGGCCGATTTCGCCGCCTTGCTGAAGCGCGAGGCCTCGGCCTATTTTCCGTTCCGCCCCGAATATCACCGCTTCGCGTCGCTGGTGGTACTGAAGGCGCCGGACGTGCCCTCGATCCTGTTCGAGACCGGCTACCTCACCAACGCCGTCGACACCGCCTACATCGATTCCGCCGAAGGCCGGCAGCAGATCGCGCTGGGGATGAAGAGCGCGATCGAGACCCATTTCGCGAAAAGGCTGGTCAGGATCGCGGCGCGCTAGTCGTTCGGCGACGTTGCTGTCTGCATCCGCTCGCGCAGCATCTCCGCCACCGCGCCCACCCATGTCCCGGGGGGTCCGGACACAGGCGACGGTCGAGCCCAGGCGCTTCACCGCGCTGCGATGATCCGCTAGAGGTGCGCTCGAATGTCCACCGCCGTCCCTACCCGCCTCACCTTGTATCGCGACGCCGGCAGCCGCTTCGGGGGCGCGGTGCGGCGCGCCTGGAGCCGAAAATGGGTGCGGATCCTCGCTTATCTGGCGGCGGTGCCGATCCTCCTTTATTTCCTGCTGTGGCTGGTCTTCGCCCGCAACCTGCCCTCGGCCGAGACCTTGCTCACCTACCAGCCGCCGCTGCCGACCAACGTCCGCGACATCAACGGCGCGCCGGTCCAGACCTTCGCTCGCGAACGGCGCGTCGAACTCTCCTATGACGAGTTTCCGCGGCCGCTGGTCGACGCCTTCACCTCGGCGGAGGACAAGACCTTCTTCACCCATGGCGGGCTCGACTATCCGGGCTTCATCAAGGCGGTGGCGAATTACACGCTCAGCCTGGGCAGCGGCGAACGGGTGGCCGGCGGCTCGACCATCACCCAGCAGGTCGCGAAGAATTTGCTGCTCGGCGACGAATATTCGGTGACGCGCAAGATCAAGGAAGCCTTCCTCGCCCGCCGCATCGAGAATGTGCTGACCAAGCCGCAGATCCTCGAACTCTATCTCAACCAGATATTCCTCGGCCGGAACGCCTATGGCGTGCAGGCGGCGTCGCGCGCTTATTTCGACAAGGATGTCGGCCAGCTGCAGCTGCACGAGGCCGCCTATCTCGCGGTTCTGCCGAAGGCGCCGAGCAATTACGATCCCGACCGGCGGGCCCAGCGGGCGCTCGAGCGGCGCAACTGGGTGCTGGCGGAGATGGAGCGCAACGGCAAGATCAGCGCGACCCAGCGCGCCGCCGCCCAGGCGCAGCCGCTCGGCACCGTCCGCGGCCCCACCAACAGCGTCCGCAACATCGGCGGTTATTTCATCGAAGAGGTGCGCCGCCAGCTGATCGCGCGCTACGGCGAGCAGACCGAGAAAGGCGCCAACGGCGTCTATACCGGCGGTCTGTGGGTCAGGACCTCGCTCGACGTGCCGAAGCAGAAAGCAGCGGAGACGGCGCTGCGCGACGGGCTGATGCGCTACGACCGCGGCAAGGGCTGGAGCGATCCGGGGCTGTCGGTCGACGTCGCCGGCGACTGGGCCGGCCAGCTGGCGCGGGCGCCGTTCGGCGT
This sequence comes from Allosphingosinicella sp., assembly GCA_036378975.1. GTDB lineage: Bacteria > Pseudomonadota > Alphaproteobacteria > Sphingomonadales > Sphingomonadaceae > Allosphingosinicella. The sequence continues at coordinate 18,378 of DASUVK010000091.1, read as the reverse complement.
CGGCTATGAGGACTGGCGGGCGGCGGTGGTGCTCTCCAGGACGGGCAATGCGGCGACGATCGGCTTCGCCGACGGCGCCACCGGCAGCCTCCCGGCCTACGCCGCGGCGATGCCGAAGCGGGGCACCGCGACGGCCGCGTTCAATTTCCTGCGGCCCGGCATGGTGATCGCGGTGAAGCGCGACGGCGGCGCCTGGTCGCTGCGCTCGATCCCCCAGATCAAGGGCGGCATGGTGGTCGAGGACGTGGCGAGCGGCCGCATCCTCGCCATGCAGGGCGGTTTTGACGCGCGCGGCGACGACTTCAACCGGGCCGTCCAGGCCCAGCGCCAGCCGGGCTCGACCTTCAAGCCGATCGTCTATGCGGCGGCGCTCGACAACGGCATGACCCCGGCGTCGATCATCGTCGACGGACCGTTCTGCGTCTGGCAGGGCGGCGCGCTGGGCAATAAATGCTTCCGCAACTTTTCGGGCGGCAATGCCGGGCCGCAGACGATGCGCTGGGGGATCGAGCAGTCGCGCAACCTGATGACGGTGCGCGCCGCCAACCAGACCGGGATGGACAGGGTCACCCGCCTCGCCCGCATTCTCGGCGTCGGCTCCTACCCCAATTACCTCGCCATCGCGCTCGGCGCCGGCGACACCACCGTGCTCAAGATCACCAACGCCTTCGCCATCCTCGCCAATCAGGGGCGGCAGCTGCAGCCGACGCTGGTCGACTATGTCCAGGACCGCAACGGCAAGGTCATCTACCGCGCCGACACGCGGCCGTGCGAAGGCTGCAACGCGCGCGACTGGGACGGCAAGCCGATGCCGCGGCCGCCGCTGCGAACCAAGCAATTGCTCGACCCGCTGACCGCTTACCAGATGGTCCATATCCTCGAAGGCGTCGTCCAGCGCGGCACCGCCCAGGTGCTGCGCGATCTCGACCGGCCCTTGTTCGGCAAGACCGGGACGACCTCGGGGCCGACCAACGTCTGGTTCATCGGCGGCACGCCCGAGATCGTCGCCGGCATGTATATGGGCTTCGACCAGCCGCGGCCGATGGGCGGCTATGCCCAGGGCGGGACGCTGGCGGCGCCGATCTTCAAGCAGTTCGCCCAGGTGGCGCTGAAGGACATGCCGAAGATCCCGTTCCGCGCGCCCGCTGGCATCCGCATGGTCCGCATCGACCGGCGCTCGGGCAAGAAGGTGTTCGGCGCCTGGCCGGCCGACGATCCCAAGGCGGCGGTGATCTGGGAGGCGTTCAAGCCCGAGAGCGAGCCGCGCCGCTCGATCCGCCGCGACGAAATGGCCAACAGGCCGCCGGAAAAGACCGCGCCGAAGCTGAAGGTGGAGCGCACTGACGCCGAGCGCGACAGCGATTTCTTGCAGAATCAGGGCGGGATTTACTAGGCCCGAGGGGACAGTCACTTTTGCGCACCGCAGCCCCGAGCGGGGCCTGCGGAAAAGTGACTGTCCCCAGGGACGAAAGGAAAATTGAATGCGCGCCGAGGCGCAAGCCCATGTCGACCAGATCAGGTCGGCGCTCGACCTGCTCCGCCGGTTCCTCGACTGGGACCGGGCGCTGCGGCGGCTCGAGGAATTGAATGCCAGGGTCGAGGACCAGGCGCTCTGGAACGACCCCAAGGCGGCGCAGGAGGTGATGCGCGAACGGCGGCGGCTCGAGCAAGCGATCGGCGCCACCCGCGCGATCCAGCAGGAGCTCGACGATAATGTCGAGCTGCTCGAGATGGCCGAGGCCGAGGGCGACGAGGCGATGGAAGCCGATGCCGTCGCCGCGCTGGCCGAGCTGGCCGAGCGGGCGGAGCGCGACAAGGTGACGGCGCTGCTGGCCGGCGAGGCCGACGCCAACGACACGTACATCGAGGTCAATGCCGGCGCCGGCGGCACCGAGAGCCAGGACTGGGCGGAGATGCTGCAGCGCATGTACAGCCGCTGGGCCGAGCGGCGCGGCTACAAGGTCGAGCTGGTCGATTTCCACGCCGGCGAGCAGGCCGGGATCAAGTCGGCGACCCTGATGATCAAGGGCGAGAATGCCTATGGCTATGCCAAGACCGAGAGCGGCGTGCACCGGCTGGTGCGGATCAGCCCCTACGATTCGAACGCCCGGCGGCACACCAGCTTCTCGAGCGTCTGGGTCTATCCGGTGGTCGACGACGATATCGACGTCGAGGTCAACGAGAGCGACCTCAAGATCGACACCTACCGCTCGTCGGGGGCGGGCGGCCAGCACGTCAACACCACCGACAGCGCGGTGCGGATCACCCATTTGCCCTCCGGCATCATCGTCGCCTGCCAGAACCAGCGTTCGCAGCACAAGAACCGGGCGGAGGCGATGAGGATGCTGAAGGCGCGGCTCTACGAAGCCGAGCTGCAGCGCCGCGAGGCCCAGGCCAGCGCCGAGCACGCCGCCAAGACCGACATCGGCTGGGGCCACCAGATCCGCTCCTACGTCCTCCAGCCCTACCAGCTGGTCAAGGACCTCAGGACCGGCGTCACCTCCACCGCCCCGTCCGACGTGCTCGACGGGGATCTGGACCGCTTCATGGCCGCCGCTTTGTCGCAGCGCGTCACCGGCGAGAAGGTCGAGGTCGAAGATGTGGATTAGGGCCGCCCTCCCAGCCTTGCTGCTGGTCGCCGCGTGCCGGGAGCAGGCCGAGGAATCGCCTTTCCCGAAGCCGCAGCGGCCGGTGTCGCCGATCGTCTCGGCCAGCTATTCGAACGAGGATGCGCGCGACTCTGTCCGCGAGGCGGAGACGGTGATGGACCTCGCCGACATCGAGGCGGGCATGTACGTCGCCGACATCGGCGCCGGCGAAGGCTATTATACGGTGCGGCTCGCGCCTCTGGTCGGCCGCAAGGGCCGGGTGCTCGCCGAGGACATCGTGCCGGAGACGATCAGCGCGCTCGCCAACCGGGTCACCCGCGAGGATTTGCACAACGTCGCGGTCAAGCTCGGCAAGCCGACCGATCCGCTGCTGCCCGACGCCTCGTTCGACCGCATCTTCATGATCCACATGTATCATGAGATCGAACGGCCGAGCGAGTTCCTGTGGAATTTGCGGGCCGACCTCAAGAAGAACGGGCGGGTCGTCGTCGTCGACGCCGACCGGCCGACCGACCGCCACGGCACCCCGCCGCGGCTGCTGATCTGCGAGTATGCCGCGGTCGGCTACCAGCTCACCCGTTTCGAGCGGCTGGCCGATTCCGAATCCTATTTCGCCCAGTTCGAGCCGGCCGGTCCGCGGCCGGAGCCCAGGGACATACCGGTCTGCCCGGCCTCGCTCGGCTAGCCCTGAAGCGAAATCGGTGCCTGGCACCGATTTCGGCGTCCGGCGCCGGTCAGAGCAGTTTGAGCTCGCGGAAGCTGCGGCATTCGCCGCCGGCGAAGATGAGATGGTCGGCGAGCTCGACGTCGACCGTCGCCGCGGCTTCGGCGAGCCGCCGCGCCGCCGCCGTGTCCGCCGCGGTCGGCGCCACGTCGCCGCTCTTGTGGTTGCGGGCGACGATCACGCTGGTCGCGCCGACCCTGAGCGCCGCCGCCAATATGTCGCGGACCGGCAGATCGGCCGCGCCCTCGCCGGCATCGACATAGGTCGCCGTCAGCAGGCGTCGCTCGGCATCGAGCAGGAGCACCGCCACCCCCTCGCCTTCCTCGGCGGCGAAATAGGGAGCGAGCAGCTGGGCCGCATCGCGCGCATTGCTCACGATCATGCCTGCGCTTTGCCAAGCCCGCCCGCCGAGCGCGCCAGCGATTATGTCCAATATCGAGGAGTTTCCCCCGCTTAGCGGTCAATTCGCGGCCACATTCAGCCCTTGAAGCCCTGCGCCACCACATACCATTCGGACGAGCCCTTGCGGCTGGCCGGCGGCTTGGCGTGCTTGACGGTGGCGAAGCGCCGCTTCAGCTCCGCCACCAGACGGTTGTCGGCGCCGCCGGCGAGGACCTTGGCGACGAAGGCGCCGCCCGGCTTCAGGATCTCGCCGGCGAATTCGAGCCCGGCCTCGACCAGGGCCATCGTCCGCAGATGGTCGGTCTGGGGATGGCCGACCGTGTTGGCCGCCATGTCGGAGAGGACGAGGTCGGCCGGGCCGCCCAGCGCCTCGCGCAGCCGTGCGGGCGCCTCCTCGGCGAGGAAGTCGAGCTGGAGCAGGGTGGCGCCGTCGATCGGGTCGGTCGGCAGCAAATCGATGCCGACCACGACCGCCTTCGGCGCGCGTTTGCGCACTACCTGCGTCCAGCCGCCCGGCGCGATGCCGAGATCGACGACTCGCTCGGCGCCCTTGAGGAAGTCGAATCGATCGTCGAGCTCGGTCAGCTTGTAGGCGGCCCGCGAGCGATAGCCCTCGGCCCTGGCGCGCTTGACATAAGGGTCGTTGAGCTGGCGCTCGAGCCAGCGGGTCGACCCGATCTTGCGCCCCTTGGCGGTTCGGACCCGGGTTACCATCGACTTGCCTCCCCATCGCAGATGGGGAGGGGGACCACCGAAGGTGGTCGAGGGGTGACCGGGCGAGGCCTCGACAGATCACCCCTCCACCATGCTTCGAATGGTCCCCCTCCCCATGCCGGGGGCATGGGGAGGCAAGCTCCCGTCACAATTTATGCCCGTCGCGGGCCATCAGCGAGCGCAGGATGCCCTCGCGGATGCCGCGGTCGGCCACGCCCAGTATCTGCGCCGGCCAGATGTCCATGATCGCTTCGAGGATGGCGCAGCCGGCGACGACCAGATCGGCGCGCTCGGCGCCGATGCAGGGCAGCTCGGCGCGCTCGGCGAAGCTCATCTGCGACAGCATGTGGTTCACCGCCCGCATCGAATCGGCCGGCATCATCAGCCCGTCCACCGCCCGCCGGTCGTAGCTCGGCAGCGCGAGGTGGACGCTGGCGAGGGTGGTGACCGTCCCGCTCGTCCCGAGCAGGCGGATATTGCCCTCGCGCGGCGGCAGCAATTCGGCGAAACGGCGGAAGGCGTGGCGCACCCTTTCCTTCATCCGCCCGTAGGCGGCCAGCCGTTCGCTGGCGTCGGCGAAGTCGCGGCCTTCGCTCTCGGTCAGCGAGACCACGCCCCAGGGCGCGCTCCACCAGCATTTGATCTTCGGGGTGCCCTCGGCGTCGGTGTCGATCAGGATCAGCTCGGTCGAGCCGCCGCCGATGTCGAAAATGAGGGCAGGCGCGTCGCCGGGGGCGAGCAGCCGGTGACAGCCGAGCATGGCGAGCCTGGCTTCCTCCTCGGGCGAGATGATCTCGAGGCAGATGCCGGTCTCGAGCCGCACCCGCTCGACGAACTGGCGGCCGTTGACGGCGCGGCGGCAGGCCTCGGTCGCGACCGAGCGCGCCAGCGAGACATGGCGCCGCTTCAGCTTCTCGGCGCAGACCGACAATGCGGCCACCGCCCGGTCCATCGCCGCGTCGGCGATCCGGCCGCTGCCCGCCAGCCCCTCGCCGAGCCGGACCACCCGCGAGAAAGCGTCGATGACGACGAAGCCGCCCTCGGCCGGGCGCGCGATCAGCAGCCGGCAATTGTTGGTGCCGAGATCGAGCGCGCCATAAGTGTGGCGGGGAGAACGGAAGCTCCGCTGCGCGGGCGGATTCGCGGCGATTTCGGCCGGATCGGGAGCCGGCGGGAGCGGGGCCGTCGCAGCCTGCTGCGCCATAAAGGTGACACTCTTTTTTCTCGTTCCGGCGGGCCGGGCCCGTCGGTGACTTGGCGCCTTCGTACCGTGCAGCGCGCAGGTCGGCAAGGGAGCGCCCCGAAACGGGATTTTGTCCGGATCCACGAAACCTGTGAAAAGGCTCGTTGCGGCGAGGCCACAGGGAGGGGAAATTAACCATCCCGCCGATTTTTGCCGTTTCTCAACTTTTCGGCTTGATAAACAGGGATCGTGAACCGGATCGACGACCTCGCGCTGAGCAAAGTCTTCTCGCCCGCGGCGGGCTGGGCGGAGCATCGGCTCGGCGTCGGCCAGTGGCGCGTCGCCCTGGAATGTCTCAACGGCCACGTCGCCTTCTACCTCGCCGGCCTCGCTTTCTCGATCGCGGGCAAGGGCATGGCCGACGGCATTTTCGCCAGTCTGCTGGTGGCGCTCGCCTGGCTGCTGCTGATGGAGGCGGTGCGGCGAGTCGCTCATCGCCAGGCAGGATCCTCGCTCGGCGTCCAGACCGCGCGTATGCGCGAATGGCATTTCCGGCTGATCCTGCTGGTGTCGCTGCCGGTCAGCGTCGCCAGCGTCCGCGGGCTCGACGGCGCTTGCTACAGCGTCTCGCTCCTGCTTTTGCTCTGCCACCTCTGTTTCAAGGCCTGCGACGCTCCGCCGCCGCAGGGCCGCCGCCGCCTCGCTTTCAACCGCTAGTCGAGCGGCCTGACGAAGCGGTAGCTGGTCCGCTCGAAGCCGAGCTTGCGGTAGAAACCGTGGGCGCCCTTCAAATCCACGTTGCTGGTGACCTCGACGAGGCCGCAGCCTTTCGCGCGCAGCCGCTCGCAGGCCGCCTCGACCAGCGCCCGGCCGACGCCGCGTCGGCGCTCGCCTTCGGCGACCGTCATCATCGTGATCCGGCCGACCGGCCGAGGCCGGTGGAGGACGGGCGTGACGTGCCAGCTGAGCACGCCGATCACCCGGGCCCGCTCGGCGACCAGCGGCGCTTCCTTCCTGAGCGCCCGCAGCCGCGCCGCAATCTCCTCGCCGCTCGCGGCGTAGCCCAGGCCGGCGATCAGCCCGGCGATCGCCGCCGCGTCGGCCGGGCGGGCGATGCGGATGGCGAGCGGCGGCTCGGGCTCGGGCTCGGGCTCGGGTCGGGGCGCGGGGCGCGGCTTCGAGCGCGCCGGCGCCTTGCCGCCGGCGGCGCGGAGCGAGGTCTTCCAGTCGGCGGCAACGCCCTTGTGGAGATAAGCCTCTATCTCCTCGGCGGTGGCGGTAAGGCCGGAGCGGCCGAAGCCGAGCAACTCCGCGCCGGCGGCGTCGGTCAGCCCGAAGCGGCCGTAGTCGCCCTTGCCGGGGGTGCGGCGGCGCGACTTGACGAGCCTGAGCCCGCGATTCGCCGCCATCTCCCGCAGCGCCGAGTCACGGCCCGCTTCCGCCAAGGTCAGCTCTTCTTCGACGCCGCTTTCTTGCCGCCGCCGCCGGTTCCGCTCGAGCCCGAGCGGCCGCGAACCAGGGGAATGGCGGCTGCGGCGATCGCCCCGGCGGCCAGCGCCGCGCCCGCGGCGATCGCGGTCCTGGGATTCTCGCGCGCATAATCGACTGCCTGCTCGGCGAGCTTGCCGGCGCGCTCGCTTAGGGTGGCGCCGCCGCCCTGCTCCTGCTGCGGCTCTGCGGCGGGACCGGCATGGGGCATGGCGGAATTGGGGATATGGGACATGGTTACGCTCCGTCTTCGGGGGTGAAGGTGCGGATGCGGAACGACGGCGGCGGCGGGCCGGTTCCGGCCGCTTGCCTCTCCTCGGCTCGCCCCGCCGATCATCCGGCGCAACGCACGGGGTCCGGGCGGTGGCCTCCCCTGCAGGTTCCGGCATGAGGCGCCGTCGCAGGGGCGCGCCAATGGCGGCCGCGCGCGCCCCAGTCCCGGCCGCACGATCGCCGCCTCGAACGCAACGGCCTGACGCAAATCCCTTGGAAGACGTCGTTTTCGGCGCAACCCCGGCGCCGGTCGAGCGCTGGGCGGGCAATGCCGACTTATTATTTCATCCTGCGCGGCGAAACCTTCGAGCTGCCCGATTTGACCGGCAAGAGCCTCGCCGACGACGAAGCGGCGCGGGCCGAGGCGGAGCGGCTGGCGGCCGAGCTGGTCGAGACCGCTCGCGTCGCCGGCGCCCTGCCGCCCGACGCCGTCATCGAGGTCGACGACGAGGAAATGCGGCCGGTGCTGGCGCTGCCGCTCAATCGGGACACGTCGATGCCCCCAGCCTAGCGCGTGCAGGTCCAGATGCCTTCGTGCTTCTCGATCGGCCTTTCCGGATCGCCGCCCAGGCTGAGGCGAGCGGGCCAGCGGCGGGCATCGCTGTCCGCCGCCTCGGCGGCGCGGCCGACGCTCAAGGTGATGCCGTGCGCGGTGAAGAAACCGCCGGTCGGCCCGACCGGCCCCGACACGGCCAGCCGCGCGCGGCGGCCGTCGATGCGGGCGACCGCGCCGGCCGGATTGACCGCCAGCACCAGGCGGCCGGCGCGGTACAGCCGGCAAGCCGGGCCGGCGCGCAGCTCGGGGCCGAGATCCGCTCGCTGGAGATCGCCCAGGCGCGCGGGCGGTTCGATATCCTCGGTGGTCCGGTCGGACAATTTCTCGAGCCGGTTCTCGAGCTCCTCGACGCTGTTCGCTTGCGCGACCGCATCGTCCCCCTGGCTCCCGCAAGCGGCGAGCAGCAACAGGGCGAACCAGGGGGCCGGGGCACGAATCATGCCCGCTCAACTCGGAACGGCGCCGACTCGATCCGTCGTGCCGCCGATGTTACAGCCCGATCGCCATCCTGCGGAGGTCCCCATGCGCCGAATGCCCCTGCTGCTCTTGCCGCTGATCGCCGCCTGCGCCGCCACCGCCGGGGACGAGGCGCCGCCGGGCGCCGCGCGGACCGCCGGGCCGGGGACCGCGGAGCTGATCGCGGCGCGCCAGGCGATGATGCACATGGCGGCGACCTTGATGTACGAGGGAGTGATGCCGGCAGTGAAGAACGGCACCGACGTCAGTCGCCAGGAACATGCCGCCGACGGGCTCGCCCATTTCGGCCATTCGATCGCCGGCCTGTTCCCCGACGGCAGCGCCGGCCCCGACAGCCGCGCCCTCCCCGCTTTGTGGGCCGACAAGGCGGATTTCGACGCCCGGGCGCACGCCTTCGGCGCCGCCGCCGATCGGCTGGCCGAGCTCGCGACCGCCGGCGACACGGCCGGCTTCGCCGCCCAGGCGGCATTGGTCGAGCGCGGCTGCAACGGCTGCCACGACCGCTACCGGCAGCAACGGAAGCGGCCCTCCTAGCTTCGCCGCGGCGGCGCCGGCTCGAAGCGCCATACCTCGCCGCCGCTCGCCTTGACCCCTCCCAGGGTCGCCGTGCCGCCCTCGTGCAGCCGCGCGATCAGCGCGGCGAGCGGCTCGCCGCGCGGCCTGGCGCCGGGCGCGACGCGTTGCAGGCAGCGCAGCACCAGGCGGCGCAGCAGCTCGGGCGGCAAATCGTGCGGCCGCAGCGTGACGATGCCGCCGGCTTCCTCGACCCGTGCCGCGAACAGCGGCCCGGCGGTCCATTCCAGCGCCGCTTCGGCCTCGGCAAGCAAGGCGGCGCTGCGGGCGAGCTCGGCCGGGTCGAGCCAGGGCGCCTCGCCGAGCTGCCGGCGCTGCCGCGCCCGGTCGAACGCCTCGTCCAGGTTGCTCGGGTCCTGCGCCGCGGCGATCCCGGCGGCATCGACGATCGCCCGCAATTCGCTTCGCCGCCAGCCGAGCAGCGGCCGGCACAGGCGCAGCCGGCCGCCCGTCCCGGGCACCGAACCCGTTGCCCTCACCCCCGCCAGCCCGCCGACGCCGGAACCGCGGTTGAGCCGCATCAGCAAAGTCTCGGCCTGGTCGTCGGCATGATGGGCGGTGGCGAGCAGGCTCAGCCCCTGCGCATCCATCCATTCGGCCAGCGCCGCGTAGCGGGCGGCGCGGGCGGCGGCCTGCAGGCCTTCCCCCGCCCGTTCGACGGTGGCGGCGAGGATGCGGTGGGGAATGCCGAGAGTCCCGCACAGGCGGGCCACCGCGCTCGCCTCGGCCGCGCTCTCCGGCCTCAGGCCGTGGTCGAAAGTGGCCGCCTCGACGCCGCCCGGCAAAGCGGCGTGGGCGAGCAGCAGCAGAGCGAGGCTGTCGGGCCCGCCCGACACCGCGATGCCGAGCGCGGACACGGTTCCGGCGGTCGCCTCGAGGTCGCGGCGAAAGCGGTCGACAAGATCCGGAGGCGGAGCGGCGGCCATCGGCCGACCTTAGCGCAGGAAACCGCCCGATACAGGATGCGTTCAGCCGTTCTGCGCCAGCCGCCCTCATCCCCGATTGGGGATCGGTAGATCGACGAAGGTAGTGATTCCGTGGCTTCCCACCAAGCGTTTCTCATCGCGTTGCTCGCCGGAACCGCCTCCGCGCCGCTCCTCGCGCAGGAGGCCCCGCCCGCCGCCGAGCCGGTGCCGGAGGCGGCGGCGGCGGCGGACCAGCCGGTCGATCCGGACGATCCCGACGCCGACCTCTACGAGGAGGAAGGCGGGACGATCGTCGTCACCGGCCAGCGCCAGCGCGGCGCGGTGATCGGCGACATCGCCCCGGAAGTGCAGTTCGACCGCCGCGAGATTCGCGCGCTGGGCGCCGGCAGCCTCTCCGAGCTGCTCGACGCGATCGCTCCGCAGACCCGCAGCGGCCGCGGCCGCGACGAGGGCGGGCGGCCGGTCATTCTGCTCAACGGCCGCCGCATCTCGGGCTTTTCCGAGATACGCGACATCCCGCCCGAGGCGATCGAGCGGATCGACGTGATGCCGGAGGAAGTCGCCCTCAAATATGGCTATCGGGCGGACCAGCGGGTGGTCAACTTCGTCCTCAGGCGCCGCTTCCGCGCCTATACGACCGAGCTGCAGGGCGGCCTCGCCACCGCCGGCGGCCGCGAATCGTTCGGCGCCGAAATCAATTATCTCCGGCTGGACCGCAGCGGCCGGATCAACCTCGCCGCCGAATATCGCCACGCCGAGCCCTTGTTCGAGAGCGAGCGCGACATCGTCCAGGCGGAGCCGGTGCCCGGCATCGAGCTCGGCCGCTACCGCACCCTGCTGCCCGCGACCGACCAGCTCGAGCTGAACGGCACCTTGAACCGAAGCGTCTCCGACGACATCTCCGCCACCCTCAACGCCAGCGTCGACGTCAATTCAAGCACCGCTTTCCTCGGCCTGCCCCGGCCGAGCCTGGCACCGCCGGGCCTCAGGCGCGAGAGCGACACCCGCGCCGGCCATCTCGGCCTCTCGCTCAACGGCAGCCTCGCGCCCTGGCAATGGTCGCTGACCGCCAATCTCGACCGCACCGCCAGCGAGACCGAGACCCAGACCAGCACCGGCCTCGACCGCTCCCGCTCGATCAGCCAGGTCGGCAGCGCCGAGCTGGTGATGAACGGCTCGCTGTTCGATTTGCCCGGCGGTGCGGTCACCGCCGCCGCCCGCGCCGGCTTCGACGCGCGCGGCCTCGACAGCGAGGCGCAGCGCGGCGGCATCCTCACGATCCGCGAGCTCTCCCGCACGCGCCAGAACGGCCAGCTCAACATCGACATCCCGATCGCCAGCCGCCGCCGCGCGGTGCTGAGCCCGCTCGGCAACCTCTCCGCCAACGTCAACGCGGAGGTCGAGCATCTTTCCGATTTCGGGACGCTGAGGACGCTCGGCGCCGGGCTCAACTGGTCGCCCATCTCGCAGGTCAGCCTGATCGCCTCGTTCACCGACGAGGACGGCGCGCCGTCGATGCAGCAGCTCGGCGATCCGGTGCTGTCGACTCCCGGCGTGCGCGTGTTCGACTTCGTCCGCGGCGAGACGGTCGAGGTCACTCGCATCGACGGTGGCAACCCCGCCCTGATCGCCGACAACCGGCGGGTGTGGAAGCTCGGCGCGACCGTGCGGCCGCTCGAAGACAAGGATTTGTCGGTCACCGCCAATTACACGTCGAGCCGCATCGTCAACGCGATCTCCTCCTTCCCGGCGGCGACGGCGGAAATCGAGGCGGCCTTCCCCGACCGCTTCCAGCGCGGCGCGGACGGGCGGCTGCTGCTCGTCGACACGCGGCCGGTCAATTTCGCCCGCGCCGACCGGTCCGAGCTGCGCTGGGGCTTCAATCTCACCTTGCCGATCGGCCCGCAGCCGCAGCCCGGCCAGTTCCGCGGCCGCGGCCGCGGCGGCCAGGGCGCCGCCGGCGCGCCCGGCGCGCCAGCGACGACGGCCGAAGAAAGCCCGCCGGCTCAAGGCCGGCCTCCCCGCGGCGAAGGTGCCCCTGCGGGCGCTCAGGGCGAGCGCGGACCCCGCCCGGGCGGCGGCCAGGGCGGCTTTGGCGGTCGCGGCGGCTTCGGCGGCGGCCGCGGCGGTTTCGGCGGCCGCGGCGCCGGCGCCGGGCGGCTGCAGCTCGCGCTCTATCACACCTGGCATTTCACCGATTCGGTGCTGATCCGCCCGGGCGTGCCCGAGCTCGACTTCCTCGACGGCTCGGCCGCGGGAAGCCGCGGCGGGCGGCCCCGCCACCAGCTCGAATTCCAGGCCGGCCTGTTCAGGAACGGGCTCGGCGCGCGGCTGAGCGCCCATTGGCAGAGCGCGACCTTCGTGCGGGGCGGCGCGGTCGCCGGCGGCGGCACCGGCGACGACCTGTTCTTCGACGATCATGCGACCGTCAGCCTGCGCCTGTTCGCCGATCTCGGCCTGCAGCCCTTCGCCCGCGAGCGCCCGTTCCTGCGCGGCATGCGGGTGAGCCTGTCGATCGACAATCTGCTCGATTCGCGCCAGCAGGTCCGCGACCGGCTCGGCGCGACTCCGCTAAACTACCAGCCCGGCTATCTCGACCCGCTGGGACGGTCGGTGAGGCTGAGCGTCAGGAAGCTGTTCTTCTAGCCGGATTGCCGCGTCGCTTCGCTCCTCGCAAGGACAAGTGGACTAGAAAGTGATCCCGCCCGGCAGGCCGGGAAGCTTGCGCTTCTTCTTCTTTTTCCCCTGCTGCTCCTGCGGCTCCGCGTCCCCGTCGTCGCCCATGCCGGGCATGGTCATGCCGAGCAGGCCCATATGGGTCGACTTGGTCCTGAGCTTCACCGTCCATTCCGGCCGCCACGTCCGCGCCGCGGCGGCGGGCCTGGGCTGGGCGAAATTGCTCTCGCCGCCGAAGGCGATCAGGCTAAGCATCGATTGCGGCGCCGCCCGCGCGACCTCGGCCGGTACCGTGCAACGGTCGGCCGTCGCCGGCAGCAGCACCCGGCTCTGCACCAGCCGGGCGATGTCGGCATCGGCGACATAGTCGAACGCCATCATCGCCGCCTGGGTCTCCGACGAGGTCCAGATGATGAAATCGCCATTCGGAGCGGCGCCCATCACCGATCCGAACCAGGCGCGGGCGCCGGGCACGGGCCGCCAGACGAGCGGGATCGACCCCGACGCGGACGCGCTGTTGGAAATGAGCGTGACCGGCGCCAGGAAATCCTGCCCGGCGCCCAGCGCGAAGCGGATCTCGGGGGAATAATTGCCGCGCACGATATGGTCGCCGACCAGCGAGCCGCCCGCCGGCACCCGCGTCTGGGTGCGCTCGTTCGGCCACTCGCCGTAGGTCGTCGAGGTCGCCGGCGAGGGCGGCGTCATCGGCTTGAGCGCCATGTTGGCGAAAGCGGGCGGCATCCGGCCCGCCGCAATGGTGGCGAAATCGATCACCGTCGGCTGGCCGGGCCGGGCGCGTTCGCCGCAGCCCCAATAGATCAGCATCCGCCCGCGCGGCTTCTCCATCTGGCCCCAGGGCTGGGCCGGACCGGGCGTGCGCGGCGCCGCCGCCGGCGTCACCAGCGGCAGGCTTTGGCCGGCCTGCAAGCCCGCCGGCGGGAGATGCTCGGCGGACGGGGCGCCGGCGGCGCGGCGCGGGCTGCCGAGCTGGAGGGTGAGATTGTGGGCGTAGGAGGCGCGGCTGGAGCGGCCGCCGCCCAATATCGCGCCCATCACCGAACCGGCGCTGGGCCGGCCCTGGGCCATGCCGGCCATGCCGGCGAGGCCCGAGGCGGTGTCGGCGCTCATCCAGTAGACGGCGGGACCGGTGCGCGGCTGCGCCGGCGCCGGCGCCGCGCCGGCCAGCGCAATCAGGCTTGCGCCCGCCCAGATCATTTTCGTCGCGCTCATAAGCTCACCCCCTGCCGGATTGATCACAGCGATTTATAACGACGCTCGCGCGCATGCGCAAAAGGACAGGACGAACCGTATCGGTTGCGCAAGGTCCGTCCCGGTGAACCGACTGGCGCGAGGGCCGGAACGGCGGCCGGAGTTTTTCGCTGACTGCGCATGAGCGAGGACGCCGCCTTCATGCGCGAACAGGCCCGCCGCTGCCGCCGCCTCGCCCGCGGCATCACCACTCCCGAGCTCATCGCCACGCTCAACCGGATGGCTGACGACTATGACGCCCGCGCCGACAAGCTCGAGAAGGAAAAATAGGCGGCAACGCAATCAGCGGCACTTGGCCTGGCTGCGCGCGGCGGGCAGGCGCTGTCTGAGCCAGTCGCGCATCGCCGCGCCGTAGACGTCCTGCAATTCGTCATAGGCTTTGCAGGCGTCGGCCGGCTTGTCGAGCGCGACCAGGGCCAAGCCGAGGAAATAGAGGCTGTCGGCGGCGCGCTCGCCGCGCGGATTGCCCTGATAATTGGCGAGGAAGGTCTTGGCGGCGGTGGCGGGCTTGCCGGCATCGAGATAGGCGCGGCCGGCGAGGTTGTTGGCCCAGCTCGCCCATTTGCTGCCGGGGTAGCGCTTGGCCACCCCCTCGAGCGCCTTTTGCGCCTCGGTGTAGCGCTTCGCCTCCCACAGGCGGAAGCCGGCATTATAGGCTTCCTCGGCGTCGGCGTCGCGCGACGCGGCCGGCGCCGGCCGGTCGGCCTCCGTCACCGCCGTCGACGGGCGCGGCAGCGCCGGCGCCGCGTCGCGCACGGGCTCGGAGGGGGCGGCGGACCGCTCGAGCGCGTCGAGACGGGCGCCGACGCTGTCGCGAAGCTGGGCGAGCGCGGCCTCCATCTGGCGCAGGCGGTTGGAATTCTGCTCGGTCTGGCCGGTCAGCTCGCGAAGCTGCGCCTCGAGCGAGTCGACTCGGGCGGTGAGGTCGGCGATCGCGCTGGAGGCGGGCACCCCGGCCTGGCCGGCGGCGCCCGGCTCGGGCTCGATCTCGGGAGCGACCTGGGCGCCGCCCGGGAAGACCCGCCGCTGGACGGCGCGCAGCTCCTGCTCGAGCCGATCGATCCTGCGCTCCGGGCTCTCGGTGCGCTGGGCCGCGGCCGGCGCCGCGACGCTCGCCAGCAGGAGCATCCCAACAAGATGAAAACGCATCACAATTCCCCCGCTTTTGCGTCCCGCCTGGCACCCTAAACGGCTTGGGCCTGGCGTAGAAGAGCGAATTATTACGGGGCGGGCACGGCCGCCGGCGGGGCTGCGGCGCCGCGCGCCCGGGCGACCAGATCGGCGGGGGCGAGGCTGACGTTGGAGATGGTCGTCTCGGCCGGGCCGAGCGGCGGCACCTGGATGCCGCCGACGCTGACCCGAAGCACGTTGGCGCGGGCGGTGCGGATGCGCGGCGACTGGGCGCTTGCCGGCACCTGGTAGCTCTCGCCCGCCTTCAATATCCCCATGTAGAGCGGGCTGCCGCCGCCCGCCTGGTCGATGCGCAGCCAGACGTCCTCGGCGGCGCTCAGCACCACCGGACCGCCGCTCGGCACGGGCGTGGTGCCGGTTGGCCGGGCCGGACGCGGCGCCGTGCCGGCGGCGGGCGGCGCTTCGCTCTGGGTGATGGCGACGTCGGCCGGCGAGCCGTCGTCGACCGCGCTGCTGCGCCAGACCAGATAGCCGATGAGGAGCAGGCCGGCGATCACCGCCGCGGCAATGGCGATCGAGCGCGGCGGCACCCGCGCCGGATCGGCGGGCTCGTAATAGGGCGCGGCGGTGGTGCCGCCCGGGCGGGCGCCGCCGAGCAGCTCGCGCACCTCAGCACCGATCCGGGCGCCGTCGAGGTCGATCGTGTTGGCGTAGCTGCGGGCGAAACCGACGCTGTAGGTGATGGCAGGCAGCGCGTCCCATTCCCCCCGCTCGATATGCTCGAGGTGGCGGATCGGGATTCGCGTCTGGCGGGCGACGTCCTCGAGGCTCAGCCCTTTCGCCTCGCGCGCGACCCGAAGGCGCTCGCCGACCGATTGGGCCGGCAGCTCATCCTGCTCCAAATCCGCCATCGAGCCCCGATTTCCTCCCAAAATGGATGAAAACATAGAGACGGGGAGCGCGGGCAAAGTCAACCGGAGCGGCGCACGATCCGTCGAGCCATCCTGGCCCTCACCCGCTTTTGACGGGGAACGGCTCCCGCATCATCCCACCTGGACCCCCTGCGCCTCGGCCCATCCCTTCAGCGCGCCGCGCAGATCCGCCGGCGGCCGCGCCAGCAATTCCTCCACCTTCGGCAGCAGCGCCTGCCGGTCGAGCGAGCGGATCATCGCCTTGATCGGCCCGACCGCGGCCGGCGTGATCGAGAAGCGGGTGAGGCCGATGCCGATCAGGGCCATCGCCTCGAGCGTGCGCCCGCCCATCTCGCCGCAGACGCCGACCGGCACACCGGCCGCATCCGCCTCCCGCACGATCCGCCTCAGGAAGCGAAGGATCGACGGACTCAGCCAGTCGTAGCGCTCGGCCAGCTTGGGATGGGCGCGGTCGGCGGCGAACAGGAATTGGGTGAGATCGTTGGTGCCGATCGACAGGAAATCGACCTTGGGCAGGAGCAGATCGAGCGTTTCGGCCAGCGCCGGCACTTCGAGCATGGCGCCGTAGCGTATGCTGGTCGGCAGCATCTTCTTGCGTCCCGCCAGCCATTCGCGCTGCTGCTCGACGAGCGCCCGCGCCTCGTCATATTCCCAGGGCTCGGAAACCATCGGGAACATGACGTTCAATTCGCGCCCCGCGGCGGCGCAGAGCAGAGCCCGCGCCTGCGCCTTCATCAGCCCGTCGCGGTCGAGCGCGAGGCGCAGCGCCCGCCAGCCCATCGCCGGATTCTCCTCATGCGCACCATCGTCGAGGGTGATGTAGGGCAAGGCCTTGTCGCCGCCGACGTCGATGGTGCGGAAGATGACCGGCTTGTCGCCGGCGGCATCTAGCACCGCTTTGTACAGCCTTTGCTGGCTCTCGCGGCTCGGCAGGGTCGCCGAGACCAGGAACTGGAATTCGGTGCGGAACAGGCCGATGCCGTCGGCACCGACCATCTCCAGCGCGGCGACGTCGTCGCGCAGCCCGGCATTGACCATTACCGTGATCCGAACCCCGTCCGCCGTCACCGGCGGCGTCTCGCGCAAGGCGGCGAATTCGGCGCGGCGCTTCTGGGTGATCAGGAATTTCGCCTTGAACGCTTCCTCGACCGCACCGGTCGGGCGGACGAAGGCCACCCCCTCGTCGCCGTCGAGCAGAACCTCGTCGCCCTCGCCGATCATCTGGCGGACGTTGCGCACCCGGCCGAGCATCGGAAACCCCATCGCCCTGGCGACGATGGTGACATGGGCGGTCAGCGACCCTTCCTCGAGGACGACGCCCTTGAGACGCCGCCGGTCATATTCGAGCAGCTCGGCCGGCCCGAGATTGCGGGCGACCAGCACGGCGTCGTGCGGCAGGCCCATCTGGGCAGCGGTGCCGAGCTGGCCGGCGACGATCCGCAAGAGGCGGTTCGACAGATCGTCGAGGTCGTGCATCCGGTCCTGGAGCAAGGCGTCGTCGATCTCGCGCATCCGCATCTGCATGCGCTGCCGGACCCGCTCGATCGCCGCTTCGGCGGTGAGGCCGGAATCGATCGCCTCGTTGATCCGCCTCGACCAGCCCTCGTCATAGGCGAACATCTTGTAGGTCTCGAGCACCTCCTGATGCTCGCCCGCCGTTCCGAACTCGGCCTGGTTGGTCATGTTGTCGATTTGCTCGCGCATCTTGCGAAACGCGGAATAGACGCGGTGGCGCTCGGCCTCGACATCCTCGGCCACCGTATGTTCGATGAGGATGCGCGGCTGGTGGTAGACGGCGACTCCGCGGCCCATGCCGGCGACGAGCTTCAATCCCTCGATCCGCTCCGGGCCCTCCTCGCGCTCGGCCGCGCCGGCTTTCGCCGCCTTGTCGGCGAGCCCGGCATTGGCGATCAGCTCGGAGAGCACCATCGCCACCGTCTGCAGCGCCTCGATCTCGAGCGCGTCATAGGCGCGGGCGTCGGCATGCTGGACGGCGAGCACGCCGATCGCCCGCTCGCGGCGGATGATCGGCACGCCGGCGAAGCTGTGGAACAAATCCTCGCCGGTCTCCGGCCGGTAGGCGAATTCGGGATGGCTCGGCGCCTCGGCGAGGTTGAGGATCGAGACGTCCTTGGCGATCGTGCCGACCAGGCCCTCGCCCAGCGCCAGCCGGGTGACATGGACCGCGCTCTGGTTGAGCCCGACCGTGGCGAACAATTCGAGCAGGCCGTCGCGGAGGAGATAGATCGAGCAGACCTCGCTCGACATGGCCTCGCCGATGATCTGGACGACCTTGTTGAGCTTGGCCTGGGGGCTCGCCCTCGATGCCATGACATCGTGAAGCCCGGTCAGTATCTCGCGGGCGGAGGTGGCCGACTGGCTGGGCATGATCGGGCGCTACCAGAAAGCCCCTGAGGTTCCAATGGCGGCATCGGCTTTCCGCAT
>DASUVK010000090.1:0-42727 GCA_036378975.1 Allosphingosinicella sp. | reverse complement strand
AGGATGGCCACGAGATAGAAGCGCACGTCGAACTGGGCGCGGCTGTCCTCGAAAGCCGGGAAGCCACATTCATATTCGGTGAGCTTGTCTGGATAGGGCCGGTTCGCGCCGGTCAGCTTCGCGACCAGCATCGGCAGGACGACGAAGCTGAGCGACAGCGACAAAGCGACGGCGAGAAACAGCAGGATGGGCAGATAACCGGCGGCGGTTGACGCCATCGAGACTCTCCAGGGGGACGCGAAAGTTGCGCGGCTTCTAGGCGAGCCGCCCCGCCTCCGCAACACTCTTGGGAGGCCATTGACAGGGGCGTGCGCGCGGAACAGTCTGCGGCTTCGCAGAGGGGGGATGGGGATGAAATTCAGCTGGCTCGCCATCGCCGCCGTCGCCATCGCTTGCGCGGTTCCCGCGCAGGCCCAGATGGTGACGGCGCAGGACCCCGAAAGCGTCGTGCGCGCCCTCCAGCAGGGCGGCTATGCCGCCAAGCTCGGCACCGATAAGGTCGGCGACCCAATGATCACCAGCGGCGTCTCGGGCACGACCTTCCAGATTTTCTTCTACAACTGCACCGACCACAAGCAGTGCGCGACGGTGCAGTTCCATTCCGGCTACAAGGTCGGCACTCCGGTCGGCCTCGAGCGGATCAACGAGTGGAACCGGAGCCAGCGCTTCGGCCGTGCCTTCCTCGACAAGGAGAACGATCCGATCCTCGAAATGGACGTCGATCTCGACGACGGCGGCATGTCGCCCCTGCTGTTCATCGACAATATCGAGTTCTGGGCGAGCGTCCTCGGCAATTTCGAGCGCCATATCGGCTATCGCAAGTAGAAAATCCTCCCCGAGCTTGCCTCGGGGAGGAATTAGCCCCGCAACGCTCCCGCCAGCAGCCGGTGAAGCTTGGAGTGGAGCTGGTCGTTCGCCGCCAGCACCTGCCCCTTGGCGAGCGCGGCGTCCGCCCCCCGGAAATCGGTGACGAAGCCGCCCGCCTCGCGGACCAGCAATATGCCCGCGGCGACGTCCCAATATTGGAGGTCCTCCTCCCAGAAGCCGTCGAACCGCCCCGCCGCCACCCAGGCCAGGTCCAATGCGGCCGAGCCAAAGCGGCGGATGCCGGCGACTTGGGGGCCGACCGCGTCGAGGATCTTCTGGAAGCGGTCGAGATGGCCGTGGCCCTTCCACGGCACGCCGGTGGCGATCAGCGCATCCGACAGGTCGCGGCGTGCGGAGACGCGAAGCCGCCGCTCGTTGAGCCAGGCGCCGCGTCCCTTCTCCGCCCAGAAGCTCTCGTCGGTGAGCGGCTGGTAGACCAGAGCCTGGGTGATCTCCGGCCGCCCGCCGGCGCCGCGCGGGTCCTCGACCGCGATCGAGACGGCGAAATGGGGCAGGCCGTGGAGGAAGTTGGACGTGCCATCGAGCGGATCGACGATGAAGCGCGGCTTGTCGGGATCGCCCTCGATCGCGCCGCCTTCCTCGAGCGTCAGCCGCCAATCGGGGCGGGCGTGGCGCAGCTCCTCGACGATCGTCGCTTCCGCGCGCTTATCGGCCATCGAGACGAAGTCGGCGGGGCCCTTGCGGCTGACCTGAAGCTGCTCGACCTCGCCATAATCGCGGCGCAGCCGCGGCGCCGCCTTGCGGGCGGCGCGCTGCATGACGGTGATCAGGCCGGAATGGGATACCAAGGTCTTCTCCAATAAAACCCCTCTCCCGCTTTTCCGCGGGAGAGGAGGGGCCCGCGAAGCGGGAGGGTGAGGGTCTGAAGCCAAGAGTCCTGTAAGACCCTCACCTCCCACCGCTTCGCGGTGGGCCCCTCCTCTCCCGCGGAAAAGCGGGAGAGGCAGAATTCAGTCGGCCCGCCTCACATAGGTCTGCTCGTAGACGTCGACGACGATCCGAGTGCCCGCGCCGATATGCGGCGGCACCATCACCCGCACGCCATTCTCCAGCAGAGCCGGCTTGTAGCTGGAGCTTGCGGTCTGCCCCTTCACCACCGCATCGGCTTCGACGATGGTCGCCTCGATCGTGTCGGGAAGCTGGACCGAGATCGGCCTTTCCTCCCACAGCTCCATGACCACGTCCATGCCGTCCTGGAGGAAGGCGGCGGCGTCGCCGAGCAGGTCGGCGGGCAGGGTGATCTGCTCGTAATTCTCCTTGTCCATGAAGGTGAGCTGGTCGCCGTCGCGGAACAGGAACTGGAAGTCCTTGGTGTCGAGCCGGACCCTTTCCACCGTCTCGGCCGAGCGGAAGCGGACATTGTTCTTGCGGCCGTCGATGAGGTTCTTCATCTCGACCTGCATATAGGCGCCGCCCTTGCCCGGCTGGGTGTGCTGGATCTTGACGGCGCGCCAGATGCCGCCCTCATATTCGATGATGTTGCCGGGACGGATGTCCACGCCGCTGATCTTCATGCAATGGCTCGCTGGTCTGGAAGGTGTGGCGGGCCTTTAGCGCGGCCCGGCAGATTGTTCAAACCCGCCGGACGGGCCGCATTTGCGGCCGCGGCGGGCGCGGTAGACGGCGAGCGGCAGGGCGAGCAGGACGAAAGCGGCGAGCGCGAACAGCGCCCAGACCCATGGCGGCGAGCCCGGCGCGTCGGCGGGGCGGACGCGGACGGCATTGGTCACCGAATATTCGAGCAGCCAGAGGCGGCCGTCCCGCGCCACCAGCCCGCCGGTCGGCGACCAGGGGAAGGTCGAGCGGGCGGCAACCGTCACCCGCCCTTCGGGATCGACCCTCTTCACCATCTGGGCGCCCCACACCGCGACGTAGACATTGCCGGCGGGATCGCTCCACAGGCCCATGAGCCGGTGGTGCGGGTTGACGAACGGCTGGCCGTGGCGCCGTTCGGCAAGGTTGCGAGCCACCCGGCGCACCGCTCCCGAGGGCAGGATCCGCACCAGATCTTCGCCGTCGATCAGATAGAGGGTGCCGTCCGCCCGCACCGCCATCGAGCGGACCGCCCCGAACCGTGACGAGGCTGCCGGCGACGCCGCCGCGCCGGGCGCCTGCCTGAGAATGAGGCCGTCCGACCCTTCCGGCCAGTACATCGTCCCGGCGGCGTCGCGGACGAAGCTGTACGCCTTGCGAAAGCCTTCGGTTGGGGGCACCACCGTCTCGATCGCGCCGTCCGGTCTGCGCCGCCAGATCCGCCAGCCCCATTTGCCGGTCGCGTCGCCTTCATACCAGGCATGCTCGCCGTAGAGATTGCCGGCCGGGTCGAGATAGAGCTCGTGGGTGTGGACGCCGGGCACCGCAACGCTGCGGGTGCCGTCCGGCGCCAGGCGCCAGACCCGCTCCAGATCGGTATAATAGATGTTGCCGCTTCGATCCTCGACGATGCCGGTGCCGGGATGCGCCGCGGCGGGACTGGCTGCCAGGAAAGCCAGGAAGGCCAGGAAGCCGGTGCGGGCAGGGCGTGAGCGCATGTTTCCCCTGCCCGCCTACACTCGTCAGGGTTTCCCCGCCAGCAGCGGGTAGGGATTGATCGCCGTGCCTTCGTGCCACTTCTCGCCGTCGGCCATGCGGTGGATGGCGAAATGGAGATGAGGGCCGGCGGGATTGGCGTTGCCGGTCGATCCGACGCGGCCGATCGCGTCGCCCTGCCCGACCTTCCGGCCTTCGCGCAGCCCCGGCGCATAGTTCTGGAGGTGCGCGTAATAGTAGATCCACCGGCCGTCGGTCGACCGGACATAGGCGGAGATCCCGCCGCCGCCCCGGCTGAAGAACAGCTTCTCGACCGTGCCGGGCGCCGCCGCGACCACCGGCGTGCCGTGCGCCGCCATGATGTCGATAGCATTGTGGACGCGGCCGCTGCCCCGCGCCTGGGAGTAGGTGTCCTGGAGCTGCTCGCCTTTAATGCCTGCGACGGGGATGGCGATTCCGGTCGGCCCCAGCACCAGCTCGGGCCGCTGCGGTACCGGCGGCGGCGGCGGCGGCTTGGTCGCAACCGGGCCGCTGCTGAACGCGACCAGCCAGAAGGCGCTGGTCAGCACGCAGGTGACGATCGCCGTGACGAGGACGATGACGAAGGTTCTGAGCCTTTCCATCCCCGCTCAACGCAACTTATTTCCCACCCGTTCCGTTCGGGCTGGCAATGACCGGACGCGTCCGCATCGGCTGCTCAGGCTGGATCTACCGCCACTGGCGGGAGCTCTTCTATCCGGCGAAGCTCGCCCAGCGCCTCTGGTTCGCCCATTATGCCGGGACCTTCTCGACCGTCGAGCTCAACACCAGTTTCTACCACCTGCCCAGGCCGGAGACCTTCGCCAAGTGGCGCGACCAGGCGCCGCCCGGCTTCCGCTACGCGGTCAAGGCGCCGCGCTTCATCACCCACATGAAGAAGTTGAAGGGTTGCGCGGAGCCGGTCGACGAGTTCCTCCGCCGCGCCCGCAACCTCGGCGAAACGATCGGCCCGATCCTCTACCAGCTGCCGCCCCGCTGGGCGCTGAACCGCGAGCGGCTCGAGGAATTCGCCGCCCTGCTCCCCGATGACCTCGTCCATGTCTTCGAGTTCCGGGAGAAAAGCTGGTTGACCGAAGAGGTGCTGGCCCTGCTCGACGAGCGCCGAATCTCCTTCTGCGCCCACGACATGCCCGGCGCGACGACGCCGCGCTGGGCGGCGGGACCGGTCGCCTACGTCCGTTTCCATGGAGGGACGGGGAAATATGTCGGCCGCTATCCGGACGGCGCGCTGCTCTCCTGGACCGACTGGATCGTCGACCAGGCCCGGTCCGGCCGCGACGTCTGGTGCTATTTCAACAACGACATAGGCGGCCACGCCATCCATGACGCGCTGATTCTGAGGGCGATGGTCGGCAGGCGCTGCGCTGAGCCAGCTCCGTCAGCGCGGGAAGTATAAGGGCGTTTCGGCCATATGGCCGATCTCCATGGAAAGGTCGTCGTCGACATGAACGGCGAAGCCTGCCTCCCTCACGCGTTCGAAAAAATGGACGTCTTCGCCGGTCGGGCTGAGACCGTCGGGTCCCACTCCTTCCAGGAACATCGGCATCTTCAGGGCCCGCAGCACCCGCGCCTCGATGAGGCAGAAACCCAAGCCGATATGATCGGCCTCCTTGAGGCCGGCGCCGCTCGGCATCATCGCGGAACGCTCGCCCGCCCGCGTCCGGGCCGCGGTCGGAAGCACCGACTCGACATTGCGTCGACGATAATTGGTGCCCACCACCGCCTTGCCGTGGGCGAGCAGGCGCAGCAGGCCGTCTGGCGGAAACGTCATGTCGCCGTCCACCCAGAGGACGTAATCAGCGCCCCATTCCAGGGCGAGCAGCACCAGTCTGCGCCGGTTATAGGCGATACTCGAGCTGGACCAGATGAACGTCTCGACGATGGGGGAGATGGAGCCTGCCGGTCCGGCGAGTTTCGCGAGGTAGGTCCTCGAGACCATCCGAGCGAGGCATTGGGCCGTGACCGCCTTTACCGTCTCGTTCACGGGGATGAGGATCGCGACCTTCACCAGCGGAATCGTAGGGAAGCGCGGCCGGGGCGGCAATGGCGCAGGGCTCGGCGCGTCAGACCCGGGCTCTCGCTGCCGTCAGCAGATGGTCGAACCCGAAACGGCTGGAAGCCTTTCGCCCACGACATGCCCGGAGCGGGGACGCCGCGCTGGGCGGCGGGGCCGGTCGCCTATGTCCGCTTCCACGGCGGCGAAGGCAAATGTTGGGGCCGCTATCCGGACGAGACGCTGCTCGGCTGGACCGACTGGATCGGCGCCCGGCCCGCGCCGGCCGCGAAATCTGGTGCTATTTCAACAACGACATAGGCGGCCACGCGATTCACGACGCGCTCACCTTGCGGGCGATGACCGCCCAGGCGCTGCGCTAGCCGGGGCTCAGGGGGCCTTGCCTGCCGCCATCGCCGCCTGCTCCGCCAGGGTGCCGTGGAAGCGCAGCTCGAGCGCGGCGAGCTGGCCGAGCAGCTGCGGCGAAGGCTGGGCGGCGAGAGCGGCGCCGCCGACCCGCGCGCCCGCCTCGGCAAGGCCGGCAAGCTCGTCGCCGATGGCGAACAATTTGGCCTTGTCGGCGAGCGCCTGCCGGATGCGGGCCAGCGTCGCCGCTTCCTCTCCCTGGAAGCCGAGCCCGGCGGTATTGCGGTCGAGCTCGCTCAGCTCGCGGGCGAGATTGGTCCGGCCTTCAGCGCTCAGCGCCCGCGCCTCGCGGGCGACCTCGGCGAGTTGCGATCCGAGCGACGAAGCGGCGGCGTCGGGCCGGCCGCCGAACTTGGCGGCAAGCCATGCCCGGCCGGCGGCGCTTTCCGCCCGGTAGAGCTGGACGCCGATGCCGAGCGCCTGGTGGACCGACTGGTCCGATGGGATTGCCGCCTGGCGGTTGCGATAGATGGTGGCATTGCCGTCGACGAGCAGGAAGCTGCCCTCCATCAGCCGCGGGGCCGCCTTCAGCACGGCGGCGCGGTCGCCGCGCTCCGCCGCGACGAGGAAGGCGTCATAATCGCCGAGCAGCGCCACGCTCTTGGCGTTCTGGCTCCGCACTTCCGCGATCATCGAGGCCGGGCTGAGGCTGCCCAGCCGAAGCCCCGGCGGCGGCACGATCGCGGCGAGCATCGCGTCCGATTGCTGCACGCTCCGCCTGGCCTCGGCCATCAGCGCCCTCACCTTGGGGGCCGCCGCCTTGACCCGGGCCGGAGTGGTCATGCTCTCGAACAGCGGCTTCGCGTCGAGCAGCTTCTTCATCCCGGCGACCTGGACATTGACCGCCTCGCCGAGCCGGGCGACGAAGGCGAGCGATTCCTCCACCTGGGGCGTCGCCGCAGCCGGCGGCTGCGATGCGGCCGGCATCGCCGCCAACAGGAAAGCGGCGGCGAACGCCGCCATCAAAGGTTTCGACATGCCCAACCCCAGCCAGAAAATTGAAACTGCACAGTAACTTAGCGCGTCTCTGCGCGACTTAACAGCCCCGAAAACTCGGTTACCGCCGCTGCCGGTCCCTCGGCGTGCTGCCAGACGTAGCTGCAGACGGCGAGGAAATCCGCGCCCGCCTCGACCAGCACGTGCCCGTTCGCCGGCGTGATGCCGCCGATTGCGACGCACGGCATCTCGAACAGGCGCGACCACCAGGAGAGGATCGCCGGATCGGGCCGGTGCGCCGTCTCCTTGGTCGTGGTCGGGAAGAAGGCGCCGAAAGCGACATAATCGGCGCCCGCCTCGCCGGCTTCCATGGCGAGGTGGCGGCTGTCATGGCAGGTGATGCCGATCTGCGCCGCCGGGCCGAGCAAGGCCCTCGCCTCGCGCGGATCGCCGTCGCTTTGGCCGAGATGGACGCCGTCGGCGCCAAGGCGCTTGGCAAGGCCCATATCGTCGTTGACGATGAAGGCGACCTCGTGCGCCTCGCAGATGCGCTGCAGCGGCTCGGCGAGCCGGGCGGCTTCGTGCCGGTCCAGCCCCTTGACGCGATACTGGAAGGCCGCGACCGGCCCGCCGCCCAGCGCCTGCTCCAGCCGTCCGGGAAAGTCGCCGCCGACCTCGAGCGGCGAGATCAGGTAGAGCTGGCAGGCCGGCCGCGCGGTCGGCTCGAACAGCTCGGCGAATTCGGAATCGAGCGGGTCTTCCATCGCTTCAGCCGTTCGCATCAACCCGCTCGCCGCTCAAGCAGCAAAAGCGGTCCGGCTTGCGCCCCGTCCCCCATGTCTCGCGCACCTCGCCGAAGCCGGCGGCTTCCATCAGGCGCCGGATTTCGGCGGCCTCGTACAGGCGAAAGCCGAAACGGTGCCCCGGCCATTTGCGCAGCTCGTCGGCGGGCTCGAAAACGAGGACGAGCCTCCCCCCGGGTTTCAGCACCCGCGCCAGCTCGGCCATCGCTCGGTCGGGCTCGGGCCAGAAATAGAGGCTGTTGACGCTCACCGCTTTGGTGACCGTGGCCGGCGGCAGCGGCAAGGAGTCCACCGACGCGCGATAGAGATGGAGCCGGCCCCGACGCACGTCGCGCGCGAAGCGGGCCCGGGACCGCGCGATCAAGGTCTCGGAAACGTCCGCGCCGAACACCTCGCCGCGCGTGCCGAGCAACAGCGAACGCAGCAGCCCGCCGCCGCCGAAGCCCACTTCAAGCACCCAGTCCTCGCGCTCCAGCCGCAGCGCCGCCAGCGCCATCGCGTTCATCTCGCGGCTGATCCGGTCGAGCCACGGCGCGATCAGGAAACGCCCGACGAGGCCGGCCGGCCGCGCGAATTGCCGCGCGAGGAAGCGGCGAACGTTTATGCCGCCACTTTCTCGGTCGAGGCGCGATGGATGTCGTCGATCGCCTCGCCCAGCGCGCGGTCGAACTCCTCGTCGCTCATCTGATGCCGCAGATCCTCGAGCAGGGCCCGGCTGAAGCTGGCGATCATGCCGCGATTCCTGGCCAGCCCGGCACAGGCCTCGGGGCGGCTGTAGCCGCCCGACAAAGCGACGACCCGCAGCACGCGCGGGTGATCGACCAGCGGGTCGAACAGGCCGGATCGCACCGGGAGGCTGAGCTTCAGCATCACCTTGTCGTCGCCCGGGAGAGTGTCGAGCCCCTTCAGCAATTCCTCCAGCAGGATCCGGTCGGCCTCCGCCCGTTCCGGGCTCTTGATGTTCACCTCCGGCTCGAGAATCGGGACGAGGCCGGCGGCGAGCACCTGCCGGGCGACGTCGAACTGCTGCTCGACGATAGCGGCGATGCCTTGGCGATTGGCGAGGTTGATCACCGAACGCTCCTTAGTGCCGAACACGCCGAGCGCCCTCGCCCGGTCGAGCAGGGCGTCGAGCCCGGGCATCGGCTTCATCAGCTGGACCCCGTCCGCTTCGGCTTCCAACCCCTTGTCGATCTTGATGAACGGCACCACGCCCCGCTCCTGCAGGACCTGGGGCACCGGCCGGCCGTCGATCTCGCCGTCCATGGTCCGCTCGAACAGGATGGCGCCGAGCACCTTGTCGCCGCTGAACGCCGGCGAGGTGATGATCCGCGAGCGCATCCGGTGGATGAGGTCGAACATCTCCTCCTCGGAACCCCAGGCCCCCTCCTCGATGCCATAGCCCTTGAGCGCCTTGGGGGTCGATCCGCCGCTCTGGTCGAGCGCCGCAATGAACCCCTCGCCAGTCTCCATCTGCGCGGCCATCTTCGCGTGATCCATCCCTATGGTCCCTTGATTCGTTGAAAGTCGCCGGTCCCGTATCGCAGCGAACGGCGCCGTTCAAATGAAGGTGGGGCGATCGCGCGGCGAAACCTCAGGAAGCCGCCGGCGGGCCCTTCAACTCGAGCCCGTTGCCGTCGGGATCGGCGAGATAGATGGACGGCCCCTCACCTTCCGCGCCGTAGCGCTGCGCCACCTCGGCGGTGATGCCGTGGCGGGCGAGATGGGCGATGATCGCCGCCTGGTCCCAGGGTAGGACGCGGAAGCAGACATGATCGACGTTGCGGCCTTCCCGGCCCGGCGGCGCCCCGCCCATGCGGCCGAGCGTGCCCTCCACCGGCACCAGGTCGATCAGCGACGTGCCGGCGCGCAACTGCCACAAGCCGATCTCCGTCTGCACCTTCTCCACCGTCGCGCCGAGCACTTCGGTGTAGAAAAGCAGCGCCGCGTCGAGATCGGCGACGCGGAAGACGACATGGTCGATCGCCGCGAGCCGGATCACGCGGCCTCCAGCGCCCTCACGCCGGGCAGCGCCTTGCCTTCCATCCATTCGAGAAAGGCGCCGCCGGCGGTCGAGACGAAAGTGAAGTCGCGCGCGACGCCGGCCTGGTTGAGGGCGGCGACGGTGTCGCCGCCGCCGGCGACGGAGACGAGCTGGCCGCTTTGGGTCAGCGCCGCGGCGGTCTGGGCGAGGCGGACGGTGGCGCGGTCGAACGGCGGCGTCTCGAAAGCGCCGAGCGGCCCGTTCCAGACGAGGGTGCGGCAGGTCTTGAGCGCGTCGGCGAGCGCTTCGGTCGCGGCCGGGCCGATGTCGAGGATCATCTCGTCCGCCGCCACTTCGTGGACGTTGCAGATGCGCAGGGTCGGCGGGTTGGGGGCGAATTCTTTCGCCACCACCACGTCATAGGGCAGATGGACGGTGCAGTCCGCCCGCTCGGCCGCGTCGAGTATCTCGAGCGCGACATGCTCGAGGTCGTGCTCGGCGAGCGACTGCCCGACGTCGACGCCGCGGGCGGCGAGGAAGGTGTTGGCCATGCCACCGCCGATGATCAGATGGTCGACCTTGGTGACCAGATGGCGAAGCACTTCGAGCTTGCTCGAGACCTTGGCGCCTCCGACCACCGCCGCCACCGGCCGCTCCGGATCGCCGAGCGCCTTTTCGAGCGCAATCAGCTCGGTTTCCATCGCCCGCCCGGCATAAGCCGGCAGCAAATGGGCAACGCCCTCGGTCGACGCATGGGCGCGGTGGGCGGCCGAGAAGGCGTCGTTGACGTAGAAGTCGCCGAGCTCGGCCATGGCGCGGGCGAGCGCCGAGTCGTTCCTCTCCTCGCCGGCGTGGAAGCGGGTATTCTCGAGGATGGCGACGTCGCCCGGCCGCAGCTGCGCGATATTCTCCTGCGCCGTCGGTCCGATGCAGTCGCCGACGAAGCGGACCGGTCGCCCGAGCACCCGCTTGTAGGGACGGGTGACGAGCGACAGCGACATGTCCGGCCGCTTCTCCCCCTTCGGCCGGCCGAAATGGGAGATGAGCAGGACGATCGCGCCCTTGTCGGCGAGCTCGGTCACGGTGGGAAGGGTGGCGCGCAGCCGGGTGTCGTCGGTCACCTCCCCGTCCGCCATCGGCACGTTGAGGTCGACTCGCACCAGCGCCCTTTTTCCCCTCACGTCGTCGAGGTCGTCCAAGGTCCGGAACGACGTCATGGCGTCAGATCAGGCGGGCCATCGCGCCGGCCGTGTCGACCATTCGGTTCGAGAAACCCCATTCATTGTCGTACCAGGAAAGGACTCGGACCAATTTGCCCTCGAGCACGCCGGTCTCCAGGCTGTCGACGGTCGAGCTGGCCGGATTGTGGTTGTAGTCGATCGAGACCAAAGGCTCGTCGCTATAGGCGAGGATGCCGGCGAGCGGGCCGCTCTCCGAGGCGGCACGAAGCGCGCCGTTGACCTCGTCGAGGCTGGTGTCGCGCTTCGGCGTGAAGGTGAGATCGACGAGGCTGACGTTCGGAGTCGGCACCCGGATCGCCGAGCCGTCGAGCTTGCCCTTCAGTTCGGGCAGCACCTCGCCGACGGCGCGGGCGGCGCCGGTGGTGGTCGGGATCATCGACATCGCGGCGGCGCGGGCGCGGCGCTTGTCGGAATGGATCTGGTCGAGAATCTTTTGGTCGTTGGTGTAGGCATGTACCGTCGTCATCAGTCCCCTCTCGATTCCGATCGAATCGTTCAGAACCTTGGCGACCGGCGCGAGGCAGTTGGTCGTGCACGAGGCATTGGAGACGATCGTGTGACCCGCCTCGATCCGGTCGTGATTGACGCCGTAGACGACCGTCAAATCGACTCCCTTCGCGGGCGCCGAGATGAGAACTTTCCTAGCGCCGGCAGTGAGATGCGCCTCGGCCTTGTCACGGTCCGTAAAGAAGCCGGTGCATTCCAGCACGAGTTCGATGCCGTGGTCGCCATGGGGCAGCTTGCCCGGGTCCCGTTCCGCGGTGACGTGGATGCGGCGGCCGTCGATGATCAGGTCGTCGCCGTCGGCCCGGACCTCCCCGGGGAACGCGCCGTGGACGGAATCGCGCTTGAACAGCAAGGCGTTCGATTCGGCGTCGGCGAGGTCGTTGATCGAGACCAGCTCGAGCCCGCTATCCGCCTTCTGGAGCAGGGCCCGCGCCACCAGGCGGCCGATGCGCCCGAAACCGTTGATCGCAACTCTCGTCGCCATGTCATTGATCTCCCTAAGATTCCAGCGCCGAGAGGATCCGCGGCACGATCGCTTCGACGGTGAAGCCGAAGCGCTTGAACAAATCTTCCGCCGGCGCCGACGCGCCGAACCGATCGAGGCCGACGGCGAGGCCGCGCGGGCCCAGATAACGTTCCCAGCCCATCGTCGTCCCGGCCTCGATCGACACGCGCAGGGCGTCGCCCGGCAGCAGGTCGTGCCGGTAGGCCTCGTCCTGGGCGTCGAACAGCGGCCAGCACGGCATCGAGATGACGTCGGTGCCGATGCCCTGCCCTTCGAGCGCTTCGGCGACGGCGACAGCGACCGCCACCTCGGAGCCGGTCGCGATCAGCACGACGCGGCGCGGCGCCGCGGCGGCGCGCAGGCGGTAGGCGCCGCGCGCCGAGAGATTGCCGGTGCGTTCCGTCCTGAGCTGCGGCAGGTTCTGGCGAGTAAGCGCGAGCAGCGACGGCCCGTCCGGCCGCTCCAGCGCCAGCGCCCAGCATTCCGCCGTTTCAACCGCATCGGCCGGGCGGTAGACGAAAAGGTTCGGCATCACCCTGAGGCTCATCAAATGCTCGACCGGCTGGTGGGTCGGGCCGTCCTCGCCGAGCCCGATCGAATCGTGGGTCATGACGTAGACGACCCGCACACCCTGCAGCGCCGACAGGCGGATGGCGGGGCGGCAATAATCGGAGAAGATCAGGAAGGTGCCGCCATAAGGGATCACGCCGCCGTGCAGCGCCAGGCCGTTCATCGCCGCGGCCATGCCGAACTCGCGGATGCCGTAATAAATGTATCGCCCGGAATAATCGTCTTTGGTCAGAGGCTTCTGGCCTTTTGTTTTGGTATTGTTGGAACCTGTCAGATCGGCCGAGCCGCCGATCGTGTCGGGCAAAGCGGCGTTGATCGCCTCGAGCGCCAGCTCGGACGCCTTGCGGCTGGCGACAGGTTGAGGATTCGCGAAAAGTCGCTGCAAATGTTCAGAGATCGAGAATCCTTGCGGCAGCCGCCCCTCCATTCGGCGGACGAACTCGTCGCGCTCCGGGCTGGCGGCGAGGCGCGCCCGCCAGTCTTCATGGCTCCGTCGCCCCCTGCCCCCCGCTTGCCGCCAGGCTGAGAGGATCGGCTCGGGAATATCGAACGGCTCGCTGTCCCACGCCAGCTGTTTCCTCGCCGCGGCGACCTCGTCGTCGCCGAGCGCGGCACCATGGGTTGCGGCGGTGCCCTGCTTGTTGGGGGCGCCCCAGCCGATGATGGTGCGGCAGGCGATCAGCGACGGCCGGGGGTCGGCGAGCGCTTCATCGAGGGCGCGGCGGATGTCGGCGAAGTCGTGGCCGTCGCACGAAATCGTGTGCCAGCCGCTCGCCCGGTAGCGGCCGATCGCGTCCTCCGACCGGGAGAGGTCGGTCGAGCCGTCGATGGTGATGCGATTGTCGTCCCACAATACGTTGAGGCGGCCGAGGCCGAGATGGCCGGCCAGGCCCGCCGCCTCATGGTTGATCCCCTCCATCAGGTCGCCGTCGCCGGCGACGACCCAGGTGCGGTGGTCGACGAGGTCGTCGCCGAAGACCGCGTTCAGATGCCGCTCGGCGATCGCCATGCCGACCGCCATGCCGAAGCCCTGGCCGAGCGGGCCGGTGGTCGCCTCGACGCCCGCCAGCATGAAATTCTCCGGATGGCCGGCGCAAGGGCTGCCGAGCTGGCGGAAATTGCGGATCTCGTCGATCGTCGGACGGGCGTAGCCGGTGAGGTGGAGCAAGGCATAGATCAGCATCGAGCCGTGGCCGGCGGAGAGGACGAAACGGTCGCGATCGTGCCAGGCGGGATCGGCGGGGTCGTATTTGAGATATTCGGTGAACAAGATGGTGGCGACGTCCGCCATCCCCATCGGCATGCCGGGATGACCCGAATTGGCGGCCTGGACAGCGTCCATCGACAGCGCGCGGATCGCGTTGGCAAGCAGTCTCGGATCGGCGGCCATGCATTTTCCCAAGAGGCGGCGCCCGGGTCGGGCACAGGAGGAGAGTCGAAAGGGACGCTCCGGTGGCCGCTCTTTATCGGCGGAGGCGCGCCCGTCAACCGCAGCCCGGCTGTTTTCAAAGGCCGGAACGTCATGCTATGCAGCGCCGATGGGGCAAGACAGGGTGGAATCGGCCATCGGCCGGATCGAGCGAGCGCTTGCGCGGATCGAGAGCGCCGCGGCGCGCGGCTCCGCGTCGGCCGCATCCGCCGACGGCGCCCTGCGCGAGGCGCACGAGGCGCTGCGCGGCCGGGTTCGCGACGCGCTGACCCAGCTCGACGGCCTGATCGCCGCGGCGGAGAGGGGCTGATGGCGTCGGTCGAGGTCGAGATCGCCGCCCGCAAATATTCGGTCGCCTGCCGCGACGGCGAGGAGGAGCATCTGCGCTCGGTCGCCGCGATCGTCGACGGCAAGGCGCAGGACGCCGCCGCCGCGCTCGGCAGCCTCAGCGAGGCTCGGCAGCTGCTGTTTGCTTCCCTGCTGCTCGCCGACGAACTCAAGGATCATCGCGCCGGCCGGGCGCCACCGCCGCCGGCCGAGCCCGACCCGGCGCTGGCCGATGCGCTGGAGCGCCTCGCCCAGCGGGTCGAAAGTCTCGCGGAACAGCTTGAGCGGACCGCCCCGGCTTCCTAGATAGGATCCGACGGGTACTGCCCGGTACGAGGCTCTAGAACATCCCTGGGCGATAAGCATCCTCGGGGGCTATCCCTGGTCGGGCCCTGGTCCGGCACATATGGTCCCCACCTGACGTTGACGCGTCAGAGGATATTCAAGCAAACGGCCATGGTGGTCCCGTCACCTTCCCTTCCCGGCAAGCGCGAGCTGCGCGCCGCAGCCCTGGCCGAGCGTCGCGCTTATGCGGCTTCGCTCGCGCCCGGAATGCGGGCTCAACTCGAGCGCGAGCTGGCCGAAATCGTCCTTCCCCGACTGATCAACGCCAAGATCGTCGCCGGCTATCATCCGCTGAAGGACGAGATCAGCCCCTATGCCGTGCTCGACCGGCTCGGCGCCGGACAGCGCGCCGTCCTCCCCTGGTTCGTCGACCGCGACGCGCGCATGCTGTTTCGCGAAGCGCCGGCGGTGGAGCCGAGCCCCTGGGGCGTGCTGCAGCCTTCCGCCGAGGCGGCCGCGCTCGCGCCCGACGTGGTGCTGGTGCCGCTGGTCGCCGCCGACCGGCGCGGCACCCGCATCGGCCACGGCAAGGGCCATTACGACCGCGCCCTGGCGCATTTGCGCGAGGGCGGCCACATCCTGGCGATCGGCCTCGGCTGGGAACCGCAGCTGCTCGACGATCCGATCCCCGCCGACCGCTGGGACATACCGCTCGACGCCGTCGCGACGCCGCGCGAGTGGATCGACTGCCGGTGAGGCCGACCTGGAGGAAGCCGGCCGGGATCGTGCTGATCCTGCTGCTGATCGCCGGCTGGGCGTTGCTGGTCGCGACGGTGGCGGACCGGCTGCCGCCCCTCCCCTGGCCGTTGAGGGCGCTGTTCTTCCTCGCCGCCGGCCTCCTCTGGATTCTGCCCCTCAAGCCGCTGCTGAGGTGGATGGAGCTGGGTCGGTGGCGCCGGTGACCAGGCCGAAAGCGAGATGCGGGCGCGACATCGTCATCGCCATCACATCCACGCGCGCTCTTCCTCGGCCGAGCGGAAAACCGGGACAGTATATATTTTCGAGGCGTTGGCGGTCGGCAGCGGCGCCGCCGGCCGTCACTTCGGCATCATCGCTGTGGAACATGACGCGGCTGACGGCCGGCGCGGCGGCGTCGATCTGTCGATTGCCCGCGACGATGAAGGCCGGAAGCAATTCAGCGCAATGAACCTCCCGTCCTAACGCGAAGCTGAGCCAGGCTCCGACCTAACCAGGCAGTCTACAAGCGCCGCCTTTGCGATCATGCGGGACACCGACGTCGCATCCTCGACCTCGAGACGGAAGAAAGCGAAGTCATGGGGACAGCGGCAGGTCGCCGGCCCGTCGACCATAAGCTGTCGGAGCGCCCGGCGGCCGTCGGCTATCGCGACGTGCCCGTCCAGCTTTGCGCCAACTGCAATCCCGTCGGGGACCGCCGTCGCACAGATCCGCTGATGGAAAAACCGGGACAGTATTCATTTTCCACCCGGTGGGGCCACGCCATCCGAGGGCGAGGAAAATGTATACTGTCCCGGTTTTTCCCCGGCGGAAAATGTATACTGTCCCGGTTTTTGCGGGTCGCGACGGGCGGGCCGGCTGGCGGACGTCCCCCGGGCGCCGGCGGAGTCGGTCTTCGTCGCCGCGGAAATCGCCTCGATCCTGCCGCTGAAGCCGCTGCCGAGACGGATGGAGCTGGGGAGGTGGCGCAAGTGACGCGCTGAGCGCCCGGGGCCGGCGGGCGGCGGGCCGGCGGTTGGACTCTGCCGCGCAAAAGGCGCATTATCGAGCCGCCGGCGCCGCGTGGGCTCGCAGTTGCGTACGGTATGGCGACACAATGCAGCTTCGGTCGGACCTTCAAGGGGCGCCTCCTGGCGCCGGGGGGAAGAAATGGCCAGTGTTGGAAGACGATTGTGCGCAATGCTCGGGCTGCTGGCGGCATTGAGCCTCGCCGCCTGCGGTTCACCCGAGAATACAAACACCAGCGGCAACGCCAACGGCGCCGTCGCGACGGTCGACAATGGCGGTACCTATGTCGAGCCGCCCGCCGCCGAGCCCACGGTGCCGAAGCGATACGCCCTGGACGAGGCGGCGAGGCGCGGCCTGGTCGAGTATCAGGTAACGGGCAGGGGCGGTTCTTCCGGAGCGGCGCTGACGCTCAAGATCCAGCGCCTCGCCGCCGACCCGATCGAGGTCTATGTCGCCCCGGGCACAGTGTTCAATACGGGGTCCAAGGGCGTGCAGAGCATGGTCGCGAGGTCGATCGTCAAGGAGATCGCCGAGGCGGCCGCCGAACAAATCGCCGAAGCGGCGCTCGAGGAAAGCGGGGTCGTCGAGCTGGTGGACGACGCCGTCCACAATTTCCTGGTCGAAGCCTATTGCCGGGATTTCGAGCTCGCCAATCCGTCCGCGCAGGACAGTTTCACCGTCGCATCGGTCGATAAACGCTCCGCGGCCCTGTTCCAGGCGGCGCGCGAGCGAGGGCTGGACGTGACCGCGACCCAGGCCGCGATCTGGATGGACCGGGGAGTGACGCCGGCGGCGATCGCGGAGAAATTCGACGCAACCGCGGCGGACTTCGAGGCGGCCTCAGCGTTGCTGGCTCAGCTCCCCGCCAGGACCTGACGACGCGCGCGGGACACGCCCTGGTCGTAATGGGGGGGAAATGGCGCGAGTGACGGGGCTCGAACCCGCGACCTCCGGCGTGACAGGCCGGCGCTCTAACCAACTGAGCTACACCCGCGTGGGAGCCGGCGAACTATGCGCTGACCCCCTTGCTGTCAAGCGAGGCCGGGACCTTGCTAAGGCTTTGTCGGGGCGGGCCGATCGTCGCCATGCTCGTCGTGATGGATGCCGGTCAAAGTCCCCTCCTCGAACAGGAAGCCGGCGATGTCGGGCTTGCCGGCGGCGTCGAGCACGGTCTTCATGATGATCAGCAGCGGCACCGCCAGCAGCGCGCCCGTCGTCCCCCACACCCAGGCCCAGAAGCTGAGAGCGACGAGGATCAGCAAAGGGTTGATGGTGAGTCGCTTGCCGACGAAGAACGGCGTGATCAGATTGGCTTCGACGAGGTGGACGCCGACGAAGCACAACGCCGGCAGGAAAGCGTACCAAGGGTCGGCGAAGGCCATCAGCCCGCCCAGCGCGAGCAGCAGCGCCGAGGCGATCGGGCCGAGATAGGGTATGTAGTTGAGCACGGCGACGATGCCGCCCCACATCAAGGGGGTCGGCATCTCGAGCAGATAGAGGATCAGCGCGACCGACAGGCCCATGGCGAGGTTCACGATGGTGATCGTGCCGAGATAGGTCGAGG
The DNA here is from genome assembly GCA_036378975.1 of Allosphingosinicella sp. GTDB lineage: Bacteria > Pseudomonadota > Alphaproteobacteria > Sphingomonadales > Sphingomonadaceae > Allosphingosinicella. Next base: position 24,937 of record DASUVK010000090.1, on the reverse strand, counting down.
TGGCGTCGACCACCTGCTGGATGGCGCGGGCGGTGGTCATCGCGCCGTCGAAGCTCGACCGGGCGGTGATCGTGCGCCGCCGCATCCGCGTCCAGCCGGCGAGGAAGAAGAAGATCACCAGCACCGCGAAGAACATCTGGATGGCGGCGAACGGCGCCGAGGTCGCGATGATGTCGAGCAGCGAATTGGGCGTCTCCAGCGCCACCGTCCGCTGGGCGTTGGCGCGGGTGCCGAACTGGTCGACGATGTCGTTGATGAAGCGCTCGAGGTCCGAATAGACCTCCATCAGCGGCGCCAGCGTGTCGCGGACCCGGCCGATCCGTTCCGGCAGCAGCCGCACCCACTCGGCGGCGGGCAGGACGATCGAGGCGACGGCGACGTTGGCGGCGGCGATGAACACCAGCACGCAGGTGAAAGCGGCGAGGCTCGACGGCACCCGCCGCCGTTCCAGCCATTCGAGCATCGGCACCAGGGCGATGGCGATGACCAGAGCGGCGGTGACCGGCAGGAAGAATTCGGCGCCGGCGCGCAGCGCGAACGGCAGGGCGATGGTCAGCCCCGCGCCCGCGATCAGGGTCAGAGCGGCGAGCAGGCGGTCGCGGCGATAGGCGATCGCCTCCGGCTCGTGGCCGGCGTCGGCCGGTTCGGCCGGAGCGATTCCACCCGCCTGTTCGTCCCCCTGCAGCCTGTTCATCTTGCTTACCGCCGCCCTTCAAACTTGCCTTAATTCCGGTGGCTAATGCGCCATTAACCAATTCTTAGCCGCTCCCCCCGCATTAGCCCTTCGAACCAATGCTCGTGGGGAGCAGCCATGCGTTATCAGGCTACGGACGCCAAATCATCGGCGTTCCGCAAAAATGCCGCCTTGGCCGCCGTTTCGGCGGTCGCCGCGGGCGTGTTTGCGAGCCCCGCTTCGGCCGCCGGCACGCCGGCGGGCACCAACATCACCAACGTCGCCACCGCCACCTACGAGCTGCCGAGCGGCGGCGAGACCAGCGTCGAGTCCAATATCGTCACACTGAGGGTCGACGAGCTGCTCGACGTCAGCGTCGCCTGGGGAGATCCGGCCGACGTCGGCACCTCCCCCGGCCTCTCCGGCCAACTGCTCAAATTCACCGTCACCAACGGCGGCAACGGTCCCGAAAGCTTCACCCTGGGCACGATCGCCAATGGCGGCGGCGACGATTTCGACCCGGTCGTCACCGCCATCGTCCTCGACAGCAACGCCAACGGCGCCTTCGACGCCGGCGTCGACACCGTCTACGTGCCCGGCACCAACGATCCGCAACTCGCTCCCGACGAGAGCCTCACGGTCTTCGTCCTCGCCGTCATCCCAGCCCTGGCCGGCGACGGCCACCGCGGCCGCGTCGACCTCATCGCCGTCGCCAAGACCGGCTCGGGAGCGCCCGGCGCCAGCTTCGCCGGCCTCGGCGAAGGCGGCGGCGACGCCGTGGTCGGCGCCACCGGTGCTGACGGCGAGGATGACGGCTATTATCGCGTCGCCAAGGCGAGCGTCGCCTTCGTCAAGAGCGCGACGGTCGCCGACGCCTTCGGCGGCGACGCCACCGCTCCCGGCTCGACCATCACCTACACGCTCGCCGCCACCGTCTCCGGCACCGGCAGCCTCGCCAATCTGCGGGTCAGCGACCCCGTGCCGGCCGGCACCACCTACCAGGCCGGCTCGCTCACGCTGGAAGGAAGCGCGCTCACCGACGCGGCCGACGCCGACGCGGGGAGCTTCACCGGCACCGCCATTTCCGTCGGCCTCGGCACGGTCGCCGCCGGCACCACCCGGACCGTCACGTTCCAGGTCAAGATCGACTGAGAAGGAAGAGAGACATGAAGATCTGGCTCGCGCTTTTCGCGCTTCTCGCTCCCGCCGCCGCATTCGCGGCCGACACCGTCTCGCTGACGAGCAAGGTGTTCGTCGAGCGGGTGAAGCCCGGCGCGGACGGCAAGCCGGTCACCGTCCGGGAGGCGCCGGGCGTGGTGACGCCGGGCGACAAGCTCGCCTTCGTGCTGCGCTACCGCAATGCGGGCGCCCAGCCGGCGACCGGCTTCGTTCTCACCAATCCGATTCCGCCTTCGGTGGCCTTCACCGGGACCGACGATGCGGGCGCCGTCGTGTCCGTGGACGGCGGCAAGAGCTGGGGGGCGCTCGCCTCGCTCAAGATCGCGCAGGCGGACGGCACCAGCCGCCCCGCGGTGGCGGCCGACGTCACCCACATACGCTGGGCGTTGGCCCGCCCGATCGCGGCCGGCGCCGCCGGGGAGCTCAGCTTCCGCGGCGTCGTCGAATGATTCGTAACCCGCACCCGGGCGCCGGCGGGGGGGATTTGGCGCCCACTGGAAGACGATTGGACAGAAGATGACCAGAACAGTGCGATTGCTCGCCTCCGCCAGCGTGCTGGCGGCGACGGCCATTGCGGCTTCCCCCGCCTTGGCGGCCGGGACGACCGCCGGAACCACGATCACCAACAACGTCACCCTCGACTACAAGGTCGGCGGCGTCGACCAGAGCCAGGTGACCGCGAGCGACAGCTTCACGGTCGACCGCAAGGTCAACCTGACGGTGGCCGAGGTCGGCAGTTCGACGACCAGCGTGTCGCCGGGGCAGTCGGCGACCGTGGTCGCGTTCACCGTGACCAACGCCTCCAACGCGCCGCTCGACCTCGCGCTCGCCGCGACCCAGCTGAGCGGCGGGACGGCGGCGCATGGCGGCACCGACAATTTCGACGTGACCGGCGTCAAGGTCTATGTCGACACCGACCAGAGCGGCAGCTACGACGCCGGCACCGACGTCGAAGTCTCCTATCTGGACCAGGTCGCGCCCGACGACATCCAGACCGTGTTCGTGGTCGCCAGCGTTCCGCTCGGCCGCGCCACGGCCGACGTCGCCGGCGTTCGGCTCACCGCCACCGCGTCGGAAGCGACCGCGGCGGGCTCGCTCGGCTCGACGGTGACGCAGACCAGCGGCGCCAACACGGCCGGAGTCGACACCGTCTTCGCCGACACCGCCTCGAACGGCAATACCGCCCGCGACGGCATCCATTTCGCCGAGGACGATTACACGGTGCTGGCGGCGTCGCTGACCGCGACCAAGTCCAGCCGAGTCGTCAGCGATCCGTTCAACGGGACGACCAACCCGAAGATGATCCCCGGCGCGGTCATCGAATATTGCATCGCCGTGGCCAATGCCGCGGGCAGCGCAGCCGCGACCAACATCAACATCTCCGACACGCTGCCGGACGAGACCAGCTACGATTCCGCTTTCGGGATCAAGCTGAACGGCACAGTGTCGGGGAGCGCCTGCAATGCCGACGGCACCAGCGGCGGCTCCTATGCGAGCGGCATCGTCAGCGGCACGCTCAACGACATTGCCGCCGGCGTGACCCGCACGCTCGTGTTCCGGGTGGCGGTGAACTAGGCGGACGGGGGAGGAGCGGCCGCGTGTCCTCGGCACGGAGCCCCCTCCCCTCCCTCGCGATGAACCGGCGAACCCGAACCTTCGGGGCGATCCTGCTCGCCCTCGCCACGTCGCTCGGGTGTCTCGCGACGCCTGCGCCCGTGCGCGCGCAGGAGACGCAGGCGCTCGGCACTCGAACCATCTCGAACATCGCCGAGATCGAATGGGATCTGGGCGGTCGCCGGCTCCGCCAGGCGTCGAACCAGGTGGATGTCCTGGTCGAGACGCCGGCGCCCCGCCCCTATTCGCTGACCGCCTACCGCTTCTCGAGCAATTCGGGCAGCCTCGCCGTCAGCATCGCGCCGCCGCAATGCTCGACCGCGTCCGGAGCCGGCGTCGCGACGCTGGCGACCGCCTGGCAGGCGACCTCCCTGGCGCCAGCGCTGCTGTCGCCGGTAAGCGAGATCCACGCCGGCGAGCCTTTCCTGTTCATCCTCGACTATCCCGGCGGCAGCCTCGATCCGGATCGGATCGAGAGCGTCACGGGCGCGATCCTTGCGCGCAGCGGCGACCGAGAAATTCTCACCATCTTCGAGACCGGGCCCAACACCGGCAAGTTTGCCGGTTATATCCAGACGCTGCCCGCCCCGCCGCCGGGCACTTCGGGCGATTGCCATCTGACGGTCGAGCCCGGGGACAAGATCCTGGTCGAAAGCCTCAGGTCGGGGACCCAGACGCCGCTGGTCACCGCTGCGGTCGACGTCCTCGTCGACCCGTTCGGCGTCGTCTTCGACAGCTTTGACGGCAAGCCGGTGAGCGGCGCCCGCATCACGCTCGTCGACGACTCCACCGGCCGGCCGGCCACGGTGTATGGCGACGACGGCGCGTCGGCCTATCCGGCGTCGGTCATCGCTGGCGAGCCGGTACGCGACGGCTCGGGCAACACCTACAGCTTCGGGCCCGGCGACTATCGCTTCCCATTCGTGCGTCCCGGCCGATATCGTCTGCGAGTCGAGCCGCCCTCGCCCTATAGCGCGCCGTCGGTCCGCGGACCGACGGAGCTAGCCGGACTTCGCCGGCCGGACGGTCTCCCGTTCACGCTCGCACCGGCCTCCTACGGCGAGGTGATCGTCCTTTCCGATCCGGCACCAGTCCGCATCGATCTCCCGATCGACGGGCCCAGACAGCCGATCGAGCTCGTCAAGCAGGCGTCGCGCGCCGATGCCGCGCCGGGCGAGGCAGTCCTGTTCACCATCACCGTCCGCAACGCCGACCCGCGGCTCGCCACCGGCACCGTCATGGTCACCGACCTGCTCCCCGCGGCGATGCGGCTGCGGACCGAGAGCCTGCGGGTCGACAACCAGGCCGTCGCGGCGCAGGTTGCCGCCGACGGCTCCGGCTTCACGATCGCCTTGCCGACGCTCGCGCCCGGCGACAGCCGCAGGATAAGCTATGCGGCGGAGGTGAAGCCGGGGGCCAGGGCCGGCGACGCGGTCAACCGGGCGCAGGCGGTCGGCGACGGCGGCCTCGGCAGCAACATTGCCGACGCCACCGTCCGCATCCGGCGCGATCTGATTGCGGGACGGATGACGATTCTCGGTCGGGTCACCGACGGCGGCTGCCGGGCCGATCCCGCCGCCGCCACCGGCGTGCCCGGGGTGCGGGTGATGCTCGAAGACGGCAGCTACGCCGTCACCGACCGCGACGGCCGCTACCATTTCGAAGGCGTGCTGCCGGGCACCCACGTCGTCCAGCTCGACGACATGACGCTGCCGGCCGACCGCGTCGCCGCCGATTGCGCCCGCAACAGCCGCTCGGCGGGCCGCGCCTTCTCGCGCTTCGTCGAAGGACGCGGGGGCGCGCTGAAGCGGGTCGATTTCAAGCTGGTCGAGGCCGCCCCGCGGACCCGCCGGACCGCCGCCGCCCGGCCCCGGCCGGAGCCGGCCGGCAATGCCGCCGCCGCCGGCGCCGAGCGCGACTGGCTGGCCGGCCAGGAACCCGGGGTCGCCTGGCTCTTCCCCGAGCCCGAACATAATCCGCGCGCGCCGATCGTTCGGGTCGCGATCAAGCATCTGCCCGGGCAGACGGTGAAGCTCCTCGCCGACGGCCGCCCGGTCGATCCCGTCGCGTTCGAGGGCAGCCAGAAGAACGGGACGGGCAATGTCGCGGTCAGCCTGTGGCGCGGCATCCCGATCGAGGGCCGGCAGAGCGAGCTGAGCGCCGAGATCCGCAATGCCGACGGCAGCGTCGCCGAGACCCTGCGCCGGACGGTGCGCTACGGCGCCAGCCCGATGCGGGCCGAGCTGCTGCGCGACAAATCGCTGCTCGTCGCCGACGGAGTCAGCCGCCCGGTCCTCGCCGTCCGGCTCACCGATCGCGACGGCCGCCCCGTCCGCCACGGCCTCACGGGCGATTTCGACGTGCCCGCCCCTTATTATCCGGCCGTGGAAGCGGACGCCCAGCAGGCGCGGCAGCTCGCCGGTCTCGAACGCGCCCGGCCCTTCTGGCGGGTCCAGGGCGAGGACGGCATCGCCTATATCGAGCTGGAGCCGACCACCGCCTCCGGCACCGTCAGCCTGCGCTTCAACTTCCGCGACGGCGAGGCCGGGCGAGAGCAACGGCTCGAAGCCTGGCTCGACCCCGGCCAACGGCCGTGGACGATCGTCGGCCTGGCCGAAGGCACGATCGGCTACAATCGTCTGCAGGAAAAGGTCGAGGAGCTCGGCGAGGAGGACGACAAGCTGCTCACCGACGGCCGGCTCGCGCTCTACGCCAAGGGCCGGGTCCGCGGCAAATGGCTGATGACCCTCGCCTATGACAGCGACAAGAAGGAAGACGAGACCCGCTTCGGCGGCGTCATCGACCCCGATGCCTATTACACCGTCTACGCCGACCGGACTGAGCGCCGCTACGACGCCGCGTCGGTGCGCAAGCTCTATCTGAAGCTCGAGCGGCCGCAATTCTACGCCTTGTTCGGCGATTATGAGACCGGCATCGACGAGCCGGAACTCGCCCGCTACGTCCGCGCCTTCAACGGCGTCAAAGCCGAATATCGATCGGACCGGGTGTCCGCGACCGCCTTCGCCGCCGACAGCCCCAACCGGCACCGCCATGACGAGATCCAGGGCAACGGCCTCAGCGGCCCCTATGCGCTCGGCGCCCGCAACATCCTCGCCAATTCCGAACGGGTGGCGATCGAGGTACGCGACCGTCTGCGCTCCGACCGGATCGTCGAGCGCCGCCTGCTCTCGCGCCATGTCGACTATGACATCGACTATGCCGCCGGGACCCTGCGCTTCAAGGCGCCGATCCTCAGCCGCAACTCCACGCTCGATCCCCAGTTCATCGTCGCCGACTATGAGGTTGACGGAATCGCCAGCCGTACCGTCAACGCCGGCGCCCGCTTGAGCTGGCGCAGCCGCGACGAGAAGCTGCAGGTCGCCGCCACCGCGATCAGCGATTCGAACGGCGAGGCGCGGACCAACCTCGCCGGTGCCGACGTCCGCTACCGCCCTTCCGCCTCGACCGAGATCCGCGCCGAGGTCGCGGTCAGCGACAAGAACGCGAAGCCGGGTGCCGCCGCTTCCGCCGGCACCGCCGCCGCCTGGCAAGTCGAGGCCGAGCATCATGGCTCGCGCCTCGATTTGCTCGCTTATGCGCGCCACCGCGAGGCCGGCTTCGGCCTCGGCCAGACCGCCGCAGCCGAGGACGGCACCCGCAAGTTCGGACTCGACGCCCGCGCCCGCCTCGGCGAGGCCTGGTCGCTGACGGGCAGCGCCTGGCACGAGGACTATCTCGGCAGCGACGCGCGGCGGCTCGCCGCCCGCGCCCTCGTCGAATACCGCACGCCGGACTTCGCCGCCCGCGCCGGCTTCACCTTCGCCGACGACCGTCTCGCCGACGGCCGCCGCGCCCGCTCGACCCTGCTCCAGCTCGGCGCCACCAAGCGCCTGCTCGACAACAAGCTCGAGCTCGACGGCCATACCGAAATCCCGCTCGGCGATTCGGAGAGCGTCGACTTTCCCGCCCGCCACCGCCTGAGCGCCCGCTACGCCGTATCGACCGGCGCCCAGCTGGTCGGCGCCTACGAGATCGCCGACGGCGAGAGCGTCGATGCCCGCACCGCCCGCCTTGGCTTCGACATCCAGCCCTGGGCCGGCGCCCGCATCGCGGTGAGCGGCAACCTCCAGGACATCGCCGAATACGGCCCGCGCAGCTTCGCCGCCTTCGGTCTCTCCCAGTCGCTGGTGCTCGACAAGCATTGGTCGGTCGATTTCTCGGTCGACGCCAACAAGACGCTGGGCGGCGTCGACCCGGCTCGCGTGCTCAACCCGCTCCATCCGGTCGCCAGCGGCGGCTTCATCGGCGACGGCGGCGGGACCCTGACCGAGGATTTCACCGCCCTCACTGCCGGCGCCACCTACCGGGCCGGCGACTGGAGCGTCACCGGCCGCGCCGAATATCGCGCCGGCGACCAGGGCGACCGCTACGGCGCCACTGCCGCCGCCTTGCGCCAGATCGGCGACGGCGAAGCGGTCGGTGGCGCCTTCAACTGGTTCGTCGCCCGCGACGCGGCCGGCGCCGAGACCCGCACCGCCAACCTCCGGTTCAGCTGGGCGCACCGCCCGGCCGGCAGCCGCTGGTCGTGGCTGGACAAGCTCGAGCTGCGCGAGGACCGGGTGCAGGGCGCGGTTGACGGGCGGCCCGGGCCGATCGGCATTCCGCTCGCCATCAACGGCGACGCCCGGTCGCGCCGCATGGTTAACGCACTTTCAATCAATTTCTCCTCAGAAGGCGGCAGGGGATCGTCCGGCCGCTCCGAATTCTCGCTCTTCTGGGGTTCGCGCTACGTGTCGGAGGCATTTGGGGAGGACGACGTTGGGGGTTGGAGCAACGTGGTGAGCGCAGAACAGCGCTTCGATCTGTCGGATCGAATCGACGTCGGCGTCGCGGGCACGGTCCGCATCGGCCTCGGCGGCCGGGCCTTCGCCTGGTCGGCGGGACCGAGCCTGGGCTTCACCCCGTTCGACAATGGCTGGGTGTCGGCCGGCTGGAACCTCGCCGGCTTCCACGACCGCGACTTCGAGGAGGCCCGCTACACCCGCAGCGGACCCTATGTGACGATGCGCTTCAAGTTCGACCAGCTGAGCCTGCAGGCGCTCGGGCTGGGCCGGCGATGATCCGCCTCCTCGCTTTCGCCGCCGCCTCGGCCGGCCTGCTTCTCGCCGGTCCGGCGCAGGCCGCGTGCAGCGCGTCCAACACCTACAATTACTCGTTCAACTGGGGCAGCAACACCGGGCTGAATTATGCCAACAGCTACACTTACACGGCGAGCAACACCCTGGGAGCAAACCAGAATTTCACCATGAACTTCGCCACCAACGGGCTCAGCAGCAGCGTCGTCAACAATGTCCAGCTGCCAGCGGTCAACAGCATGCTGAGCGGCGCCGGCGGCGGGCGGACGCTGGTGATCGGCGGCACCTTTTCGTCGCGCACCGCCGACGTCTCCAGCAACACCCGCGTCATCCGGGTGACCTTCACCTTCGCCACGCCGATCCGCGACTTCACCGTCAGGGTCCATGACGTCGACTATTCCAACAACCAGTATCGGGACTGGCTGATGGTGCAGGGGTCCAACGGATCAAACACCTACGTGCCGACCCTCACCACCCCGTTCGGCTCCAATAACGGCGCCGGTCCCCATACCGCCGTCGGCTCGACCGTGGCGCTCGGCGCCTACAGCAGCGGCGGCGTCACCATCACCAACAGCCAGGGCGTGGGCCTGTCGACGAGCGCCAACACCAATACCGACGACGGCGACATCACCGCCAGCTTCGCCCAGCCGGTGACCTCGGTGACCTTGCGCTACGGCAATTATCCCGGCGACAACCAGACCGGCCAGCAGGCTTACGGCATCTCGGCGCTGAGCTTCTGCCCGATGCCCAGCATCACGATGGCCAAAACCTCGGCGCCCTACGCGTCGACCGGCCCCGACCGCTTCAACGCACCCTTGGCGGATGTGGTCTACACGCTCACCGTCGCCAATTCGGGCGGCAGCCCGGTCGACCTCGCCGGCATCACCCTGACCGACGCCCTGCCCTCGGACATGACCTTCTACAACGGCGATTTCGACCCGGCCGCCGCCGGCACCGACCCGTTCCTGCTGACGCCGGGCAGCAGCGGCGTCACCCTCTCGGCGGCCAATGTCAGTTATTCGAACAATGGCGGCACCAGCTATGGCTACACGCCCGCGGCGGGCTACGACGCCAATGTCAATCGCATCCGCTTCGTGCCGGGCGGCACGATGGCGGCCAATTCGTCCTTCACGATCAAGTTCAGAGCGCAGATAAGGTAAAGCATGTCCGAACGGGTGCGCAGTGGCCCGCGCTGCGCAGCCTTGCCCGGGGACAGGGCGGGCCTGCCCGGCCGTGCTTTACCTGGTGCCCCCGGCCGGAATCGAACCGGCACTCCTTGCGGAACTCGATTTTGAGTCGAGCGCGTCTACCAATTCCGCCACAGGGGCACGCCGGCTCGCCCTATCGAAGGGCGGGGCGGGCCGCAACAGCCCGCCCCTTTCGCTCCCGGGATTTCGTCAGGCGAAGACCTGGTCGAGCGCTTCGCCTTTCGGGTCGGGCCCATATTTGTTCGGTCCGCGCGTGCCTTCGAGGAACATGAAGACCAGCAGGGTAATGCCGAGGCCGATCACGGCGACGAGGCCGACCATGGCGAGGATGCCGCCGAGGCCGGGATTGTCGGGCGACCCCGCCGCCATAGCGCCGCCAACCGCCATCACCACATATCCGGCTAGCGGAGCGAGGATCCACCAGCCGCTGCGGTTGGTGTCGTGGAGCCGACGCACCGTCACCGCCAGGCTGGGTATGAACATGGCAAGGGCGAACAGGCCATAGAGGGCCAGGACGATCATCGCCGCGCCGCCCGCCGCCGCGATCGCGCCCGGATCGCCGCCGCTCATCAACGCGCCGCCGCCGAGGATCATCATCAGCAGCATCAGGGCGATGTAGACGAGAAACATGAACAGCTGGAACATCCAATATTCCATGCGCCGCGAACGGCCCGAAAACTCAGCGTAGCGCTTCAGCGGCAAAAACATCCAATTCATAGCAATTCCCCCTTTTGCCGCATCGATTGCGGTCGGCGCCACCTTCCGAATTTAAGCCGGCAGATTCAACCGGAATTTCGAGCGCCGGAACAGGGCGGGCCGCCAAACCGTTTCGGATGCGCACAGATTGGGGAGGACGCCATGCCCGGCGAGGCACCGGCACCGCGTACGGGCATGCCCGACGTCAGGCTCGACGAGAGCGAGTTCAAGCGACGATTTCGTTCGCAATATATCGATCCCGCCTTCCTGCCGCTGCAGGCCGAGCTCGACCGAATCTCCCAGGTCGCCTGGGAAGCCTATGACGACGGCCGCAAATCGCCGGTGACCCGCAAGGCCGGCCCGGCTTTTGCCGATCGCGATTACGACCTCGCCGCCGACTGGCTCGACGCCAAGGCGGCGACCGACCGGGCCCAGGCGGAGTATGAGGATCCCGCGCAGCCGCCCTGCATCCTCATCGTCAACGGCTCCTCGCGAAGCGAGCACACCTGTCCCGGCGAGATGTCGAAGAGCTGGCGGCTGCTCGAGCTCGCCGCCGAGATTTGCGGCGTCGACGGAGTCGAGGTCCGCACCCTCAACCTGTCGCGGCTGGCCGCCGAATACGGCAAGCGCATCCATCCCTGCAAAGCCTGCTTCTCGACCGCCGCCGCGCTCTGCCACTGGCCCTGCTCCTGCTATCCGAACTATTCGCTCGGCCAGACCCAGGACATGATGAACGAGATCTACCCGCTCTGGGTGCGGGCGCACGGCATCATGCTGATCACCCCGGTCAACTGGTACCATACCTCCTCGCCGATGAAACTGATGATCGACCGTCTGGTCTGCGCCGACGGCGGCAATCCCGACCCCACGTCCACCCACGGCAAGGACGCGCTCAAGGCGAAGCAGCTCGAGCTCGACGGCTGGCCCTATCCGCGCCATCTCGAGGGCCGGCTGTTCTCGATCGTCGTCCACGGCGACGTCGAAGGCGCCGAGAACGTCCGCCGCAGCCTGGCCGACTGGCTGCGCTTCATGCACCTCGTCCCCGCCGGCGTGCCGGCCGAGCTCGACCGCTATATCGGCTATTGGGAGCCCTATGCGACCAGCCACGACGCGCTCGACAAGGATCTGGCCGTGCAGGAGGAAGTGAGGAACGCGGCGCGGACCCTGCTCGAGGCGGTCCAAGCGCGGCGGGCGGGCCGGCTGGTCAGTGCCGGCGACGGACTGGCGCAGCCGCGGCAGAAGTGACGCAGTCGGCGATCGGCGGGTAGCCCCTCATTGCCGGCACTGGCCCACGAACGTGGCGAGGAGCTTGCGATCGGCCCTGTCCAACTCCATCGCCCTGGTGAAGCCGGTGGTGAACAGCGAGACGTATTTCGATTTCGGCAGGCTGAGCAAAGCCGGATCGGACTTCGACAGCCTGATCGTCATGTCCCAGCCGGTGCGGGCATTGCGCACGGCCGAGGCCCCCACCAGGTTCGGCTCGACCTTGTCGGTCGCGAGCGCCATCACCGCAGCGCCGGCCGGCAGGGTCGTCCCTTCGGCGTCCCCGACCGGCTGGTTCTTTTCCAGATCGAGGAGGTGGGTCACTCCGAACTGGGTGACGACCAGCTCCGCTCCGGAACAGTCGAGCTCGTAGACGCGCTCCCCGGCCTCGCTGAGCATGACCTTCGCCCCCGGTCCGGCCGCCCAGCCGCTCGCAGTTACGGGCGGGGCCGGCGAATCCGCCGAAAGCAGCGCCAACGCCATTTGAACCACCACCAACATTCAACCCCTCCCCTTCGATACCGGCGAAGCAAGCCTAGGCGGTATCCGCGTCCTTGGAAACCGCGGCGGGCTCAATTGCGCGGCGCCTGCCTCCGGTAGCTGAGCGCCTCGGCAACGTGGATGCGCCGCACCTCCTCGCTTCCCGCCAGATCCGCCACCGTGCGCGCCACCCGCATCACCCGGTGGAAGCCGCGGGCGGAGAGGCGCATCGCCTCGGCGGCCTGGGCGAGGAGGCGGCGGCCGGGCTCATCCGGCGTCGCCACCGCTTCGAGCCGCTCGCCGTCCACTTCGGCGTTGGTGCGGATGCCCTGCCCCTCGTAGCGCGCGGTCTGCACGGCGCGCGCCGCTCCTACCCTCCGTGCGACCTCGGCCGAGCCTTCGGACGGCGGCGGCAGGACGAGGTCGGCGGCGGCGACCGCCTGGACGTCGACATGGAGATCGATGCGGTCGAGCAGCGGCCCCGAAACCCGCGCCTGATAGTCGGCGGCGCAGCGCGGGGCGCGCGAGCAGGCGAGCGCCGGGTCGCCGAGATGGCCGCAGCGGCACGGATTCATCGCCGCGACCAGCTGGACCCGGGCGGGGAAGGTGACGTGGGCGTTGGCGCGGGCGACGCTGACGGTGCCGGTCTCGAGCGGCTGGCGCAGCGAATCGAGCGCCGAGCGCTGGAATTCGGGGAGCTCGTCGAGGAAAAGCACGCCGAGATGGGCGAGGCTGACCTCCCCCGGCCGCACGCGCAGGCCGCCGCCGACCAGCGACACCATCGAGGCGCTGTGGTGCGGCGCCCGGTAGGGCCGGGTGCGGATCAGACGTCCGCCCGAGAGGGTGCCGGCGACGCTGGCGATCATCGACACTTCGAGCGCCTCGGGCGGGGTGAGCTCGGGCAGGATGCCGGGCAGGCAGGCGGCGAGCAGCGACTTGCCCGCGCCCGGCGGCCCGACCATCAGCAGATTATGCCCGCCCGCCGCCGAGATTTCGAGCGCGCGCTTGGCGGTTTCCTGGCCCTTGACCTGGCTGAGGTCGGGCCCGAGCCCGGCCGGCTCCGCCTCGCCCGGCGCCGGCGGCGAGAGCACGAAGCTGCCGCGGAAATGGTTGAGCAGGGCGATCAGATCCGGCGCGGCGACGACCTCGACGTCACCGGCCCAGGCGGCTTCGGCCCCCTGGGCGGCGGGACAGACCAGGCCGAGGCTGCGCGCCGAGGCGTTCATCGCCGCGAGCAGGACGCCGGGCGACGGCGCGATCCGCCCGTCCAGCCCGAGCTCGCCGACCGCGACATAGCCGGCCAGAGTCTCGGTATCGATCGCCCCCAGCGCCGCCAGCATGCCGAGCGCGATCGGCAGATCGTAATGCGAGCCTTCCTTGGGCAGGTCGGCGGGCGAGAGGTTGACGGTGATCCGCTTGGGCGGGAGCGAAAGGCCGATCGCGGCCAAAGCGGCATGGACCCGCTCCCGGCTCTCCGCGACCGCCTTGTCGGGCAGGCCGACGACGAGAAACCTGGGCAGGCCGGCGGAGATCTGCACCTGGACCTCGACCGGTCTCGCCTCCAGCCCGAGAAACGCCACCGTGGCGACATGCGCGACCATCGAGCCGACCCTCCAACCCGCCCCTTTTCGGAGGGTTGGCGGATGCTAGTCAACGCTTTCCGCAAATCCGCATGCGCGCATCTCGGCAAATGGGCGTCTTGCGCGGCTAACACAGCTTTCCCACATGACTGTGATGGGCAGGATCGACTGGCGCCACCTCACGCAATATCCGGCGGTGCGCAGCGCACTGGTGGTCATCGGGTTCATCCTTATCGGGGTGACGCCCGTCGTCGGCCCGATACCCGGGCCGGGCGGGGTGGTCGTGTTCATCGCCGGGCTGTCGCTGGTGCTGCGCTACAGCGCCTGGGCGAAGCGCCTTTACGTCCGCTTCAAGCGGCGCCATCCGAGGAAGGGCCACTGGGCGGACTGGGGGCTGCGGCGCGCCAGCGCGCGGCGGCGCGCCGCCCTGCTCAAGGCGCAGCAGGAGGCGGAAGCGGGCACGGAGCGATTGACTTTAGGAGACGATTTGCCTAACGGCACCGACGACCACGGCCGCTCCCGCGGGGCTTCCCAAGAAAGTGATACTTTCATGGGCTCCCAGGGCGGCCCTTTTAATTCCACTTCTCAAGGATCGAGCGATGAAGCGCACCTTCCAGCCGAGCAACCTCGTGCGCAAGCGCCGGCACGGTTTCCGGGCCCGGACGGCGACGGTCGGCGGCCGCAGGATTCTGGCCGCGCGCCGCGCGCGGGGCCGCAAGTCCCTCTCCGCCTGAGCTCCCTCACCCGCCGCGCCGACTTCCTGGCCGCCAATCGCGGCCGCCGCGCCCCCATGCCCGGCTTCATCCTGCTCATCCGACCGCGCGACGACGGCGATCCGGCGATCCGGCTCGGCATCACCGTCACCCGGAAGGTCGGCAACGCGGTCGTCCGCAACCGGATGAAGCGGCGCTTCCGTTCGCTGGCGCGCGACCTGCTGCCCGAAAAAGGAGTCGCCGGCGCCGATCATGTGCTGATCGGCCGCCAGGGCGGCCTCGAGCGGGACTTCGCGCTGCTTCGAGCCGAGCTCGAAAGCGCGCTCGCCAAGCTGCGGCGATGATCGCGAAGCTGTTCATCCTGGTCGCGCGGGGGTGGCAATTGGGCCCGTCGCGGGTGCTGCCGCCGAGTTGCCGCTACCAGCCCAGCTGCTCGGCCTATGCAATCACCGCGCTCCAGCGCTATGGGGCGCTGCGCGGCTCCTG
The DNA here is from genome assembly GCA_036378975.1 of Allosphingosinicella sp. GTDB lineage: Bacteria > Pseudomonadota > Alphaproteobacteria > Sphingomonadales > Sphingomonadaceae > Allosphingosinicella. The sequence goes on along the minus strand of DASUVK010000090.1, from coordinate 9,910 downwards.
GCTGGCCGCCAAGCGTCTGCTGCGATGCCACCCCTGGGGGGGCTCCGGCCATGATCCGGTACCGTGAGGGAAAATAGGTGAACGACCACCGCAACATGATCCTGGCTATCGTCCTGTCGGCGATCGTCCTCATCGGCTGGAGCTTCGCCAGCGAGTATTGGCTGCCGACGGCGAATCCGCCGGCGACCAAGGTCGTCGACGGCAAGTCCGTGCCCCTGCCGCAGCCCCAGGCCGACCCGGCGGCCGACAGCCCCGCGGCGGTCCGCGACCGCCAGGTCGTGCTCAACGAGACAAGGGGCGAGCGCGTCGCGATCGAGACTCCGCGGCTGCGCGGCTCGATCAACCTCAAGGGCGCCAGGATCGACGACCTCGTCCTCACCACCGAGCGCGAAGGCATCGCCAAGGATTCGCCGCCGATCCGCCTGCTCTCCCCCGCCGGGGCGCGCGACGCCTATTTCGCCGCCTTCGGCTGGTCCGGCGAGGGCCTGGCCGCGCCGGGGCCGGACACGGTCTGGACCGCCAGCGGCAACCGGCTCACGCCGGCGACGCCGGTGACGCTGACCGCCCAGAACGGGCAGGGCCAGCGCTTCGAGATCCGCCTCGCCGTCGACGATGGCTATATGTTCACGGTGACGCAGCGCGTCGCCAACGGCGCGGCCGGCGCGGTCGCCGCCCAGCCCTACGCATTGGTCAGCCGGGCCGGCGCGTCGCCCGATCCGGACAGCTGGACGATGCATGTCGGTCCGGTCGGCGTGTTCAACGGCGCCGCCAATTACGAATGGGATTATGACGACCTCGCCGAACAGGGCGACCAGCGTTTCGCCTCTTCCGGCGGCTGGCTCGGCTTCACCGACAAATATTGGCTGACCGCCCTCATCCCCGACCAGGCGGGCAACGTCGAGGCGGCCTTCCGCCGCGGCCCGAGCGGGTCCTACCAGGCCGAGTACGCGCCGGCGCCGGCGCTGGTCGCGCCGGGCCGCGCCCTCTCCTACAGCGCGCATTTCTTCGCCGGCGCCAAGGAAGTCGGGCTGCTCGAAAAATATTCGGCGGCCACGGGCACCGAGATCGAGCGGGCGATCGACTGGGGCTGGTTCCGCTGGTTCATGAAGCCGATCTTCTCGCTGCTCAACTGGCTCTATGCCCAGCTCGGCAATTTCGGCCTCGCCATCATCTGCCTGACCCTGATCGTGCGCACCTTGATGTTCCCGATCGCGCAGAAGCAGTTCAAGTCGATGGCGGCGATGCGCGTCCTCCAGCCGAAGATGAAGGCGCTGCAGGACCGCCACAAGGAGGACAAGCCGCGGCTCCAGCAGGAGATGCTGAAGCTCTATCAGGAGGAGAAGGTCAACCCGATGGCGGGCTGCCTGCCGATCCTGATCCAGATCCCGATCTTCTACGCGCTCTACAAGGTGCTGATGGTGTCGGTGGAGATGCGGCACAAGCCGTTCGTGCTGTGGATCAAGGATCTCTCGGCGCCCGATCCGCTGACCCCGGTCAACCTGTTCGGCTATTTGCCGTTCACCCCGCCCGCCTTCCTCGCGCTCGGCGTGCTGCCGATCCTGCTCGGCATCACGATGTGGCTGCAGTTCAAACTGAACCCGCCCGCGACCGATCCGGTGCAGCGGCAGATGTTCGCGATCATGCCGTGGGTGCTGATGTTCGTGATGGCGCCGTTCGCGGCCGGGCTGCAGCTCTACTGGACGGTCAACAACATCCTCACCATCCTCCAGCAGAAGTGGCTCTACAGCCGCTATCCGGGGATGAACGCGGCGCCGGAAGCGCCCGCCCCGGCCAAGTGAGCGAAGCCCAAGCCGATCCGGACGAGACGGCCCGGAAGCTCTTTTCCGGGCCGATCGCGTTCCTGAAGTCGGCGCCGGGACTCAAATTCCTGCCCGATCCGGGGGTGCCGGAAGTGGCGTTTGCGGGCCGCTCCAACGTCGGCAAGTCGTCGCTGCTCAACGCGCTCACCAACCGCAACAGCCTGGCGCGCACCTCGAACACGCCGGGGCGGACTCAGGAGCTGAACTTCTTCGACGTCGGAGCGCCGCTGCGTTTCCGGCTGGTCGACATGCCCGGCTACGGCTTCGCCAAGGCGCCCAAGGAGGTGATCAAAAAGTGGCGGCAGCTGGTGAACAGCTATCTGCGCGGACGGCAGGCGCTGAAGCGGGCCCTGGTGCTGGTCGACGCCCGCCACGGCCTCAAGGAAATCGACCTCGAGGTGATGAAGATGCTCGACGACGCCGCGGTGAGCTACCACCTCGTCATCACCAAGGCGGACAAAGTGAAGGCCTCGGAGCTGGCGGCGGTCGAAGCCGCGACCGCCGAGGAGGGGCGAAAGCACGCGGCCGCGCATCCCGAGATCCTCGTCACCTCGGCCGAGAAGGGGATGGGGATCGAGCGGCTGCGGACCGCGGTGCTGGAGGCGGTGATTTAGCTCCTCCCCGGAACGGGGAGGATTTAGTAGCCCATCAGCGCAAGCACTTCCCTGCGGCTGCGCTGGTCCTCGCGGAAGACGCCCATCATCCGGCTGGTGGTCATCATCACTCCGGGCGTGTGGACTCCGCGGGCGGTCATGCAGGCGTGGCTCGCCTCGATGACGACGGCGACGCCCTGCGGCTGGAGATGCTCCCAGATGCAGTCGGCGACCTGCGCGGTCAGCCTTTCCTGCACCTGCAGCCGGCGGGCGAAGCCGTGGAGGACCCGGGCGAGCTTGGAGATGCCGACGACGCGCTCGGCCGGCAGATAGGCAATCGACGCCTTGCCGATGATGGGCGCGAGATGGTGCTCGCAATGCGACTGGAACGGTATGTCCTTGAGCAGGACGATCTCGTCATAGCCGCCGACTTCCTCGAAGGTGCGGCTGAGATGGTAGGCGGGATCCTCGGCATAGCCGCGGGCATATTCCTTCCAGGCGCGGGCGACACGCAGCGGCGTGTCGAGCAGGCCTTCGCGGTCGGGATCGTCGCCGGCCCAGCGGATCAGGGTGCGCACCGCCTCGGCGACGGCGTCGGGAACGTCGACCCGGGGCGCGGGACGGATGAGGTCGCCGTCGGCGGGTTCGTTGGCATGGTCCATCGTCTACGCTCCGCCGCGGCGGCGGTGGTGACCCCGACAGGATTCGAACCTGTGGCCCTCAGATTAGGAATCTGATGCTCTATCCTGCTGAGCTACGGGGCCGCGCCGCCTGCAGGCCGGACTAAGGCGGCGCGGCGCGCGGGTCAATTCTCCTCGCCGGGCTCGACCACCGGGAAGGGCAAGGGCGCGATCGGGACGCCGTCGTCGATCAGCCCCGCCGCCTCCTCGCGCGTGGCCCGGCCGTGAATGGCTCGGGCTTCGGCGTCGCCGAGATGGATGGCGCGGGCCTCGTCGGCGAAACGCTCGCCGACCGCTTCCGAGCCGGCGAGCAGGCGCTGCTGGAGGGCGGCGCCGGCGGCGAGCCGCGCCTTGGCTTCCGAGCAGGATGTTGGCGAAGATGCCTCGGAGCGGGCATTGGCCTTGGCGCCGACGGCCGGGGCCATGGGCGCCTTGGCGACCTGGTCCGAGCCGCATAAGGGACAGGCGACCAGGCCGCGGCCTTGCTGCTCGGCAAAGGCGTCCGATGAAGCGAACCAAGCTTCGAAAACATGGCCTTGCGGGGCGCATTTGAGATCGAATATGATCATGTGACAAGGTCCGGCGGCGGAATCGGCCGGCGGTGGCGCAAGGCCGGCAGGCGGGCGCGGACGGAGTCGACGGCCGCCAGGTCGAGCTCGGCGAAGCCGACCCCCTCCCCCTCCCCCATGTCGAGCAGGATTTCGCCCCAGGGATTGACGACGAGGCTATGGCCGTAAGTGTCGCGGCCGTCCTCGTGGCGGCCCGACTGGGCGGCGGCGACGACGAACACGCCGGCCTCGATCGCCCGCGCCCGCAGCAGCACGTGCCAGTGCGCTTGCCCGGTCGGCACGGTGAAAGCGGCCGGAATCGCCAATATCTGCGAGTCCGCGTCGGTCAGCGCCCGGTAGAGGTCGGGGAAACGCAGATCGTAGCAGATCGAGAGGCCGAGCCGGCCGGCCGGCGTGTCGGCGACGACGGCGCGCGCGCCGGGCGCGTAGAGGGCGGATTCACGCCAGCTCTCGCCGGTGGCGAGGTCGACGTCGAACAGATGGATCTTGTCGTAGGTCGCCCGCACGGCGCCTTTCGCGTCGATCAGATAGGAACGGTTGCGCAGCTTGCCGCCGTCCCTCTCGCCCTCGTCGCCGCGAATGGCCAGCGAGCCGAGATGGACCCACAGGCCCGCCCGCGCCGCCGCCGCGCGCACCGCGGCGAGCACCTCGTCCTCCGCCTCGACCCGCAGCTTCGGCGCCGAGCGCGCCCGGTCGCGGTCGAGCAGCCCCGACATTTCCGGCGTGAACAAAATCGCCGCGCCGCCGGCGGCGGCCCGCTCGACCGCCGCGACCAGGGCGCGGGCGTTGGCGGCAGGATCGATGCCGGTGCGGGCCTGGTAGAGGGCGATGCGGGCCATGGAGCGACAGGTGGGACGCGCGGCGGGGGCGAGTCAAGGACAGGTCGCGCCGGTTCCCGCCCGAAGTCCGCGGTCACTGGTTTCAAATAGAAATTGCATATTCGGGTAGGCTTTACAGATTAGGCAAAATACCATTTTGGAGCATTCAAGGTTTGACTCGAACAGAGATTCTCGCCCTTCTTGCCCTGCATCTAGGAGGGTTCGAGATGCGTATCCGTGGAACCCAAGCCCGTTTCGGTCTGGCCGTGTTGCTCGTTGGCGTTGCGCCGGTGCTGGCCTTCGCCGCCGAGACCATCACCTACACCTATGACGCGAAAGGACGGCTGGTGAAGGTCGAGCGGTCCGGCACGGTCAATAACGGGGTCAAGGCCGAATATAGCCACGACAAGGCGAACAACCGCACCAACGTCACCGTCACCGGCTCACCCAACCCCCCGCCCTAGCCGTCGACCGGGAAGCACGGGGGACGGATTGCGCGTTGGGGGACAGAGGCGATGCCGGGGTGGTTCAAGGGTCTGTGGCAGGGGGTCGCAGCGGCGGCCGCCCTGCTCGCGACCGCCACCGGCCCCGCGGAAGCGCAGACGCGCGCGCATCGCCAGCTCGACGCCAACGGCGTCGACCTCGCTTACGGCGACTTCGTCATGTCGTTCGTCGAAGGATCGATCGGTTCGGGGGAAAGCGAACTGACGCTGAGGCGAAACGCCGTCTGGATCCTCGGCAACACCAACACCCACGAATGGGACCGGATCACCTTCCGGCAATTGCCGATTACCGGCGGCACGCGCTATGTCGTCGGCGTCGGCGCAATCGAGGAAACCTTCGACCGCACGGGCAACCTTCCCAGCGGCTCGTCGCTGAGCGGCAGCGGAGCTTCCTTCGTCTATCGCACCGGGGATGGGACCCAGGTCGCCTTCGACGGCACGATCGGCAACGGCCCCAATTCGACCTTCTGCAACGGCACCCAGACATCCTGCTCGCTGCTTCCCACCAGCGTCGCCTCGCCGGACGGGAAGACGATCGCCCTCCACTGGGATTTCTGGACCTATTGCTGGGGAATTATCGAGGCCGAGAACGAACCGTGCAGCTTCTGGGCCCGGCTCGGCAGCGTTTCGAACAGCTTCGGCTACGAGATACGGTTCGCCTACGCCTCCGACGGTTCGGCCGGCGACGATCAGCCGCCGCAGAGTTGGTACCAGCGCACCGGCGCGACCTTCCACAACAGCAACATATCGGGGAGCCCGTCGCAGGCCGGCGTCGCCTATTCCTATCCGTCGACCGGCGTTACCCAGGTGACCGACACCGGCGGCCGGGTGTGGCGGTTCGCCGGCGACACGGCCAAGGTGACGAGCATCAGGCGGCCCGGCGCTTCGTCCGACACGACGACGATCTCCTATGCGACGGGCAATGTGGTCACCTCCGTCACGAGAGACGGGGTGACCACAAACTACTCGCGCTCAGTCTCCGGCTCGACCGCGACGATGATTGTGACCAACGCGCTCGGCCAGGCGACGACAATCGTCTCCAACCTCACCCTCGCGCGCCCGACCTCGATCACCGACGCCCTCAACCGGACCACCAGCTATCAATATGATTCGAGCGGCCGCCTGACCCGGGTCACCGCGCCCGAGGGCAATCACGTCGAATATGCGCTCGATTCGCGCGGCAACGCGACCCGGGCACAGATGGTGCCGAAGAGCGGCTCGGGCCAGTCGACGATCACCGTCTCGGCGAGCTACCCCGCGACCTGCACGACGCCGGCCTGCAACCGGCCGACCAGCACGACCGACGCCCGCGGCAACGTCACCGATTACACCTACGACAGCACCCATGGCGGGCCGCTCACCGTCACCCTGCCGGCGCCGACCAGCGGCGCGGTGCGGCCGCAAACGCGCTATTCCTATACGCTCACCAACGGCGAATATCAGCTGACCGGCATCTCGGCCTGCCAGACCGGCTCGAGTTGCGCGGGCGGGGCGGACGAGGTGAAGGCGACCATCGCCTATGACGCCAACGGCAACGTCACCAGCGTCACCCGAAGCAACGGCACGGGCTCGCTCAGCACGACCCAGACGATCGCCTACGACGCGCTCGGCAACCTGCTGACCGTCGACGGGCCGCTTTCCGGCACGGCCGACACGGTCCGCTACCGCTACAATGCGGCGCGGCAGCGCATCGGCACCGTCTCGCCGGATCCGGACGGCGGCGGCGCGCTCAAGCACCGCGCCAGCCGACGCACCTATGCGGACGGCCTCCTCACCAAGGTCGAGACGGGAACGGTCAACAGCCAGTCCGATTCGGACTGGGCCGCCTTCGCGGCGCTCGAGGCGGTCGAAATCGGCTACGACGCTAATGCGCGGCCGGTGGCCCAGAAGCTGGTGGCGGGCGGCACCGCTTACGCGCTCGCCCAGATCGGCTATAACGCGATAGGCCGCACGGAATGCGTCGCAACGCGGATGAACACCGCCGCGTACAATTCGCTGCCCGCCTCGGCCTGCTCGCTCGGCACCCAGGGCAGCCACGGTCCGGATCGGATCGTCCGCAAGGTCTTCGACGCCGCCGGACAGCAGGTTCAGCAGCAGAGCGCCTACGGGACTTCGATCCAGAGCGCGGACTGGACGGCGACCTACACGTCGAACGGCCGGGTGGCGACGGTGACCGACGGCGAGAGCAACCGTACCACCTACGAATATGACGGCCACGACCGGCTGGCGAAGACGCGGCTGCCGGTCGCGACGAAAGGCGCCGCGACGAGCTCGACCACCGACTATGAGCAGCTCACCTACGACGCCGGCTCCAACGTCACCTCGCGCCGGCTGCGCGACGGCAACAGCATCGGCTATAGCTACGACGCGCTCAACCGGCTGATCGCCAAGGACCTGCCCGGCAGCGAGCCCGACGTGACCTACACATACGACGCTCTGTCGCGGATGACCGGCGCTTCGCAGACCGGCAATGCGCTGAGCTTCGGCTACGACGCGCTGTCGCGGCTGACCAGCGCGGGCGGGCCGCAGGGCACGACCGGCTCGACCTACGACGCCGCCGGCCGCCGCACCCGCATCACCCATGCCGACGGCTTCTGGGTCGACCAGGATTATCTGGTGACGGGGGAAGTGAAGACGATACGCGAGTACGGCGCGACTTCCGGGGTCGGCGTGCTCGCCACCTATGCCTATGACGATCTCGGGCGGCGCACCTCGCTCACCCGCGGCAACGGCACGGTGAAGAGCTACGGCTACGACGCCGTGTCCCGGCTCAGCTCGCTCGGCGAGGACCTGGCCGGCACGTCCGCCGACCTCAGCCAGAGCTTCACCTACAACCCGGCCTCGCAGATCGCGAGCGTGACCCGGTCCAACGACGCTTACGCCTGGTCCGACCATTACAACCTCACCCGCAATTACGGATCGAACGGGCTCAACCAGTATATCAGCTCGGGCTCCGTCACCCCCACCTACGATGCCAAGGGCAACCTCACCTCGGCGGGAGCGACCACTTACGGCTACAGCTCGGAGAACCTCCTCACCTCGGCCAGCGGGGGCACCACGCTCGCCTACGATCCGATGCTGCGGCTCTACCAAGTGGCTGGCGGAAGCGGCGGAACGCGGCGCCACGCCTATGACGGGACCGACCTCATCGTTGAATATAACGGCTCGAACGCGATGCTCCGTCGCTACGTCCACGGCCCGGGCAGTGACGAGCCCCTGGTCTGGTACGAGGGCGGCGGCACGTCCGACCGCCGCTTCCTCCACGCCGACGAGCGCGGCAGCGTGATCGCCACCTCGAACAGCTCGGGGACGACGCTGACGACCAACGCCTATGACGAGAACGGCATTCCCAAGTCGACCAACACCGGCCGGTTCCAATATACCGGCCAGACCTGGCTGCCGGAGCTGGGCCTCTACTATTACAAGGCCCGCCTCTACTCGCCGACGCTGGGGCGCTTCCTGCAGACCGACCCGATCGGCTATGGCGGCGGCATGAACCTCTACGCCTATGTGGGGAGCGATCCGGTGAACCGGCGCGATCCCAGCGGCATGTGTTACGCGGTCGATGTCGGATACAGCTGGTGGACCACCTCCGGCGAATATGCCGGCCCCGCCCCCGGCAGCTACTTCGTGCTAAGGGGGTGCGAGAGCGGATTTTGGGATAATGCCAGCGGCAGTATTGGCTTAGGCGACGGTGGCGGCCCCGGAAGCGGAGGGGCCGACGATCCTTGCGCAAAGCCGGATGATGAGTTCGATACCGTCATCGCCGCCGGCGTTGCTGGTGCTAGGAGAGCGGAGGCGTTGCGCGTGTCCAACCCAAATAAGAATGATCGCGGGAGGGAATGGTCCGGCAGGGTTGTCCGGGCGTCCGGCGGCAAATATACCTTCACACCGCCGCAAATGGGCAATTTCGGCGATACGGGTACAATCAACGCCAAAACTGGCGACTTCGGGTGGTTCCATGTCCACGCTCCCGGCGACGGAAACCGCCTTTCGAAAACTCTTGGCGGTCGTCTGGACAGACTGGGGGACCAGGAGATGGTGAAGATCTTCGTCCAAGGAACCGATGTCGGTTCAAAATTCGTGACCATACTGGCAGGCGACGACGATCGGGTTCGATCATGGATCGGATTGAACAACATCGGCGAGGGGGGGAAGGACGAAGGATTGAAGAAATGTACGCTCTGATCTTCTCCATGCTGGGTGCCATGATGCCGGCCAGCCCTAGCAGCGACCCGGCGACCGGGGAGAGAACCATATTGGTCCGGGTCGAGGAGATGCCCCGAAGCGGCCTGAAACGCATAATGCAGGAAGGCAGCACCGCCGACGGGACTGCCACTTTCAAGCTATCCATAAAGAAGCTCCAAGCGCCTTCAGGCGGAAGCGCTGTCGACCTGACCGTCGGCCAGCACCGGTTCGATACCGTGCGTTTGACGAATTTGCCCTTCGAGGACGTGGATTTCGGGCGTGTCACCACCCACTCGAGAATTTACCCGCACGGCCGAGTATTCAGGGTTCATATCCGGTACGGTGACCGGTCGCCCCACTGTCAGATCGGCGATGACGGCAGTGGCCACGTCTCGATCACTTATCGGAAAGACGCGGCCCCCGAGATCGATCACCGACCGCCGGCGAAATGCTAATTGCTACTAGTGGAACAGGTCAGCGCCGCCGATAGTCTTCGGGCGTCGCATCGGCGCCTCCAGGCGGAGATGTTGGCTTCACCCTCCCGCAATTACGGCTCGAACGGGCTCAACCAGTATCTCTCGTCCGCTTCGGTGACTCCGACCTACGACGCCAGGGGCAACCTCACCTCGGCGGGCTCCGCCACCTACGGCTACAGCTCCGAGAACCTCCTCACCTCCGCCTCGGGCGGCATCACGCTCGCCTGGGATCCGATGCTGAGGCTCTACCAGACGGCCGGCGG
>DASUVK010000089.1:0-65589 GCA_036378975.1 Allosphingosinicella sp. | reverse complement strand
TCCTCGGGCGTGTAGTGCGCGCCCTGCTTGCGCCGCGTGACCTTGTCTATGACGCTTTCGAACAGACCCCCGAAGATGGCCGGAGATACCTCGCCCCAATCGAATTCGCAGGCGTCGAGCAGGATGATGCGCATGGCATTGTCGAAGGCCGGCATGCGGATGCGCTCGGCAAACAGTGCGCCGTTGATATAGGGGAAAGCCGCGAGATCGGCGTCGAGGGTGGACTGGCGGTCGTCCTCCGGCGTGTTGAGTACTTCGAACAGTTCGCCGAGCCAGCGGCCCAAGTCGCTGCCATCGTAGCTGGTCCGCTGCTCGATGAGCGTGAGGAACTGGTCCTTGTTGTTGAAGATGCGGGTGTCGTCCGCGAACAGGATAAAGAGCAGGCGGACGAGCAGCAATTCAAGATGGTGTCCGGAATAGCCCGTTGCGGCGAGCGCCTCGTGGAGCTGACCCATCAGGCGCGACGCCGCCTGGTTGGCGGGTGACTGGTTGCGGTGGAGGCGCGGCTGGACGCCGAGGATGAAGGCGAAGGCCTCGACATGGCGCTTCAGGTCGGAAAGGAAAAATCGCCATTCCCGGCCCTCCTCCAGGTCGAGCAGGTGCCAGCGCTGAAAGTCGCAGGTGAGGATGTAGCGCGGACGCTGGACCTCAGGGAGCCAGTCGTAATAGTCGAGCGCCTGGTCGCTCGCGGCCCTGAGATCGAGGCCCGCCGACTTCTGCTCGACGATCAGGACTCCCGGCCAGAACAGGTCGATATAGCCCCTTCTGTCTCCCGGGAGGTTGCGGACGCGCTGCTCGTAGGCGGCCACCTGGCGTCGGCTGACCCCGAAGCAGTCGAAGAAGTCGTTGTAGAAAGTCTGCGTCTCGCCTTTTTCGTAGCGGGCATGCGTGTGGCGTTCGGAAAAGGCGGCTGCGCGGGCGCGGATTTCGGACCATTGGAGGCGCATCGGCCGACGCTAGGGCTTCACGACGTTCGGAGGCAATGGCGAAAACAATACGGGCGCGCTAAACGTCGAAACGGAGGATTCGGCATGAAGCGAGGGTCAACGGTGACGGATGAACGGCAGCCGGCCCTGTTCGATGACGCACCCCTCGCACGGCCCCGGACGAGCGACGAACGGGCGCGTGCCGACATGATGGCGATGATCGAGACCCTGGCGGCGGCGAAATCCCATCCCTGGAGCGCGCGCCTGCTGGGATGGCAGCTGCGCACCTTCGCCGCACTCTCGCAACGGCTCACCCCGATCGACGCCGCCGCGCTCAGCGCGCGCCTGGAGGCGGAGCTGGAACGGCTTGGACCCGCCGGCGATTGACACACTCGCCAAGGAAGCGGCGGCGACGCCCTGTCCCCGCCACCTGAGCGGTTTTCCCCGCCTCCGTCTGCTCAACGCTTCGCTGCGCCGTCTGCGGATCGGCAGCGGCTTCATCGACAATGTGGCGCCGGAGGTCTGGCGCTACGAGGTTTCGGGCAAGAACGTGCTTCGCCAATGGTTCAGCTACCGCAAGAAGAGCCGCGAGCGCCCCCGGATCGGCGACCGCCGCCCGCCGTCGCGGCTCGGCGAGATCCAGCCGGACCGCTGGCTGCCCGAATATACGACTGAGCTGATCAACCTGCTCAACGTCCTCGGCCGCCTCGTCGATCTCGAGCCGAGTCAGGCCGAACTGCTCGGCCGGATCTGCGAAGGACCGCTCATCCCGGCCACACAATTCGCCTGACAGGAATTCCAGAAAGCGCCGGTTTTCCACACCGGGGACAGGCACTTAAGTCACGATATTTGGATGACCGAGTCGGTCGGGTATTCGGAAACCACGCGTTAAGTGCCCGTCCCTGCAGACCGAAGCTTTCAGCACCCAAAGCACCAAAGGACCGAAGGGACCGAAGCGGTTCAACCGGCGGTATGCGGCTCGCTGGCCTCGGACATGAAGGAGCGACTGCGTCGCTCCAACGCAATTCTGACAGGTCGGCGACGCCCTGCGCGCCGCCCCGGCCTCTTTGGTGCCCGGGTGCTTCGGGTGAAACGATACCGATCGGGGACAGTCACTGTAACTGTCCCGTTTTGTGTCCCACCGGCGATCGGGGACAGTCACAGAAACTGTCCCATTTTGTGTCCCACCGGGACGCACCTCCGCCGCCGCCGGCGACCCGTAACCGTCCCACAGCCTCTCCTCAATGTCCCGGAACGACAATGTATTCGTATTCGCGCCACAGGCCGCCGCGCCCCGGCTCCGGGGGGAAGCGACCAAAGCTGGCGCGCCTGCCTAGTCAATGAGATATCAAACTTTACGATCTCGGATGTCCACTTCACCGAGATCCGGCCGGGCTTCAATCCTGCCGACAGCACGATGGAAAGAGTCATAAGCTCAGTTTGTGGAAACCGAGACAGTAACGAATTTCCAAGCTGGACTTGAAAGCCCCGCGCCCTCCGCGCCTCCGCGTGAGACAACCCTACGCGCGCGCCCCTCAGCGCCGCGTGGATCCACGTCTGCCAGCCCTGGCCGCCCGCCTCGAACTTCGCCACCACGTGCTTTTCTGGGGCCCTCGCGAACCACCACTTCGTGGGGCTCCCTAAAGCCCCGCCGCCTTCCTCAGGACCTCGTTGATCCACGTCTGCCAGCCCGGGCCGCCGGCGCGGAAATGGTCGATCACCGCCGGGTCGGGGCGTAGCGACACCGCCCGCTTGGCCGAGCCCCGCGGCCGGCCGGGGCGGATGACCTTGTCGCCGATCTTGAAGGTCGCGCGGTCGAACCAGTCGTCGTCGGGCTCCGGTGCATCGTCCGGATCAACCCACTCGGTCTTGGTATCGTCGCGGCTCACGCCCGTTCGCCTTTCTCATCGAGACAACCTGCCGATCGCCGTCCCGGTCCGTCCAGACCACGACGACCATCCGGTCCTCAGGAGAGAATATGGCGAGGCGCGGATCACCACCGTCGGATATCTTGCGGTTGCCCGACGTCCCGGGCACGCATTTCGACGTCCCGGCATGACCGTCATTTCGCATTCACGCCACACGCCGCCGCGCCCCCTTCCGGCCTGCGCCCCGCGCGGGCCGGACCCGCTTTCACCCTTTGTTTGTCAATTTGAGCGACACTAAGACCCTGTCGGCAGACTTTACATCGAGCGAGGCGCCGGGCCGTTGATCAGGCTGTTCAAGCATTATGTCCCCCACAGCGTGCTCCTGCTGGGCGCGATCGACTTCCTGCTGCTGCTGACGGCGGGGGAAGCGGGGTGGCTGCTGCGCCTGTGGCAGATCGGCGGCGCCGCCGATCCCGCCGACGCGCAGCGCCTGCCGCATCTGCTCACCTTCGCGGTCGTGCTCCAGCTCGCCATGGTCGGGGTCGGCGCCTACGGGGTCGACTCGTTGCGCTCGATGCGGGTCGCGGCGGCGCGGCTGGTGGTGGCGGTGCTGCTCGGGGTGCTGCTGCTCGCCTTCGTCTTCTTTCTGCTGCCGGTGGTGACCTTCTGGCGGTCGAACCTGTTCTACGCGACGGCGATGGCGCTGACCCTTTTGTTCCTGGCCCGGCTCGGCTTCGGCCGGGCGCTGGGCGGCGAGGCGTTCAAGCGGCGCATCCTCGTCCTCGGCGCCGGCCCGCGGGCGGCGCGGCTCGAGGCGCTGGCGCGGGTCGAGGGCGCCGGCTTCGCGATCGCCGGCTATGTCGGCATGAACGACGGGCCGCAGGCGGTGCCGCACGCGGTCAATCGCGACGACCTCGTCAATCTCGGCGCCCATGTCGTCCGCCTGCGGGTCGCCGAGGTGGTGCTGGCGCTCGAGGAGCGGCGCAACGCGCTGCCGCTCGCCGATCTGCTTCGGATCAAGACCACCGGCGTCCACGTCAACGAATTCTCCTCGTTCATCGAGCGCGAGACCGGCCGGGTCGATCTCGACAGCCTCAACCCCTCCTGGCTGATCTTCTCGGACGGCTTCTCGTCGGGGCGGAGGCTGTCGGCGGCGGGCAAGAGGCTGTTCGACATCGTCGTCTCGGGCCTCATCCTGCTCGTCTTCGCGCCGCTGATCGCGCTGACCGCGATCGCGGTGAAGCTGGAGAGCAAGGGCCCCGCTTTCTTCCGCCAGCGCCGAGTCGGCCTTTACGGCGAGAGCTTCGAGCTGGTGAAATTGCGCTCGATGCGCGAGGATGCCGAAGTCGGCGGCAAGGCGGTCTGGGCGCAGAAGGACGATCCCCGAGTCACCCGGGTCGGCGCGATCATCCGCAAATTGAGGATCGACGAGCTGCCCCAGGCCTGGACCGTGCTGACCGGCAGGATGAGCCTGGTCGGGCCGCGGCCGGAGCGTCCCCAGTTCGTCGCCGACCTCGAGGCGCGGCTGCCTTTCTATGCCGAGCGGCACGTGGTCAAGCCCGGCATCACCGGCTGGGCGCAGATCAACTTCCCCTACGGCGCCTCGGTCGACGACGCCCGCCAGAAGCTCGAATACGACCTTTACTACGCCAAGAACTACACCCCCTTCCTCGACCTCCTAATCCTCCTCCAGACAGTGCGGGTGGTGCTGTTCCCGGAGGGGGCGCGATGATCGTCCTGCTCGGCTTCTGGACTCACGCGCTCGCGGCCCTGCTCTACGGGGCGCTGGCGCTGTGGCAGCTGCGCCGCTGGAACGAGGACGGCGGCAACCGCCGGCTGGTCGCCGCCTTCGCGGTGACCTCGGCCTGGGCCATCTTCATTGCCTTCCAGGGCCCGCACAGCCTCGGCGCCGGCTTGGCCGAAGCCGCCCGCAACTTCGCCTTCCTCGGCTTCATGTACGCGATCGTCAGCCGCGCCGCCGACGAGCGCGGGCAGGGGGGCGTCAAGCTCGTCTACACCGTCGTCGCGGCGGTGATCGGGCTGCAGCTCACCCTCGCCGGCGTCATCCCCCAATTCGCCGGCCACGCGGTGCTCCACGAGGCGCTCGCCTCGACCGCGCAGGTGATCGGCCTCACCATCGCCGCCGGCTCGCTCGTCCTCGTCCACAATCTCTACGGCCAGGCCGCGCACGAAAGCCGCTGGGGCATTCGCCTGCCGATGATCGCGCTCGCCGGCATGTGGGCCTACGACCTCCATCTCTACACGGTCGCCTGGCTGACGCGGGCGCCGGTCGACGATCTCTACGCCATGCGCGGCGCGATCCTGTCCATGTTCGTGCCGCTTTTCGCCCTCGCCAGCCGGCGTAGCGCCCGCTGGCGGGTGCAATTGTCGCGCGCGGCCACGTTCCAGTCGCTCTCGCTGATCGCGATCCTCGGCTATTTGATCCTGATGATGACGGCGAGCCGCGCGCTCGAGGTGGTCGGCGGCAATTGGGTGCGGATCGGCCAGGTCGGCCTGGTCTTCGCGATCACCGTGGCGGCGGTGATCCTGCTGCCTTCCGGCCGGATGCGCGCCTGGTCGCGGGTGATTCTCGCCAAGCATTTCTTCGAGCATCGCTACGATTATCGCGAGGAATGGCTGCGCTTCACCCGCACGGTCGGCGGCGACGCCCCGCTGGGCGAGCGGATCATCAAGGCGATCGCCGATATCGCCGAATCGCCCTCGGGCCTGCTGCTGGTGCCGGAAGGCAGCCGGCTCAGCGTCGCCGCGCGGTGGAACTGGCGCGAGGAGCTGCCCGAAGCGACCGCCGGCGACGCGGAGCTGATCGGCTTCCTCGAAAAGAGCGCGCACGTGATCGATTTCAGCGCCCTGCGCTCCGGCATAGTGCGGACGGCCGGGGCCGAAGTTCGGTTGCCCGCCCCGCTGATCGCGCTCGACGCGCTCTGGGCGGGGGTGCCGCTGATCCACGGCGACCGGCTCGTCGGCCTGGTACTGCTCGAGCATCCGCTCGTCCGGCGGCCGCTCGACTGGGAGGATTTCGACCTGTTCCGCACCGTCGGCATCCAGGCGGCGAGCTATCTCGCCGAGGCGCGGACCCAGGACGCGCTCGCCGACGCGCGACGGTTCGACGAGTTCAACCGGCGCTTCGCCTTCATCATCCACGACATCAAGAATCTGGTCAGCCAGCTCAGCCTCGTCATCCGCAATGCCGAACGCCACGCCGACAAGCCCGAATTCCGCGAGGACATGATCGCCACCCTGCACAGCTCGGTCAAAAAGATGAACGACCTCCTCGCCCGCCTCCACCGCGGCAGCAACAATGTCGAGGCGGAGCCGGTGCGGGCGATCCCGGCCGGCCAGGCGGTGACCGCGGTGGCCGAGGTCAAACGGCGGGTGCATCCGGTCGAGGTCGCGGGCAATCCGGCGCTGGCCGTGCTCGCCGATCCGGTGCGGCTGGAGCAGGCGCTCGCCCATCTCGTCCAGAATGCGATCGACGCCAGCCCGGACGGCGCGCCGGTGCGGATAAGCTGCACGATACGGGGCGGGGAAGCGGCGATCGAGATCGCCGACCGCGGGGAGGGCATGTCGGCCGATTTCATCCGCACCCGCCTGTTCCAGCCTTTCGCCTCGACCAAGGAGAGCGGCTTCGGCGTCGGCGCCTTCGAGGCGCGCAGCCTCGTCGCCGCCATGGGCGGACGGATCGAGGTCGACAGCCGAGTCGGCAAAGGCAGTCGATTCACCATCCTATTACCGCTGGGTGAGACCGGCCAATTCGAGATCGGACGGATGCGCGCATGACTGTGGACACCAGGGCGAAACTGCTGATCGTCGAGGATGACGAAGGGCTGCAGCGCCAGCTCCGCTGGGCCTATGACGATTATGAGGTGCTGGTCGCCTCCAATCGCGATGCGGCGATCAATCTGCTGCGCGCGGAGGAGCCGCCGGTGGTGACGCTCGACCTCGGCCTGCCGCCCGACCCCAATGGCGTCACCGAGGGTTTCGCGACGCTCGAGACGATCCTGTCGCTCAAGCCGGAGACCAAGGTGATCGTCGCTTCAGGCCACGGCGCGCGGGAGAGCGCCCTGCGGGCGATCGCGTCCGGGGCCTACGATTTCTACCAGAAGCCGGTCGACATCGACCAGCTCGGCCTGATCGTCCGCCGCGCCTTCCAGCTCCACGGCATCGAGACCGAGAATCGCAAGCTCGAGGAGCGGGTCGGCGAGGACCAGACCGTGCTCGGCACGATGATCACCGCGGCGCCGGAGATGCTGAAGGTCGCCCGCACGATCGAGCGGGTCGCCAATACCGGCGTCTCGGTGATGCTCTTGGGCGCCAGCGGCACCGGCAAGGAATTGCTCGCCCGGGGCGTGCACAGCGCCAGCAACCGCGCCGGCGGCGCCTTCGTAGCGATCAACTGTGCCGCCATCCCCGAGAACCTGCTCGAGGCGGAGCTGTTCGGCTACGAGAAGGGCGCCTTCACCGGCGCGATCAAGACCACCGAGGGCAAGATCGAGCTCGCCCAAGGCGGCACCTTGTTCCTCGACGAGGTCGGCGACATCCCGCTGCCGCTCCAAGTCAAATTGCTGCGCTTCATCCAGGAGAGGGTGATCGAGCGGATCGGCGGCCGCAAGCCGATCGCGGTCGACACCCGCATCGTCAGCGCCACCCACCAGGACCTGCCCGAGATGATCAAGGCGGGCAGCTTCCGCGAGGACCTCTATTATCGCCTCGCCGAGATCGTCGTGCGCATTCCCAGCCTGGCCGAGCGCCACGGCGATTCGGTGCTGCTCGCCAAGCATTTCCTCCATCGCTTCGCCCGCGAGATGAACCCGCAGGTCAAGGGCCTCAGCGCCGGCGCGCTTGCTGCGATCGACGAATGGCCGTGGCCGGGCAATGTGCGCGAGCTCGAGAACCGGATGAAACGTGCGGTGATCATGGCCGACGGCAAGCTGGTGACGGCCGAGGATCTCGACCTCGAGGCGCGCACCGAAGCGGCCATGCCGGTCAACCTGAAATCGGCGCGCGAGCTGGCCGACCGGCGGGCGATCCGGCAGGCGCTGGCGCGGACCGAGAACAATATTTCGAGCGCCGCCAAGCTGCTCGGAATCAGTCGGCCGACGCTTTACGACCTGATGAAGCAATACGATCTGCAGCCGTGACCGCGCGCGCCGCCCTGATCGCTCTGTCGCTGCTCGGCGCCGCCGGCTGCTCGAACCTGCCGGGCTCGCAGTCGCCTGAGGAATCCTATCGTCGCGGTCTACAGGCGCTGGCGCAGGGGCAGCCGCGCACCGCCCGGATCGAGCTGCTCAACGCGATCAAGGCCAAACCGGACAACAAGGCTTACCGCCTCGCCCAGGCGCGGACCTATTTGCTGCTCGGCGACGGCGGCGCCGCGGAAGCGGAACTGAAGCGGGCGAACGCGCTCGGCCTTGCCGAAAGCGACACCGGCCATCTGATGGCGCATGCGGCGCTGCTGCAGGGCCAGGCCGAGCGCGCCGTCGCCGAAGCGGCCAAGGCCGGCGCGGCCCATGCCGCTTATGCGGACCGCATGCTCGGCCGCGCCTATCAAATCCTGGGCCGAATGGAGGATGCCGCGGAGGCTTTCGATCGCGCGCTGGCGGCGACTCCGGAGGACGGCGCCTTGTGGGCCGATATCGGCGACTTTCGCCGGGCGACGGGCGAGCTTCGCGGTGCGATCGCGGCCGCCGATCGCGCGGTGGCGCTGGCCCCGCGCCAGGTCGAGGCGCTGATATTGCGCGGCGAGCTCACCCGCGGCCAATACGGGCTCCAGGCCGCCATGCCCTGGTTCGACCGGGCGCTCGAGATCGACCCTTCCAACCTGCGCGCGCTGATCGAGCGCGCCGCCACGCTCGGCGATCTCGGCCGCACCCGCGAGATGCTCGCCGACACGCGCCGCATCCTCGGCGTCTCCCCCCACAATGCGTCGGCTTATTATCTCCAGGCGATGCTCGCCGCCCGCGGGCGCGACTACGCCTTGGCGCGCAGCCTCTATCGCCGCACCGGCGGCGCCTTCGACAATCGGCCCGCGGCAATGCTGCTCGCCGGCACGATCGAGCTCGGGGCCGGCAACGCCTTCCTGGCCGCGAAGTGGCTGCAGCGTCTGCTCGACGTGCAGCCGGGCAATCTCAAGGCGCGGCGGCTGCTCGGCGCGGCCCAGTGGCGCAGCGGCGATGCGGCCGCCGCAATCCGCACGCTGCGGCCGCTGGCCGACCGTTCCGATGCGGACGCCTACACATTGGCCGTGATCGGCAAGGCTTATGCCCGGGTCGGCGACGAAGCCGCGGCGACCCGCTATCTCGCCCGGGCGGCGGCCCCGAATTCGGCGCCGATGCCGGCCCTCTACGATCCGCTGGGCGACGGCGAGATCGAGGCCCTGCGCCGCGAGGCGAATCGCGATCCCGGCGCCCCGGCCCAGGTCCTGCTGATCCGCGCGTTGCTCGCCCGCGGCTTCGGACCGGAGGCGCTGCAGCGGGCGCGCCGGCTCCAGGCGGCCAGTCCCGGCGCTCCCGACGCCCATGTGCTGGTCGGCGACGCGCTTGCCGTCCAGGGCGATTATGCGGGTGCCGCCGCCGCCTATCGGCGCGCGGCGAACCTCGCCTTCAGCGAGCCGGTGGCGCTGCGGCTGATCGAGGCGCTGCGCAATTCCGGCGACGAGGCCGGTGCGACCCGGGTGCTGGCGCTGTTCCTCCAGCAGAACCCGCAGAACGTCTCCGCCCAGACGCTCGCCGCCAACGCCTATCTGCAGGCGCGGCGCTGGCCGCAGGCGATCGCGCTGTACGAAGGGGTGCGCAAGCGCATCGGCGACGGCGACGCGACCCTGCTCAACAACCTCGCCTGGGCCTATGCCGAAACCGGCGACTATGAGCGGGCCATTCCACTCGCCCGCCGCTCATGGGCGCTCGAGCCGAACAACCCCGCCGCCGCCGACACGCTCGGCTGGCTGCTGTTCAGGAGCGGCGAGGACCGGGTGCAGGGGTTGGCCCTGCTCGAGCAGGCGGTCCGCGGCGCGCCGACCGACGCAGAGATACGGGCGCATTTGCAAGCCGCGCGCGGCGGATAGCGTAATCCCTCCCCGAGCAAGCCCGGGGACTATACTAGCAGCAGGAAGCCGTTCAGCGTCAGCAGCGAGCCGGCAACGCCCAGCGCCAGCGACAGGCCGAGGATCCAGCGGTTGACGGCGAGGATCGCCACCGAGCCGAGGACGAGGGCGAGCTGGAGCGCAACTTCGGCGAGGTCGAAATTGTTGTCGCGCGCCGACGCCTCCTCGAAGGCCGCCTCATGGGCCTTGGCCTGGGCCGACAGCTCCTTCTTGCCCTCGCCCTTGGCGGGATCGTTGGGGTCCGGCTCGCTGTTGTAGCGGGCGATGGTCGCTTCATACTCCTTGAGGCGGGCTTCGGCAGAGGCGCGCTCGGCCGGAGTCACGCCGCCGGCGGCGAGCGCGGCCTTCAGTTTCTCGGCCTCGAGCTCGTACATCGTCTGGCGGACGTTCTTGGCCTGGTAGAAGGCCCAGGTGTCGCTCGCCTTGATGTTGCTCGCGACCATGTCGTCGGTGGCGTTGCCGCCGCCGAGCCCGCCGACGGCGAGCACCGCCGCGAGCACGGCGATCAGCAGAGCGGCGCGGTTGCGGAAGCTCTCGGCGGCTTCGTTCTCCGCCCTTTCCTCGTGGATTTCGGCAATCAGATCAGCGGCGTCGGTCGAATCCATGGCGCGTGCGGCCCCCCTTCCGGCGGCCCGGCTCGCAAATTTTGCGGGACAAGTCGAGCGCCTTTGATCGCGCTTGCTCAAAGCGGCGGCTGATGTAGAGGCGGGAGCCGAGAACACCACAGGGGACCGCCCATGAAATTCGCCCGCTTCGCCGCCCTGCTCGCGCTGCCGCTGGCCGCCATGGCGTCCGCCGCCGTCGCGGAGAAGCCCAAGCTGGTGGTGGTGATTTCGGTCGACCAACTCTCCGCCGACCTGTTCGCCCAATACCGCGCCCGATTCGACGGCGGCCTCGAGCGACTGTCGCAAGGGGTGGTGTTCCCGTCCGGCTATCAGGGCCACAACGCCACCGAGACCTGCCCCGGCCACTCGACCATCCTCACCGGCTCGCGGCCGGCGCGGACCGGGATCATCGCCAACAATTGGTTCAACCTCGGCCTCGCCCGCGACGACAAGGGGGTCTACTGCTCCGAGGATCCGCGGGTGCCGGGCACCAGCTCCAAGGGCGGCCAGTACAGGGTCTCGCCCTATCATTTGCGGGTGCCGGCGCTGGGCGACCATATGAAGCGCGCCGATCCGCGCAGCCGCGTCGCCGTCGTCTCCGGCAAGGATCGGGCGGCGATCATGATGGGCGGCTACGGCCCCGACCAGCGCTGGTGGTGGGACCATGACGCCAAGGCCTTCGTCAATCCCGGCGCCACCGCGGCGCCGAGGGCGGTTGCCGAGACCAATGCCGGCGTGAAGGACGCTTTGTCCCGCGCCCGGGCGGGGCGCGACCTGCCGCGCGCGTGCGAGGCGCGCGCGCGGGCGGTGCCGGTCGCCGGCGGCGGCAAGCCGGTGGGGGCGGGACGGTTCGCCCGCGAGGCGGACGACAAGCACGGCTTCCGCGCGTCGCCCGATTTCGACCGGGCGACGCTCGACCTCGGCGAGGGGCTGCGGCGCGAGATGAAGCTCGGCGAAGGGCCGGCGACCGATTTGCTCATCCTCGGTCTGTCGGCGACCGATTATGTCGGCCACGGCTACGGCACCGAGGGCAGCGAGATGTGCATTCAGCTGCTCGCGCTCGACGAGGCGCTGGGCGGCTTCTTCCGCAATCTCGACGCGACCGGCATCGACTATCTGGTCACGCTCACCGCCGACCATGGCGGCATCGACATTCCCGAGCGCCATCGCCAGCATGCCGCCGCCGACGCGCTGCGGGTCGATCCGGCGCTCGACGCCGCGACGATGGGCAAGGCGCTCGCCCGCAAGCTCCGGCTGACCGGCGGCCTGCTCCACGGCGACGGCGCCTTCGGCGACATGTATATCGACCGCAAGCTCAGCGCCGCGCAGCGGGCGCGGGTGCTGCGCGAGGCGGTCGCGGCCTACCGCCGCCACCCGCAGGTGGCGGCGGTGTTCACCAGGGCCGAGCTGATGGCGGCGGCTGCGCCCGCCGGGCCGCCCGACGCGTGGAGCCTCCTCCAGCGCGCCAAGGCGAGCTTCGACGCCGAGCGCTCCGGCGATCTGGTCGTGCTGCTCAAGCCGCGGGTGACGCCGATCTTCGACACCAGCCGCGGCTATGTCGCCACCCATGGCAGCCCCTGGGATTATGACCGGCGGGTACCGATCCTGTTCTGGCGCAAGGGGATGACGCCGTTCGAGCAGCCGCTGGCCGTGGAGACGGCCGACATCCTGCCGACGCTGGCGGCGGTGCTCGGCGTAACGATCCCGGCCGGCTCGATCGACGGCCGATGCCTCGATCTCGACGAGAGCGCGGAGAGCAGCTGCCGTTGACGCAAGCCTCTCCGCCAAGAGCGGGGGTGGATCAGCTCGCCAGCGCTTCAACTTTTTCCGCTAGCTCCAGCCAGCGATGCTCGGCCGAGTCGCGCTCCTTCCGTGCTTGCTCGACCGCCTCGGTCAGGGCGGCGAAGCGTCCGGGATTGCGCGCGTAGAGATCGGGGTCGTGAAGCGCTTCCTCGTCGCGGGCGATCTGGGCCTCGAGTGCGTGGATTCGGTCCGGGAGCAAATCGTAGTCGCGCTGGTCCTTGTAGGTGAGCTTGGTCGGCTTCTGCGGCTCCGTCGAAGCCCGGGACGGACCGGGACGGCCCGACTGGGTCCCGGCCTTCGCCGGGACGCTGCTTTGCCTTTTGCTTTCCCAATCCTCGTAGCCGCCGGCGACGATGTCGACCTTGCCCGAGCCGTCGAGGCCGAGCGTGATCGTCACCGTGCGGTCGAGGAAGTCGCGGTCGTGGCTGACGATGAGGACGGTGCCGTCATAGTCGGCGATTACTTCCTGGAGCAGATCGAGCGTCTCGAGGTCGAGGTCGTTGGTCGGCTCGTCGAGCACCAGCAGGTTGGAGCGGCGGGCGAACTCGCGGGCGAGCAGGAGGCGCGAGCGCTCGCCGCCCGACAGGGTGCCGATCTTCGCGTCGACCAGGCTCGGATCGAACAGGAACTCCTTCAAATAGCCCTGGACGTGCTTCTTGTGGCCTCTGACCTCGATCCAGTCGCCGCCGTCCGCGAGGATTTCGCGGACGCTCTTGTCGGGGTCGAGCAGGCGGCGCTGCTGGTCGATCATGATCCCCTGCAGCGTCCTGGCGCGCGTGATCCTGCCCTCGTCGGGCTCCAACTCCCCGGTCAGCAGCCTGAGCAGCGTGGTCTTGCCGGTGCCGTTGGCGCCGACCACGCCGATCCGGTCGCCGCGCTGGATCCGCAGGGTGAAGTCCCTGACGATGACGCGGTCGCCGAAGCGCTTGGTCACCTTGTCGGCGTCGATCACCATCTTGGTCTTGACGTCGTCATTCTCGAGCCCGAGCTTCGCCGCGCCGGCGGGGCCGAGCATCGCCGCCCGGGCGGCGCGCATCTCGTGCAGCTTGGTGAGGCGGCCCTGGTTGCGCCGCCGGCGCGCGGTGACGCCGCGCTGCAGCCAGTGGAGCTCGAGCTTCAGCCGGGCGTCGAGCTTCCCGGCGGCGCGCGCTTCCTCGGCGTAGACCTGCTCGGTCCAGGCGTCGAAGCCGCCAAAGCCTATTTCCGCGCGCCTGAGCGTCCCCCGGTCGAGCCACAGTGACGAGCGGGTGAGGCGCTTCAAAAAGGTGCGGTCGTGGCTGATCGCGATGAAGGCGCCGGTGTAGCGGGAGAGCCAGTCCTCGAACCATCCGATCGCGCCGAGATCGAGATGGTTGGTCGGCTCGTCGAGCAGCAGCACGTCCGGATCCTGCGCCAGCGCCCGGGCGATGGCGGCGCGCCGCCGCTCGCCGCCCGAGGCGGTGGCGGCGGGCCGGTCGAGGTCGATGCCGAGCTGGTCGGCGATCGCCTCGACCTCGTGCAGCGCCGGAGCCTGGGGGCCGTGCAGCGCGAACTCCCGCAGCGTGGCGAAGTCCTCGACGGGCGGGTCCTGCTCAAGCAGCACCACCTTGATCCCCGGCTGGATGGTGCGGCGCCCCTCGTCGGTCTCGATCAGGTCGGCGAGGCATTTGAGCAGGGTCGTCTTGCCCGCCCCGTTGCGCCCGATCAAGGCCAGCCGGTCGCGGGCGCCGACGAACAGGTCGAGGCCGCGGAACAGCCAGCCTGCGCCTTGGACGAGGCCGAGATTTTCGTAGGCGAGGACGGGGGCGGCCATGGCGATTCAGCGGCTGAATGGCGCGGCGAGTTGGGCGAAGGTGACGAAAGTAACTGTACGTGCCGCGGAAATTGCGACGAATCGAGCGGTTCGCCCGGTTTCAGCCCAAGGAGAACGTAACGCGAATCGATGGCTCGGCATGAGCACAGCAGGAGCAGACGAAAACCTATTTTGGAAGGGGGATTCCAACGCGGCTCTCAAAACGCACGTTGGCGCCGGTCCGTCCGTCAGCAGGCATGATCGCAACCGGCGGGGCGACCCTGCCCGCCGGCAGCGTCCGGGCCCGCGCCCCGCTTTGTCAGCTTCGCGTCGTCGATGATTCGGCGGCGTCGAACGAGGCGGTGGACCTGCAGCCGCCGGCGACCTCGAAGCGTTTCGACTGGTTGGCGCCGAGCACTTCGACGCCCTCGGAGCCGGTGATGCCGGTCAGCTGGATCGAAACCGTGTAGGGTGTCGGCACGATGCCGATGATGCAGTGGCAGCCGTCGAGCTCGCCGATCACCTCGATCCCCCAATATTCCGGACAGCGGACGTAGATCAGCGGCGACAGGCGGACCTTCATGTTGACGCACGCCGTCTCGCCGCTGACGATCAGGATATAGGTGCCATTGACGATGCCGGTGACGACCTTCGCCGAGTCGAACGGAATCCGCCTGACGCTCTGCGCCGCTTCATACTCCAGATATTCCTTCGTCGACATGCCGGTCCTCCTTCAGGTGTCAAAGCGCCGATTGTAGCAGGATTCGCCGGCTGCGGAGGCAGATGCGGCTCCGAAATGGAGGGAATGGGAGGACAGGATCAGGTTGTGTGTGGTGCTGAACGATAGGCCGGGTCGGGGATCTTCATGCCATGGTCCCCCGCAACTTCGAGCCAAATGGCCATAGCCACCTCAGCCTCCGCGGTCGCCTCTCGCGGCGTTTCGCCGTGTGCGGAGCAATAGCGCTAATCGGGGATGTCCGCGATCCAGCAGTCGTCCTCGTCGGACCAGAAAACGTTGATGTGGTAGCGCGGGATCATGCCGCCCGCGGGACGATCCGGTCCAGATCGCCATTCAATGCTCGCTTGGCCTCGAGCAGCTCGTAATCTGCCTGAAGGCCCAGGAAAAAGCCTTCCGACATGCGGAAATAACGGGCGAGGCGCAGGTCCAGCTCCGCGTCGATCGGTTTCGTGCCCTCGACAACGGCCTCGATCTGCTCCGAGTGCGCACCGATCGCCTGCGCGAGCTGCGCGGCGTCCAGCCCCAGCGGCTCCATGAACTCGCTGGCCAATATCTCCCCGGCATGGGCGTTGTGCAGCCAGTCCGGATTAGTGGTAGTCCGTGATCTCGACACCGTCGGCGCCTCCGTCGCGCCAGACGAAGCATATACGCCATTGCTTGTTAATGGAAATGCTGTGCTGCCCAGCGCGGTCGCCCTTCAGCGCGTGGAAGCGATTGCCCGGCGGGTTGCGGAGGTCGTCGAGGGTCTCCGCCTGGTTGAGCATTCTGAGGCGGATGAGGGCGCGATCCTGGATGTCGTCGGGCAGCTTGCGGCTGCGCTCGCCATTCCAGATGCGCTCAGTTTCCGGATCGGCGAAGCTGCGGATCATGATTGGAGCGCCAAGAGGATATCGAGGCGCGTCCATTTCGAATCTTGGGGACGCATTGCATGCCAGAAGCGCAACCCATTCACATTTGTACCTGAGATCGCGCTGGCTGCGGACGACGGACTCGAATGCTCCTTGCCGTCCTCATCAACCCACCGACCGTTTCGGATTTCAGCCCGATACTCTTTCCTCTTGTACTTAGCGGCAAGCTTTGTCCCTTCTGGAAGGGTGCCTCCTCGAAGGGCAAAGCCCCTTATTCCACCAGATTCCGTGAGGGGTGCCAACGCATCCGATAATTTCCGCCCTATCTTCGGGGGGAGATTGAGAAGGTCACGAAGCACCTCGTTGTAGGAATGCCCCTCGTGTGTTCGTCGCGCGGTAAGCTCCTTAAACACCTCGAAATCGATTTCGATCTGCATATGGGCCTCCTACGAACTCCGTCCGTATAGACCGTTTAGTTCTCTAAATCAAACTCTCCGCCGCCTCATCCTCATCGCCTGCTGCTTGCCGAACCGCGTCTTCCTCGTGCCAGGCTTGCCCTCCGTCGAGTGGCCCAGCAGCGGCGCCCGTTTCTCGTGGTCGGGGATGCCGAGCTCGTCGGCTTCCAGCCGCCGGATCTCGTCGCGCAGCCTGCCGGCTTCCTCGAATTCGAGATCGCCGGCGGCCTTGCGCATGCGGGCTTCGAGGTCGGCGATATAGGCCTTGAGATTGTGGCCGACGAGGTGGGGGCGGTCCTCGTCGCCGGTGTCGACCATGACGCTGTCGCGGTTGGTGACGTGGCTCAAAATGTCCTGGATGTTGCGCTTGATCGTCGTCGGCGTGATGCCGTGGCCGGCGTTATATTCGAGCTGCTTCTGGCGGCGGCGGTCGGTCTCGCGCAGGGCGCGCTCCATCGAGCCGGTGACTCGGTCGGCGTAGAGGATGACGCGGCCCTCGACGTTGCGGGCGGCGCGGCCGATTGTCTGGATCAGCGAGGTCTCGGAGCGCAGGAAACCCTCCTTGTCGGCGTCGAGGATGGCGACGAGGCCGCATTCGGGGATGTCGAGGCCCTCGCGCAGCAGGTTGATGCCGACGAGGACGTCATAGACGCCGAGGCGCAGGTCGCGGATCAGCTCGATCCGCTCCAGCGTCTCGACGTCCGAATGCATGTAGCGGACCTTGAGCCCGGCCTCGTGCATGAACTCGGTCAGATCCTCGGCCATGCGCTTGGTCAAAGTGGTGACGAGGGTTCGATAGCCCTTGCGGGCGGTAATCCGCGCCTCGTTGATGAGGTCGTCGACCTGGTCCTCGACCGGCTTGATCTCGACCGGCGGGTCGATCAGGCCGGTCGGGCGGATCACCTGCTCGGCGAAGACGCCGCCGGTCTGCTCCAGCTCCCAGGGACCCGGCGTGGCGGAAACCGCCACGGTCTGCGGGCGCATCGCGTCCCATTCGTTGAAGCGAAGCGGCCGGTTGTCGATGCAGCTGGGCAGGCGGAAGCCGTACTCGGCGAGTGTGATCTTCCGCCTGTGGTCGCCGCGCGCCATCGCGCCGATCTGGGGTACGGTCTGGTGGCTCTCGTCGACGAAGAGGAGGGCGTTCTCCGGCAGATATTCGAACAGGGTCGGCGGCGGCTCGCCGGGGAGGCGGCCGGTGAGGAAGCGGCTGTAATTCTCGATGCCGGCGCACGAGCCGGTGGCGGCGATCATCTCGAGGTCGAAATTGGTGCGCTGCTCGAGCCGCTGGGCCTCGAGCAGCTTGCCCTCGGCGTGGAGCTCCTTCAATCGCTCGGTCAGCTCGTGGCGGATCGCCTCCATCGCCTGTTTCAGAGTAGGGCCTGGCGTGACGTAGTGGCTGTTCGCGTAGACCTTGACGTAATCGAGCGCGGCGATCTTCTTGCCGGTCAGGGGGTCGAACTCGACGATCTCCTCGATCTCGTCGCCGAAGAAGGCGATGCGCCAGGCCATGTCCTCATAGTGGGACGGGAAGATCTCGAGGCTGTCGCCGCGGACGCGGAAATTGCCGCGGGCGAAGGCCTGGTCGTTGCGCTTGTACTGGAGGGCGACGAGCTTCCTCACGATCTCGCGCTGGTCGACGGTCTGGCCCTTCTTCAGCGAGAAGGTCATCGCGCTGTACGTCTCGACCGAGCCGATGCCGTAGAGGCACGAGACCGAGGCGACGATGATGACGTCGTCGCGTTCGAGCAACGCCCGGGTCGCCGAGTGGCGCATGCGGTCGATCGCCTCGTTCACCGAGCTTTCCTTCTCGATGTAGGTGTCGGACCGGGGGACGTAGGCCTCGGGCTGGTAATAATCGTAATAGCTGACGAAATACTCGACCGCATTGTCCGGGAAGAAGCTCTTGAACTCGCCGTAGAGCTGGGCGGCGAGGATCTTGTTGGGGGCAAGGACGAGCGCCGGCCGCTGCAGCTTCTCGATCACCTTGGCCATGGTGAAGGTCTTGCCCGAGCCGGTGACGCCGAGCAGCACCTGGGTCTGCTCGTCCTGGCGCGCGCTGTCGACCAGTTCCGCGATCGCGGTCGGCTGGTCGCCCGACGGTTCGTAGTCGGACACGATCCTGAATTTCCGGCCGCCCTCGGCCTTCTCCGGGCGAGTGGGTTTGTGCGGCACGAAAGCCGTGCCGGTTTCCGGCTCCTCCAACGTGGTGCGGATATGAATCGCCATCCGTCCGGCATATGGTGCGCAGCCCTTGTTTGCGCTAGTCTCCGCCACGGCGCGTGAGTTCTCCTGCCGGTTCAATGCGAGTGGCTCCGAGGAGATTTCCATGAGGCACGCCCTTGCAGCGTTCGCCGTTGCATGCCTCAGTGCGTGCGGGACGCCAGACCAGATCGATCCCGGCTTGTGGGCGATCACCACGGAGATCACCGAGTTTGCCAGCCTTCCGGGCGTGGAGCCGCCGGAAGTTGTTTTGCGCGAACCTGCGCCCTTCACAAGGGTGGCATGCCTCACGGCTGCGCAAGCTACGAAACCGGAACTGGCCGATCTGATCGGTGCGGGTGGCTTCGGGTGCAACGACCGGGTGACGATGGAGAAGGGCCGGATCAGCGCCAGCCGGCAAGGCTGCACTAGCAGCGGCTTGCCTGAGTTCGTGGCCGGCCGCATGCGCACACTTGAGGGCGCGTTCGACGCTCGCACCTTCGAATTACGCGGTCGTTCATCGGAAATGTCGACAGAGGGCAACAGGCTATTCACCGCCGCTCGATTCACCGCGCGGCGGCTTGGCGAGTGCATCGCTCCCAATGCTCCTGCGCCAAGCCGGAGCAGCGCCGACGCCTCCGTCGGCCGTAATTCCACCGCCGGGCTTGAGCCGGGATTGTGGCGGGTGATGGTGACGACGGTCGACCGCTACCCGCGCCAAAGCTCGCCCGATACACCCTACGCCCGGCTCTATTGTCTTGATCGAACGCGCCTTGCTCGACCCGGCAATCTCTTCCTGCCTCCAGTGGGCGGAACCCAATGCAGCGAAACGGTCGCGGCCGCCGCGGGCCGAATTGTCGGCCGCCGAATCTGCCGTTTCCCCGATCTGCCCATCGAGCAGGAAATGGTCGAGGAGCTGGCGGGCAGATTCGGGCCAGCTTCCTTCCGAGCCCGGGCCAGTTCCCGAACCAGGGTCACGGTTGAGAACCCGGACACCGGGGCCAGCCGGACGGAGGAGCCGTCACGAATAGTCCATTTTCTGGCCGGCCAACGGCTCGGCGATTGCTGACGGGGAGAGGCAATGAAGGAGGCGGCAATCATTATGGCCATGCTGGCCGCCGGTTGTTCGGGGCCGGAGACCTTTCCGCACGGACGCTGGCAGATCAAGTCGGCAATTATCGAACGGGATATCGGCGGGCGGGAGGTCGACTTCGCGAAAGGCCGCACGAACGAATGGTCGTCGTGCATCGGAGCGGCAGAGGCTCAAAACCCGGCCGAGCGATTGATTCCGGGAATTCTAAGCGGATCCTGCAGGTTCGCCGCGTCGAGCTTCGCCAATGGCCGCATGCAGGCGCAGGGGGAATGCATTTCCGGAGCGATGGCGCCGTTGCGCGTGACGATCGATGGCCAGTTCTCGGACTCAACCCTCAGCGCGCGCTTGGTGACGGTCGAACCGAACGCCGGACTGGTCGTCGACCAGCCGGGTATGCAGAAAGTCACGACTCGCGTTGACGTTACAGGAGAGCGGAAGGGGCCCTGCTAGGCCCTCCCAAACCGCGCCAAGGCTGCGTTCCGATCGCCATCGCCTGGTGCGATACGTGGCAAGTGAGTATCGCGAGCGCAGCTCTGTCGGAGCCCCTCGACGCGTTCGGCAATGGCCGCGGGCTGGTCCCACGACGGCTCGGCCGAAGGCCCGGCCGGTCTCCGGCTCGTCGAGGCCGGTCGCGATCGCTACTCGGCATCGTGTCGATATGGTCATTCCGCCGGTTTCGCGCTAGTTTCCGCCGATAACAAAAAGGGGATGAGCGATGCGCGCTTTGATCATCGTGCCTTTGTGCCTGGCGGCCGCCTGCTCGGGCGGAGGCGGCGAGGAGAATAAGGCGGAAGAGGCCGCCGCCACGATGCTGGCGGGGCAGTGGGAAATCAGCTCCGAAGTCACCGAGTTCCGATCGACCGACAAGGCGACGCCGGCGCTCAAGGCGGCGGTCGGCGACAAGGCGGTCGCGCCGGCGTGCATCGAAGCCGGCAAAGAGGGCAAGCCGCCCCCCGAGATGTTCGCCGGCGCCGGCTACGAGTGCAGCTACAAGGACCAGTATATCCGGTCCGGCCGCATCACCGCGACGCTCGACTGCGAGCGGGACGCGCTGGAAGGCCACATCTTCATGACGGTGCAGGGCAGCTACACGGGCGACAGCTTCGAGGGCAATTCGAACGCCACTTCCTTTCTGTCCGGCGACGGCGATTTTGCCATGAACAGCAAGATCAGCGGCCGGCGCACCGGGCCGACCTGCGCCGCGCCGCCGGCGGACGCGAAGGACAAAGCCAAGGCCTGATGGCGCTTCTGCCCTGCCAGCGGGCCCTCTTCGACATAGCGGAGGGGGTGGCCTATTTCGACTGCGCGAAAATGTCGCCGCTGAGCCGGGCGGCGATTGCGGCGGGACGGCGCGGGCTGGAGCGAAAGGCCCATCCCTGGGAGGTTCGGGCCGAGCATTTCTTCGACGAATCGGAAAAGTTGCGGGCGCTGTTCGCGCGGCTGATCGGCGCGGCGGCGGACGACGTCGCGATCGTCCCTTCGGTCAGCTACGGCATGGCGACGGTGATGGCGAACGTGCCGGTCGCGGCGGGGCAGAAGATCGTCACGCTTGCCGAGGACTTCCCGTCCGGCATCCTCGCGGCGCGGGCGCTGGCCGAGCGGGCGGAAGCGCGGGTGGTGACGGTCGGGCGGCCCCAGGCCGGCGGCTGGACCGCCGCCATCCTCGACGCCATCGACGGGGGCACGGCGCTGGTCGTGGCGCCGCACACCCACTGGGTCTGCGGCACCCTGATCGACGTCGAGGCGATCGGCCGACGCTGCCGCTCGGTGGGCGCGGCTTTGGTGCTCGACACCACCCAGTCGACCGGGGCGCTGCCGCTCGACCTTGCCGCCGTCGATCCGGACTATCTCCTCGCCACGTCGTACAAATGGCTGCTCGGCCCCTACAGCGTCGGTTTCCTCTACGTCGCGCCGCGCCACCAACATGGTCGTCCGCTCGAGGAGGCGTGGATCGTGCGGCGCAACGCGCACGATTTCCGCAGTTTGTCCGACTATGAGGAGGGTTTCGC
Organism: Allosphingosinicella sp.; assembly: GCA_036378975.1. GTDB lineage: Bacteria > Pseudomonadota > Alphaproteobacteria > Sphingomonadales > Sphingomonadaceae > Allosphingosinicella. The sequence goes on along the minus strand of DASUVK010000089.1, from coordinate 44,153 downwards.
GCCGGGCGCGCGGCGCTTCGACATGGGCGAGCGGGCCAATTTCGCGCTGCTGCCGGTGGCGGCGACGGCGATCGGGCAGCTGCTCGACTGGGGCGTCGCCAACATCGCCGAGACGCTGGGCGCGGCGACCGCGGCGATCGAGGCGCGGCTGGGCGAGCGGGGCCTGTCGGCGCAGGCGGGGCGGGCCCCGCATTTCCTGTCGGTGCGCTTCCCCGACGGCCCTCCGGAGGGCATAGAGGAACGGCTGGCGGCGGCCGACGTCCATGTCAGCCTGAGGGGGGAGCGGATGCGGATCACACCGCACCTTTATAATGACGAAAGCGACGCGGAACGGCTGCTTGCGGCTTTGTGGGCACACTAAGTAACCGAAAAACCTGGAGATATTTAGATGCGCCTGAAATATGTGGTCATTGCTTCGATGCTCTTCGCGACGTCCGCCGCCGCCTCCGACCTCGCCGACTCGATCAAGGCCGATTACGACAAGCGCCTCGCCGCGACGTTCGTCGACTTCCACCGCAATCCCGAGCTCAGCTTCAAGGAGAACCGGACCGCCAGGATCATCGCCCAGGCCCTTCGCGCCGAGGGCACCGCCGTCACCGAAGGCGTGGGCGGCACCGGCGTCGTCGGGGTGATGCGCAACGGCGCCGGGCCGACGGTGCTGGTTCGCGCCGACATGGACGGGCTGCCGGTCGAGGAGAAAAGCGGCGTCGCCTATGCCTCGCGGGTGCGCCAGGTCGGCGTCGACGGCCAGGAGATGCCGGTGATGCACGCCTGCGGGCACGACGTCCACATCACTTCGCTGATCGCCACCGCTCGCCAGCTGGCGGCGACGAAGGACCGGTGGCGGGGCACCATCGTCTTCATCGCCCAGCCCGCGGAGGAGAGGGTCGGCGGCGCCAAGGCGATGCTGGCGGACGGCCTCTACACCCGCTTCCCCAAGCCCGATTACGCGCTCGGCTTCCACGTCAATGCGGCGATGCGCACCGGCACGGTGAGCGGCGCCGACCAGCTCATGTACAGCTCGGCGGACAGCGTCGACATCGTCGTCAACGGCGTCGGCGCCCATGGCGCGGCGCCGCACGCGGGCAAGGACCCGGTCTATATCGGCGCCCAGATCGTCACCGCCCTGCAGTCGATCGTCAGCCGCGAAATCGGGCCACTGTCGCCGGCGGTGGTGACGGTCGGCTCGTTTCACGCCGGCACCAAGCACAACATCATCTCCGACCGCGCCGACCTCCAGCTTACCGTCCGCGCCAATGACGAGGCGACTCGCAAGCAGCTGCTCGCCGCGATCGAGCGGATCGCCAAGGGCATCGCCCGCGCCCACGGCGTGGCGGAGGACAAGCTGCCCATGGTCAAGGTCTCGGAAGGGACGCCGACCACCAACAACGAACCGGCCCTGGCGCAGCGGGTCCGCGCCGCCTTCCGGCGCGAGCTGCCGGCCGGGACGGTGATCCCGTTCGTGCAGGAGAGCATGGGCGCGGAGGATTTCACCTATTTCGTTCAGCCGGAGCTCGGCGTGCCCGGCTTCTACTTCCAGGTCGGCGGCACCCCGCCGGCGGCGTTCGAGGCCGCCGCGGCCGGTGGGCCGCCGGTGCCGTCGCATCACTCGCCTTTGTTCAGGATCGATCCGGAGCCGTCGGTGCGGCTCGGCACCGAGGCGATGACGGTCGCCTTGCTCGAGCTGCTGCGGCCGGCCGCGGGCGCGGCGAACTGACAGTTACCAACAACAAAGGGGAAAGCCATGAACAAGCCTATGATCCTCACGGCGGCGCTGCTCGTCCTCGCCGGCTGCGGCGGCTCCGAGACGAAGAAGGACGGGGGCAATGCCTCGGCCATAGCCTCCGCCGAGCCCGCGCCCGCGGCCAAGGGCGACGGCCCGCGGCTCGATCCCGGCGAATGGGAGATGACCATGGAGATGAGCATGGAGGGCGTCCCTGCCGCCGCGGCCGAGATGATGAAGGGCATGAAGGTCACCACCCGCAACTGCATCACGCCGGAGGAAGCCGAGCGCCCGAAGGCGGACGTCTTCGCGGGCAAGAAGGAGGGCGAATGCACTTATGAGGATTATTCGTTCAACGGTGGGCGGCTGCGCAGCACCATCTCCTGTGAAGGAGGCAAGACCAAGATCAGGATGGACGGCCGTTACGGCGGCAGCAGCATCGACATGACCATGGATACGCAGAGCTCGGGCCAGTCGATGAAGGCGCGGATGACCGGCAAGCGCGTCGGCGAATGCTCCGCCGCGACCAAGGAAGGCTGAGCGTGATCGGCTACGTCACGCTCGGCACCGACGAGCTCGACCGCTCGCGCGCCTTTTATGACGCCCTGCTCGGCGAGATCGGCGCCTCGCGGCTGATGGAGCTGGACAGCGGCTTCACCCTCTACGGCGTCGGCTGGGGGCAGCCGGGCCTCGCCGTCACCCGGCCCCATGACGGCCGGCCGGCGCGCGCCGGCAACGGCAATATGGTCGCGCTGGTGATGGACAGCCGGGACAAGGTCGACCGGCTCCACGCCAGAGCGCTGGAGCTGGGCGGTACCGACGAGGGGCCGCCCGGAGTCCGCGGCGAGGAAGGCGACCGCGCCTTTTACGGCGCCTATTTCCGCGACCTCGACGGCCACAAGCTCTGCGCCTTCCGCATCGGCCCGGCCGGTTGAAGATCATCGCGATCGTCAATCGCGCCGGCGGTTCCGCGACCGGCGCGGAGGCGCGGATACGAGAAGCGTTCGAGGGTTGCGGGGTTGAAATCGACGTGCGGCTGGTCGAGCCGGGCGAACTCGACCGCCATTGCGCCGAGGCGGCGACGGCGGAGGGGGTGGACGCCCTTGTCGCCGCCGGCGGCGATGGCACGGTCGGCACCGCCGCCGGAGCGGTGGCGGGCACGGATTTGCCGCTCGGAGTGCTGCCGATGGGGACCCTGAACCATTTCGCGCGCGACGCCGGCATCCCGCTCGACCTCGGGCAGGCCGCCGCCGCGATCGCCGCCGGCCGCACCCGCTTGGTCGACGTCGCCGAGGTCAATGGCCAGTTGTTCGTCAACAACAGCGCGGTGGGGCTGTATCCGACGCTGGTCAGGGAAAGGGAAGCGCAACAGCGCAATTTCGGGCGGACCAAGCGCCGGGCGATGCTGGTGGCGGCGGCGCGGGCGCTGTGGCGCTTCTCAAGCCGGCGGCTGACGCTGCGCTTCGCCGCGATGAAGGCACCGGTCGAGACGCCTCTGCTGTTCGTGGGGAACAACAGATATGAGACCGGCCTGCTCAGGCTCGGCCGCCGCGCCGCGCTCGACGGCGGCGAATTGTGCCTCTACGCCCCGCTCGCCCGCTCCCGCCTCGGTTTCGTCTGGATCTGCCTGCGCGCCGTCCTCGGCCGGCCGGACCGGCAGCGCGACTTCCTGACAATGGAGGGGATAGAGGAATGCGAGATCGGCTCCCGCCGGCCGAGCCTGATGGTGGCGATGGACGGCGAGGCGCGGCGGCTGGAAACGCCTTTGAGATACCGGATCCGGGCGGGAGCGTTGGTGCTGATCGTGCCCTGATGCGTCCTACTCTCGAACGTCATTTCCGAAGAGACGTTTGGCGTCGGGGTGCAGCGGCATAAGCGCATCAAGGGGCTCAGCTCCCAGAACCTGCGCGATCATATGACCGATTTGGAACTGATCCTCACCATGCTCGGGGAGACGTCCACCACGGCAATCACGCGCCAGAGGGATTCTCAGGGCCTCTACGAGAGCGCTCAGGCCGCGAGGGCTGGCGGGTCAATCGCCGGAGGCGCCCGCAAGCAGATTGAGCGGGAGACGGGACAAAAGGTCGTCAGCATCAATAATTATCTCGGTGGGCGGCAGCGCGAGGCCGACCCGGAGAGACTGACCAAGAAGGGCCTCTAGTGCGAAATGCGACGCTGCTGGCGGCGCTGGCGCTGCTGGGCTGCGATCAGCCACAATGGAAAGGCTGGGTTTACCCTGACCGCAACGACCTCACGGACGACATACCGCTTGGGGCCTTCCCATCTCTTGAAGAGTGTCGAGCAGCGGCGCGGGGGTTGCTCAGGCGTGTTCAGGCGAGCGGGGCTCGGGGCGATTACGAGTGCGGCTACAAGTGCAAACTGGAAGGCGATATGGGCGGGCTCAACATTTGTGAACGTACCGAGCGCTAGGCTGGGTCACACACGCATGTGGGTCCCATGCGATAAGGCGGATCGTCACTACACCCGTCACGGCTAGCAGCGAAATTTGAGGAGAGAGTGATGCTTCATTGGGCTTTGTCGGCGGCGATCGGAGCTGCCATCTTGATCTCCAGCTCAGGCTCAGCGAGCCCGGCGCAAGGTGTGGTTTCAGGCAGCTATGTCCGGGACGAAGAACGGAGCGACGACGCCTTTCAAGCGATCGAGAGCGCTATTGCCGGCCTTTCCAACGCCAAGCGCCCTCTCGCTCGCATGAGGCTGCGCAAGTCCATTGCTACACATAGAATTAGAATCTCGAGTTCAGGAAGTCGATTCTCGATCAAGTACGATGCCAAAACACCTATTGTCGTTTGGGTAAGCGGAGAGCCGATCAAGTGGAAGCTCGCGGAAGGGTTTGTTTTCGATGTGTCGGCAAAAGCGAATGGTGAAGCCATTTCGCTAACATTCCGTGGCGACGACAGCGAGCGGACCACAGTGTATCGTAGCGTTGGGCAGCAGTTGGTAGAGGAGACTACCATTATCAGTCCGCTGCTCTCTACACCAATTCGCTATAAGCTCTTCTATAATCCAGCGAAATGACAGAATCTATGAATCGGACGTTCTGGTGAGAAGCCGTTGAACGGTCTTCGTCTTTTCCCGGACGAGCAGTCCGCGGCCGATAGCGGTCATGGCTAGGTCACACACGTATATAGGTCCCAGCCTGGATGGGACTTGGTAGCTCTGGGGGGAGCTGTGGAATGCAAGGAGAGTGCAATGCGCAAGGTGATCGGTGCCGCATTCGTTTCGCTTGACGGCGTGATGCAGGCTCCAGGCGGTCCGAACGAGGATCCGACCGGCGGCTTCACGCTGGGCGGGTGGCTGTTCAAATATTTCGACGAGGCCGTGGGCAAGCGGATTGACGCCCTTTTCGCCGGCGATTTCGACCTCCTTCTCGGCCGGCGCACGTATGAAATCTTCGCTGCCTATTGGCCGTTCGTCGAGGGCGACAACAAGCCGCTTGGCGAGCGCTTCGATCGCGCCGCTAAATATGTCGTCACCCGCGGCGAGCAGCCGCTCCCTTGGCAAAACAGTCATCGCCTGGCGGGCCTCGACGCTCTTGCCGACGTGAAGCGCGGCCAAGGCCCCGACCTGATCGTCCAGGGCAGCGGCACGCTTTATCCCCAATTGTTGGCTGCCGGCCTGATCGACCGGCTGGTCCTGATGACCTTCCCGCTGGTCCTGGGCTCCGGGAAAAGATTGTTCGGCGATGGAACCCTCGCCCAATCGATGCGCATGATCGACCATGAAGTTTCGCGGCGCGGCAATATCATCGCCACCTACGAGCCGGATGGCGAGGTCGAGCCAGGCAGCTTTCCGGCCGACGAGCCGAGCACGGCCGAGCTCGAGCGTCGCGACAAAATCGCTCAAGGCACGTGGTGAACGGATCAGGCTGGCGGACGCAATGACCGCAACGGGTTGTGAGCGGACTTTGCCCTCCACCGGGTCCAGCAGCCTCGCCATGCTGCGCATCGGACGGGATTACGGCACTCCGAACGTCCGCCCCACTTCGGTGGTGACGAACCGCCCCTCATTTATGCCGCGCGCCCGGGTCGCGGCGGCGAGGCGGCGGGGCGGGTCGTCGATGCTCTCGAAGGTGAGCTGGAAGGTGCCCCAGTGGATGCCGAGGGCCAGACCCGGCCTCAGCGTCTCGAACACGCGCACCGCTTCCTCGGGGTTCAGGTGGTTGGCCTGCATGACGTCGCGCGGCTCGTAGGCGCCGACCGGAAGGATGGCGAGGCGGATCGGACCGTGCCTCGCGGCCTCGCTCGCCCAGCTCCCGTCGCCGAGGCCGGTATCGCCGGCGAAGAAGATGTTGCCGGCCGGAGTCTCGACGGTGAAGGCCGACCACAAGGCGCGGTTGCGGTCGGTGCCCCAGCGCGAGCTCCAATGGTGGTTGCGTTCGACCCGCACCGCGCAGGGCGGCCGGTGCATGCGGTGCCGGACGCCGCGGTCCGGCCTGCCGTCGCATTCCAGCCGGCGTTCGCCGCCCCAGTCGAGGGCCAGCGCGCCGATGCCGGCGCCGCCCAGGATATGATCGTTGCCGAGGCTGGTGACGATGAGCGGGCGGTCGCGCTGCCACAGCCGCTTCAGGGTCGGCAGGTCGAGATGGTCGTAGTGGTTGTGACTGACGAGGACGAGGTCGATCTTCGGCAAATCCTCGAAGCGCACGCCCGGGGCGCGCACCCGCTTCGGGCCGAGACCGGCGAAAGGCGAGGCGCGGTCCGACCAGATCGGGTCGGTGACGATGTTGAGGCCCTGGGTCTGGACCAGTACGGTGGCGTGGCCGATCCAGGTGACGCGCATCGCCTCGCCGGCGACCCGGCGCGGCGGAATCGTCGGCGCGACCGGCACATGTTCCGGCCAGCGGGCGCGCTCGTCGCTGCCGCCGAGCCAGCGGTTGAAGAAGCGGGCGGGGCCGCCATGCAGGGTCGCTCTCGGGCCGGGATCGGGATTGAAGAAGCGCTGGCCGTCGAAATGGTCCGAGCGCGGCCCCTCATAATAGGGACGGTCGAGGAAGGGCGGGATCAGCGACGGCGCGAAGCACAAGGCGACGGCGAGGAAGAGGAGGAAGGTGCCGAGGTGGCGGAGCCAGGTTCGCATCGCTGCTTCCTAGACGCTGCCGCGGCCGCGGCAAATCAGCGCGGCGCGATGGTGAAGCCGGCGGGGGCCCGGTCCTCGCGATGCTCCTCATGGTACAGATCGACGACCAGCTCGGCCCGGCCCGGCGCGGCGCCGCCGCAGTCGAGCGGATAAAGTTGGGTCACCGTGCCATAGGCGCCGACGCCGCCGCGTCCGTGCTGCGCCGCCCGGGGATGGGAGCCGTCGGCGCAGCGGAGGCGGGCGATATAGGCGCGGGCGCCCTCGGGCCCGCCGACGCGGACCGGATTCTCGAGCGTGCCGAGCGGATGCGCCGCCGCCGCCGCGGCGATCCGGTTCATCTCCGCCTCGGGGTCGGCCGGGGCGATCTGGCCGAGGATTTCGGCCGGCGAGGCGGTGCGGGCGCCGAGCTTCTGCGCGGCGGCGGGAGCGGCCAGGACGAGGGCCGCGGCAAGGACGGTCGGGATGCGCATAAGCGGCCGCTAAGCGGTTCCGCACAAAAAGGAAAGGACCGCCATCGGCGATCAGCGGCCGCCGCCTGTCGTCACCCGGACCTGATCCGGGGTCTATCTTGTCACCCGTTTTGGATCGAAGCGAAAGGCGGATGCCCGGATCATGGTCCGGCATGACCGGCCCGTGCCTAGTCGAGCTCGAACGAGACCGAGAGGGTGACCGCCACTTGCTGCTCGCCCGGGTCGATCGAGGTCGAATCGGCGACATTGCCGGCCTGCGCCCGCATCATCACCACCGGCGGCGCGTAATTGGCGCCCGCTTCGCTGATCGAGAGGATCCGGCCGACCTTCCTGCCGAGCGCCCGGGCGTAGAGCTCGGCGCGGGCGCGGGCGGCGGCGAGCGCCTTGGTGCGGGCCTCGTCGAGCGCCGCCTCGGGCTTGTCGATGGCCAGCATCGGACCGCTGATCTGGTTGGCGCCCTGGGCGACGAGGGCGTCGAGGATCTTGCCGGTGGCGGCGATGTCGCGGAACCTGACCGTCACTTCGTTGCTGGCGCGGTAGCCGATGATCTGCGGATTGTTGCCCTGCGGATCCTGGCGATAGTCGGGATAGAGGTTGATCGAGCTGGTCTGGATGTCGCGGTCGGCGATGCCGGCGCGCTTCAGGGCAGCGCGGACCGACGCCATCCGGGTCGCGTTCTGGGCGAGGGCGGCGGTGGCGGTCGGCGCCATGGTGACGACCCCGGCGGTGATCCGGGCGATGTCGGGAACGCGGCTGACCTCGCCGGTCGCGACCAGGTCGAGGCGGGTGCCGTCGAGCAGGATCGGGGCGGGCTGAACTTGCGCCGCGGCGGGGGCGAGCGGCAGCGCCGAGAGCGCCAGGCTGGCGCCGAGGATCAGGTTACGCATGTCGATACTCCGAAAGTTGCGCCCCCCGGGTGCCTTCAACGCGGCACCGGCTGCACCGTTGCTGAACGCCGAGGGGACACTTGGGGGACAGTTACCTAACTGTCCCCCAAGTGTCCCCAACGAGGGGGAGCGAATTGCGGTTGACTGAGGGCGCTTTAGCTGGGAGTTGAGGAGCGATGACGATCCGCGCGACCCGCACCGGCTCCGCTTGCGCCTTCTCCGCGCCGGCCGCTGCGCATGCCTGGCATTGGTGGTGGAATCCCTCCTCCGCCGCGGCGCGCGACCATCGATGGTGAACCGGACCCTCTAAGAGTCCGAACGTCTCCAGAAAGGCCCGCCGCTTCCGGCGGGCCTTTTCTTTTGCGCCATCGAAGGAGCCCATCATGTCCACCCTGCCCAAATTCATCGTCGCCGAAGCCGAAGCGAACGTCCCCGAAGCCGCGCTGAACCGGCTCTACGCCGGAGCATCGCTGGCCGCCGCCGAAGCGGAAGCCCTGTTCGCCGAGCTCGTCGCCGGCCGCCTGCCCGAGCCGGCGGTCGCCGCCATGCTGATCGCGCTGCGTCTCAAGGGCGAGACCGCCGACGAGCTGACCGGCGCCGCCCGGGCGCTGCGCGCCGCCGACGCCGATTTCCCGCGGCCCGATTATCTGTTCGCCGACACTTGCGGCACCGGCGGGGACGGTTCCGCCTCGATCAACGTCTCGACCGCCGTCGCCTTCGCCGCCGCCGCCGCCGGCCTGCCGGTCGCCAAGCACGGCAATCGCTCGGTCACGTCGCGCTGCGGTTCGGCCGACGTGCTCGAACAGCTCGGCGCCAGGCTCGACGTGAGCGCCGAGGTCTCCCGCCGCGCGCTCGACGAGACCGGAATCTGCTTCCTGTTCGCGCCGGTCTACCATCCGGGCGTGCGCCACGCCGGGCCGGTGCGGCGGATGCTGAAGGTGCGGACGATCATGAACCTGCTCGGCCCCTGCGTGAACCCGGCCGAGCCCGACGTGCAGTTGCTCGGCGTCGCCGACCCGCTCCTGCTCGAGCCGGTGGCGAGGACGCTGGCGGCGCTCGGCGTCGCGCGGGCGCTGGTCGTCCACGGCTCCGGGCTCGACGAGATCGCCCTCCACGGCGAGACGCAGGCGGTGCGGGTGCGCGCCGGCGCGCTGGAGACGCTCACCATCCGCCCGGAAGATGCCGGCCTCGAGCGGCGGCCGGTGCAGGTGCTGCGCGGCGGCGGTCCGGAGGAGAATGCCGAGCGCCTGAAAGCCCTGCTGATGGGCTACGGCCTCGCCGCCGAGACCGAGGTGGTGGCGTTGAACGCCGGCGCGCTGCTGCTCACCGCGGGGCTCGCCGCCGACCTTGGCGACGGCGTCGCCATGGCGCTGCAGGCGATCAACTCCGGCGCCGCCTATCGCCGCCTCAACCTGTTCATCGAGGCGACCCATGGCTGAAGCGGCCGGAATCCTCGGCGAGATCGTCGGCCGCAAGCGCGTCGACGTCGCCGCGCGGCTCGACGGCGTCGGGCTGGAGGCGGCGCGGCCGACGCGGCGCAGCCTCAGGGCGGCGCTGGCGCGGCCGGGCGCGCGCTTCATCATGGAGGTGAAGCGCGGCTCGCCGTCGGCGGGACCGATCCGGCCGCGGGCCGACGCGGCGGCGCTCGCCCGCGCCTATCGCGGCGCCGCCGACGCTATCAGCGTGCTCACCGACGCCCCCTATTTCGGCGGCTCGCTCGACGATCTGGGGACGGTGCGCCGCGAGTATCTCGGGCCGATCCTCGCCAAGGACTTCGTCGTCGACCCGCGCCAGGTCGCCGAGGCGCGGCTGCACGGGGCCGACGCCGTGCTCGTCATCCTCGCGGTGCTCGGCGACGCGCCGGCGGCGGCGGTGATGGCCGAGGCGCGGCGATTCGGCATGGACGCGCTGGTCGAGGTGCACAATGGCGACGAGGTGCGCCGCGCGGTGCGGCTCGGCGCCGACATGATCGGCATCAACAACCGCGACCTCGACACGCTCGAGGTCGACCTCGCGACGACCGAGCGGCTGGCGGCGCTGGTGCCCGCCGGCATCCTCGTCGTCGCCGAATCGGGCATCTCGACCCGGGCCGACGTCGAGCGGCTCGCTCCCTTCGCCGACGCTTTCCTGGTCGGCTCGTCGCTGATGCGGGCCGAGGATCCGGGCGCGGCGGCGAGGGCGCTGGCCTATGGCCGGGTGAAGGTGTGCGGCGTCACCGACGGTCACGACGCGGCGATGGCGGCGGCGCATGGCGCCGCTTATGCGGGTATCGTCATGGTCCCCAACACGCCCCGCGCCGTCGCCGGCCCGGCGGCCGAGGCGATCGCCGAAGCCTCGCCCTTGCCGCTGGTCGGCGTGTTCCGCAACGAGAAGCCGATGCAGATCGCCTGCAGCGCCCGCGCGCTCGACCTCAGGGCGGTCCAGCTCCACGGCGACGAGGACGCGCTCTACATCAGGGCGCTGCGCGGCCTGCTGCCCGAGCAGACCGAGATCTGGGCAGCGGCAGCGGTCGGGCGCGAGCTGCCCCGGCACCGGCTCGGCGCCGACCGCACCCTGTTCGACACCCAGATCGGCGGCCGCTCCGGCGGCACCGGCATCGCCTTCGACTGGGCGCGGCTCGAAGGCCGGGCCGACCTTGGCCGGGCGCTGCTGGCGGGCGGGCTGAAGCCGTCCAATGCGCGCCGCGCCGCCCGGGTCGGCGCCTTCGCGCTCGATGTCGGCTCGGGCGTCGAAATGGCGCCGGGCCGCAAGGATGCGGGCAAGCTCCACGCCTTTTTCGAGGCGCTGCGGCTGCCGGTGCGCGGCGAGGCGACGTGCGCCTGAGCGGCCGCTTCGGCGCTTACGGCGGCGCTTATGTCCCCGAGATATTGGTGCCCGCGGTCGAGCAGCTCGAAGCGGCCTTTCTCGACGCGGCGGACGATCCGTCGTTCCGGGCCGAGCTCGACGACCTCCTCGCCAATTATGCGGGGCGGCCGACACCGCTGACCCGCTGCCGCAATCTCGGCGGCGGCCGCGCCCGACTCTATCTGAAGCGCGAGGATCTGCTCCACGGCGGCGCCCACAAGACCAACCAGGTGCTCGGCCAGGCGCTGCTGGCCAGGCGCATGGGCAAAAGCCGGCTGATCGCCGAGACCGGCGCCGGCCAGCACGGCGTCGCCACGGCGCTCGCCGGCGCGCTGTTCGGGCTGGAGACCCGCATCTACATGGGTGCGCTCGACGTCGAGCGGCAGCGGGCGAACGTCTTCCGGATGGAGCTGATGGGCGCCAAGGTGGTGCCGGTCGAGAGCGGCTCGCGCACCCTGAAGGACGCGATCAACGAGGCGCTCAGGGATTGGGCGGCGAGCTTCGAGGACACCCACTACCTGCTCGGCACCGTCGCCGGGCCGCATCCCTTCCCGCTGATGGTGCGCGAGTTCCAGCGAGTGATCGGCAAGGAGACGCGGGCGCAAACCCTGGAGGCGGAGGGACGGCTGCCCGACGCCTGCATCGCCGCGGTCGGCGGCGGCTCCAACGCCATCGGCCTGTTCGCGGATTTCGTCGCCGACGCGGGCGTCAGGCTGATCGGGGTGGAGGCGGCCGGGCGCGGTCTCGACGGCGGCGAGCATGGCGCCACCCTGCTGCGCGGCCGCCCCGGCATCCTCCACGGCGCCGAGACCTATGTGCTGCAGGATGAGGATGGGCAGATCGACGAGAGCTGGTCGATCTCCGCCGGCCTCGATTATCCCGCCGTCGGGCCCGAGCATGCTTTCCTCAAGGACAGCGGCCGCGCCGAATATGTCGGGGTGACCGACCAGGAGGCGCTGGCCGCCTTCGCCTTGCTGGCGCGCTCGGAAGGGATCATCTGCGCGTTCGAATCGGCCCATGCGCTGGCCCAGGCGCTGAAGATGGCCGAGGCGGCGACGGACGATCCGGTGCTGGTCGTCAACCTCTCCGGCCGCGGCGACAAGGACATGGAGCAGGCGCGCAAGCTGCTCGGGGCGGCGCCGTGACCCGCTACGCCGCGATGTTCGAGCGCTTGCGCGCGCGGGGCGAGGGGGCGTTCGGCGCTTTCGCCATGCTCGGCGACCCCGATCTCCGCACCAGCGCGGCGATCCTCGACGCCGCGGTCGCGGCCGGGGCGGACATGATCGAGGTCGGCATCCCGTTCTCCGATCCGGTCGCCGACGGGCCGGTCATCCAGGCGGCGGCGGTGCGGGCGCTCGCCGCCGGCGCCCGCACGGCCGATTGCTTCGAGCTTCTCGCCGAGCTCAGGAGCCGGCATCCGGACCTGCCCGTCGGCATCCTCACCTATGCGAACATCGTCGTCGCGCGGGGCCGGGAGGCGTTCTACCGGAGCGCGGCCGGTGCCGGGGTCGACAGCGTCCTAGTCGCCGACGTGCCGCTGCTGGAGGCGCCGCCCTTCCTCGACGCGGCGCGGGTCGCGGCGGTCTCTCCGGTCCTGATCGCGGCGCCGAACACGCCCGCCGCCACCCTGCGGACCATCGCCGCGGCGAGCGAGGGCTACGTCTATTGCGTCGCTCGCGCCGGGGTCACGGGAGCCGACGAGAAGGTGCTGTTCCCGGCGAAGCTGATCGCGAACCTCCGTTCTCTCGGCAGCGCGCCGCCGATCCTCGGCTTCGGCATCTCACGACCGGACCATGTGCGCCTGGCGCTGCACGCAGGCGCTGCCGGAGTCATTTCGGGCTCGGCGATCGTCGAGCGGGCATCCCGCGGCGAAGACGTGGCCGGCTTCGTCGCCGAGATGAAAGCGGCCACCCGAGCTTAGCGTGTTCGAACATTGATTAGCTCCGAAAACTTGCCCGGCGCCTGCAACGTGGCGAGCGCGCCGATCATTCCGCCCGGATGGCGGACGGCGCTTCAGCCCCTCTGCCGTTCTTACGGGAGAGGAAGAGAAATTCGAGGGTCCGGGCGGTTCGAAGCGGTCCTAGCGGCGGCCGGCGATCAGCCGCCAGATGAACAGGATGATGATCGCGCCGACGATGGCGGCGATGAAGCCGGCGCCTTCGCCCTGCTCGTACCAGCCGAGCTGGTTGCCGATGAACCCGGCCAGCGCCGCGCCGGCGATGCCGAGCAGGATGGTGACGATGCATCCGCCGGGATCGCGCCCGGGCATGATCGCCTTGGCGATGCCGCCGGCGAGCGCGCCGAGGATGATCCAGACGATCCACCCATAGTCTGCCAGCAGGTTCATGCGTCCCTCCTTGCCCTCGCTTGCTTGTTCTGCGCTTTACAGCTTTCGAGTGGCCAATCCCCAACAAAAAAGGTAGAGGGCGGTTCCGCCGCGTCGGGGGGCGTGCGGCAGATTTGACTTGAGGCAGGTGATTTATTCGGCTAACACAGTAGCCGAAGCGGCCCTGCCGCCTGTCCGGTGTGGGGAATATGAGAACAATGAATTTCGAGTCGCCCAAATGGCGCGGTGGCGCCGCTGATACTGTGGTCGTCGACGATGAGACGGCGGCAGCCCGCCGCCGGCGCAGGAACATCATCCTTGCGGTGGTGGCGGTGCTGGTCCTGCTGGTCGTCGCCTATTTCCTGTTCGGCCGCGGCGGCAGCGACACCCAGGTCGGCGTCAAGGCCGGCGAGAGCGCCGAAGCCGCGCCCGCGGTCAGCGTCGTCGTCCCCGGCCGCCAGCAGGTCGCCCGCACCATCTCCGCCACCGGCCAGCTCGCCGCCCGCTACGACATGCCGGTCGGTATACCGGGCGAAGGCGGCAAGGTGGTCAGCGTCCTCGTCGAGGCCGGCCAGTGGGTCGGCGCCGGCCAGACGCTCGCCGTCATCGACCGTTCGGTCCAGTCGCAGGAAGCGGCGCAGCTCGCCGCCCAGATCGACGTGGCGCGCGCCGACGCCCGTCTCGCCCAGCAGGAGCTGGAACGCGCCCAGGCGCTGGTCGGTCGCGGCTTCGTCTCCAAGGCCGACGTCGAGCGCCGCATCGCCACCCGCGACGCCGCGCTCGCCCGAGTCCGCGTCGCCCAGGCCAATCTCGGCCAGAGCCGCGCCCGCATCGGCCGTCTCGACGTGCGCGCGCCCGCCGCCGGCCTCGTCCTCACCCGCACCGTCGAGCCCGGCCAGATCGTCGGCCCCGGCTCGGGCGCGCTGTTCCGCATCGCCCGCGGCGGCCAGTTCGAGATGCTGGCCCGCCTGCCCGAGGCCGATCTGTTCACGCTGAGGCCCGGTGTCCCCGCGCAGGTGACGCCGGTCGGCTCCGCCCGGGTCTATCAGGGCAGCATCTGGCAGGTCTCGCCGATCATCGACCCGGCTTCGCGCCAGGGCGTCGCCCGCATCGCGGTGCCCTATGATCGCGACCTGAGGCCGGGCGGCTTCGCCACCGCCAGCATCACCGCGGGCTCGGTCGACGCACCGATGCTGCCCGAATCGGCCGTGCTGAACGACAGCCAGGGGAGCTACGTCTACATCGTCGACAAGGACAATGCCGTTCGCCGCCGCGCGGTGAAAGTGGGCTCCGTGACCGACGCGGGCGTGGTCGTCGCCGAAGGCCTGAACGGCACCGAACGGGTGGTGCTTTCGGCGGGGCCGTTCCTGACCGAAGGCGAGAAGATCCGGCCGCAACGCGCGACGGCGGCCCGCTGAGCAAGCGCTGACGGAGACGGTTCGACATGCGTAACATTTCCAGCTGGGCGATCCGCAACCCGGTCTTCCCGCTCGTGCTATTCGCGGCGCTGACGCTGCTCGGCCTGGTCAGCTTCCTGCGCATGGACGTCAACAACATGCCGGACATCAGCTTCCCGGCGGCGATGGTGACGGTGGCGCAGCCCGGCGCGGCGCCGTCGGAGCTGGAGACGCAGGTCACCCAGCGCGTCGAGGCGGCGATCCGCGGCATCAACGGCGTCGACGAGATCCAGTCGACCGCGCGCGAGGGCTCGAGCTCGACCTTCGTCCAGTTCGACATCGGCACTCCGGTCGACCGCGCCGTCAACGACGTCCGCGACGCCATCGCCAACATCCGCTCCGATCTGCCCGACGGCATTCTCGAGCCGCAGGTCGAGCGGGTCGAGGCGGAGGGCGGACCGATCGCCTATATCGCCGTCGAATCGACCGCGATGGGGCTCGAGGAGCTCAGCTGGTATATCGACAACACGATCGCCAAGCGCCTGCTCGCCATACCCGGCATGGCCAATGTCGCGCGCGGCGGCGGCGTCAGCCGCGAGATCCGCATCATCCTCGATCCGGTGAAGATGCAGGCCCACGGCATCACCGCCGCCCAGGTCAACGCCCAGCTCCGCCAGACCAACGTCAACGCGGCCGGCGGCCGCGCCGAGATCGCCGGCTCCGAACAGTCGGTGCGGGTGCTCGGCAATGCCGACAACGCCTACGATCTCGGCGAGAAGAACATCTCGGTCGGCGGCGGCCGCACCATCAAGCTGTCGTCGATCGCGACCGTGCGCGACCTTTATGCCGAGCAGCGCAACGTCGCGCTTATGAACGGCCGCCAGGTGCTGAGCTTCTCGGTCGAGAAAGCGAAGGGCTCGTCCGACGTCACCGTCTGGGCGGCGACCGAGGAGGAGCTGAAGAAGCTCGAGCAGGAGAGCCAGGGCAAGATCAAGTTCCGCCTGCTCTTCACCAGCGTCGAATATACCAAGGGCCAGTATCACAGCGCGATGGAGGCCCTGATCGAAGGCGCCGTCCTCGCCGTCCTCGTCGTCCTCCTGTTCCTCCGCGACTGGCGCGCCACCCTGATCTCGGCGGTCGCCATCCCGCTGTCGGCCATACCGACCTTCTGGTTCATGGACATGATGGGCTTCTCGCTGAACGGCGTGACCCTGCTCGCTTTGAGCCTCGTCGCGGGCGTGCTGGTCGACGACGCCATCGTCGAGATCGAGAATATCGTCAGGCACATGCGGATGGGCAAATCCGCCTATCAGGCCTCGATCGAGGCGGCCGACGAGATCGGCCTCGCCGTCGTCGCCACCACTTTCTCGATCGTCGCCGTGTTCCTTCCCGTCGGCATGATGGGCGGCCTGATCGGCCAGTATTTCAAGAGCTTCGGCATGACCATCGTCGTCGCCGTGCTGATCAGCCTCGCCGTCGCGCGCCTGATCACGCCGATGATGGCCGCCTATTTCCTCAGCGCCAAGGGGCCCGCCAAGCATGGCGAGGGGTGGCTGATGGACCGCTATATGGGCCTGCTCTGGTGGTCGCTCAGGCACCGCTGGAAGACCGTGTTCATCGGCGTCGTCGCCTTCATCGCGACCATCTTCGCCTTCGGCACCTTGCCCTTCACCTTCCAGCCGAGCGTCAACAGCGACTTCAGCTCGGTGGCGGTCGAGATGGCGCCGGGCTCGACGCTGCCGCAAACCCAGCGCGTCGCCACCCAGGCGGCGGACATCATCCGCCGCGAGCCCGACGTCAAATCGGCCTTCGCCTCGATCCGGGTCGGCGGCGCCAATATCTACATCACGCTCAACGAGGACCGCGAGCGCACCAGCAGCGAGTTCGAGCGCCAGACCGCGGCGAAGCTGAGGACGATCGCCGACGCCCGCGTCTATTTCCGCTCGCAGCAGGGCTTCGGCAACCGCGACATCTCGATCATGCTCGCCGGCGACGATCCGGTGAAGCTGGACCAGGCCGCCAACGCCCTCGTCCAGGACATGAAGAAGATGCCCGAGGTCAAGGCGCCGCGCATCGAGGGCGACCTCAGGCGGCCCGAGATCACGATCACGCCGCGTTTCGACCTCGCCGCCGACATGGGGGTGACCACCGCCGCGCTCAGCCAGACGATCCGGATCGCGACCCAGGGCGAGATCGACCAGAACAGCGCCAAATTCTCGCTGTCCGACCGCCAGATCCCGATCCGCGTCTCGCTCAACGAGGAATCGCGCCAGAATCTCTCGACCATCGAGAATCTGCCGGTGCCGACGTCGAGCGGCGGCTCGGTGCCGCTCAAGGTCGTCGCCAAGATCGGCTTCAGCGCCGGCCCGACCCAGATCCAGCGGTTCAACCAGCAGCGCCGCATCGTCGTCGGCGCCGACCTCGCCCCCGGCGTCGTCGAGGCGATGAGCAAGATCAAGCTGCTGCCCTCCTACAAGAACCTCCCGGCGGGCGTGGAGCATGCCCGCCAGGGCCAGCAGAAGGCGCAGCAGGAGCTGGTCGAGAATTTCACCATGGCGGTGATCGCCGGCGTCTTCCTCGTCTTCGCGGTGCTGGTGCTGCTCTACAAAAGGATCGTGCCGCCGTTCGTGAACATGGGCTCGCTGCTGCTGGCGCCGCTGGGCGGGGCGATCGCGCTGCACCTCACCGGCAACGCCATGTCGATGCCGGTGATGATCGGCATCCTGATGCTGCTCGGCATCGTCGCCAAGAACTCGATCCTGCTGATCGACTTCGCGATCGAGGAGATGGGCAAGGGCGTCGAGAAGCATGAGGCGATCGCCGACGCCGGCCACAAGCGCGCCCAGCCGATCGTGATGACGACGGTGGCGATGGTCGCCGGCATGCTGCCGACGGCGATCTCGCTGTCGGGCGACGGCAGCTGGCGGGCGCCGATGGGCATCGTCGTGATCGGCGGCCTCATCCTTTCGACCGTGCTCACCCTCGTCATCGTGCCGGCGGGCTTCAGCCTCGCCGACAGCTTCGAGCGGTGGATGGCGCCGAAATTCGGGCGGCTGCTCACCTATGGCGGCGTCAAGGATCACGGCCCGGCCGCACCGCAACCGGCCGAGTGATCGGACGGCCCCTTGCGCTAGGATCGGCTAAGGTTCAGGTTTCGGCGTCCCGTGGCCGGGACGAGGAGCAGTCTCGCCATGCGCAACATCTCCAGCTGGGCGATCCGTAACCCGGTCTTCCCGCTCGTGCTGTTCGCGGCGCTGACCCTGCTCGGCCTGGTCAGCTTCATGCGCATGGACGTCAACGAGAATCCCGACGTCGAATTTCCGGCGGCGAGCATCATCGTTACCCAGCCCGGCGCTTCTCCGACCGAGATGGAGACCCAGGTCACCCAGCGCATCGAAGCGGCGGTGCGCGGCATCAACGGCGTCGAGGAGATCGGCTCCACCGTCGGCGAGGGCTATTCGAGCACCTTCGTCCAGTTCGTCATCGGCACGCCCGTCGACCGCGGCGTCAACGACGTTCGCGACGCCGTCGCCAACATCCGTTCCGACCTGCCGCAGGACATACTCGAGCCGCGGGTGACGCGGGTCGACATCGCCGGCCAGCCGTTCGGCATCTACTCGGTCGAAACCAGCGACATGTCGCTCGAGCAGCTCAGCTGGTATGTCGACAACAATGTCGCCAAGCGCCTCCTCACCGTCGAGGGCATGGCCGAGGTCCGCCGCTCCGGCGGCGTCAGCCGCGAGATACGGATCATCCTCGATCCGGCGAAGATGCAGGCGAACGGCATCACCGCCGCCCAGGTCAACGCCCAGCTGAGGCAGGTGAACATCAACGCCGCCGGCGGCCGGGCCCAGATCGCCGGCTCCGAGCAATCCGTCCGCGTCCTCGGCAACGCCGCCAGCGCCCGCGCGCTGGGCGAGAACCAGATCGCGCTGCCCGGCGGCCGGACGGTCAAGCTTTCCGCCATCGCCGACGTGCGCGACGCCTATGCCGAGCAGCGCACGCTGTCGACGCTGAACGGCCGCCAGGTGCTCAGCTTCCGGCTCACCCGCGCCAAGGGCTATTCGGACGTCACCGTCCATGAAGAGGCGATGAAGGCGCTGCGCGACCTCGAGAAGGCGAACCCCAAGGTCAAGTTCACCCAGATCTTCACCAGCGTCGACTATGTGCGGTCCCAATATCGCAGCGCGATGGAATCGATGGTCGAAGGGTCGATCCTCGCCGTCCTCGTCGTCCTGCTCTTCCTGCGCGACTGGCGGGCGACTCTGATCGCGGCGATCGCGATCCCGCTCTCGGCCATTCCCACCTTCTGGTTCATGAGCCTCATGGGCTTCTCGCTCAACGACCTCAGCATGCTCGCCCTGAGCCTCGTCGCCGGCGTCCTGGTCGACGACGCCATCGTCGAGATCGAGAATATCGTGCGCCATATGCGGATGGGCAAAAGCGCCTATCAGGCGGCGATCGACGCCGCCGACGAGATCGGCCTGGCGGTGGTCGCCACCACCTTCGCGATCGTCGCGGTGTTTCTGCCGGTCGGGCTGATGCCGGGCATTGCCGGCCAGTTCTTCAAGAATTTCGGCTTCACCGTGGTCGCCGCGGTGCTCACCAGCCTGGCGGTGGCGCGGCTGATCACGCCGCTCGCCGCCGCCTATTTCCTGAAGGCGAAAGGCAAGGCCAGCCACGGCGAAGGCTGGACGATGCAGCGCTATCTGGGGATGCTGCGCTGGTCGCTGCGCAACCGCTGGAAGACCATGTTCCTCGGCGTCGCCGCCCTCGGCGCGACGGTGGTCGCCTTCGCGACCCTGCCGATGACGTTCCAGCCGCCGCTCAACGTCGATTTCAGCCAGGCGCAAATCGAGATGCCGCCGGGCTCCACCCTGGAGCGGACCAACGACGTCGCCAACCAGGTGGTGCGACTGCTGCGGTCGAAACCCGAGGTCGACGACGTCTTCGCCGACGTCACGACGACCAGCGCCGAATTGTGGCTGACGCTGAAGAAGGAGCGGACGCAGACCAGCGTCGAGTTCGAGCGCGCATACGCGCCGGAGCTGCAGGCCATCCCCGACGCCCGGATCAGCTTCCAGTCGCAGATCGGCGGCGCCACCGGCCGCGACATCACGATCACCCTGGTCGGCGACGATCCGGCCAAGATCCAGCATTCGGCCGAGCAGGTCATCGCGCAGATGCGCCGGCTTCCCGAGATCCAGGCGCCGCGGATCAACGGCGAGCTGCGGCGGCCGGAAATCACGATCAAGCCCCGGCTCGACCTTGCCGCCGATCTCGGCGTGACCACGGCCGCGCTCAGCCAGACGATCCGCATCGCCACGCTGGGCGAGATCGACCAGAACAGCGCCAAATTCTCGCTGTCCGACCGCCAGGTGCCGATCCGGGTGGCGATGCCGGCGGCGTCCCGGCGGAGCCTCTCGACGATCGAGAATCTGCCGGTGCCGACCGCCAGTGGCGGTTCGGTGCCGTTGAAGCATGTCGCCGAGATCAGCTTCGGCACGGGCCCGAGCGAGGTCAGGCGCTACAATCAGAGGCGCCGCACCTCGATCGGCGCCGACCTGTCGCCGGGCGTGGTGACCAGCGAGGCGATGGACAAGATCCTGGCGCTGCCCGCTATGAAGAACCTTCCGGACGGGGTCGAGCAGGTGGCGGTCGGCGCGGCCAAATGGCAGGCGGAGCTGATCACCAACTTCCTGCTTTCCGTGGTCGCCGGGGTCTTTCTCGTCTTCGCCGTGCTGGTCCTGCTCTACAAGAGGGTGCTGCCGCCGTTCGTCAACATGGGATCGCTGCTGCTGGCGCCGCTGGGCGGCGCGCTCGCGCTGCACCTCACCGGCCACTCGATGTCGCTGCCGGTGATGATCGGCCTGCTGATGCTGCTCGGCATCGTCGCCAAGAACTCGATCCTGCTGATCGACTTCGCCATCGAGGAAATGGGCAAAGGCGTGACCAAGGACGAGGCGATCGTCGACGCCGGCCACAAGCGCGCCCAGCCGATCGTGATGACCACGGTGGCGATGGTCGCCGGCATGCTGCCGATCGCGCTCTCGCTCACCGGCGACAGCAGCTGGCGGGCGCCGATGGGGGTCGTCGTGATGGGCGGCCTCATCCTCTCGACCGTGCTCACCCTCGTCATCGTGCCGGCCGGCTTCAGCCTGGCCGACAGCTTCGAGCAGTGGCTCGGGCGCCGCCTCGGGCGGCTGCTCACCTACCGGGGCGAGGAAAGCGGCTTGCCGCAAGCGCCGCAGCCGGCCGAGTGAACCATCGCGCGTCGCGGGAATTGGGAGTCTATGGTCCCCGCTGACGTCCCCCGGCACGGCATAAGGCAGATGCGCATCATCGCCACCGGCATGCTGGTGGCGATGGCGGGCATATTCCTCGCCGCCAATGCCTATGACGAGACCTGGCCCTGGCTCGGCTTCGTCAAGGCCTTCGCCGAGGCGGCGATGGTCGGCGGCCTCGCCGACTGGTTCGCCGTCACCGCTCTGTTCCGCCATCCGCTCGGCCTGCCCATCCCGCACACCGCGATCATCCCGCGCAACAAGGACCGGATCGGCGGCGCACTCGCCGCCTTCCTGCGCGAGAATTTCCTGATCCCCAAAGTGGTCGCTCGGCGGATGCGCCAGGTCGACATCGCCGGCGCGATCGGCCGCTTCCTCGCCAACCCGCCGCCCGAAGGCCGCCTGCGCGAGGGCGGCTCGCGGCTGATCGCCGACCTGCTGGAAGCGCTCGACCAGGAACGGCTCGGCGGCATGGTCAAGACCGCGGTCGCCTCGCGGATCCGCTCGCTCGAAGTCTCGCCGCTGATCGGCCAGGCGCTGGACGGCGCCATCACCGAGGAGCGCCACGTCCCCATCCTCGACGGCATCGTCACCTGGGCGGGCCGCACGCTCGACGCCAACGAGGATCTGATCCGCAACATGGTCCACGAGCGCGCCGGCTGGATCATGAAGCTCGCCGGTCTCGACGAGAAGCTCGCCGACGCGATCGTCGACGGCCTCAGGCGCCTGACCATCGACATGGCGATCGACCCCGGCCACCCGCTGCGCGCCAAGGCCGAGGAAGCGCTCGCGGCGCTGGCCTGGGACATGCGCTTCGATCCGGAGATGCAGGCCAAGGTCGAGGGCTGGAAGAACGAGATCATCGCCAACAAGGCCGTCACCGACTGGCTCGGCGGCCTCTGGGAGACCAGCCGCGCCGCCTTGCTGCGCGCCGCCCGCGACCCGGAAGCGGCGATGGCCGGCCGCTTCGGCGAGGCGCTCCGCCAATTGGGCGAGACGCTCCAGCAGGACGAACGGCTCAACCGGGCGATCAACCAGTTCGCCCGCCGCCTCGTCGTCGGCACCGTCGCCACCTACGGCAGCGGCATCGTCACCCTGGTCTCGGAGACGGTGCGCGGCTGGGACGCTCGCACCGTCACCGGCCGGCTGGAGAATGCGGTCGGGCGGGACCTCCAATATATCCGCATCAACGGCACTTTGGTGGGAGGTTTGGTGGGGCTCGTCATCCACACCGTGGAGGTGCTCGGCTAGGTCAGTCCGGCGGCGCCGCACTCAGCTGGATCTGGAGGACGACGAACTCGGCGGCGCGGGACGGCGCGAAGCCGACGACGAGATTGACGATGCCCGCGTCGATGTCGGACTGGGTCGTCGTGGTCGCGTCGCAGTGGACGAAGTAAGCGTCCCTGGGTGTCGCGCCGGCGAAGGCGCCCTGCCGGAACAGATCGTTCATGAACGCGCCGGCCTGGAGCCGAACCAAGTTCCACAGCGGCTCGCGATTGGGCTCGGACGCAGACCAGGCGAGGCCGCGGCGCAGGCTCTCCTCGATGAGCAGGGCGGTCCGCCTGACCGGCACATACTTCCAGTCCGAAGCGAGCAGGTCGGCGCCCTGCAGCGTGCGCGCTCCCCAGGGCAAGGCGCCGTAGACCGGGAAGACGCGCAGCGCGTTGAGGCCGAGCGGGTTGATGAGGGCGTTCTCGGCGTCGTTCAGGCGGACGGCGAGGTCGATCACCCCCGCCATCGCCAGCGAGGTCCCGGCCGGAGCCTTCCAGACGCCGCGTTCGAGATCGGTGCTCACGTAGATCCCGGCCATGATCCCGCTCGCCGCGACCCGGCGCGGCGCCGCCCCCGCGCGTGGATCGGCGATGATCGGCTCGGGCCAGTAGGCGGCGGCGTAGCTGGTGTTTGCCGACCCGAGCGCGGGGGCGCTCGTCTGAATCCACGCTTGCGCCTGTTCGACCGTGGCGATCGCCCCAGGCGGGTCGAGGATCAGGAAGGCGCGCCGCGCGCGGCAATAGGCGGCCGCCGCTTCCGCCGCGGCCAGATGTGCCGGGCCGTCGAGCCGGCGCAGGTCGGGCAGGCAGAGTAGGTTGAACAGGTCGACCGACGCGAGCGCGTAGAGACCGGTCCCGGCCCGCTCGTCGCCGGTCAAGGCGAGGCCGTCGGGGGCCGCCTCGCCAGCGACGCGGACGATCCACGCCTCGCCGCCGCCATTCTCGAAGAAGCCGTGGACGGCATAGCCCAGCTCGCCGCCGTCGAGGCCGCCGAACAGCCCCTCATATTCGGCCCAGCTGAAGACCTGGCGCGGCGCCTCCGCCGGCCCCTCGCCCGCGAAGCCGACGAACGCGCAGATCGAGGTCGGAACGCCGGTCACGCCTCCGCCCGGCGACGGCGAGGGTGCGGACGCCGCCACTTCAGCCGTCGCTCGCGCGTTCGATGTCGGCGCCGACCGCCTGGAGCTTCTCCTCGAGCCGTTCGTAGCCGCGGTCGAGATGGTAGACTCGGTTGACCTCGGTCTGGCCTTCGGCGGCGAGGCCGGCGAGGACCAGGCTCATCGAGGCGCGCAAGTCGGTCGCCATCACCGGCGCGCCGACCAGATGGTCGACCCCGCGCACCACCGCCGAACGGCCCCTGACCTCGATCTCGGCGCCCATCCGGTTCAGTTCGGGGACGTGCATGTAGCGATTCTCGAAGATCGTCTCGGTCAGCAGGCTGGTGCCTTCGGCCAGCGTCAGCATCGCCATGAACTGCGCCTGCATGTCGGTCGGGAAAGCGGGGTAGGGGGCGGTCGAGATGGACAGCGGCTTGAGCGCGCCGTCGGCGCTGACTCGGATGCCGCCGGCCGTGTCTTCGACGATCAGGCCGGCGTCGGCGAGGCCCGAGAGGATCGATGGCATCGTCTCCCGCCGCGCCCCGACCAGCTCGAGCGAGCCGCCGGTGATGCCGGCCGCGCAGGCATAGCTGCCCGCCTCGATCCGGTCGGACATCACCGCATAGGTGGCGCCGTGCAGCCGGTCCCTGCCGCGGATGGTGAGCGTATCGGTGCGCAGCCCCTCGATGTCGGCGCCCATCGCGATCAGGCATTTGGCGAGGTCGGTGATCTCGGGCTCGCGCGCCGCATTCTCGATCACCGTCTCGCCCTTGGCGAGGACCGCCGCCATCAGCGCGTTCTCGGTGGCGCCGACCGAGACGGAGGGGAAGGTGATGGTGCCGCCCTGGAGGCCGCCCTTGGGCGCCTTCGCCTTGACGTAGCCGGCGGCGACCTCGATCTCGGCGCCGAGCGCTTCCAATGCCTTCAGATGCAGGTCGACCGGGCGCATGCCGATCGCGCAGCCGCCGGGCAGCGACACAATCGCCTCGCCGGCGCGGGCGACGAGCGGGCCGAGCACGAGGATCGAGGCGCGCATCTTGCGGACGATGTCGTAGGGGGCGACGGTCGAGACCAGCTTCGACGCCCTCAGCGTCATCACCCGCCCGAATTCGTCGGCGCGGGCGCCCTCGACCGTGATCGAGACGCCGAGCTGGTTGAGCAGATGGCCGAAGCTGTCGACGTCGGCGAGGCGCGGCAGGTTCCTCAGCGTCAGCGGCTCGTCGGTCAGCAGCGCGCAGGGGAGCAGGGTCAGCGCCGCATTCTTGGCGCCGGAAATCGGGATGCGGCCCTCGAGGCGCTTGCCGCCGCGGATGATGATGCGGTCCATCGCCGGGTTCTTACGGGTTTCGCGAAGGGGTGCAAGGTGCGGCCGGTCGTCCCGCCCCGATATCAGAGCAAAGTGATCCGCGCCGCGGGGCGCGGCTTTTTGACGGGCAATTCGGTCGGCGCCAGACCATCGGTCGGCCCGGTCCGGGGAACGCCCGGGCCCCTGCAGCACCGCTCGATGAAGATCGAATCCTTCATGAGCGCCGTCGCCCTTGCCGCCGCCGTCATCGGGTGGCTCTAATGAGTCCGGACCCTAGTAACTGTCCCCGACCGCCTGCTGCCTCGCCACCGCCTGGCCCGGATCAGCCCGGTGACCACGGCGACTTCACTCGACCGGCAGGCGGTGCATCTTCAGGAAGGAGAGTTTGTCCCAGTAGCCGCGCTGGAAAAGGATCAGCCCGTCCCGAACCGTGAAGAAGCCGCAGCCGCGCAGGCCGAGCGGGTCGCGCCATTCGAGTGCGGCGACCTCCCCCGCCTCGTGGATCGCCTCGGCGATGCAGACCATCTCGGCGGTCGCGAACTCGCGCTCGAACATCGCGCTTATCGCCTCGCGTCCCGCGACCGGCGCCTGCGTCACCTGATGGTTGACCGCATCCTCATGGTAGAGCGCGGCGATGCCCGCCGCGTCGCCCGCGTTGAAGCGTTCGACCCACGCCTCAACGACCTGCTTGGGCGTCATCGCGCCGCATTCTCCCGATCGTCCCACATAGACCTCCACCTCCGCGATCCGCTCGCCTTCAAAGCGGAAATGCTCCGCCATCCGACCGCCGGTGGAGTGGCGATATCGGACCAGCAGCTCCGGGCCGTCGCCGTAGATCTCGATGTCCTCAGCCCAGTGCTGGCCGACGCTCGGCCAGATCGCGTCGAGCATCCGGTCGCGCTCGTCCCAGCGTCCGAACGGGCTCGAATGGACGAAGCCGGGCGCCAGCAGCCGCTCGAGCACTGCCCGGTCCCGCTCCCGGAAGGCCCGGAAATAAGCCTGGATCGCCTCGCTCCGGTCCACGCGCCTCTCCCCTCCGCCTCGCTCAATGATGCAGCACCCGCCCGTACGCGTCGAGCAGGCTCTGGTGCATCATCTCGCTCAGAGTCGGATGCTGCAAGACCGTCTGCATGAGGTCTTCCTCGGAGGTCTCGAGCTACGGCGCCACCGCCTGGCCCGGATCAGCTCGGCGACCTCCGCGCCCGACCTGCTTGCGCCGGATCCGTCCCCTGCTACTAACGGTGATTATCCCCGGACACCTCGCCGATGCCGACTGTGCTCGCCGCTTTTCTGCTCGCTCTTCAGTCGGCCTCGCCGCCGGCGGTCGCCGCCGCTCCGGCCAAGCCCTTCTATCGCGCCCACCGCGCGCCGGACTGCCGCTCATGGGCCCAGGTTCGGACGGGGCGCGGCGCGCTTCCGTTGCTCGAAGCCGCCTACAATCTGTGGTTCCACGGCTATGTCACCGGCTTCAACGCCCACGGGCCCGATCCGGCCGGCGACCTGCTCGGCCCGGCCACATGGAAGCAGCTCGGGGCGTTCATCGACGCTTATTGCGCCCGCAATCCCTCCCACCTTGTCGCGGACGCCCTGGAGCCGCTCGCGATCGACCTGATCGGGCGCCGGCCGGTCCCGGCCAGGCGGGAGGCCCGGCGGCTGGCGACGATGACCGTGGAGACGAGCTGCGAGGAGTGGACCCGGGCTCGCAGGGATCAGCTCATGCGAACCTATTACGGGGGTGCGGCGCGCGGCTATTTGACCGCCTATAATCGCTGGGGGCCGGACCCGAGCGGCGACGCGCTCGGACCCGGCAACGACGCTCTGATCGACCGATGGATCGACAAATGGTGCCGCGGCCATTCTCGCGCCCGGCTGATCGAGGCCGTCGCGCCCTTGGTCAGGCATCTCGCCGCGGAGCGGGCCGCCGGGCGTCTCCCGCCCGGCAAGGCGGAGGGGAACGAGCAGCTGATCCCGGCCGTCCCGGACCGCCGCTGACCCCGCACCGCCGGCGCTCGTTCCTCCGGGCTGATCGCGCAGCGGAAGGGGACCCTCACAGGAGGCTGATCCGCGGCTCGGAGCGCTTCCTCCTGACCAGCAGCTCGGTCAGCGCCCAGACCATCGCGTCGGCCCGGTCCGGGCTCCGCCCCGGCCCCTGATAGCCGCGTCCATAGGTCAGCCCCGCCAGCTCGTCCTCGAGCTCGGGGAAGCGGCCGGCGAATTTGGCCTTGCCGCTCTCGAACAGCACCGCCACCGGCTCGGCCCGCGCCGACTTGCCGTCGCCGGCATGGACCAGGGTCACCGGCAGACCCACGTCCGCCCCGCGAAGCACCGCCCCGACCATCTCCCCGCCGATGTTCTTCTCGGCGACCACCCGGTCCGCTCCCCATGCCTGGGCCGCCGCCTCCACCTTCTTCGCCCACCCTTCCGGCGACAGGCCGGCGACGCTGAGGTCGGCGGCCACATAGCCGATCCCGTCCGCCCCCAGCAGGACGACGACGATACCGCATGCATCGCCCTCGGCCGACGCCGGCGGATCGACTCCGATAACGACCCGCCGAACGTCGCCGGGGACGCTCGCCACCCGCGATTTCTCGATCAGCTCCCGGGTCCACAGCGCGCCCTCGACGTCCTCGAGCAGGATCCCCTCCAGCTCCTGCCGCCCGAACCTTGTCCCGTCATGCGCCTCGACCTGGGCGGCGACGAAATCCTCGGCGTTGTGAGGGTTCGCCCAGGTCGGCCCGCCGGTCGTCGCGCATCGCGGCGCGGCTAGGATTCGGCGAAGCGCCGGCACCCCGCGCGGAGTCGTCGTCACCAGCGCCCGCGGGTTCGTCCCGAGCCTGAGGCCGAGCCCGAGATTGTACCAGGCCGCTTCCGCGTAGCGCCATTTCGCAAGCTCGTCGCACCACGCGATATGATGCTCGGGCCCTCTCAGCGATTCGGGATTGGCCGCCGAATAGAGGAAGGCCTGCGCACCGCTCGCGAAGACCAGGCGGCGCCGGCTCGGCTGCCAGACCATCGCCTCGCGTTCCTCGAACCGGGCGACGGCGAGCAGCCCGCTTCGCCCCTCGACCATCACGTCCCGCGCCTCCTCGGCCGTCGCCGCGACCAGGGCGATCGACGCGTCCGGATGAGCCCGGGCGAATGCCGACACCCACTCCGCCCCCGCCTTGGTCTTTCCGAAGCCGCGACCCGCCAGCACCGTCCAGGTCCGCCACGGCCCCTCGGGCGCCAGCTGCCCTTCATGCGCCCAGCTCGGCCAATGCGCCTCCAGCGCCCGCCGGTCCGCCTCGCTCAGCTCCGCGAGCACCCGCCGCAGCTCCTCGTCGTCCAGTTCCTCCAGCGCCCGTACCGGATGATGCTCCATCCGCTCCTCCTTGAGGGACGGTCGCCGGCGACCGTCCCCGGTGACTGTCCCTATTCCTCCGCGCCGGGCGGCCGCCCGCCCCGCGCCCGGTGCCGCCTGATCGCCTTCACCCGCCTGACGATCCGCTCCGTGACCTCGTCGATGCTGGGCGGCGCCGGCACCCGCCCCCGCCGCCCGCCGCCGCGCCTCTTCTCCTCGCGCCATTTGAGGAAGCGCATCGCGGCATCCATGTCGAGCGGCTGGGGACAGTCGCTTTCACGCGCCGCCGTTCCCGACCGGTCGCCGCTCGGCGAAATGTGACCGTCCCCCCTCAGCCCCCTCAGCCCACGCACCTCGGCCGCCACCCGGAATTCGATCTCGACCTCCGCATCGTCGAGCGCCTCCTCCAGCCGGCGCGCGAAGTCCGGCCATTTGCGCCGCCGCTGGTCGATGCAGCTTTGCGAGAAGCCGACCGCCCGCGCCGACGCCGCGATGTTGCCGCAGACGGCCAGGGTCGCGAAGAAGCGGTCCTCGACCGCCCGGCTCCAGCGTTTCTCGCCGGTCCTCTGAAGCTGGAGCCGGCCGCCGGGCCCGCGCTTGACCACCATCGGCGCCTCGCCGGCCGATTCGTCATAGGGTCCCTCGATCCCGGCCAGCCGCCGGTCCGCCTGCGCGACGGCGTCGCTCCACTGCCGGTCGAGCAGCCCGTCGTAGCGGCGCCTCTGGTCCATCGACCGGGGCTCGAACCCGATCGCCTCCGCCGCCATCCGCCGGTTCCCGGTCTGCGCCAGCACCGCCAGGAACCGCTCCCGCCGGGCCTGCGTCAGCCGCCGCCGCGGCCCCCTCTCTTCCCCTCCGTCCATTTCCCACGCTCCCGACTCGGCGCCCCTCGCCGTCTGGAACATTATAGGAACAAACCGCCGGCTTTTCAAGCCCCGCCGCGAAAATAGGGTTTGGAAACAGCCATTTAGCAAGAAGAACAACCACTTGCCCGCCGATTCCCTATTTCTTCCCGGAGCCCCGCCAGGCCGAGGAGGGGACAGTCACCAGTGAACTCAGGACAGGTACCAGCTCCGTGCCAGAACTCAGGACAGGTACCAGCTACGTGCCAGGCACGTAGCTGGTACCGATAGGAAACGGGTGGCACCGATATCGCCAGGCGCATTAGTCGGATCTGCCTCCGCGCCCTTGGGGAAGGCGGCCGCTGCGCTCGGCGAGGCGCAGGTCGGCATGGTCGTCGGGATCCAGGCCCTCGTCGAGGAAGCCCCGCCAGTCATCCACCCGCACCCTCGCCGGCGCCGGGTCGACGAGCCGGTCGGCGGCGAGCCCGAGATGGCCCCGTGCGCTCGACCAGCGCCAGTCCTCCGGCCGCGCCGTCAGCCGCGCCCGCACCGGGTTGAGCTCGATATAGCGCAGCGAGGCGTAGAGGCGCGCCTCGTCCAGCGGGAAGGAGGCGAAGCGGTCCTGCCAGAGATGGCCCGTCCAGCCGTGGCGGCGGTTCATCTCGAGGGCGTAGCGGCGATGGAGCGGGCCGAGCGCCGCGGCCAGCCGGTCCTCGGCCGGCGGCACCAGGATGAGGTGGACATGGTTGGGCATCAGGCACCAGGCCCAGACGGTCACGCCGGTCTTGGCGCACCAGTGGCGCAGCAGCGCCAGGTAGAAGGCGTAATCCTCCTCGGCAAAGAAGACCGGGCTCCGGCTCTGCCCGCGCTGGGTGACGTGATGCGGCTGATCCGGGACGACGAGGCGAGGCGCACGCGGCATCGCCCGCATTTGCCAGAAAAGCGCAACTCATGCGAGTCCACTCATCGGAAAGGCAGCAGGGCCACGTGCCAGCGCCATGCCGCCAGCGCCCCGTGCCAGCCACGTGCCAGCTACGTGCCAGCTACGTGCCTGGCACCTGCGACTCCCACGTGCCAGCGCCATGCCGCCTGCGCCACGTGCCAGCCACGTGCCAGCTACGTGCCAGCTACGTGCCAGTTACGTGCCAGTTACGTGCCTGGCACCTGCGACCTAGGCGAGAGCTTCCCTCGCTCTAACTGGATCGAGCCACGCTCGCCCTTCTGGCCGCTGGTCGAAGTGGCGCGCGCGTAGAGCATGATAGCGCTAATCAGCAGCGCCCGTTCCGTGGTCAAAAGTTCGGGGGTATCCGCCGACCGGGGTCGCTTTAGGGATCCATGGGATCCATGGTGCCAGCTACGTGCCAGATACGTACCTGGCACCAGCGACCCCTGCCGGCGGCTTTCGCGGCGGCTTCGGTGAGGCCGACCGACGCCACCTGCGGGCGCGAGTAGGTGCAGCCCGGGGGATCCATGGTGCCAGCTACGTGCCAGATACGTACCTGGCACCAGCGACCCTGGCACCTGCGACTCCCCAGCCACGTGCCAGCTACGTGCCAGCTACGTGCCTGGCACGTGCCTGGCACCTGCGACCCATGCGGCTTCATCCGATGAAGCCGAACCCTAATAATGCAGCGCCCGCCCGTAAGCGTCGAGCACGCTCTCGTGCATCATCTCGCTCAGAGTCGGATGCGGGAACACCGTGTGCATCAGCTCGGCCTCGGTGGTCTCGAGCTGGCGCGCCACCGCATAGCCCTGGATCAGCTCGGTGACCTCCGCGCCGACCATGTGGGCGCCGAGCAGCTCCCCCGTCTCCGCGTCGAACACGGTCTTCACGAACCCCTCCGCCTCGCCCAATGCGATCGCCTTGCCGTTGCCGATGAACGGGAATTTGCCGACCTTCACTTTCCTGCCGGCGGCTTTCGCGGCGGCTTCGGTGAGGCCGACCGACGCCACCTGCGGGCGCGAGTAGGTGCAGCCCGGGATGTTCCACGTCTCGAACGGATGCGGAGAGGGACACTTGCCGGCAAGTGTCCCTATGGCTTCGACGCAGACGACGCCCTCGTGGCTCGCCTTGTGGGCCAGCCAGGGCGGGCCGGTGACGTCGCCGATCGCGTAGATCCCCTCGACATTGGTCCGCCCGAAGCCGTCGGTGACGATGTGGCCGCGGTCGGTCTTCACGCCCAAGGCCTCGAGGCCGATCCCCTCGCTGTTGGGGACGATGCCGATGGCGACGATGGCGTGAGAGTAGTCCTGCTCGCCCACCCCCTTGATCGACGCTCTGACCCCCGAGGCCGACGCCTTGAGGCTGTCGACACCCGAGCCGACGTGGAGCTTCATCCCCTGCTTCACCAGCGCCTTGTGGACGAACGCGCTGACCTCCTCGTCCTCGACCGGCAGGATCCGCTCCAGCATCTCGACGATCGTCACCTCGGCGCCCATGTCCGAATAGAAGCTGGCGAACTCGACCCCGATCGCGCCCGAGCCGACCACCAGCAATTTGGTCGGCATGACCTTGGGCACCATCGCGTGCCGGTAGGTCCAGATCCGCTCGCCGTCCGCTTTGGCGAACGGCAGGTCGCGCGCCCGCGCGCCGGTGGCGACGATGATATGCTTGGCCTCGAGCTCGGTGGTCTTGCCCTCCCTGGTGACGGCGAGCCCGCCCTTGCCCTTCAGAACCCCCTCGCCTTCGACGACGGCGACCTTGTTCTTCTTCATCAGCCCCTTGACGCCGGCGTTCAATTGGCCGGCGACCTTGCGGCTCCTGTCGACGATCCTGGCGAGGTCGAACCCGACCTTCTCGGCGCTGAGCCCGTA
Source organism: Allosphingosinicella sp. (assembly GCA_036378975.1). Lineage (GTDB taxonomy): Bacteria > Pseudomonadota > Alphaproteobacteria > Sphingomonadales > Sphingomonadaceae > Allosphingosinicella. The sequence continues at coordinate 12,455 of DASUVK010000089.1, read as the reverse complement.
GGCGGAGGCGTGGGTGAGATAATGGTGGATCTCGCTCGTCCTCAGCAAAGCCTTGGTCGGGATGCACCCCCAGTTGAGGCAGATCCCGCCCAGCTTCTCCCGCTCGACGATCGCCGTCTTGAGGCCGAGCTGGCTCGCCCGGATCGCGGCGACATAGCCGCCCGGCCCCGAGCCGAGGATGATGAGGTCGTAGCTGTCAGCCATAAGCGAATTCCTGTTCAGGGCCCGTCACAGCTCAGCACCCCGCGCCGCAGCAGCGAGGTCTGGACGAGATGGGCGGTCGGGATTGCGGCGAGCAGCGCCCAATAGGCCGGCCGGGCCGACGGCAGGCGGATCGCGAGCAGGCCCACCGCCCAGGACAGCGCCAGCGCCAGCCACAGGAGGAAGGCAAGCAGCTCGGCGAGGGCGCTGGCGCTGGCCAGGCAGATGGCGGACATCAGCCAAACTTGCTCGGCGGCCAGGTCGACGGCGCAGCCTCCCGTCTGGAGGACCAGAAGGACGATCGTCGCCCGACGGGCGGCCGGGCTGGAGATGAATTCGGCCCATCTCGCGTTCAAGCCCGCTTTCCCGGCCGTCTCATCGTTCGGCCCAGGCGAGGAACAGCCAGGCGAACAGGGTCACCGCGGCGAACAGGGGGAGCGACCAGCCGAGCGGGGTGTCGCCGAGGGCGAAGCGGACGAGGCCGAGCCGCGACCATTCGCCGAGCTGTCCGGTATCGTGCCGGAACACGTAGGGAATGGCCAGCGAGGCGACGATTCCGACCAGGACGGCCTTGCCCAGCGCCATCTCAGGCCAGCATGCCGAGCGGGGCCTCGACCAGCCGCTTGAACGCCTTCATCAGCCGGGCGCCGTCGGCGCCGTCGATGGCGCGGTGGTCGAAGCTGCCGGTGGCGCTCATCACGGTCGCGATCTGCAGGCTGTCGTCGATCACCCAGGGCCTTTTCTCGCCGGCCCCGATCGCCATGATCATCCCCTGCGGCGGGTTGATCACCGCCGAGAAGACCGAGATCCCGTACATCCCCATATTCGACAGACTAGCCGTCCCCCCCTGATATTCCTCGGGCTTCAATTTGCCTTCGCGGGCGCGGGCGGCGAGGTCCTTCATCTCGGTGGCGATACGGGACAGGGGCTTGGTATCGGCTTCGGCGACGACCGGGGTGATCAGGCCGCCCGGGATCGACACCGCCACCGAGATGTCGGCGCGCTTGAAGGTGACGAGCTCGCTCCCGGTATATTGGACGTTGCATTCGGGCACCTCGATCAGAGCCGCGGCGAGCGCCTTGATCATGAGGTCGTTGACCGACAGCTTGACGCCGCGCGGCTCGAGGCTGGCGTTGAGCTCGCTCCTCAGCTTGAGCAGGGCGTCGAGCCGGACGTCGACGGTGAGGTAGATGTGCGGAACGTTCTGCTTCGACTCGGTCAGGCGCCGGGCGATCGTCTTGCGCATGTTGGAGAGCTTGGTCACCTCGTGCGGGATTTCGGGCACGGCGTAGGCCGGCGCCGGGGCCGGGACGGCCGACGGAGCGGCCGCCTGTGGCGCGGCGGGCTTGCCGGCGGCGCCGTCGACGTCGGCCTTGACGATGCGGCCGCCCGGACCCGAACCGGACAGGCCGTCGAGGGCGATGCCGCGCTGCTCCGCCAGGCGGCGGGCGAGCGGGCTCGCCTTGACGCGGTCGCCGGTGTCGGCCCTGGGTTGGGGCGCGGTCTCGCGGGCCTCCGAATGCTGCACCGGGTTGATCCCGCGCGACGCGGCGGCCGGCGCAGGCGCGACTTCCTCCTTCGCCGGCTGGCCGGCACCGGTCTCGCCGCCGTCCTTCGCGACCGGCTCCTCCGCCGCCGCCGGCCCCGCCGCGGCCGCCTCGGCATCCTCGCCCTCGCCGGCGATCAGCGCGATGACGGTGCCGACCTTGACCTCGTCGGTGCCCTCGGGGACCAGAATCCTGGCGATCGTGCCTTCGTCGACCGCCTCGAACTCCATCGTCGCCTTGTCGGTCTCGATCTCGGCGAGCAGGTCGCCGGCGGCCACCGTGTCGCCCTCCTTGACCAGCCATTTGGCGAGTGTGCCTTCCTCCATCGTCGGCGACAGAGCGGGCATCTTCAATTCGATGGGCATGGCGCACAGGCTCCCGGCGGCTCTCCGCGAAACGCCAAACAGCATCTGGAGGGGCCGGGTCAAGCCTGTCCTGAGCGGGCGCAAGAAGGGGCGCGCGCTTGCGCGGGGAGGCGATCTGGCGCAGCATTGCCGCGGCGAGGACGAGGGCTGCGCGATCGCATGCCGCCCTCCCCCCCCCGCGGGAGGGCGAATGCGATCCTATCTGGTGGTGATCGACGAGACGAGCGAGGCGCGCGCCGCGCTGCGTTATGCCGCCCGACGCGCCGCCGGGACGGGCGGCGGCGTCATCCTGCTCGCCGTCATCGCGCCGGCCGAGTTCGTCCAATGGGGCGGCGTCCAGGCGGCGATGGAGGAGGAAGCGAAGCTGCGGGCCGAGGCGATGGTGCTGCAGGCCTCGGGGGCGATTGTCGAGGAGGCCGGAATCGTCCCGGCCATCCTGGTCCGCCAGGGCGAACCCGAAAAAGCCATTGCCGACCTGCTCGCCGAGCGTGACGACGTCGCCGCTCTGGTGCTCGGCGCGGCGGCGGAGGGCGGACCGGGCCCGCTCGTCAGCCATTTCTCCGGCGCGGTCGCCGGCAGTCTGCCCTGTCCGCTGGTGATCGTCCCCGGCCGCCTCGGCGACGAGGCACTCGACCGGTTGAGCTAGCCTCTTTCGCCCGGACGGGGCGGCGGCGGCGGCGGTGGAGCGCGCCGGACGGGCTTGCGATAGTGCCGCCGCGGTGCGACGCGCTCGGTCACCGTCTCGTAATAAGTGCGGGTCTCGACGACCGGGGCGGTCGTGGTCGTCGTCTCGGTGATCACGATCGGGCCGCAGCCGCAGCCATATCCGTAACCGTAGCCATATCCATAGCCGTGATGCCGCGGCGGCGGCGGCGGGACGTGACGAACAGGGTCGCACCGGCGCCGGCAATCGCCCTTCGCCTTCGGCCGGCCGTCGTGGCGGTAGGTGCGAACCACCCGCCGCCGGTCGTCGCGATCCCAGCTTCGATGGTCGTCGTCGCGGTCGCGGCGGCCGTAGCGGCCTTCGTCATCGTCGTCATAGCCGTGATCGTCATAATCGTCGCGGTCGCGGCGCCGGTCCCAGTCCCAGCCGTAGCGGCCGTCCATCACGCGGCCGTCGCGGTCGACGAGCAAAGCGTCGTCATAAAAGCGCACCCAGTGGCCGCCCGGCATGGGCGGCGGGAAGCCGAACATCCGCCAATCGTGGACGATGAACTGGGGGCCCATGAAGAAGGGTGGAATGAAGCCGCCGCGGCCGATCCGGTGCATGCCGGGCATGTGGCCGCCCGGCATCGGGTGATGGATCATCGTGCCCGCAGGCGGCATCGGGTGAGGCCCCATTGCGCCGGCGGGCGCGGTCTGCGCGATCGCCGCCGGGGTCCAGGCGGCCGATGCCGCCAAGCCGATCAGCCAGAGCTTGCTCATGTTCGTCCCCTGTGCGCCAGAGCTGCCGGCCCCGACGCGGAGTCGGGGCTCGTTAGGACTTTTTTAACGCTTCGGGAGAGGCTTTGCTACCGGACGGCCAGCCTCGGCGCGAGCAGGCGTGCCAATTCGAGACAGAAGGCGAGGTCGCCGGCGTCGAAGCGGGCCCGGCGCGGGCTGTCGAGGTCGAGGACGCCGAGCAGCTCGACTTCGTGCACCAGCGGCACGACCAGCTCCGAGCGCGAGGCGCTGTCGCAGGCGATGTGGCCGGCGAAGGCATCGACGTCCTCGACGAGCTGCGGTTCGAGCGTCGCGGCGGCGGTCCCGCACACGCCCTTGCCGAACGGGATGCGGATGCAGGCGGCGCGCCCCTGGAACGGCCCCAGCACCAGCTCGCCGCCGACGTTGCGGTAGAAGCCCGCCCAGTTGAGCTCCGGCAGCGCCTCGAACAGCAGCGCGGCGACATTGGCCATGTTGGCGACCGCGTCCGGTTCGCCCGCGGTGAGGGCGTCGGCGGCGACGACGATCTGGCGCCAGGCCTCGGCCTTGTCGGTCGTTTCGATCCTGAAGTCGTACATGTCCGCTCCGTCGCTCCGGCTGGGCTCGGCCCGATGTGGGCCTCCACCCCTGATTCCGCCACCCCGGCCAGGCGCAGCGCATGTCGATTGGGATATCGCGACAACCTGTGTAGGGTGTGCGCCATGGTGATCCGCCGGAACAATGTGAACATCTCTGGCGCGGGATCGCGCGCCATGATGTTTTCCCATGGCTTCGGCTGTGATCAGAACATGTGGACCGAGGTCGCTCGCAAGTTCGAGCCGGATTTTCGGGTCATTCTGTTCGATCACGTCGGCGCGGGCCGATCCGACCTGACAGCCTATGACCCCGCCAAGTATGCGAGGCTCGAGGGCTATGCCGAGGATGTGGTCGAGATCGGCCGCGCACTTCAACTGAAGGACGCGATTTTCGTCGGCCATTCCGTGAGCGCGATGATCGGCGCGCTCGCCACGTTGCAGGCGCCGGGCATGTTTTCTGAGCTAATCATGGTCGGACCGTCCCCACGTTATGTAGATGATGGGGACTATGTCGGCGGCTTCTTGCACGCCCAGGTCGAGGAGCTCCTCGAGTTCCTCGCCGACAATCATCTCGGCTGGTCGGCGGCCATGGCACCGGCCATCATGGGCAATCCCGATCGGCCTGAACTCGGCGTAAAGCTCGCCAACAGCTTCTGCGCGACCGATCCGGAGATCGCGCGCCAGTTCGCACGGACGACTTTTTTCTCGGACAACAGAGCCGACCTGCCGCGGCTTGCCGCCCGCACGCTCGTCCTGCAGTGCCGCGAGGACATCATCGCCCCGCCCTGCGTGGGCGAATACGTCCACGCCCAGATCCCCAACAGCGAGTACGTGCTTCTCGATGCGACCGGCCACTGCCCCAACCTCAGCGCGCCTGAAAAAGTGACGGCGGCGATCCGCGCCTTTGTCTGACAGGGTCGTGGGCGAAGATCTCGCCGATCTCTACGAGAACGCCCCATGCGGTTACCTCTCGCTATCGCCCGACGGTCGCATCGTGAAGGTGAACCGCACGCTGATCGATTGGCTGGGCACCTCAAGCGACAAGCTGGTTGGAGAATCATTCCACTCGCTGCTCAGCTTTGGCGGCCGTATCGCCTATGAGACGCACATGGCGCCGCTGCTGCGACTGCAGGGGTTCGTGCATGAGCTGGCGCTCGATCTGCTGGACACGGAGGGCGGCAAGCTGCCGGTGATCGCGAACGCTGCCGAGAAGCGTGGACCGGATGGCGAGCATCTATTCACTCGCCTTACGGTCTTCAAAGCGGTCGACCGGCGTACATACGAACGCGGCCTGGTAGCGGCGAAATCGGAGGCCGAGGCGAAAGCGGCGGCCGAACACGACATCGCGGTGCTCAGGGAGCAGTTCATCGCCGTTCTTGGACACGATCTTCGCAATCCGCTGATGGCGCTGGCGGCGGGTGTCCGGATGATCGGCGAGCGGGAGACGTTGAGCGGCCGGGGCCGGCTGGTCGTCGCGGAGATGGGCGCAAGCGTATCCCGCGCGCAGGCGCTGATCGAGAATGTCCTCGACTTTGCACGCGGCAGGCTGGGCGAGGGGCTTGCCCTCAATCGCGACAAGGAGCGCCCCTTGAAGCCGGTGCTCGAGCAGGTCGTCGCCGAAATTCGGGCCATCGCGCCGGATCGCAAGATCATCACGCGCTTCTCGATAGAGCAGCCCGTCGATTGCGATCCCGAGCGGATCGCGCAGCTTGCCTCGAACCTGCTGGGCAACGCGATTACGCATGGCGCGCCCGGCCTCCCGATCGAGCTGGAAGCATACACCGCGGAAGGCGAATTCGTCCTATCCGTCGCGAATGGCGGCGTTCCGATCCCGCCGGCTGCCCGCGCACAGCTCTTCCAGCCGTTTTTCAGGGGCGCCGTGCGCCGCAGCCAGCAGGGGCTCGGCCTGGGCCTCTTCATCGTCGACGAGATCGCGAAGGCCCATGGCGGATCGATGGAAGTTTCCTCGTCCGAGGAAGAGACGCGCTTCACCTTTTCGATGCCGAACTGATTCCGCGCGATTGCCTCTTGCTCAGCAGGCCTGAATCGACCGGATCGCGCTCCGAGTTGCGATATTCGTAAGCGTCGCCAAAGCGGAACGGCTATCGAACAAGGACCCCCGCTGATACGACAGGACATGCTGAACCTCTCCTGCCTCTGCGGCCAGCTCCGCGTCGAGATCGCCAAGCTTCCGGACTTCATCCACGAGTGCAATTGCACGCTCTGCAGCAAGTCGGGCGCGCAATGGGGGTATTTCCATCCCTCCGAGGTTCGCGTCGAGGGGGACGCGCTCGGCTATTTCCGGGAGGACAAGGCGGAGCCCGGGGCGCTGCTCCGGTTCTGCGGAAGGTGCGGCGTGACGACCCATTTCGTGCTGACGGAGGGCGCGGCGGCGAAGCACGGGAACGTCGTCATGGGCGTCAACATGCGGCTGGCGGACGAGGGGGAGCTCGCCGGCGTCGAGCTTCGCTATCCCGACGGGCGGGCATGGGCAGGGGAGGGCGGCTTTGCCTATGTGCGGGAAGCGCGGATCCTCGGCCTCGCGTCACCCTGAACTGGTTTCAGGGTCCGGTTCTCCACCGGCGGAGGGGCTCGTCCCGGGATTCTGAAACGCGTTCAGCCTGACGGATTCAGTCCAGCCTGACCTTCCCCCGGGCCTGCTTGACGGCGCCGCGGCCCTTCTTCTCGTCCACCCGCCGCGCCTTCGCCGCGCGGCTCGGCTTCGTCTTCACCCGCCTGCGGGGGGCGACATGGGCCTTGGCGATGAGCTCGGCGAGGCGGGCGCGGGCCTCCTCGCGATTGGCGTCCTGGGTGCGGTGGGTGCGGGCGGTGATGATTATCTCGCCCTCGCCGGTCATGCGGCTGCCGGCGAGCTTCTTGAGCCGCGCGTAGACGGCGGGGGCGAGGCCGAGCCTGAACACGTCGCAGCGCAACTGGACGGCGGTGGCGACCTTGTTGACGTTCTGGCCGCCGGGCCCTGTGGAGGCGAGGAACTTCTCGTCCAGCGCCTCCTCGGGCAGGACGAAAGGTTCAGTCGAGGACATCGCCGAGGCCCGCCGCGACGAAGGTCGGCGGCAGCGGCGCCGTCGCCTCGATCGGCTTCTTGCCCTCGCGCTCGACGCGCAGCGACAAAGCGTGCAGCAGCATCGGCCCGCGCGAGCCGCCATAGACCGGGTCGCCGGCGATCGGGAGGCCGAGGCCGGCCGCGGCGTGGACGCGGATCTGGTGGGTGCGACCGGTCTCGGGCGAGAAGAGGAGGACCGCTCGACCGTCGCGAACTGCGACCTTGCGCCAGCGGGTGAGCGCCGCCTTGCCCTTGGGGTCGGGCACCATCCGCCAGCCCTCGGCCTCGGTTGAGACCTTGGCCAGCGGCATGTCGATCTCGCCTTCCGCCCCGTCAGGCACGCCGTCGAGCACGGCGAGGTAGGTCTTGGTCACCTGCTTGGCCTCGAAGGCGCGCTGGAAACGCTTGTGGGCCTTGGGGTTGCGGGCGAGGAGGAGGCAGCCGCTGGTGTCGCGGTCGAGCCGGTGGACCGGAAGCGGCGCGCGCTGGAAGCCGAAGCGGAAATGCTTCAGATAATCTTCGAGGCTTTCGGGCGTGCGCGAGCCCGGATGGACGGCGAGGCCGGCCGGCTTGTCGATGACGATCGCCTCGCCGTCGATGAAGAGAACATATTTGTCCCACACCGCCCGGGCCCTGCCACGCCTGTTGCGGCCGCGCAACGCCCAGCGGAGTGATTGTGAATCCTCGTTTAATTCGAAATTAACCTTTTGCGTTCACTTCTCCCATGGTTAATGAACTCCATCAGGGGGAAACCGGGGCGGCAAGGCCCCGGGACCGCTGGGCAAGAGGGGCCGGTATCATGCGCGTGCTGCTGATCGAAGACGAACCGACGACCGCCAAGAGCATTGAGCTGATGCTGACCGGCGAGGGCTTCAACGTCTACACGACGGACCTCGGCGAGGAGGGCTTGGACCTCGGCAAGCTGTACGATTACGACATCATCCTGCTCGACCTCAATCTGCCCGACATGCACGGCTACGACGTGCTCAAGAAGCTGCGGCTCGCCAAGGTCGGCACGCCGGTGCTGATCCTCTCTGGTATCAGCGAAATGGATTCCAAGGTCCGCGCCCTCGGCTTCGGCGCCGACGACTATGTCACCAAGCCATTCCACCGCGACGAGCTGGTCGCCCGCATCCACGCCGTCGTGCGCCGCTCCAAGGGCCACAGCCAGTCCGTGATCCGCACGGGCAAGCTGGCGGTGAACCTCGACGCCAAGACGGTCGAGGTCGACGGCGCCCGAGTCCATCTGACCGGCAAGGAATATGCGATGCTGGAGCTGCTCTCGCTCCGCAAGGGCACGACTCTGACCAAGGAGATGTTCCTCAACCATCTCTACGGCGGCATGGACGAGCCGGAATTGAAGATCATCGACGTCTTCATCTGCAAATTGAGGAAGAAGCTGTCGCTGGCCTGCGGCGGCGACAATTATATCGAGACCGTCTGGGGCCGCGGCTATGTCCTGCGCGACCCGGAGGAGATCGAGACCGCCAAGGTCGCCTGACGAGTTCGAGAGTGGGGCAAGGCGCCGGCGCCCGCAGCGATGCGGGCGCCGGTTCTTTTTTGGCATATCCTATGTTGGTGGTTGGCCGTTGAGCCGCTTCGGGGCAAACCGCCCCCATGGGCCGCATTGCCGATTACCCTGGACCTGATGAAGCGTGTGCACGCCGACCTCACCGACGTGACGCGTGAGCAACTCTCGCAAGGTCTGCTGCGAACCAAGTCGAAATTGCTTGCCTCAGCGTGGGCATGGCGCATGTCCAGCGTCTCCGCGATCGAGCGGCGAATGGACCTCGTCGACATCTGAGGGACGGCTTGGCCCATTCCCTTGCAAATCTGCCCCGTTGACCCATATCCCGCTCGCGGCTATAGGCCGCCTCGCCCGGGGCTGGTGGTGGCTGTGCAAGCCAGACGCTGTCCTCAAAGCGGGCGAAACAAGAGCTTGAACATTGCTGTTGCGTCGCAAGGGCCAGGGGGCCGAGAGGCCGCCCGGTTTTTTTGCGTTTTTTGCGCCTCGGTAAAGTAACTTAGGGAAGTGAAGGGCTTCATGCCGACGATCAATCAGCTGATCCGCAAGGGTCGCGAGCCGCAGAAGGCGAAATCCAAGGTTCCGGCGATGGAGCAGAATCCGCAGAAGCGCGGCGTCTGCACCCGGGTCTACACGACCACGCCGAAGAAACCGAACTCGGCGCTCCGCAAGGTCGCCAAGGTTCGCCTCACCAACCAGCGCGAGGTGATCAGCTACATCCCCGGCGAGGGGCACAATCTCCAGGAGCACTCGGTGGTCCTGATCCGCGGCGGCCGCGTCCGGGATCTTCCCGGCGTCCGCTACCATGTCCTGCGCGGCGTGCTCGACACCCAGGGTGTCAAGGACCGCCGCCAGTCCCGCTCGAAGTACGGCGCCAAGCGTCCGAAGTAAGTCCGGGCGTCAGCCTGGCCTGAAGTTAAGAGGGAATATCTGTATGTCTCGTCGTCGTCGCCCCGAGAAGCGCGAAATCCTCCCCGATCCGAAGTTCGGGGACATCGTGCTTTCCAAGTTCATGAATTCCGTCATGCTCGACGGCAAGAAGTCGGTGGCCGAAGGCATCGTCTACGGCGCCTTCGACACGATCGAGACCCGCGCCAAGCGCGATCCGCTCGGCGTGTTCCACGACGCGCTGAACAACGTCAAGCCGGGCATCGAGGTCCGCAGCCGCCGCGTCGGCGGCGCCACCTACCAGGTACCGGTCGAGGTCCGCCCCGAGCGCGCCCAGGCGCTGGCGATACGCTGGCTGATCGGCGCGGCGCGCAGCCGCTCCGAGAACACCATGTCGGGCCGCCTGTCCGGCGAGCTGATGGACGCCGCCAACAATCGCGGCAATGCGGTCAAGAAGCGCGAGGACACGCACCGCATGGCGGAAGCCAATCGCGCTTTCTCGCATTACCGCTGGTAACCCATTGAACGCCGGGCGGTTGGCCCGGCCTGGAGTGAATAACGTGCCCCGCAGTCACCCGCTCGACCGCTACCGCAACATTGGGATCATGGCGCATATCGACGCCGGCAAGACCACGACCACGGAGCGCGTCCTCTATTATACCGGCAAGTCCTACAAGATCGGCGAGGTCCATGAGGGCACCGCCACCATGGACTGGATGGAGCAGGAGCAGGAGCGCGGGATCACGATCACCAGCGCCGCGACGACCTGCTTCTGGAACGACCACCGGATCAACATCATCGACACCCCGGGCCACGTCGACTTCACCATCGAGGTGGAGCGGTCGCTGCGCGTCCTCGACGGCGCGGTCGCGGTGTTCGACGGGGTCGCCGGCGTCGAGCCGCAGTCGGAGACGGTCTGGCGACAGGCCGACAAGTACAAAGTGCCGCGCATGTGCTTCGTCAACAAGCTCGACCGCATGGGCGCGAGCTTCGATCGCTGCGTCGCCATGATCAAGGACCGCCTCGGCGCCCGGCCGATGGTGATGCAGCTGCCGATCGGCCTCGAGAGCGACTTCGTCGGCGTCGTCGACCTCGTCGCCAACCACGCCATCGTCTGGCTCGAGGAGAGCCTCGGCGCCAAGTTCGAGATCCGCGAGATCCCCGACGACATGAAGGACGCGGCCGCGGCCGCGCGCATGGACCTGGTCGAGATGGCGGTCGAGCAGGACGAGGCGGTGATGGAGGCCTATCTCGAAGGCACCGAGCCCGACGTCGCCACGCTCAAGAAGCTGATCCGCAAGGGCACCTTGAACTTCTCGTTCGTGCCGGTGCTGACCGGCTCGGCGTTCAAGAACAAGGGCGTCCAGCCGATGCTCGACGCGGTCGTCGATTATCTGCCCTCGCCGCTCGACGTGCCGCCGATCCAGGGCCTCAAGCTCGACCGCGAGACCGTCGACGAGCGTCCGGCCGAGGACAGCGCGCCGTTCGCCGCTTTGGCCTTCAAGATCATGACCGACCCGTTCGTCGGCACCTTGACCTTCGCCCGCATCTATTCGGGCAAGCTCGACAGCGCCTCCGTCGTCCTCAACTCGGTCAAGGACAAGAAGGAGAAGGTCGGCCGCATGCTGCTGATGCATGCCAACGACCGCGAGGACATCAAGGAGGCCTTTGCCGGCGACATCGTCGCCTTGGTCGGCCTCAAGGACACCACCACCGGCGACACGCTCTGCGCGACCAACGCGCCGATCATCCTCGAGCGGATGGAGTTTCCCGACCCGGTCATCGAGGTCGCGGTCGAGCCGAAGACCAAGGCCGACCAGGAGAAGATGGGCATCGCCCTCTCGCGCCTGGCCGCCGAGGATCCGAGCTTCCGCGTCTCCTCCGACCAGGAAAGCGGCCAGACGATCATCAAGGGGATGGGCGAGCTCCACCTCGAGATCCTCGTCGACCGCATGAAGCGCGAGTTCAAGGTTGACGCCAATGTCGGCGCGCCGCAGGTCGCCTATCGCGAGAGCCTGGCGAAGCCGGTCGACGTCACCTACACCCACAAGAAGCAGTCGGGCGGCTCCGGCCAGTTCGGCGAGGTCCGGGTGTCGCTGACTCCGGGCGAGCGCGGCACCGGCATCGTCTTCAAGGACGAGGTCAAGGGCGGCAACATCCCGCGCGAGTACATCCCCTCGGTCGAGAAGGGCATGCGCGAGACGGCCGAGACCGGGTCGCTGATCGGCTTCCCGATCATCGATTTCGAGATCCGCCTGACCGACGGCAAATATCACGACGTCGACTCCTCGGCGCTGGCGTTCGAGATCACCGGCCGCGGCGCGATGCGCGAGGCCGCCCAGAAGGCCGGCATCAAGCTGCTCGAGCCGATGATGAAGGTTGAGGTGGTGACCCCCGAAGAGTATCTGGGCGACGTCATCGGCGACCTCAACAGCCGGCGGGGCCAGATCCAGGGGACGGACAGCCGCGGCAACGCGCAGGTCGTCGAGGCGCTGGTGCCGCTTGCCAATATGTTCGGCTACGTTAATGAGCTGCGGTCCTTCAGCCAGGGCCGCGCCCAGTACACGATGCAGTTCTCGCATTACGACGAGGTGCCGGCGAACGTCGCTGAAGAGGTCAAGGCGAAGCTCGCCTGACCGCTAAGATTTTGAGTTAAGTACACAAACGAGGATTAGGGACAATGGCGAAAGCTAAATTCGAGCGGACGAAGCCGCACTGCAACATCGGCACCATCGGTCACGTCGACCATGGCAAGACGTCGCTCACCGCGGCGATCACCAAGGTCCTCGCCAAGACCGGCGGCGCGACCTACACGAGCTATGCCAATATCGACAAGGCTCCCGAGGAGCGCGAGCGCGGCATCACCAT
>DASUVK010000088.1:0-45737 GCA_036378975.1 Allosphingosinicella sp. | reverse complement strand
CGCGGGCATTGTTGCGGCCCAGAGTGGTGAGCCGGTGCGCGACCTGCTCGACGCTGGCGCCGAACAGGGCGCAGAGCCGGTCGATATCGTAGCGGTGCCGCTCCGCCGCCTCGAGGAAGGGGGCGTAGGGCATCATGATCGCGCCCGCCGCGTAATTGGCGAGGCTCATGTGGAGCAGCTTGCGGGTCGGCATGTCGGGCGCTCCGGCCGTCTCGACCATCCGGCTCAGCATCGGCCCGAACTCGACCAGAGCGAGCTGGTAGGCGGCGCCGAACGTGCGGCTCTCCGGCCGCAGCATCGCCGAGAGCATCAGCCGCTTGCGATGAAAATCGTACGCCTGGCTGGTCGGTTCGAGCAGCTCCGGCGGCACCACCCTGGTATCGATGCCGAAGCCGTCTCGCAGCCGCCGCCGCAGCGCGTCGAAGATCGCGGCCGGCTCGCCGAGGGCCCCGGCGAGAGTCTCGGCCGCTTCCTCGATATAGGGGAAATGATTGCGCTGGGCCTGGATATGGTCGCGCACCCAGGCTTCGGGCGTGACCGGCGAAGTCTCGTCGGGGGCCGCTCCGGCCGGGTGCTGGCGCCGCTCGACCAGCGCGGCGTACAGACGCGAGACCGCGTCGGCGACGGACGGGGCATTGTCGGCAATCTCGACCAGTTCGTAGCGGGGAATGGCGATATCGGCGAACATCGGATCGGCGAAGATCTCGCCGAGCTGGTCGATGCCGGTGCCGTCCGCCCCTTCCGCCGCGAAGGCGCGCAGGTCGACGTCATACACTTCCGCCAGCCGCAGCAGCACCTGCGCCGTCACCGGCCGCTGGTTGCGCTCGAGATGGTTGAGATAGGAGGGCGAGACGCCGATTTCGCCGGCCATCGCGCTCTGGTTGAGTCCGAGTTCGCGCCGCAGCCGCCGCAGGCGGCCGCCGAGATAGAGCTTGCGTGCGGACGCGGCCATGCCGCAAATATTGTAACAGATTCACAACAGTCGCAAGTCTCAGTGTGACAGCGCGACCCTTTTCGGCGCGCCTGCCGGGCCGATTCGCGCTTTCATGGCGCAGCGATTCCTCCACATTTGAGGCGAAAATGAGCGATTTCTCCACCCTGGTACCGGCTCCTGCACAACGCTTCACCGGCATCAGCCGCCCTTATTCGCCGGACGATGTCCGCCGGCTGCGCGGCTCGGTCCCAGTCGAGCACAGCCTCGCCCGACGCGGCGCCAACCGGCTCTGGGAGCTGCTCGCCGCCGAGGATTACGTCCACGCGCTCGGAGCGGTCACCGGCAACCAGGCGATGCAGATGGTCCGCGCCGGCCTGAAGGCGATCTACCTTTCCGGCTGGCAGGTCGCCGCCGACGCCAACAGTGCCGGCGCCATGTATCCGGACCAGTCGCTCTATCCGGCCAATGCCGGGCCCGAGCTGTGCCGGCGGATCAACCGCACCCTCCAGCGCGCCGACCAGATCGAGCATGCCGAAGGCGGCGCCTCCCGCGACTGGCTGGTGCCGATCGTCGCCGACGCCGAGGCCGGCTTCGGCGGGCCCCTGAACTGCTTCGAGATCATGAAGGCCTACATAGAGGCCGGCGCCGCGGCGGTGCATTTCGAGGACCAGCTCGCCAGCGAGAAGAAATGCGGCCATCTCGGCGGCAAGGTGCTGATTCCCACCCAGGCCCATATCCGCAACCTCGTCTCGGCCCGCCTCGCCGCCGACGTCTGCGGCGTGCCGACCCTGGTGGTCGCGCGCACCGACGCCGAGAGCGCAAAGCTGATCACTTCCGACGTCGACGATCGCGATCGCGAATGGCTGACCGGCGAGCGCACGCCCGAGGGCTTCTTCCGCCTTCGGGAGGGGACCGGAGTCGACCATTGCATCAAGCGCGGCCTCGCCTTCGCGCCTTATGCGGACCTGATCTGGTGGGAGACGAGCCGGCCCGACCTGGAGGAGGCAAGGCGATTCGCCGAGGCGATCCAGAGCGAATATCCCGGCAAGCTCATGGCCTATAATTGCTCGCCGAGCTTCAACTGGTCGAAACGTTTGGAATCGCGAGAAATCGCCACGTTTCAGGAGGAATTGGCGGCGATGGGCTACAAATTCCAGTTCGTCACCCTGGCCGGCTTCCACAGCCTCAACCATGCCATGTTCGAGCTCGCCCGGGGCTACCGGGACCGCGGCATGGCCGCCTATTCCGAGCTCCAGCAGGCCGAATTCGCCTCGGAAGCCGCCGGCTACACCGCCACCCGCCACCAGCGCGAGGTCGGCACCGGCTATTTCGACCTGGTCGCGCAGACCGTCGCCGGCGGCCAGGCCTCGACCGTCGCGCTCGCCGAATCGACCGAGGCCGAGCAGTTCATCACCGCCGTCGCGGCGGAATGAGGAGACCCGACATGACCAAGCGCTTCTGGGTGATCGGCGGGGAATATGAGGGCCCGGACTTCCGAGCGCTGATCCCGGGCACCGAGACAGTGGCCGGCCCGTTCGACGACGAGCGCAGGGCCAAGACCGAATGGACTCGGCTCAGCGGCTGCCCCGAGAAGAGCGGCTGCGCGACGGTGCGCTACGCGATCGCGGCGGAGACCTTGCACTGATCGCTTGAACCCCTCTCCCGCTTTTTGCGGGAGAGGGAGACAAAGAGAAAGGCGCGGCAGGGTCTCCCCCGCCGCGCCTCTTCTTCATTCTCAGTCGTGCGGGCTCAGGCGGTCGCCCGGCTCTCCTGCGCGGGCAGCGCTCCGCGCGCTTGGGCGACGATGCCCTTGAAGGCTTCGCCCTCGTGCATGGCGATGTCGGCGAGGACCTTGCGGTCGAGGTCGACTCCGGCGAGCTTGAGGCCGTGCATGAACTGGCCGTAGGTCAGCCCTTCCTGGCGGACGGCGGCGTTGATGCGCTGGATCCACAAGGCGCGGAAGCTGCGCTTCTTCACCTTGCGGTCTCGATAGGCATATTGGCCGGCCTTCTCGACGGCCTGCTTGGCGATCCGGATCGTGTTCTTGCGACGGCCGTAATAGCCCTTCGCCTGCTCGAGGATCCTTTTGTGACGAGCCTTGGTCGTCACGCCCCGTTTGACGCGTGCCATGTCCCGGTACCTCCTAGTTCAGGCCGTAGGGCGCCCAGAGCTTCACCCGGGCCGTGTCGGCCTTGGCGAGAACTTCGGTGCCGCGGTTCTGGCGGATGTACTTGGCGTTGTGGCTGATCAGCCGGTGGCGCTTGCCGGCGACGCCGTGCTTGATCTTGCCGGTGGCGGTGAGCTTGAAGCGCTTCTTGACGCCGCTCTTGGTCTTCAGTTTGGGCATTTTCGTCTCCTTGCCGCACGGGAGCGGACGATTGAGAACAGCCACGGCAGCCCTTGTGAGCCGGGCGGTTCAGTGTCTTCCAAGCTGGAAAGAGAGCGCGCCTATAGAGGGGGAGGGGCGGATTGGCAACTCCCACCGCCCCGGCGAAGGTTGGGGCGCCGTACGAGGAGCTTCCGCGCGCCGCCTGAACTACCAGGAGACGGGGTCGCCGCGATAGTCGACGAACGATCCGGACGCGCTTCGGGGGAAACCGGCGATCACTCGGCGCATGCCGGCGACGCTGTCCTCCACCGGCAGCGGCGCGGCGGGCCCTCCCATGTCGGTCTGAACCCAGCCCGGGTGGAGCAGGACGAGCGTCACCGGGCGCTCGCGCCAGCCCAGCGCCAGCGCTCGCCAGGCGGCGTTCAGAGCGGCCTTCGAAGCGCGGTAGCCGATATAGCCGCCGGAGCTGCCGGCGATGCTGCCCATCTCGCTGCTGATCGCCGCCATCCTCCCCTCGGCGGCCGCGACGAGCGGCATCAGCGCCTCGGCAAGCAGGGTCGGCGCGACGGCGTTGACGGCGTGCACCTCCTGCCAGGCTCGAGCATCATCGTCGCTTCGGATCCATTTCGCTTTCGAGACGCCGGCATTGGCGATGAACAGATCGAGCGGCTCGCCGCCGAGCCGGTCCGGGAGGGCGGCCAAAGCCGCGAAGTCGCGCATGTCGAGGAGCTCGACCCGGACGGCGAGAGCGGCGAGCGCGCCGGCGCGTTCGGGCTCGCGGACGGTGGCGATCACCTCCCAGCCGTCGGCGGCATATTGGCGGGCGAATTCGAGGCCGATGCCCCGGCCGGCGCCGGTGACGAGGACTCGCGGCATCAGTCGAACAGGCTGGAGACGCTGCTTTCGTCGGCGATTCGGCGGATCGCCTCGGCGAGCAGGGGCGCGATCGGGAGAGCGCGGATGCGGGGGCTGGCGGCGGCGGCCTCGCTGAGCTGGATCGAATCGGTGATGACCAGCTCGGTCAGGTCGGAATTCTCGACCCGCTGCACGGCCGCGCCCGACAGGACGCCGTGGGTGCAGTAAGCGACCACGTCCTCCGCGCCCGCTTCCCGGAGCGCGGCGGCGGCGTTGCACAGGGTTCCGGCCGAATCGACGATGTCGTCGATCAGGATGCAGAAGCGTCCCTGGACGTCGCCGATGATGTTCATCACTTCCGACTCGCCCGGTTTCTCGCGCCGCTTGTCGACGATGGCGAGCGGCGCGTTGGCGAGCCTCTTGGCGAGCGCGCGGGCGCGGACGACGCCGCCGACGTCGGGCGAGACGACCGTGATCGCCCGCCCGCTGAAGCGCGCCTTGATGTCCTCGGACATCACCGGCGCGCCGTAGAGATTGTCGGTCGGGATGTCGAAGAAGCCCTGGATCTGGCCGGCATGGAGGTCGATCGAAAGGACGCGGTTGGCGCCGGCGACGGTGATCAGATTGGCGACCAGCTTGGCCGAAATGGGGGTGCGCGGGCCGGGCTTTCGGTCCTGACGGGCATAGCCGAAATAGGGGAGGACGGCAGTGATCCGCTTCGCCGAGGCGCGCCGCAGCGCGTCGATGCAGATCAACAGCTCCATCAGATTGTCGTTGGCCGGATAGGAGGTGGACTGGACCACGAACACGTCCTCGCCGCGGACATTCTCGTGAATCTCGACGAACACCTCCTCGTCGGCGAAGCGGCGGACGCTCGCCTCGGTGACCGGTATCTCGAGATAGGCGGCGATGCTCTTCACCAGCGGCAGGTTCGAATTGCCGGCCAACAGCTTCATAGCGAGGTCTCCGGGGACGCGTGGCGCGACTCCATAGGCGGACGGAGCCGGATGGCAAGCATCTTGCCTGCCCACGGCCTCGCGGCGGGGAGGCAAGACGTTGCCCCTCCACGCCCGCCATCCTACAGCGCCCCGATGAGCGTCGTCACCCGTTTCGCCCCCGCGCCGACCGGGCGGCTCCATGTCGGCAATATCCGCACGGCCGTGCACAACTGGCTGTGGGCGAGGAAGCAGGGCGGACGCTTCATCCTCAGGCTCGACGACACCGACGAGGCGCGGTCGAGCGAGGCGCATGCCGAGGGAATCAGGGAGGATCTCGCCTGGCTAGGCCTCGTGCCCGACGAGGAGCAAAGGCAGTCGCAGCGCTTCGGCCGCTACGAAGCGGCGTTCGAGCGGCTGCGCGCGGCGGGCCGCGTCTATCCCGCCTACGAAAGCGCGCAGGAGCTCGACCTCAAGCGCAAGGTCCAGCTCTCGCGCGGCAAGCCGCCGGTCTACGACCGGGCGGCGCTGGCGCTGAGCGAGGCGGAGCGGGCGCGGCTCGAGGCGGAGGGACGGCGGCCGCACTGGCGCTTCCGGCTCGACCATGATGCCGGCATCGAATGGGAGGATCTGATCCGCGGCCGCCAGCATTTCGACCCGGCCTTGCTGTCCGACCCGGTGGTTCGGCGCGAGGACGGTTCCTGGCTGTACATGCTGCCGAGCAGCGTCGACGATATCGAGATGGGCGTGACCCAGGTGGTGCGCGGCGAGGACCATGTCACCAACACCGCGCTGCAGATCCAGATGTTCGAGGCGCTGGGGGCGAAGCCGCCGGCTTTCGCCCACGCGGCGCTGCTGGTCGGATCCGAGGGGAAGCTGTCGAAGCGGCTCGGCTCGCTCGGCGCTGACGCGCTGCGCGAGCAGGGGATCGAGCCGATCGCGCTGGTCGCCAAGCTGGCGCGGCTCGGCACCAGCCTGCCGGTCGAGCCAGTAGCGGAGCCGGGACCGCTGATCGGGACATTCGATTTCGCCACCTTCGGGCGGGCGCCGGCGCGGTTCGACATGGACGAGCTCGCCCAGCTTAATGCCCGCATCGTCCACCAACTGCCGTTCGAGGCGGTGGCGGATCGGCTGCCGGCCGGCATGGGCGGGGAGGACTGGGCCGCGATCCGGCCCAACCTCAAGTCGGTGGCCGAGGCCGCGGACTGGTGGGGCATCCTCCACGGCCATGTCGAGGCCCGCGCCGCCGAGGAGGACAGGGCCCTGATCGAGGCGGCGGCCGAGGCGCTGGGCGCGATCGACTGGAGCGAGGCGCCGTGGCCGCAGCTCGTCTCGCGGTTGAAAGAGCGGACAGGCCGTTCCGGCAAGGCGCTGTTCCGTCCGCTCAGGCTGGCGTTGACCGGACGGGAGAGCGGCCCCGAAATGGCCGCCCTGCTGCCGCTGATCGGACCGGCCGAAGCGGCCGCGCGTCTCCGCGCGGCGGTTTAGAGCGGCCCCGTATCGTCACCCCGGGCCTGACCCCGGGGTCCACTTTCATTCCGGCCTTGGCGACCAAGAAGGTGGAGGCCGGGTCGAGCCCGGCATGACGAGGCAAGGCTGATCGAGAGCCGGATGGCCCTGCAGCGCTTGAAGCGTGCCCCTCTCCCGCCACCCAGGAACTTTCCCGCTTGTGTGACATTGTAACATAATGTTATGAGATAATGTCTCATAAGTCGCACGGCGACCCAAGCAGGAGAGAGGCCATGACGGAAGGAGCATTTTACCAGCCCAAGAAAACCAGCCCGACCGCCCTTGCCATCGTCGTGCTGATGCACGGCGCCGCGTTGACCGCGCTGGCGATGGCGAAAATGGAGGTGATCACCAAGGACAAGCTTCCTCCGATCATCGTCGACTTCATCGACCCGAAGAAGCCGGTCGAGCCGCCGCCTCCGGCGCCGCAGGTCCAGCCGCGGGTGCAGGATTCGGTCGTAACCCGCACTCCGCCGATCATCGACATGCCGGCGCCGCCCGTCGAGACGGAGTGGAAGCCGCTTCCGCCGGTGACGCAGCCGATCCCCGAGCCGGGCCCGGTCGTTCTGCCGAGGATCGATCCTCCCGTTCTCGCCGAGCCGAGGAAGGTCGAGCCTGCCCGCGCCCGCGCCAACCTGGCTTCCTACGTCTCCGACGAAGATTATCCGTCGAGCGCGGCGCGCAACGAAGAGCAGGGGACGACCCGCTTCAGGCTCGGCGTCGGACCGAACGGGCGGGTCACCGAATGCTCGGTAATCCGCTCGAGCGGCTCCTCGGCGCTCGATTCGGCCACCTGCCGGCTGATGAAGCAGCGCGCCAAGTTCATTCCGGCGCGCAACAGCGCGGGCGAGCCGACGTCGGACAGCGTCACCAGCGCGATCCGCTGGGTCCTGCCGGAGTAGCGCGGGGCTGGCGGCGGAGCGGCGGAGCGCCTATCTTGGCGCGATGCCGCTCCCCCGTCCCGCCTCCCCGCGCGCGCTCTGGGCGGACATACGCGCCTTCACCGGCGAGCGGCGGCCGCATCATTGGATCGCTCTCGCGCTCGCCATTTTCATGCCGGTTGCGATCGTCATCCTGTTCATCCTCGACGGCCGCACCAACATCATGCCGGGCCCGCAGCTCATCTACGTCGAGAGCTGGCCGGCCAACCGCACCGACGAGCGGATCAAGGCCGAGCAGAAGATCGATCAGGCGGCGCGCGACAAGGCGAAGAAGGAGCGGCAGGAGCAATTCAAGAGGCTCGACGAAAAGCTCGAGCGCCTCGGCATTTGACGCTGGACGAGCGCTTCATGGGCGCCGCCGTGGCGCTGGGCGAGCGCGGCCGCGGCAACACCGCTCCCAATCCCAATGTCGGCTGCGTGATCGTCAGGGACGGAATCGTCGCCGGCCGCGGCTGGACCCAGCCCGGCGGCCGCCCTCATGCCGAAGCGATGGCGCTTGCCGAGGCGGGCGAGGCGGCGCTCGGCGCTACCGTCTACGTCACCCTCGAGCCCTGCTGCCATTGCAGCGAGCGCGGACCCGCCTGCGCCGATCTGCTCGTCGAAGCCGGGGTGACACGGGTGGTCGCGGCGCTCGGCGATCCCGACGGGCGCATCGCCGGCGGCGGCTTCGAGCGGCTGCGGAAGGCCGGGATCGAGATCGAAACCGGCCCCGCCGCCGCCGCGGCCGCGCGCTCGATGGCCGGCTTTCTGACCCGGGTGCGGCTGGGGCGGCCGTACATCACCCTGAAGCTCGCCATGTCGCTCGACGGCAAGATCGCTCTGCCCTCCGGCGAGAGCCGCTGGATCACCGGCGAGGACGCGCGGGCCCAAGTCCATCTCGAACGGGCGCGCAGCGACATGATCCTGGTCGGCCGCGGCACGTTCGACCGCGACCGCCCGAAGCTCGACGTCAGGCTGCCGGGGCTCGAGCGAGGATCCCCCCGCCGGGCGCTGCTCACCCGCGGCGAGGCGGTCGAAGGGTGGACCCGGCTGGGCGCCCCAGAGGAGGTGTACGGCCTCGACGACGTCAACGACCTGCTCGTCGAGGGCGGGTCGGCGACCGCCTCCGCCTTCCTCGCCGCCGACCTCGTCGACCGGATGCTGATCTACCGCGCGCCGATCCTGATCGGCGACGGCAAGTCGTCGGTCGGCTATATCGGCCTTACCGACCTCGCCGACGCGCATCGCCGCTGGACCCTCGCCGACAGCCGCATGCTTGGCATCGACCGGCTCGAAGTCTACGAGCGCGACAGGTAACACCCACCGAGGGTCCTTCGATACGCCGGTTCGACTTTGCTCACCGGCTACTCAGGATGAGCGGAGGGACGGAATTCAACCGCTCATCCTGAGTAGGGACTGAGCCTGGCGAAGGCTTGTATCGAAGGACCATGTTCACCGGAATCATCACCGATGTCGGCCGCGTCGTCGCGGTGGAGGAAAAAGGCGATCTGCGCCTCCGGATCGCCTGCGGCTACGACATGGCCGGAGTCGCCCTCGGCGCGTCGATCGCCTGCTCGGGGGTCTGCCTGACCGTCGTCGACAAGGGCGAGGACTGGTTCGCGGTCGACCTGTCCGCCGAGACGCGGAGCCGGAGCGCGCCCGATCTCTGGCGCGAGGGAGGCCGGCTCAACCTGGAGCGCGCCTTGCGGCTCGGCGACGAGCTCGGCGGGCATATCGTCACCGGCCATGTCGACGCGGTCGGCGAAGTCGAGGCGGTGGCCGAGGTCGGCGGCTCGCTGCGGCTGACGGTGATCGCGCCGGCCGAGCTCGAAGGCTATGTCGCGCCCAAGGGCTCGATCGCGCTCGACGGCGTGTCGCTGACCGTCAACGAGGTCGAGCCGGTCTCGGACGGGGTGCGCTTCGCCCTCAACATCATCCCCCATACCGCCGGGCAGACCAGCTTCGCCGAGGTCGCGCCGGGGCGCAGGCTCAATGTCGAGATCGACATCCTCGCCCGCTATATCGGCCGGATGCTCGAGCTGAGGCGCTAGATGGAGCGCGGCTTCCTCTCCTCGCCCGAGGAGCTGATCGACGAGGCCCGCAACGGCCGCATGTTCATCCTCGTCGACGACGAGGACCGGGAGAATGAGGGCGACCTCGTCATCCCTGCCCAGATGGCGACTCCGGACGCGATCAACTTCATGGCCAAGCACGGCCGCGGCCTGATCTGCCTGGCGCTCACCAAACAGCGAGTCGACGACCTCGGTCTCGAGCTGATGAGCCGCAACAACGGCACCCGCCACGAGACCGCCTTCACCACCTCGATCGAGGCTCGCGAAGGGGTGACGACCGGCATCTCCGCCGCCGACCGGGCGCGCACCGTCTCGGTGGCGATCGACGCCGCCAAGGGCCGCGACGACATCTGCACGCCGGGCCACATCTTCCCGCTCGTCGCCCGCGACGGCGGAGTCCTGATCCGCGCCGGCCACACCGAGGCGGCGGTCGACGTCGCCCGGCTCGCCGGATTGAACCCGTCGGGCGTGATCTGCGAGATCATGCGCGAGGACGGGACGATGGCACGGATGGACGACCTCGTCGCCTTCGCCCAGCTGCACGGCCTCAAGGTCGGCACGATCCGCGATCTCATCGCCTATCGCCTCAAGAAGGACCATCTCGTCGAGCAGACCGGCGAGGCGAGCTTCGAGAGCCGCTGGGGCGGCACCTGGACGGCCCGAAGCTTCCTCAACAAGGCGCTCGGCACCGAGCAGGTGGCCTTGGTCAAGGGCAGGATCGATCCGTCCAGGCCGACCCTGGTGCGGATGCACCAGCTCAGCCTGTTCTCGGACGCTTTCGGCGAGGAAGGCGGCCGCGGCGGCATGCTGCGCGGGGCGATGAAGATCATCGGCGACGAAGGCCGCGGAGTCATCGTCGTCCTCAACCGCGCCATGCCCGACGCCCTGTCCGCGGCGCTCAACCTGCGCTCCGGCAAGGCGGCGGCGAAGGGCCCGGACGAGCTCAGGGATTATGGCGGCGGCGCCCAGATCCTTTCCGCTCTGGGCGTCCACGACATGATCCTGCTCACCAACACCCACCACACCCCGGTCGCGCTCGGCGGCTACGGTCTCGCCATCGTCGGCGAGCGGCCGATCCCGCTGGAGGATTGACCATGGCGCGGATTCTGATCGTCGAGGCTCGCTTCTAC
The DNA here is from genome assembly GCA_036378975.1 of Allosphingosinicella sp. GTDB lineage: Bacteria > Pseudomonadota > Alphaproteobacteria > Sphingomonadales > Sphingomonadaceae > Allosphingosinicella. The sequence continues at coordinate 35,053 of DASUVK010000088.1, read as the reverse complement.
GAGCATTTGAGCGACCTGCTGCTCGCCGGCGCCCGCGCCGCGATCGAGGCGGCCGGGCACGGGCACGAGACGGTGACCGTCCCCGGCGCGCTCGAAGTGCCGGCAGCGATCGCGCTGGCGGCGGAGACGGGGGGATATGATGGCTTCGTCGCCCTCGGCGTGGTGATTCGCGGCGAGACCTACCATTTCGAGATCGTCGCCGGCGAAAGCGCTCGCGGCATCATGGCGCTGACTCTGGACGGGCTGGCGATCGGCAACGGCATCCTGACGGTGGAGGACGAAGCCCAGGCGCTGGCCAGGGCGCGGCCCGGGGAGAAGGACAAAGGCGGCGAGGCGGCCAAGGCGGCCATCGCTATGATGGGCTTGCGGGGGCGGTTTTGACCTTGGGCGGCTGCACCATTTGGCTGATCATGTCGTCCAGGAGCAAATGGCTCCAGGCGGCGCTGCGTATTTGCGCGCCGGACCGGCGGAAGCCCACATGCACGACATGCTTGTCGAGCACATCTTGAACGCATTCAACGCTTGGAACGAGATCGGAATCATCCGAGATAATGACCGCGACATCATACAAGTCACGCATCGCAAGGGCCATCATGTCGCATACGATCTTCGTATCCACGCCTTTTTCTATGTAGTGCACGGACTCATGACCCTTGTCGCACCGTTCTACGCGCCTCTGGCGCGGTGAGATTTTCACAGTGTAACCCGGGAGCTGGTCGAGTTCGAAGCGAAGCCAGTTTTCGAAATTCCTATCTTCCTGCCGGCCGGGTTGGCGAACCGAGGCGTAGACGCTGATGCCTCTAAGCTCCATTTCGATTTGGCGGAGATAGCTGATGGAGCTCAGGTGATTCATGATCACCTCCGGCAGCTCTTCCCATGCCAGATCGCCGCCGCAGCTTCCGACCTCCTCCCTCCAGGCAATCTCGAAATTGGCATGGTCTATGAAAATCTTAATTCTCATGCTGCTTCTCCCCCTGCTGGCAGCCGCCGGTGCCCCATACTCAGCGACTCGTCTTGAACAGGGGTCATTCTCCGCAGTTTTGATTTGGAGTCTACTGTCGTGCCAGAGGTGGGTTGAGCGACCTTCACCTGCCGAACCCAAGTCGCCGCGCTGCCGCTCGCGGTAAGCTCAGCGCCGCAGCCAGTGGCGGTAGCCGAACCAGGCCAGCACCACGGCCCCGACCGCCACGCAGAAGGCGACGATGCCCCAGAAGGCCCAGTGGGTGTCGGCGTAGGGTATGCCCTCGACGTTCATGCCGAGCAGGCCGGTGATGAAGGTCAAGGGCAGGAAGATGAAGGCGACGACCGAGATGAGCAGCGAGCGCTGGTCGATCAGCTCGGAGCGCAGGTCGGTGATCTGCTCGTGGAGCAGAGCGGCGCGTTCGCGCACCGCCTCGAGTTCCTCGGTCATCCGGGCGAAGCGGTCGGCGGCCTCGCGGATATGGAGGCGGTCGTCCTCCGCTAGCCAGCCGACGTCCTGGGCGGCGAGTGTCTCGAGCGCGTCGCGGTCCGGCGCGACGAAGCGGCGATAGGCGATCGCCTCGGAGCGGATGCGGGCGATCACGCTGCGCAGGCGATAGATATTGCCTTCCTCCAGCTCGCTCTCGGCGTCGTCGAGCTGGTCGCCGAGGGCGGCGACCTCGGGGTCGAGCTGCTTGCTGATCTCGCGCGCGAAGGCGGCGACGAGGTCGCCCGGGTCGACGGTACGGCCAGCCTGCATCTGGGCGAGGACGGCATCGGTTGCACCGAGCCGGTGGCGGGAGACCGAATCGACCTTGCCGCGGCGCACCCACATGCGGATCGAGACCAGCCGGTCGGGGGTCTCGATCTCGCCGGCGGCGGGGCCGCGCAGGTTGACGATCACCCCGTCCTCGATGCGGTCGCAGCGCGGCCGGGTTTCGGTGGCGACGAGGGCGTTGGCGGCGATTTCGGGAATGTCGCGGCCCCTGAGCAGGACCAGATCGTCCTCGTCGCCGCCCTCGACGTGGATCCAGACGAAACCGGGGCCGTCATAGCCGCCCGCCTCCTCTGGCGCGACTCTTCGCGGAGGTCCGTCGCCGACGAGGATGGCGGTACAGCTCACCCGTTCGCGGCCAGAAAGGCGCGGATCGCCGGCCCGACGTCGTCGCGCTTCAGCCCCAAAGCGAGGTTGGCGAGGACGAAGCCGATCTTGTGGCCGCAATCGTGGCGCTCGCCGTCGAAGACGAGGCCGTGGAAGGGCTGGGTGCCGATCAGCGCGGCCATGGCGTCGGTCAGCTGGATCTCGCCGCCGGCCCCCCGGGGGATATCGGCAAGGACCCGCATGACCTCCGGCTGGAGCACGTAGCGGCCGGGAAGCATGAGGTTCGAAGGCGCCGTGCCCGGCTCCGGCTTCTCGACCAGGCCGAGTATCTCGGTGAGGTTGCCGTGGGTCGCACCCGGCCTGACGACGCCATAATTATGGGTTTCCTCGGGCGGCACCTCGAGCATGGCGACGACGTTGCCGCCAACCCGCTCGTAGGCGTCGACGAGCTGGCGGGTGCAATTCGGGCTGCCGACCATGACTTCGTCGGGCAGGAAGACGGCGAACGGCTCGTCGCCGACCATTTCGCGGGCGCACCAGACGGCATGGCCGAGACCGAGCGGCTCCTGCTGGCGGACCGAGACGAGAGCGCCGGGGGGCAGGCGGGTGCCGGCGAGCGAGTCGAGCGACTTGCCGCGGGCGCGCATCACCGCTTCGAGCTCGTAGGCGATGTCGAAATGGTCCTCGAGCGCGGTCTTGCCGCGGCCGGTGACGAAGATCATCTGCTCGATCCCCGCCTCGAGCGCTTCCTCGACCGCATATTGGATGAGCGGCCGGTCGACCAAGGTCAGCATCTCCTTGGGCACCGCCTTGGTCGCGGGCAGGAAGCGCGTGCCGAGGCCGGCGACGGGGAAGACCGCCTTTCTGACTTTCTTCAACAGGCTCTCCGGGAAAGGGGTGCGGCGGCCGGCGTCAGCCGGTCGGGGGAAGGTCGAACGGATCGTCCTCGCGCTCCTCGGAGCGGCGCAGGCCGTCGTCCTGGCGCGCGGGACGGGCGTTGGAGGGCGGCGTCAGCAGTGCGTCGGTGGTCGGCGCCCGCGTCGCCATCGCCGGCTTGGCCGGCATCGCTTCCCCGGCCTTCGGCTGCAATGGCTCCATATTGCCGCAGCCGGCGAGCAGGACGAGACCGAGGACGGGCAGGACGATGCGCATGGTGACGCCGCCATAGCCGAAGGTGGCGTGGCCGGCCAAGGCCTATCCGCGCCCTTGCCGCCGCGGCGGCGGCGACCTAGGCGGCGCGCATGCGGTCGATCCTGCTCCTGCTTTTCGCTTTGTCGGCCTGCGGACCGGCGGCCGACGAGGCGAACCGCACTGGGCGGGACCAGCCCGGCTGGGCCGGTCCGCAGGAGCCGGCGCCGACGGGCAGACTCGACCGCTCCCGCGCCGGCCGCGGCGCGCCGTCGACCAGGTTCGAGGATCCGGACGGCCAGCCGGCGAGCCTGGCCGATTTCCGCGGCACTCCCGTTCTCCTCAACCTCTGGGCGACCTGGTGCGGTCCGTGCATCGCCGAAATGCCGACGCTCGACGCGCTCGCGGCTCGCGAAGGAGAGCGGCTGCAGGTGCTGACCGTGAGCCAGGATCTCGACGGCAGGGACAAGGTCGAGGCCTTTTTCGCCAAGCGCGGCTACCGCCGTCTCGAAACCTGGCTCGACCCGCAAATGGCGCTGATGGCGGAGCTGAAGGTCGACACCTTGCCGACGACGATCCTCTACGACGCGCGGGGCCGCGAGGTGTGGCGGATGGCCGGGATGGAGGATTGGCAGAGCGGCCGGGCGGCGCTGTTGCTCAAGGAAGGGATCAGTCCCGCAGCAGCTCGTTGATGCTGGTCTTCGAGCGGGTCCGGGCGTCGACGCGCTTGACGATCACCGCGCAGGCGAGGCCGGGGCCGCCGTCCTTGCCGGGCAGCGTGCCGGGGACGACGACCGAATAAGCGGGGACCCGGCCGAAATAGACCTCGCCGCTGGCCCGGTCGACGATCTTGGTCGAAGCGCCGATGAACACGCCCATCGACAGGACGGCGCCTTCCTCGACGATCACCCCTTCGGCAACTTCGGAGCGAGCGCCGATGAAGCAATCGTCCTCGACGATCACCGGACCGGCCTGCAGCGGCTCGAGCACGCCGCCGATGCCGGTGCCGCCCGAAATGTGGACATTGCGGCCGATCTGGGCGCAGCTGCCGACCGTCGCCCAAGTGTCGACCATCGTCCCTTCGCCGACATAGGCGCCGATGTTGACGAAGCTGGGCATCAGCACCGCCCCCTTGCCGATGAAGGCGCCGCGCCGGACGATCGCTCCGGGGACGGCGCGAAAGCCCGCGCCGGCGAACCGGTTGGGGCCCCAGCCGTCGAACTTGGACGGCACCTTGTCCCACCAGTGGGCGCCGCCAGGGCCGCCCGCTATCGCTTCCATCGGCGTCAGGCGGAACGAGAGCAAAACCGCCTTCTTCAGCCATTGATTGACCGTCCAGCCGTCCGCCGCCATTTCGGCCACCCGCGCTTCGCCCGAATCGAGCAGGGCGATCGCCGCCTCGATCGCCTGCCGCACCTCCGGCTCGTCGGCGCCGAGCGATTCGCGCCGTTCCCAGGCCTGCTCGATGATGGCCTTCAGCGCGTCGCTCATGCCGCTCCCCCTCCCGTAATCTCGGTCAGCCAGTCGCCGATATCGGTAATGTGGTAATCGATAAAGGCGGGATCCGCGTCGTGGCTGGCCTGCTCGGAGCCGTTGTCGACCCAGACCGTGGTCATGCCCAGCTGCTTCGCCGGCACCAGGTTCCGCGCCATGTCTTCGGCGAACAGGGCGCGTTCGGGCGCGATGGCGAGCCGCGCGCACATTGCCGCATAGGCGCGCGGGTCGGGCTTGGGGACATAGTCCATGGCGTGGATGTCGTGGACTCCGTCAAAGGCGTTGGCGAGGCCGAGCCGGTCGAGCACGCGCCCCGCATAGGCCTCGTCGCCGTTGGTGAAGACGAATTTGCGCCCCGGCAGCCGGTCCAGCGCCGCCACCACCCGCGGATCGGCGGCGAGGCGGGCGAGGTCGATGTCGTGGACATAATCGAGAAAGTCGCGCGGCGCGACACCATGCTCCTTCATCAACCCGGCGAGGGTGGTGCCGTGGTCGCGGAAAAAGCCTTTCTGGATGGCCCTCGCTTCCGCCATGGCGCAGCCTAGGCGTTGTGCGATATACTGGCCCATGCGAATGTCGATCAGCTCGAACAGGTTCGCCGAGGCGGGATAGAGGCTGTTGTCGAGGTCGAAGATCCAGCAGTCGATCTGCCGAAGCGGGGCGGGGAGCATGGCGGCCTCATAGGCGCGTCCGGCCCTTCAGCAAATTGAAAGCATCGGCCAAATAAGGAGGAATCGGAAAACTCCAGAATTTTGAGTTGGTTAGCAGAGGTCGGGATGAACGCCAGACTTACACGCCACATGCTGCTGCTCACCGTCTGCGCGGCCGGACTGGTGCTTTCGGGCTGTGGCGGCAGTGGCGGCGGCGGCGGTCCCGCCCCGATCCAGGCACCTCCGCCCGCGCCGCCGCCGCCACCGCCGCCACCGCCGCCGCCACCCCCGCCGCCCCCGCCCGCGCCGACGGGGACGAACTTCAACGACGCCGAATATGGCCGGTCCAATGGCGCCAGCAGCCATGCCGCGATCGCCGCCTACGATGCCGGCGCGACCGGCCGCGGCGTGAAGATCGCTGTGGTCGATACCGGCATCAACCCGAACCTTTCCGACTTCGCCGGCCGGATCGATCCCGCCAGCCGCGACGTCGCCGCCAATCGGGGCGTCACCGACACGGACGGCCATGGCACCGCCGTCACCGCCGTCGCCGCCGCCGCGCGCGACGGGGCCGGCATCATGGGCGTCGCCTTCGACGCGACCATTCTGTCCTTCAACACCTCGGACCCGACCGATTGCGATCCGGATGACGGCTGCAGCCACAGCAGCACCGACATCGCCGCGGCGATCGACCTCGCCCGCACGAACGGCGCCAAGGTGATCAACATCTCGCTAGGCGGTCCCGATCCGAGCGGCAGCGTCAACGCCGCGGTCGCCCGGGCGGCGGCGGCGGGCATTCTCGTTGTCATGTCGGCCGGCAATGCCGGCGACGAACCCGGCGGCGAGAATCCCCAATCCTTCGCTTTGTCCGCGTCGGGCGCGGGCAACGTCATCATCGCCGGGGCGATGGACGCGGCCCGCCAGTCAGCCTCTTTCTCGAACAAGGCGGGGACGGGCGCGTCGCGCTACCTGACGGCGATCGGCGTGCGCGTCCGCGCGCCCGACCAGACCGGCGCCCAGTTCCTGTGGTCCGGCACGTCATTCTCGGCACCGGTGATCAGCGGCGCGGCCGCCCTGCTTGCCAGCGCGTTCCCCAATCTTAGCGGCCAGCAGATCATGGCGCTGCTGCTGAACAGCGCCGACGATGCCGGCGCCGCCGGCACCGATCCGGTCTTTGGCCGCGGCATTCTCAACATCGCGCGCGCCTTCCAGCCGCAGGGCACGCTGAGCCTCCCCGACGGCCGGGAGGTCGATCCGAACGCCGCCGGCGGTGGCTCGGGGTCGACGACGATGGGCGACGCCAGGGCTCGCATCACCGGCATGATCGTCCTCGACGGCTATTCGCGCGCTTATGCGATGACCCTCGTCTCGGCCCTGCAGCGGGCCGAGCGGGAGCGGCCGCTCGGCCAGGCGCTGCAGCCGGGGCTCCGCACCGCCACCGCCGCCGCGCGCGGCGTCGCCGTCTCGATCACCATCGACCGCAAGCTCAACGGCCAGCCGCAGGTCGGCCTGGCCCAGCTCGGGCTCACCCACGAGGATGCGCGCCGGGCGCGGGTGCTTTCCGGCATCGCGGTGACCCGCCTGACGCCGCGCCTGGCGGTGGCGATGGGCTTGGCGGAGAGCGGCAAGACGCTCGAGCGGCGCCTGACCGGCCATTATCAGGACGCCTTCCTCGTCGCCCGCGACCCGATGGCCCGGACGGGCTTCGCCAGCGATGCGGCCGGCAGCGTCGGCGTGCGTCGGCAATTCGGCCGGATCGGCATGACGGTCACCGCCGAGCGCGGCGAAATAGTCCAGCCCGGCTTTGACCGCGCGGTCGTCCAGCCGCGCTACGCGATCGGCTCGCTGAGCTTCGACCGCCGCTTCGGCCGGGCCAGGCTGAGCCTCGGCGCGAGCCGGCTTGAGGAGCAGTCGACCCTGCTCGGCGCCCGCTTCTCGTCCCTGATCGGCGCCGGCGGCGGCACCAGCTGGTTCGCCGACGCGAATGCCGCGGTCGACCTCGGCCGCGGCTGGGGCGCTCATGTCGCCTACCGGCGGGGGTGGACCTCGGTGGCCGGCGTCGGCGCCGGGCTCGCGCAGGGCGGCCGGCTCGCCTCCGACGCCTGGGCGCTGGATCTGGCCAAGACCGGCGCGTTGCGCCCGGGCGACCGCTTCGCGCTGCGGCTGATGCAGCCGCTGCGCGTCCGCTCCGGCGGCCTGGATCTCGCGGTGCCGGTGTCCTACAGCTACGACACGCTGAGCGCCGGCTATGAGAACCGGCTCTTCAACCTCGCCCCAACCGGCCGCGAGATCGACCTCGAGGCGGCCTATGGCTTCGACCTGCTGGGCGCCGCCGGCCACCTCAGCGCCAACGCTTTCGTCCGCCGCGATCCCGGCAACATCGCCGCGATGCAGGACGATCTCGGTGCCGCGATAAGGTTCACCTTGGGCTTCTGACGCCGCTGCGGCTCAGTCGGCGCCGACGACCAGCACCTTCAGGTCCCTCTCCGGCCGCCAGTTCGTCTTCACCATCTCGAACTGCGTCGGCGAGATCCTGCGCACGCCCTCGCCACAGAAGCTGACCAGATTGCCCGGCGCGCCCTTGTCCACCACCAGCCGGAAGCGGCCGATCGGCGCGCGCCAATTGCCGCCGGTGGTGAGGATGTAGCCGACGCGCCGCTCGGGCACCGTGCCGCCCGCCCGCCCCGCCAGCCGGTTGACGCCGGCGAGGAAGGCGGCGTCGATGCAATAGTCCGCGATCATCCGCCGGCCTTCGGGCGAGGCGCGAAAGCCGGGGAGGGTGAGCGGCGTGCCGACGCTGGCACCGGCGCCGGGCGTATACAGATGCTCGACGACGACGTCGCGCCCGGCCGGGAAGGATTGCTCCCAATGCCAGGTCTCCTTGACCGTCCACAGGGGCGCGAGTCGGCGCTCCCGCCCCCGGCCCGCATCATATTCGTCGGCCCCGGCGAGACCGAGCCTCACCAGCCGCGCCTGCTCGGCCGGAGCGAGGGCATCGAGCGCCTCGCCGTCCGCATCGGCGGCCAGCCCGAGCGCCGCCAGCAAGGCGGTGCGGTCGACGCCGCCGAGCACCGCCTTGCGCTCGACCGCCATCGCCACCCGCCGGCCGTCCACCCGGGTCTCGAAGTCGGCCGGATAGGCGACGTCGATGTCGCGCTCAGCGGCGAGGTCGCGATCCGGCATCGGGAAGGCGATCGTGGTGCGGATCGACGCCGCGCGGCCGCGGACGTTGCGAAAGACGTAGCGGACCCGCACCTGCGCGGCGGAGATGAACAGATCCTCCGAGACCATGTTGATGGCCGCGCTTCGGGTGAGGACGAGGCCGCCGGCCGCATGCTCGGCGGTGCTGTCGTTCGCCGCCGCGGGCGCGGCGAGGGCTAGGGAGGCGAGCATCGTCACGCCGAGCTTCATGCCGCTCCTCCGAATCGGGACAGGGAAGGCTTGCCCGATCGTCCTTTTAGTTGATGCTGATGACGCCATCCACCGCCCGCCATTCGGCCGGGCGGACGAGGTGCTGGTGGGCGATGCGGACCGAATGGAGCACCGCCTCCACGTCGGTGCGCCAATGGTCGAGGAAGCGGTGGAGGACGGGAAAGCGCGGCGCGACGTCATATTGCTGCCAGACGAACAGCTGGATGAGCTTGGGATGGTCGGGCATGTAGTAGGCGACCTCGGCGGTCATCAGGCCATAGCCCTGGAGCTGGAGCAGGAAATCGCGGTCGTGCATCGCGCCCTCCGAATCTTGAGAGGATAGTCTAGCCGGGCATGGTTAACGGCGGACTAACCATAGCGCGTTTCCGCCTGTCCCTGCCGCGCCGTCGTTCGGCGCTCCGGAGCGGCCCGGGCCGCGCCTCCGGATGGACTTCGCCGCGCGCGCATCCTAGCCTCCCGCCGTCGCCTTCGGGGAAAATGACGATGCGCCTCGCCGGATTCGCCGCCGCCTTCCTGCTCGCCGCTGCGCCGGCCGCTGCTGCCGCGCCGCCGGACGCGGACGTGGGCCAGGTGGCCTTCGCCAACAGCGGCGCGCCGTCGGCCCAGCCGTCGTTCCTGCGCGGCCTCGCCCTGCTTCACAATTTCGAATATTCCGCTGCCGCCGCCGCCTTCCGCGCGGCGCAGCAGGCGGATCCCGGCTTCGCGCTGGCCTATTGGGGCGAGGCGATGACGTACAACCACCCGGTCTGGCTGGAGCAGGACGCCGGCGCGGCACGCGCGGTGCTCGCCCGGCTCGCTGACAGCCGCGAAGGCCGCCTGGCCAAAGCGAAGACCGCCCGCGAACGCGCCTGGCTCGACGCGGTCGAGACGCTCTACGGCGACGGCTCGAAGGAGGAACGCGACCGCCTCTACTCGGCGAAGATGGCGGCCTTGTTCGCGGCCCGGCCGGACGATGTCGACGCCCGCGCTTTCTATGCGCTGTCGCTGCTGGGGCTGGCGCACCAGGGGCGCGACGTTCCGCTCTACATGCGCGCCGCCGCCTTGCTGGAGGAAGCGTTTCCCGAAAACCGGAATCACCCCGGCGTGCTCCATTATCTGATCCACTCCTATGACGACCCGACCCATGCGCCGCTCGGGGTTCGCGCCGCGCGGCTCTACGGCAAGGTCGCGCCGGAGGCGGGCCACGCCCTCCACATGACCTCGCACATCTTTCTCGCTTTGGGGCAGTGGGACGATGTCGAGCGGGCCAATATCGCGGCCATGGCGGTGGTCGACCGCGACCGCGCCGCTGCCGGCCGGCCGCCCGCGCGTTGCGGCCATTACAGCGAATGGCTGGTCTATGCCCAATTGCAGAGCGCCGATCCCGAAGGGGCGAGCGGCATCCGCCGCTGCCGCGACGACGCGACGGCGGAGCTCGCCTCGGCTCCTTCGGCCGGGCCGATCGAAACTTACCGCTCTGCCGTGCTGTCGTGGGCGGGGATGGCGGTGTGGCAGCTGATCGACAGCGGAAAATGGGAAGGGTCCGGCGCGCTCGCTCTGCCGGACGGCACCTATCTGATGACCCGGCTCGTCCTCGCCTATGGCGACGTGCTGGCGGCGAAGGGCGATCCGGCCAAGGCGCGCTCGGCGCATTCGCGCCTCAGTCAGGCGGTCGAAGCGCTGGGCCGTGCCCGGGGCTCCGGCCGTGCCGAGGATCCGCAGGCGTCGCGACGCGAGGCGATCATCCTGCTCCAGGCCTCCGGGCTGGAGAAGCTGGCGGCGGGCAATGAGGAAGGCGGCCTCGCCGATCTGCGCGCCGCCGCCGCCGAGGAAGCCGCGATGCCGGCCGAGTTCGGGCCGCCGCCGATCGCCAAGCCCAGCGCCGAGCTGCTCGGCGACGCCTTGCTGGAGGCCGGCCGCAAGGCGGAGGCCGCGGCGGCCTATCGTGCCGCGCTCGCCGCCGCGCCGGGCCGGCGGCTGTCGCAGGCGGGGCTCGCCGCCAGCCGCTGACCGCGCCGTCCGGCGCCGGGGGCACGGCCGCGCTCTGCAATCGGATCGCACCGCTAGTCGAGGGCCTTGCCGAAGACGACGAGCCGCTCGATTTCCGCGAAGCCGGCCCGGCGGTGCCAGCCATGACCGGCGTCATTGTCGAGCACGGCGTCGGAGCCGAGCCAGGCGAGACCCTGCCGCCGCGCCCAATGCTCGACCGCGGTGAGCAGGGCCCGGCCGACGCCGTGGCGACGCCGGTCGGGCTCGACCCATATGCCCTCCAGATAGGCGGCCGGGCCGGGCGGGGCGCCCTCGGCGACGCTGCGCACCGCCGCCTCGGCGAAACCGATCAGCCGGCCTTCCTCCTCGGCGACCAGGCCGATCGAGCCCGGCTGCGGTGCGGCGAGCTCATGCTCCAGCTCGGCGGGGTCCTCGTCCGGCCAGAGGCGGTGCCGCATCGCCGCCCAGGCCGGAAAATCCTGTCCGGTCGCCGGCCGCACGATCATTTCGGACCGCTGCCGGCGACCATGTCCGATCAGAAGCGCCGCGCGGGCGGGCGCGGGGCCAGCGCGGACGGGCCCAGCAGCGAGGCGACGAAGGCGCCGCCGCCGGGCGAAGCGTTGATCACCTGGAGCAGCTGGACCGTGCGCAGGGCGGCGCCGGAGAATTCCCAGCTCGCGTTCGAAAAGCGGCAGCGTTCGAAGCGGGGGTGCGCGCCGCCGTCATAGATTAGGTTGGCGCGCTCGAAGACGCAGTCGAGGAAGGTGATGCCGTCGGTTGGGACATTGTCCTTCTCGGTGAAGGTGATGTTGCGTTTTTCGGTCATCGCGGATCGCGCCGGTCTAGACGGTGAAGCTCTCGCCGCAGCCGCACTGGCCCTTGGCGTTGGGATTGTCGAAGACGAAGCCGGCGGCGAAATCGTCCTCCTGCCAGTCCATCGTCGAGCCGATCAGATAGAGGATCGAGCCGCCGTCGATGAAGAAGGGGCCGGCCGGCGTGTCGATGCGCTCGTCCATCGGATCGGCCGCAGCGACATAGTCGACCGAATAAGCCAGGCCTGAGCAGCCGCGCCGCGGCGTCGATAGCTTGACGCCGATCGTCCCTTCGGGCGCGCGCGCCATCAGCTCGGCGACCCGCGCCTCGGCGGCAGCCGTCAGGCTGAGCGCGGCCCGGCGGGCGCGGCGGGGGGCGGTGGTCACATCGTTCATCGGTTTCTCCACCCGCTCATCCTGAGTAGCCGGTGAGCTCGTCGAACCGGGGTATCGGAGGACGGTCCTTCGATACGGGCCCTCGCCAAGCTCGGTCCCAACTCAGGATGAGCGGAAATCATAGCATTCCCAGTTCCAGCTTCGCTTCATCGCTCATCTTCTGTGGATCCCAAGGCGGATCCCAGACCAGCTCGACCTCCGCATCGCCGATGCCGGGGACGGCGCCGACCCGCAATTCGACCTCGCCCGGCATCGATTCGGCGACTGGGCAGTGCGGCGTGGTCAGCGTCATCTTGACCTTGGCATGATGCTCGGGAGTGATCTCGACGTCGTAGATCAGGCCGAGGTCGTAGATGTTGACCGGAATTTCCGGGTCGTAAATCTCCTTGAGCGCCTCGATCACGCTTTCGTAGAGGTCGCCGCCCGGATCGGCGGCCGGCGCCGCCGGCGGCTGCCGGGCGAGGAAGCCTTCGAGATAGTCGCGCTTGCGCTCGAACGTCCCAGCCGCGTCGGCGACGCGCGCCCGCGGCGGCGTCGGCACGCCGTCGACCGGCTCGACCTCGATCCTGCGCTCCTCGTTCACCCGAAAATCCTTCTCACCCGTTCCAGGCCCCGCACCAGAGCCTCGATGTCGCGCGGGCCGTTATAGACGCCGAAGCTGGCTCGCGCGGTGGCGTCGACCCCGAGATGCGCCATCAGCGGCTGGGCGCAATGATGGCCCGCGCGAATCGCCACCCGGCTCTCGTCCAATATGGTGCCGATGTCGTGCGGATGCACCCCTTCGAGCGCGAAGCTGACGATGCCGGCCGCGTCGTCCGGTCCGAGCAGCCTGACGCTGTTGAGCGACGACAGCGCGTCGCGGGTCTCGCGGACCAGCGCCGCTTCATGGGCGCCGATCGCCGCGAGCCCGATCGCCTCGACATAGGCGACTGCCGCCTCGAGCCCGAGTACGCCGACGACGTGCGGGGTTCCCGCCTCGAAACGGGCCGGAGGCGGGGCGTAGGTCGTCTTCTCGAACCTCACCTTGTCGATCATGGCGCCGCCGCCCTGCCACGGCGGCATCGCGCCCAGCAGCTCCGCCCGCCCCCACAGCACGCCGATGCCGGTGGGTCCGTAAAGCTTGTGGCCGGAGAAGACGTAGAAGTCGCAGCCGATCGCGGCGACGTCGACCGGCATGCGCGGCACCGCCTGGCAGCCGTCGAGGAGCAGCAGGGCACCGGCGGAATGGACGAGATCGGCCGCCCGCCTCGCGTCGAGCACCGAGCCGAGCACGTTAGAGACATGGGCGAGGGCGACGATCCGGTGCCGCCCGGTCAGCATCGCCGCCATCGCGTCGAGGTCGATGCGGCCGTCCGCGGTCAGCGGCGCGACGTCGATCGCGGCGCCGGTGCGCTCCGCGATCAGCTGCCAGGGGACGATGTTCGAATGATGCTCGAGCGTCGACAGCAGGATGCGGTCGCCAGGCTTCAGATTGGCGCCGCCCCAGCTCTGGGCGACGAGGTTGATCCCCTCGGTGGCGCCGCGGACGAAGATGATCTCGTCGGGCGAGCGCGCGCCGATGAAGCCGGCCACCCGCCGCCGCGCCGCCTCGAAGGCCAAAGTCATCTCCGACGAGCGCTGGTAGACTCCGCGATGGACGGTCGCATAGGTCTCGGCATAGCCGCGGGCAATGGCGTCGATCACCGCCCGCGGCTTCTGCGCGGTGGCGGCGGTGTCCAGATAGGACCAGCCCTCGGGGATCGCCGGGAAGTCGGCGACATGGTCGAGCGGACGGGCGGAGGTGGCCATGTCCATCAGCCGAACCACCTCTCCGCGTCTTCGTGCATCGCCTCGCGCGCGACCGTCTCCCCCGCCCGGTCGATCGCGTCGGCGACGAAGGCACGGGTGAGCAGGGCTTGGGCCTCCGCCGTGGGGACGCCGCGACTGGCCATGTAGAAGAGGGCGTCGCGGTCGAGCTCGCCGACGGTGGCGCCGTGGGCGCATTTGACGTCGTCGGCGAAGATTTCGAGCTCGGGCTTGGCGTTGATGGTCGCCGTGCGGCTGAGCATGATGCCCTTCAGCGACTGCTCGCCGTCAGTCTTCTGGGCGTCGCGGGCGACTTCGACCCGGGCCGCGACCGAACAGATGCCGCGGTCGTCGGCGACCGAGCGCCAGACCTGGCGGCTGGTGCCGCCGGGGGCGGCGTGGCGGACGACGAGATTGGCATCGTGGCGCTGCCGATCCCGCGCCAGCAGCGCGCCGCCGGCTTCGGCATAGGCGCCTTCGCCGGCGAGCGCGATCTCGCCGTCGAGCCGCGTGTCGGCGTGGCCGGCGGCGAGGGTGGTGACGACCAAGCTGGCGCCTTCGCCGAGCTCGGCGCGGTCGGTCAGGCTGGCGAAGCCGCTTCGCAAGAGGAGGCGGCGGGCAAGCATCAGCCGGGCGTGCGGTGCCAGCTGGATGCGGGTAAGGCGGTTGGCCCAGCCGTCGCCGATGAAGGTTTCGACGACCGACGCCTGGGCGTCGGCGTCGAGCGCGATCTGTGCGGGCAGGTGGTCGGCGCCGCCGGTGGAGATGTGGAAGATCTGGACGATCCCCGGCGGCGCATGGTCGCGGCCGAGCCGCAGCACCCACCCCTCGCGGCCGACCAGCCGGGCGAGGGCGTGATCGCCCGCTTCGGCGTCGACCGCGTCGACCGACACCGGGCCGGGACGGCTCCGCGCCGCGTCGAAACGGCCGTCGATGAACAGCAGCCGCGGCCCGCCGCAATCGAGCCACCGAAGAAGCAGGGGGTAGGCTCCCGCCGACTGCCGCGCCGCAAGGTCCGGCAGTGCGGACAGGTCGCTCCAGCGCCAGCCTTCCGACTTCGGCGAGGGCAGGTCGAGCTCCTTCATGCCGCCATCTCGCCATAGCCTTCGCGCTCGAGCTGATGGGCCAGCTCCGGACCGCCGGAGCGGACGATCCGGCCCTCCGCGAGGACGTGAACGAAATCGGGCACCACGAGGTCGAGCAGGCGCTGATAATGGGTGATCAGCAGCACCGCCTTGTCGGGCCGGCGCATGATCCGGTTGATGCCGTCGGCGACGACCCGCAGCGCGTCGATGTCGAGGCCGGAATCGGTCTCGTCGAGCACCGCCAGGCGCGGGTCGATGATGCCCATCTGGACCATCTCGTTGCGCTTCTTCTCGCCGCCCGAGAAACCGACGTTGACGCCGCGCTTCAGCATGTCCATCGACACGCCGAGCGCGTCGCCCTGCTCGCGCGCCAGCCGCAGGAAGTCGCCCGCCGAAATCTCCGCCTCGCCCCGCGCCCGACGCTGGGCGTTCAAGGCGGTGCGCAGGAACTGGACGTTGGAGACGCCCGGTATCTCCACCGGATATTGGAAGCCGAGGAAGAGGCCGGCGGCGGCGCGCTCGTCCGGCGCCATGTCGAGGAGGTCGCGGCCGTCGAGGGTGACCGAGCCGTCGGTCACGTCGTAGCCGGGCCGTCCGCCGATCACATAAGCGAGGGTCGACTTGCCGGCGCCGTTAGGGCCCATGATCGCATGGACCTCGCCCGCATTCACGGCGAGCGTCAGGCCGTTGAGGATCGGCTTGTCGGCGACCGTCGCGTGGAGGTTTTCGATTTTCAGCATTTCAGTCTCCGACGCACTCCTTGCTCCGAACCGCGAAGCGGTCCTCCGCCCGTTCGACTTCTGCCATGAGTTGCTGAAACTGCCGGTTGCGGATCACGTCGGACTTGCCATCCTTGTGGGCCGCCTCGTCGGCAGCCCGGACTTCTTCGATGCGCTGCCGCAGGTGGGCTTGCGCCTTCTGATACTCGCTCCTGACCGAGCTGCAGGCGAACTCGGGCTTGGCGGACGAGTCCGCTTCCGGCTCTTCCGAACAGGCAGCCAGCATCAATGTGAGCGCGAGGAGCCCCGGATTCGGGGCAAGCGCAAGCCCGGCCAGGGTCGGCGTGCCGGAGGCGGCGGCGCGGGGCTGGTCAATGTTCAGCATGACTCTCGCTCGATTGGGGCGGCAGGGCGGAGGCGCGGTGGAAGACGTCGGCCCCGGCCAGGATTCGCTCGATATATTCCGCGCGTCGCGCCTTGCTCATGCCGCCCCGCTCGCGCAACAGCCGGTCGGCGTCGCGCGCGGCCTGCTTACGCCAGGGGGCGCAATCGACGCCCTTGCCGACGACCGGCGCGATCCGCGTGTCCCGGTCGTCATCGTACAGCGCCACGCCCGCGCTGGCGATCCGACATTGCAGGTAGGGGAGGATGGCGGGGGCGATCTCGTCCGGTATGTCGAAGCCGTTCGACACTCTCGTCTCCAGGGTCGGAAGCCGGATGGGCGCATCGGGCGCTTGTCCATCCGTCCCCCGCTTGCGGTTGACCATGGCGATCGCCGCCGCGCGGATCCGCAGCCGTGTGGGATCGCTGGCCGGACCCGCGGCCGAGTCCGCGGTGCACGCGGCCACGACCCGCTGGGCTACCAGCTCGGCCGGCTCCGCGGTCGAGGAAGCGAGCTCGCCGGCCTTCGCGAAGGCGCACCGGATATGGGCCGAATCCCCGGGCTGGACGGGAGCGGCGGCGAGCGCGGCCAAAGCGGCAAGCGTCCCGATCATCGCGCGTCCCCGGCAAGGCCTTGGAGCATCGGCTTGCCGGCGCCGCCTTCGAACCATGTTTGAAGCCTGGCCTCGAAGCGGGTGACTTCCTCTTCCGCCGCCAGCCGCATGTGCGCGCGCAGCCTGCGGACCTGGCCGTCCGTCTTGGCCGTCGCCGCCCAGCCGTAGCTGACATGGTCGCGGACCCGGGCGACCAGCCGCGATCGCGCCCGGGCACAGGCGGCGCGGCCGATCTCGACCACCGTCGCGGCGGCGGGACGCCGCCTGCGCTCGGCCGCGATACAGTCGCGATACGCGATCGAGCGCGCTTCGGCGGAATGCAGGACCGGGCCCGGCGATGAAGCGGCCGCGGCGAGAAGAAGCAACGCGATCACCCCACGCTCCCCTCGAGGCTGATTCCAAGCAATTTCTGCGCCTCGACCGCGAACTCCATCGGCAGCTGCTTCAGCACCTCGCGAGCGAAGCCGTTGACGATCAGCGCCACGGCGTCTTCCTGGGAAAGGCCGCGCTGCATCGCGTAGAAGAGCTGGTCGTCGCTGATCTTCGACGTCGTCGCCTCGTGCTCGATCTGGGCGGAGGGGTTGCGGACCTCTATGTAGGGGACGGTGTGCGCGCCGCATCTGTCGCCGAGGAGGAGCGAGTCGCACTGGGTGTGGTTGCGGACGTTCTCGGCATTGGCGAGGACCCGGACCAGGCCGCGGTAGGTGTTGTTCGAGCGGCCGGCGCTGATCCCCTTGGAGACGATGGTCGAGCGGCTGTTCTTGCCGATGTGGATCATCTTGGTGCCGGTATCGGCCTGCTGGCGGTTGTTGGTGACCGCCACCGAGTAGAATTCGCCGACGCTGCTCTCGCCCTGGAGGATGCAGGACGGGTATTTCCAGGTGATGGCAGAGCCGGTCTCGACCTGGGTCCAGCTGATCTTGGAGCGGGCGCCTCGGCAGGCGCCGCGCTTGGTGACGAAATTGTAGATTCCGCCCTTGCCCTCGGCATCGCCGGGATACCAGTTCTGGACGGTCGAATATTTGATCTCGGCATCGTCGAGAGCGACCAGCTCGACGACGGCGGCGTGGAGCTGGTTCTCGTCGCGCATCGGCGCCGTGCAGCCTTCGAGATAGGAGACGTAGCTGCCCTTGTCCGCGACGATCAAAGTGCGCTCGAACTGGCCGGTATTGGCCGCATTGATCCGGAAATAAGTCGAAAGCTCCATCGGGCAGCGCACGCCCTCGGGGATGTAGACGAAGGTACCGTCTGAAAAGACAGCGGAATTCAGGCAGGCAAAGTAATTGTCGCGCTGTGGAACGACCGATCCCAAATGTTTGCGAATCAGGTCGGGATGCTCACGAATCGCTTCGGATATGGAGAGAAAGATGACTCCGGCCCTCTTCAGCTCCTCGCGGAAGGTGGTGGCGACCGAGACCGAGTCGAACACGGCGTCGACCGCGACCTTGCGCGCGCCCTCGACGCCGGCGAGCACCTTCTGCTCCTCGATCGGGATGCCGAGCTTCTCGTAGGTGCGGCGGATCTCGGGGTCGAGCTCGTCCAGCGAGGCGAGCGTCGGCTTCTGCCGCGGCTCGGCGTAGTAATAAGCGTCCTGGAAGTCGATCGGCGGGATGTCGAGCTTGGCCCAGGTCACCTCCGCCATGGTCAGCCAGGCGCGATAGGCCTTGAGGCGCCATTCGAGCATCCATTCGGGCTCGTTCTTCTTCGCCGAGATGAAGCGGATCGTGTCCTCGCCGAGGCCCTTGGGCGCGAAATCCTGCTCGATGTCGGACGTGAAGCCCCATTCGTAGGTCGAGGCGCGGTCGACCGCCGCCTGCGCTTCCTGATTGCGGATGCCGCTATCTTCCATGGCCATTACCGGGCCTCCGCGAGGGTGGCGAGGCTGACGCCCTGGAGGGCGCCGCGGACGGCGCCGTTGACGATCGAAATATGCGGTTTCACCAGGCAGGCGCTCTCCAGCGCGCAGAGGTGGCGAGTGCCCTCGGCGCAATTGGTCATCGCGATCGGCCCCTCGACCGCCTCGACGATGTCGGCGAGGCTGATCTCCGGCGCCGCGCGGGCGAGGCGGAAGCCGCCGCCGGTGCCGCGCGCCGACTGAAGCAGCCCGGCGACGGCGAGCCGGCCCATCAATTTCTGAGCGGTCGGCAGCGGCACCCCGGTCTCCCCGGCGAGCAGGCCCGCCGACAGGCGCGCCCCGGCAGGACGGCGGGCGGCGGCGGCCATCATCACCACGGCATAATCGGCAAGAGAGGTCAGGCGCATGTCTAATCGGACCAATTCGTTCCGATTGGCATGTGGCGCACAGGAGCACGGGAATCAAGCACCTTGTCCTCCCGGCCTGTGCGGTTCGCGCGCGGGATCCTGCCCACGGGCTGCGCGCTCGCAGGGCGGACAAGGGTGTGCCATATCCCTCGCCATGTCCCTCTACCCCCTGGTCCGTCCCCTTGCCTTCGCGCTCGACGCGGAGCGGGCGCATCGGCTGACCATCCGGGCGCTGAAGCTGATTCCCCCCGGCGAACCCGCCCCGCGCGACCCCCATCTCGCGATCCGCGTCGCCGGCCTCGATTTCCCCAATCCGGTCGGCCTCGCCGCCGGCTTCGACAAGGATGCCGAGGTCTTCCGGCAGATGCTCGGCTTCGGCTTCGGCTTCGTCGAGGTCGGGACGCTGACGCCGCGGCCGCAGGCGGGCAACCAACGGCCGCGCCTGTTCCGGCTGGGCGGGGACCGGGCGGTGATCAACCGGATGGGCTTCAACAACGGCGGCTTCGCGGCCGCCAGGGCGCGGCTGGTGGCGCGGCGGCGCGGGCTCGTCGGGGTCAATATCGGCGCGAACAAGGAGAGCGGCGACCCGATCGCCGATTATGCGGCGGGCGTGCGCGAGATGGCGCCGTTCGCCGATTATCTCACGCTCAACGTCTCGTCGCCCAACACGCCGGGCTTGCGGGCGCTCCAGGACGAGCGCGCGCTGCGCGAGTTGCTGGCGGCGATCGGCGAGGCGCGAGGCGCCGACGCGCCGGTCTTTCTCAAGGTCGCTCCGGACCTTGCGGCGGACGAGATCGACGGCATCGCCCGCGCCGCGATCGAGTCCAGAGTGGACGCCCTGATCGTCGGCAACACGACCCTGTCGCGCCCGGCGCTGCGCTCGAAGCAGCGCGGCGAGGCAGGCGGGCTGTCCGGCGCGCCGCTCAAGGGGCTGGCCCTGCAGCGCCTCAGGGATTTCCGCGGCGCCACCGGCGGGGCAATGCCGCTGATCGCGGCCGGCGGCATCGAGAACGGCGTCGACGCCTATGCGCGCATCCGCGCCGGCGCCAGCCTCGTCCAGCTCTACACCGCGCTCGTCTATCAGGGCCCCGGCCTCGCCGAGGCGATCGCCGGCGAGCTCAGGACCCTGCTCAGCCGCGACGGCTTCGCCACGCTCGCCGAGGCGGTCGGCGCCTCTTAACGCTTGCCGCGCGCGGATTGGGGGCTAGTGTCGCCGCCGATGTTCAGTCGGCTTCTCCTTCCGCTCCTCCTCGTCCTCGCTGCCTGCGCCACCGCCCCCGAGGCCGCCCCGGGCGCGGCGCGCGGCATGGTGTCGGCGGCCGATCCGCGCGCGGCGGAGGCGGGGCGGGAGATCCTCAACGCCGGCGGCAACGCGGCCGACGCCGCCATCGCCATCCAGATCGCGCTGACCGTGGTCGAGCCGCAATCCTCCGGCATCGGCGGCGGTGGCTTCTTCGTCTATCACGACGCCGGCACCAACCGCGTCTTCACCTATGACGGCCGCGAGACGGCGCCGCACGCGGCGACTCCGACCTATTTCTTCGGGCCCGACGGGCGGCCGCTGCCACGCGACCAGGCGGTGCCCGGCGGCAAGAGCGTCGGCGTGCCCGGCAACATCAGGCTGATGGCGCTCGCCCATCGGCGCCACGGCAAGCTGCCCTGGGCGAATCTGTTCGCGCCGGCGATCCGGCTCGCCCGTGACGGTTTCGCGATCACCCCGCGGATGCGCCGGGCGCTGGCCAACGAGGCGGAGCTCGCCGGGTCTAGCGCTTGGGGCCGCTCCCATTTCTTCGGGGCGGACGGCCCGCCCAAGCCGGTCGGCACGGTCCTGACCAATCCCGACCTGGCGCGGTTCCTCGAAGGCGTCGCGGCGCGCGGGGCGGATTCCTTCTACGTCGGCCCGTCGGCCGAGGCGATCGTGCGCACCGTCCGCAGCGCCGGGCGCAACCCGTCGCCGATGGTGGCTGGCGACCTCGCCACCTACCAGAGCAAGGAACGGCCGCCGGTCTGCGGCCTGTACCGGGGCTACCGGATCTGCGGGATGGGGCCGCCCTCGTCGGGCGCGACCACGGTCTTCGCCATCCTCAAGCAGCTCGAGCGGTTCGACCTCAAGGGCCTGGGCGCGGACAGTCCGGTCACCTGGCACCTGATCGGCAACTCGATGCGTCTCGCTTATGCCGACCGCGACGCCTATCTCGCCGATCCCGATTATTTCCCGGTGCCGGTCGCCGGCCTGACCGATCCCGCCTATCTCGCCGCCCGCTCGCAGCTCATCTCGCCGGACCGCGCCATTGCGGAAGCCCTGCCCGGCACCCCGCCCGGCGCGCCGCGCGTCACCCCCGCGGCCGCGGCGGAAGTGCCGTCGACCTCGCACATGGTCGCGGTCGACGGCGGCGGCGACGTCGCCTCGGTGACCTCGACGATCGAGGGGCCGTGGGGCTCGGGCCTGACCGTCAACGGCTATTTCCTCAACAACGAGCTGACCGATTTCAGCCTGGCCCCCGAAATCGGCGGCAAGCCGGTCGCCAATCGCGTCGAGGGCGGCAAAAGGCCGCGCAGCTCGATGTCGCCGACCATCGTCTACGGGCCCGATGGCAAAGTGCGGCTCGCCGTCGGCGCCGCCGGCGGGGCGACGATCATCGCCCAGGTCGCCAAGGCGATCATCGGCGTGATCGACTGGAATCTGTCGGCGCAGGACGCGATCGCGCTGCCAGTGCTGTTCGCGCCCGGCGATACCTTGCTGGTCGAGCGCGGCACTGGATTGGAAGCGATGATCCCGGCGCTGCAGGCGCTCGGCAACAAGGCGGTGCCGGTGGCGCCGGGCTTCAAGGCGAATGCGATCGAGTGGGTGGACGGCGGATGGCGGGGGGCGGCCGATCCGCGCAGCGAGGGCGTTGCGCTCGCGCAATGAGGTGAAGCAATGCGGGAGCTCGAACATTTTCCCAATCTGGTCGCGATGTTCTTCGCGCGCGCCGCGCAGAAAGGCGACGCACCGTTCCTGTGGGCCAAGAGCGACGGGACCTGGCGGGCGATCAGCTGGCGACAGGCGGCCGAGCAGGTGGCCTCGCTCGCCGCCGGGCTGAAGGCGATCGGCCTCAATCCCGGCGACATGGTGACGCTGGTTTCGGAGAACCGGCCGGAATGGGCGATTGCCGACCTCGGCATCATGACCGCCGGCTGCGTCACCGTCCCCGCCTACACGACCAATACCGAGCGGGACCATCAGCATATCCTCGACGACAGCGGCGCCCGCGCCGTCATCGTCTCGACGCAGAAGCTGGCGCGGCCGCTGCTGCCCGCCGCGATCCGCTCGAACGTCTGCGAGCATGTGATCGGCATCGAGCCTCTACCCGGCGGCCAGGCCGGCAACGTCCAGTTCCACGACTGGAGGTCGCTGATCGCCGGCCACGCGCCCGACGTCGCCGCGGCGTCGGCCGCTGCCGCCGCGGTCACCCGCGAGGACCTCGCCTGCCTGATCTACACGTCGGGCACCGGCGGCGCGCCGCGCGGGGTGATGCAGCATCACGGCGCCATCCTCCACAATGCCGAAGGGTGCGTCGAGGTCATCGCCGAGGATTTCGGCTGGGAGGACGAGGTCTTCCTCTCCTTCCTCCCCGCCAGCCATGCCTACGAGCATACCGGCGGCCAGTTCTTCCCGATCGCGCTCGGCGCCCAGATCTATTATTCGGAAGGGCTCGAAAAGCTCGCCTCGAACATCGAGGAGGTGAAGCCGACGATCATGGTGGTGGTGCCGCGGCTGTTCGAGGTGCTGCGCCAGCGCATCCTCAAGGGCGTCGAGAAACAGGGCAAGCTGACCAACTATCTGATGAAGCGTGCGATCGACATCGGCGCCAAGCAATATGCGGGCTCGGTGCCCTTGTGGGACCGGCCGATGGACTTCCTGCTCGGCCGCACGCTGCGGCCCAGGATCAGCGCCCGCTTCGGCGGCCGCATCAAGGCGATGGTCTCGGGCGGCGCGCCGCTCAATCCCGACGTCGGCATCTTTTTCCACTCGCTCGGCCTCACCCTCCTGCAGGGCTACGGCCAGACCGAGGCGGCGCCGGTGATCAGCTGCAACCGCCCCCGCGCCGGGCTGAAGATGGACACGGTCGGGCCGCCGCTCAAGAACACCGAGGTCAGGATCGCCGAGGACGGCGAGATCCTCGTCAGGGGCGAGCTGGTGATGAAGGGCTATTGGCGCAATCCGGCGCAGACCGCGAAGGCGCTGATCGACGGCTGGCTCCACACCGGCGACGTCGGCCATATCGATGAGGCGGGGCGGATCGTCATCACCGACCGCAAGAAGGACCTGATCGTCAACGACAAGGGCGACAACGTCTCGCCGCAGAAGGTGGAGGGGATGCTCACCCTCCAGCCCGAAATATTGCAGGCGATGGTGGTCGGCGACCGCCGGCCCTATCTGGTCGGAGTGCTGGTGCCCGATCCCGAATGGGAGGCGGAATGGGCGCATGCGGCGGGCAAGCCGCGCGACCCGGCGGCGCTCCGCGACGATGCCGATTATCACCGTGCGCTGGCGGCGGCGGTCGACCGGGTCAACCAGGATCTGTCGGTAATCGAGAAGGTGCGGCGCTTCATCCTCGCCGACGCGCCGTTCTCGACCGACAACGAGCAGCTCACCCCCTCGATCAAGATCCGCCGCCACGTCATCCGCGCCGTCTACGGCGAGCGGCTCGACGCGCTGTACAAGAGGTGATTGGCTTCCACCGCGTCGCGGCAGGGAGGCGGATCTAGCCGCTCACCCGCCGGTACGGCTCGAAGTCGCCGAGGCCGCAGCCGCCATATTCGCTGTTGCTGGACGGATCGAAGACGGTGACGATGTCGCCGCGGCACAGCTGGCTGGTCGAGGTGCGGACCCGGAGCGCGCGGCCGAACTCGAGCGTCGTGCAGCCGCCCGGCGGGCGGTTGACCCACTTCTTGCCGGTCCCGTCGAACACGATCGCGCCTTCGCCGGCCGACTTGTTGCCCTGCAGGTCGCGCATGCTGACGCAGGCGACCGGCGGCCCGGCCGGCTCATAGCCGCGGAGCTGGGCGGCGAGCTTCGCCTCGTCGTCGACGCGGGTGTCGACCGGTTCGTCGGAAGTGCAGCCCGCGGCGAGGCAGGCTGAAGCGAGCAGGATCAAATATCTCATCCCTGGTCTCCGTCGGCAGCAACGCGCCAAGAGCCGGGCCGGCTCCTATCCTCGGAAATTGTCCTTGGCCCGGCGCCGTTCAGCAAGCTCCGCCGCCGATGAAGCGCGGATGAACGGATTGGTCGCCCGCTC
This sequence comes from Allosphingosinicella sp., assembly GCA_036378975.1. GTDB lineage: Bacteria > Pseudomonadota > Alphaproteobacteria > Sphingomonadales > Sphingomonadaceae > Allosphingosinicella. Next base: position 10,983 of record DASUVK010000088.1, on the reverse strand, counting down.
GAGCGCGATCGTCGTCGGCAGAGTCACCTCGCCCCGCTCGCGCGCCGCCCGCACCTCTCCGACCCGGCGGACGAGGGCCTGGTTGTCGGGCTCCACGGTGAGCGCGAACAGGCCGTTGGCGAGCGTATATTCGTGGCCGCAATAGACCCGTGTTTCCGGCGGCAAAGCGGCGAGCCGCTGCAGATTGTCGTACATCTGCCGCGCATCCCCCTCGAACAGCTTGCCGCAGCCCATCGCGAACAAGGTGTCGCCGGTGAACACGACCGCTTCGTCCGGCAGATGGAAGGCGACGTGGCCGGCGGTGTGGGCGGGGATGTCGATCAGCTCGGCCGCGATCGACCCGATTCGCGCCCGGTCGCCGCCGGCGACGATGCGGTCCATCCGCGACACTTTTTCCGCCTCGCGCGGGCCGGTGACGGTGCAGCCGGTGGCGGCGCGGATCGTGTCGTTGCCGCCGGTATGGTCGGGATGCCAGTGGGTGTTCCACACCTGGCTGATCGTCCAGCCGCGCGCCGCCGCCGCCGCCAGTACCGGCTCGGCGACCGACGGGTCGACCGCCACCGTCTCGCCCGAGGCGGGCTCGTGGACCAGCCAGACGTAATTGTCCGAAAGGACGGGGACGGGGACGATCTCGAGCATCACCAATGGCCCTGATCGGGCATCAACCGGCGCCTGTCAAAATCGGTGCCTGTCACCGATTATTTGATATTGCTCGCTTCACCGCCATAAATGCACGGTTCATCGAACCCGTCGCAAGGTCGGGTGAACAAGGAGGCGGCCATGGCGGAGCGGTGGATCGACAATCGCGGCAACGGCCTGCTCGCCGCCGCCGCCATCCTGGCGCTGGCGATCGTGCTCGGCGGCTATCTGCTCGGCGACGGGCTGAGGCGGGCGCGGATGGCGGACCGGGCGGTGACGGTGCGCGGGCTCGCCGAACGCAACGTCACCGCCGATCTCGCCACCTGGACGATCGCCTATTCCGAACAGGGCACCGAGCTCGGCCCGGTGCAGGCGGCGGTCGACGAGAAGCGCGAGGCGGTGCGCGCCTTTTTCAAGCGCCACGGCTTCGCCGACCAGGATCTGAGCGACACCGGCGCCTCCGTGAACCAGTATTTCGACAATAATCGCGGCCAGAACAGCGTCACCGTCCGCCAGAAGATCCAGCTCAGGACCAAGGACGTGATGCGGGCCCGCGGCGCCTTCGCCCGTCAGGCCGATCTGATCCGCGGCGGGGTCGCGCTCGAGGAGGGCAGCGGCATGGTCTACAGCTTCACCCGCCTGAACCAGATCAAGCCCGAGATGATCGCCGAGGCGACCCGCAACGCCCGCGAAAGCGCCCGCCAGTTCGCCCGCGACAGCGGCACCGGCGTCGGCGGCATCCGCGCGGCCACCCAGGGTTATTTCTCGATCGGCGCGCGCGACGGCGACGTCGACGGCGAAGGCGGCTCCTCGGCCGGCGACTCGCCCTTCCAGAAGGTGCGGGTGGTGACGACGGTCGATTTCTACCTCGGCTGAGGAAGGAGGATGAGCATGGCCCGAGCGCTTCGCCTGACCTTGCTGGCGGGCTTCGCCGCCGGTCCGCTCGCCGCCCAGCCGCCGGCCCCGGGCCTGACCGCGCCGCTGGCCGAGGCGATCGTCGCCGGCTGCCGGACCCACGCGGTGGCGAAAAGGCAGAGTCATGCGATCGCGGTGGTCGACTCCGGCGGCCACCTCGTCGCGGCGCTGCGGATGGACGGCAACCGGGCGGGAATGATGGCCTTCTCGATCGAGAAGGCCAAGGCGGTGGCGGCGTGGGGCTTCGCGACCGCGCAGATGGAGGAAGCGGCGAAAGCCACGCCGGGCTTCGCGCGCGCGCCCGCCGTGGTCACCGTCGCCGGCGGCGTGCCGGTCTTCTCGCCCGACGGCAGGACGCTGATCGGCGCGGCCGGCGCGTCGGGCGAGGCGCCCGCCGACGATGCGGCCTGCGTCGAGGCCGGGATCAAGGCCGCCGGGCTGCTGTCCGAGCGGCGGCGCTAGCCGCTCCTGAGGAGCTAGCGCGGCGGCGCCTCGTTCGCCGCAAGCGCGGCCCGGGCCGCCCGGCCCGCCTCCGAATCCGGCGCCGCCCGGGCGGCGCGGGCGTAGAGGCCGAGCGCCGCGTCCTTCTCGCCGGAGACGCCGGCGATGTTGCCCGCCTCGAGCAGGATCGGGGCGTCGTCGGGAGCGAGGGCGACCGCCCTGGCGATATGCTCCTGGGCGCGGCCGAGATCGTCCTCGCGGCGGGCGAGGGCGGCCGACAGATACCAGGCGAAGGGATCCTTCGGCACCAGCGCCAGCCCCTTGTCGATATGGCGGCGGGCGGCGGCGAGATCGTTCGAGGCGACGGCGGCGCGCGCAAGATCGAGATGGACCTCCCCCTCGAGCTGCGGGATCAGCAGGCGGGTGGCGAGCGCCGCTTCGAACGCCTTGCCCGCTCTGGCGGCGTCGCCGGCGGCCAACCAGGCATTGCCCGCCTCGACCCAGAGGTCGCCGCGGCGCCGGTCCTGGCGGGCCTCGGCGTCCCGGGCGGCGGCTTCGAACGCGGCCGCCGCCTCGGGCCATTTCTCCTGCACCGACCAGGCGAGGCCGAGGCATTGCGCGGCATCGATGCCGCCGCCCGAGCTCAGCCAGGCCTGGGCCTGGCCGGCGGCGCGGGCGGGCGCGGCGCGGGTCAGCGCGAGGCAGGCGCGGTAGCGGTTTTGCGGGGTGTCGACGGGTCCGGCGGGAGCGGCGGCGGCGAGCGCGAGCAGGAGGGGGGTCATGGATCCGCCTTAGCAGGGATCGCTGCACGGCGGGTGAACGGACGCTCTCGAACCTGGCATCGCTTCACTCCGCCGCCTCGACGACCGCGCCGACCGTCGCGATCAGGTGGGCGAGGTCGCCGGGACGCGAGAGGCGGTGGTCGCCGCCCTTGACCAGGGTGGTGCGGACGTCGGCGCTTCGAAGCCGCTCCATCAGCCGGAGCGAGATCCGCCACGGAACGTCAGCATCGTCGAGGCCGTGAAGCAGGCGGACAGGGCCGTCGAACGCGATCTCGCCATCGAGCAGCCTCAGCGCCTCGCCGCTTTCCCAGAAGGCGCGGGTGGTGACGCAGGGCGCGTCGCCATAAGGCGAGGGCTCCTCGAGCCGCCCCCGCTCGCGGAGCTCGGTCTTGCGGACCTCGTCGAAGCCCCAGTCGGTGAAATCGGGCGCCGCCGCGACCCCGACCAGGCCGACGACCCGCCGCCGCCGCGCCAGCGCCGCGAGGAGCATCAGCCAGCCGCCCATCGACGAGCCTACCAGCAGCACCGGCCCCTCCACCGCGTCGATCATGGCGAGCGCGTCGTCGCGCCAGCCGGCGAGGGTCTGCGCCTCGAAATCGCCTTCGCTCAGCCCGCAGCCGGCATAATCGAAGCGCAGCATCGCCCGGCCCTGCGCCGCCGCCCAGGCGTCGAGCGCGCTCGCCTTGGCGCCGTCCATGTCGGATGCGTAGCCGGGCAGGAAGACGATGGTCGGGCCGCGGCCGCGGCGATGGCGGAAGGCGAGGCGGCGGCCGGGGGCGGTCGTCAGATGGTCGAGATCGTCCATGCGCGGCCTCTAGCGAGGCCGCGCGTGAGCCACAACGAAGGAGGGGCCGGCGCCGGGCCGGCCCCCAACCCGCCTAGTTGGACGAGCTGCTGCTGTCGCTGTCGTCGTCGCCTTCGAAGCAGTCGGCGAGCAGGCATATCGCGACGCCGGCGGCGACGAGGCCGACGACGATCCACAACGTATTGCCCTCGCCGTTGAGGTTGAGGCGCTCGTCGGCGTCGAGATTGGCGAGGTCGAAGCTCGCCAGCTGGGCCCGGTCGAGCTTGCCCCGCTCGTTGAAGCGGATGTCGCCGAGAGTCAGCTGACGGGTCAGCGGCCGGCCGTCATAGCCTGCCCCCACCGTCTTGCCGAGGCCGAAGGTGAGGCCGTAGGTCGGCTTCACCTTGGCGGTCTTGCCGAACGGAATTCGAAGGTTGACGGTGGCGTTGGCGCCGCGCGGGCCGTCAAAGCCTTCGGCGCGGTAATTCTGCGCCATCGCCGGCGTCACCGACATCAAACAAAGGGCGGCCGAGACGGTCGCAGTCACGAACTTTCTCATTTGATCCCCCTTTCCAGCCAAGGCTCCCGGTTCGGAGCTGGTGCTGCATAGCATATTTTCGTTGCGGAGCCGAGCCAAAGCGTGACCCCCCGGAGGGGCTGGAGGAAGCGCCCGTGCGCCGCTACAGGCACCCGGTCATGACGCAGCATTTCAACATCCGCCTTCCCGACGGCTCTGTGCGCGAAGTCGCGCCCGGGACGACCCCGGCCGATATCGCCGCGGCGATCGGGCCGGGGCTGGCCAAGGCGGTGCTGGCGGCGCGGGTCAATGGCGAGATGCGCGATCTGAACCGGCCGCTCGACGGCGACGCCGAGCTGGCGCTGATTACCGCGCGCGACGAAAAGGACGCGCTCGAGCTGGTCCGCCACGATTATGCGCACATCCTCGCCGAGGCGGTGCAGAATCTGTTTCCCGGCACCCAGATCACCTTCGGGCCGGCGACCGACGACGGCTTCTATTACGATTTCGCGCCGCCGCCGGAACGTGGGCCGTTCACCGAGGAGGATCTGCCGGCGATCGAGGAAGAGATGCGGCGGATCATCGGCCGCGACGAGCCCTTGGTCCGCGAAGTGTGGAGCCGCGACCAGGTGCGCGACTTCTTCGAGAAGCAGGGCGAGAGCTTCAAGGCGGAATGGGTGATGGAGCTGCCCGCCGACGAGACCATCACCATGTACCGCTCGGGCGGCTGGATGGATTTGTGCCGCGGCCCGCACCTCGCCTCGACCGGCAAGGTCGACCCGCAGGCGTTCAAGCTGACGCGGGTGTCGGGCGCCTATTGGCGCGGCGACCAGAAGAACGCGATGCTCTCGCGTATCTACGGAACGGGATGGCTCAACCGGAAGCAGCTCGAGGCCCATCTCATCCGGCTCGAGGAGGCGGCGAAGCGCGACCATCGCCGCATCGGCCAGGAGATGGACCTGTTCCACCTCCAGAGCGAAGCGCAGGGCTCGGTCTTCTGGCACCCCAAGGGCTATGTGATCTGGCGGGCGCTGGAAGCCTATATGCGCCGCAAGCTCGACTCGGCGGGCTATCAGGAGGTCAAGACGCCGCAGCTGATGGACGCGCGCCAGTGGGAGCAGTCCGGCCACTGGGGCAAGTATCGCGAGAACATGTTCGTCGTCCCCGACGAGGTGCCCAGCACGGAGGAGGAAGGGCCGGTCCTTTCCGGCGAGGGCGACCTGATGGCGCTCAAGCCGATGAACTGCCCGGCGCACGTCCTCATCTTCCGCCAGGGGATCAAGTCCTACCGCGACCTGCCGATCCGGCTCGCCGAGTTCGGCTGCTGCCACCGCAACGAGCCCCACGGCGCGCTGCACGGCATCCTCCGGGTTCGCCAGTTCACCCAGGACGACGCCCATATCTTCTGCCGCGAGGACCAGATCATCGAGGAGACGCGCCGCTTCTGCGACCTGCTCGACCTCGTCTATCGCGACCTCGGCTTCGAGAATTACGCGATCAAGCTCGCTCTCCGCCCGGAGAAGCGATTCGGCTCGGACGAGATGTGGGACAAGGCCGAGGCCGACCTGCGCGAAGCGGTTCGGCTGACCGGCCGGGCCACCCCCGAATATGGCTGGGAGGAGCTGCCGGGCGAGGGCGCTTTCTATTCGCCGAAGCTCGAATGGCACCTGACCGACGCGATCGGCCGCACCTGGCAGTGCGGCACGCTCCAGCTCGACTATGTGCTGCCGGAGCGGCTCGATGCGACCTATGTCGGCCAGGACGGCGAGCGCCACCGGCCGGTAATGTTCCACCGCGCCATCCTCGGCACGTTCGAGCGGTTCATCGGCATCTTGATCGAGCATCATGCCGGGCGGCTGCCTGCCTGGCTGGCGCCGGTGCAGGCGGTGGTGGCGACGATCGTCTCCGACGCCGACGATTATGCCCGCGACGTGGCGGCCCGGCTGGCGGCGGCGGGGCTTCGGGTCGAGACCGACGTGCGCAACGAGAAGATCAACTACAAGGTGCGCGAGCACAGCCTCGCCAAGGTCCCCAATTTGCTCGTCGTCGGCAAGCGCGAGGCCGAGGAGGGAACCGTGGCGCTGCGCCCGCTCGGCGAAGGCGCGCGGCAGGAGGTGCTGGGGCTGGACGAAGCGGTGGCGCGGCTGGCCGCGGAAGCGACGCCGCCGGATCTGAGATAGTTCGTCGCCTCAACGAAGGCTGGGGCCCCGGCGGCTGAAGAACGGCGTTGCCCTTCACCCGCTGGGATGCCAGCCTTCGCTGGCATGACGGAGTTGCGCGACCCATCCGCAACAGAGCGGCGATAAAAGCGTTCGCGCTTCGTCCGGCGTCTTTCATTCGCACCCCGGAACCACTAGGTGAGGCGCTGAACCTCAACGTCAGGAGACATCGTTATACGTCCGCCCATGATCCGGCGCCCGCAGGCGCCGCCCCTCAACGGCCCCCGCTTCAACGAATTCATCTCCGTGCCCAAGGTGCGCGTGATCGATGAGAATGGCGAGAATATCGGGGTGCTGCTGACCGCCGAAGCGATCGAGCAGGCCGCCGAAGTCGGCCTCGACCTCGTCGAGGTCTCGCCCAACGCCGATCCGCCGGTGTGCAAGTTCCTCGACGTCGGCAAGTTCAAATACGAGGCCCAGAAAAAGGCCAATCTCGCCCGCAAGTCGCAAAAGACGCAGGAGATCAAAGAGATCAAGATGCGTCCGAACATCGACGACCACGATTACGACACCAAGATGAAGAAGGTTTTTTCCTTCATCGAGGAAGGCGACAAGGTGAAGATCACGCTGAGGTTCCGCGGGCGCGAGCTGGCCCATGGCGAGCTCGGCATGCGGCTGCTCCAGCGCGTCCAGAGCGACGTCGCCGAGACCGCCAAGGTCGAGCAGCATCCGCGCATGGAAGGCCGCCAGATGCTGATGGTGCTCGCGCCCAAATAGCGCCGGCGAGGCGTGCCGCGCTCAGCTCGCCGTAGCCGCGACTTACGCTTACGGAAAGGTCAGCTTTCCGTAGCGGCAGCCGGGCGGCGCCGGTTTCGTTTCGAAACCGAATTGTTGCGCGATTGCCATAAGGGGCGGAAACCCGCAGAAAAGTGCGGATTCCGGCTGGCAGGCCTGCCCCCTTTTCAGTAGCTCTGACCCCAAACCCAAAAAGGGAGAGGGGAAATGTCGAAGTCCTTTTGGCTCGTATCGGCCGGAATGCTCGCGCTCGCCGCGACGCCCGCTTACGCCCAAGACCAGACCGAGCCGACGGGCGAAACCAGCCCGGTCGAGCAATCGGCCGAGGTCGACGCCGACACCGACGTCACCGCCACCGACGCGGTGGCGGGCGAAGACGCTGACATCGTCATCACCGCCCAGGGCCGCTCGCAGATCCTCCAGGACGTGCCGCTGGCCGTCACCGCCGTCTCGGCGGCGTCGCTGCAGAATAGCGGCGCGACCGACATCCGCCAGTTGAACCAGCTCGCGCCGTCGCTGCTCGTCTCCTCGACCGGCACCGAGGCCAACGGCTCGGCCCGTATCCGCGGCATCGGCACGGTCGGCGACAATCCCGGCCTCGAAAGCTCGGTCGCCGTGTTCGTCGACGGCGTCTACCGCTCGCGCTCGGGCATCGGCCTCAACGAGCTCGGCGAGATCGAGCGGATCGAGGTGCTGCGCGGGCCGCAGGGCACCCTGTTCGGCCGCAACGCCTCGGCCGGCCTGATCCATATCATCAGCAAGAAGCCGAACATGAACGAGTTCGAAGGCTTCGGCTCGCTCACTTACGGCAATTACGACTATATCCGCGCCGACGCCGGCGTCACCGGCCCGATCGGCGAGACGGTCGGCTTCCGCCTCGACGGCGTCTATTCGCGGCGCGACGGCTTCTACCACGACATCAACAACGATACCGACGTCAACGATCGCAACCGCCTGTTCGTCCGCGGCCAATTGCTGTTCGAGCCGAACTCCGACCTGTCGGTGCGGCTGATCGGCGACTATACGCGGCGCGAGGAGGCCTGCTGCGGCGCCGTCAATCTCGGCCGCGACTTCAACCCGCTGATCGGCAATCTCAACGAGCCGGCGACGCCGCTTCTCGTCGGCGGCGTCCCCAATCCGAACGGCAACAACATCATCAACGTTCTGCGCGATCTCGGCACGCCGGCGGTCTTCTTCAACAATCCGTTCAGCCGCGACATCTACGTCAATGTCGGCCGCACCTATGAGGGCGACACGCGCGACTGGGGCCTGTCGGGCGAGGTCAATTACGACCTCGGCGGCGCCGAGCTCACCTCGATCACCGCCTACCGGAGCTATCGCTCCGGCCAGCCGGGCGACATCGACTACAGCCCGGTCGACATCCTCTACCGCTCGCCGGTCAACAACGGCGTCGAGCGCCGGTTCAAGACCTTGAGCCAGGAGCTGCGGCTGCAGGGCCAGGCCTTCGGCGACATGCTCGACTGGCTGGTCGGCGCCTATTTCGCCGACGAGGACCTGACCGTCACCGACAATCTGCGCTTCGGCACCCAATATGGCCGTTTCGCGACCTGCCGGATCGTCACGGGCGGCGGCCTCGCCGGCCTCTATTCGCCCGGGAGCCAGAGCTGCGTCGTGCCGGTGGTCGGGCCGGCGACCCTGGCCGGCGCCACCGGCGCCAGCGGCACCGATATCCGCAATGGCTTCGCCCTGCTCGATTCCCTGAACGACCGCGGCAGCACGATCGACCGCTATCACCAGGACAGCCGCAACTGGGCCATCTTCACCCACAACATCTTCCACCTCAGCGACAAGGTCACCTTCACCCTGGGCCTGCGCTACACCAACGAGCGCAAGCAGTTCGACGCCACCTTCGGCAACGACAACACCGTCTGCCCGCAGCTGCAGGCGAGCCTGCTCGACGATCTGACGACGACGACGGCCGGAACCCCCACCCAGAGCGCGACGGCGCGGGCGCTGGCCGGCGCCCTGATCGCCCTCGGCTGCCAGGGCAATTCGACCGCCGAGCTCAACGGCGTCTCGATCAACGACAAGCGCAGCGAGGACGAGTTCACCGGCACCGGCATCCTGTCGTGGAAGCCGGTCGACGATTTGATGCTCTATGCGAGCTATTCGCGCGGCTACAAAGCGGGCGGCTTCAACCTCGACCGCTCGGCGCTGAAATCGCCGATCCTGCCGTTCGCGCTGACTCCCGGCGGCGCCCAGGCGCTGGTGGGCAACCTCCAGTTCGATCCGGAGATCAACACCGCCTATGAGATCGGCGCCAAATATTCGCGCGGCCCGATCACGCTCAACGCCGTGCTGTTCCGCCAGGATTTCGAGAACTTCCAGCTCAACACGTTCAACGGCACCGTCTTCCTGGTGCAGACGATCAACGGCTGCGAGGACGATCTCGGCGGCACCGACCGCGACGTCAGCGCCGCCTCCGGCGCCTGCCCGGCGGACAGCGTCGGCTACGGCGTGCGCTCCGAGGGCATCGAGCTCGAAGGATCGTTCCGGCCGCGCCGCGATCTCAACATCAGCCTCGGCTTCACCTATGCCAACACCCGCTATCGCGGCAATCTGGTCGGCAACGAGAACGGCCTGCCGCTCGATCCGGCGCTGCGCAAGCTGCCGGGCGACAACCTCTCCAACGCCCCGGAATATGTGCTGACCTCGTCGGTCGGCTATACGCCGCGGATCGGCAACTCCGGCATGACCGCCTTGTTCTACGTCGATTCCCGCCTGACCAGCGACTTCAACACCGGCTCCGACCTGTTCCCGCAAAAAGAGCAGGACAGCTTCCTGCTGGTCAACGCCCGCGTCGGCCTGAGGGGCCGGGCGGAGCAATGGAGCGTCGAGCTCTGGGGACAGAATCTGTTCAACAAGGATTATACCCAGGTCGCGTTCAACTCGCCCTTCCAGGCGGGCGCGTCGACGGCGCCGTTCGTCGACCCGCAATTCCCGGGCGGCCGGCAGATCTTCTCGGCCTTCCTCGCCGAGCCGCGCACCTACGGCATCACCGGCCGGTTCCGGTTCTAGGCGCGCCTGGGCGCGGGCCCTTTATCCCCTCTCCCGCTTTTCGCGGGAGAGGGATAGCAGCGGCAAGCCTTCCCTCTTCTACGTCGCGAATCCCGGGTCCAGGCGATAGGCCTTGCGCAGCAGGGCCGGCCAGGCGAGCGCCCCGGCGGCGAGCTTGAGGCCGATCTTGCCCTGCTGGGCGGTCACTTCGGGCGCCCCCTGCGGCGGATTGTTGAGATGACCCTCGCCGGCCGACAGAGCGAGGATCTGCGCCTCGCAGGCGCGTTCGAGGAAATACATTTTGATGAAGGCTTCGCCGACATTGTCGCCGACGGTGAGGGTGCCGTGGTTCCTGAGCAGCATCGCGCCCTTAGTGCCGAGGTCGGCGACGATCCGCCCGCGCTCGTCGAGGTCGACGGCGACGCCCTCATAATCGTGATAGGCGATCTCGTCGCGGATCAGCATCGCCGTCTGGGTCAGCGGCAGCAGCCCCTCGTCATGGGCGGAGACGGCCTGGCCGTGCGGCGTATGGAGGTGGATGACGGCCTGGGCGTCGTCGCGCGCCATGTGGATCGCCGAATGGATGGTGAAGCCGGCCGGGTTGGTGATGAACGGCGTCGGCTCGACCGGCAGGCCGTCCATGCCGACCTTGATCAGGCTCGAGGCGGTCACCTCCTCGAACATCAGGTTATAGGGGTTGAGCAGGAAATGGTGCTCGGGCCCGGGAATGCGCGCCGAGAGATGGGTGAAGATGAGGTCGTCCCAGCCGTAAACAGCGACCAGCCGGTAGGCCGCGGCGAGATCGACCCGGATCGCCCACTCCTCGTCGCTGACGCGACCCTTGAGCGACGGGATGTCGACCTCGCGGATCGCCTGCGTGCCTTCGATGCCGCGGTTCATGGTATCGACTCGGTTCATTGAACGAGGTCCTGC
>DASUVK010000087.1:0-41236 GCA_036378975.1 Allosphingosinicella sp. | reverse complement strand
TAGAAATCGGAGTGCACACCCGACCGGAGCATCGAATAGCCGAAATTGCCGGGGGTGATGGGTTTGAGGCCGCGATAGCCTTTGTCGCGAACCGATTGCGGAGTCTCGTCGAAGACGAAGAATTCGAACTCGGCGGCGGCCTTGACCTTGCAGCCGAGCTCGGCGGCGCGGTCGAGCACCCGGCGAAGCACGCCGCGCGGGCAGATCGCCTCGGCGGCGCCGGCGAACTCGCCGAGCAGGAGCGGCATTCCGCCCTCGAACGGGATCGCCCGCTCGGTCCCGGGAAGAAGCCGGACCTCGGCGTCGGGATAAGCGGTGTGCCAGCCGGTGAAGCGGGCATTGTCGTAAAGCTGGTCACTCGAATCCCAGCCCAGAACGACGTCGCAAAAGCCGAAGCCGCCGGCGAGCGCGGAGGCGAGCTTGTCGGGCGCCATATATTTGCCGCGGAAGATTCCGTCGACGTCGAACACCCCCACCTTGGCGCAGGCGGGGTCGCGCTCACGGACTCGCTTCACCAGGTCGTCGCTCGCCATCCTCGCGCCTCATCTCTGCTCGGCTTGATTCCCGTCTGGTTCGCGCCATCTAGGCTGGCAAGAGCATTTCCACGGGCATTCGGGACTAATGAACGACAATCTCACCCCCAAGGCGGTGGTCGCCGCCCTCGACGAGCATATCGTCGGCCAGACCGAGGCGAAGCGCGCCGTCGCCGTGGCGCTTCGGAACCGCTGGCGCCGGCAGCGGCTCGACAACGGGCTGCGCGAGGAGGTGACGCCCAAGAACATCCTGATGATCGGCCCGACCGGCTGCGGCAAGACCGAGATCAGCCGGCGGCTGGCCAAGCTCGCCGACGCGCCGTTCGTCAAGGTGGAGGCGACCAAATTCACCGAGGTCGGCTATGTCGGCCGCGACGTCGAGCAGATCGCCCGCGACCTCGTCGAGGAAGCGGTGCGGCTCGAGAAAGAGCGGCGCCGGCTGGCGGTCAAGGAGGCCGCGGAGGGCGCGGCAATGGAGCGGCTGCTCGAGGCGCTGACCGGCAAGGGCGCCAGCGAGGCGACCCGCGAGAGCTTCCGCCAGCGTTTCCGCGAAGGCCATCTGAATGGCTCGGAAGTGGAGCTCGAGCTCGCCGATGCGCCCAACGCGCCGTTCGAGATACCCGGCATGGGCGGCCAGGTCGGCATGATCAACCTCTCCGAGATGATGTCGAAGGCGCTCGGCCAGGCGCCGAGGAAAAGGCGGCGGCTCAAGGTCCAGGAGGCCTGGGCCCGCCTCGTCGAGGAGGAAGCCGACAAGAGGCTCGACCCCGACGACGTCAGCCGGGTCGCGCTCGCCGACGCCGAGGCGAACGGCATCGTCTTCCTCGACGAGATCGACAAGATCGCGGTCAGCGACGTGCGCGGCGGCTCCGTCTCCCGCGAGGGCGTGCAACGCGATCTGCTGCCGCTGATCGAGGGGACGACGGTCGCGACCAAATACGGGCCGATGAAGACCGACCATATATTGTTCATCGCCTCGGGCGCCTTCCACATCGCCAAGCCCTCCGACCTGCTCCCGGAGCTGCAGGGCCGCCTGCCGATCCGGGTCGAGCTGAAGGCGCTGACCGAGGAGGATTTCGTCCGCATCCTCTCCGACACCCGTGCCAGCCTCACCGAGCAATATCGGGCGCTGATCGCGACCGAAGGAGTCGAGATCGAGTTCACCGACGACGGCATCCGCGCCATCGCCCGAATCGCGGCCGAGGTGAACGGGCAAGTCGAGAATATCGGCGCCCGCCGCCTGTCGACGGTGCTCGAGAAGCTGCTCGAGGACGTCAGCTTCGAGGCGGAGGAAAGGCGCGGCGAGCGAGTCGTCGTCGACGGCCCCTATGTCGAGGCGCAGCTTGCCGACATCGCCCGCAACACGGACCTGTCCAAATACGTGCTTTGAACCGCGGTCTGGGGCGCTCGGCGTCGGCCCGCGCCGGAGGGTTCTCGGGCGGCGACGAAGCGAGCCGGAAGCGCGGAAAACCGGGATCGTTGTCTCAGGTTAATGAAACTGGGGGCAACCCCGCCGCGTTCATGGTTCGCGTTTCCACGGGGAAAGGACCCAGTCATGCGTAAAGTCACTCTCGCCTTCATGGCCGCCACCATGGCGATGCCGGTGATTCCGGCCAGCCCGGCCTTCGCCAATCACAACGGCTATTATCACGGCAAGACCTGGCGCGATTCCCAGGGCCGTCTGCGCTGCCGCAAGCCGAACGGCACGGTCGGCCTGATCGTCGGCGGCGCTGCCGGCGCGCTGGTCGGCCGCGCGGTCGACGGCGGCCGCAACCGCACCACCGGCACCGTGCTGGGGGCCGCCGCCGGCGCGCTCGCCGGCCGCGAGATCGCCCGCAACCGGCGCCGCTGCCGCTGACGTTCCAGCCCGATGCACGACAACGGGGCGCTCCGACGGGGCGCCCCGTTTTCATTCCGGGGGGAGCGCGCAAAAAACGCTCGTTTCGGACGCAATGACGGTTTTCCGCGCGGCCTGTTTCTGCTTCAATGCCCCGGGGGGCTCCGCTTCCAGCGTAACGAGCGGCGTAGCGCGTTGGATCTGGAGGGGGGAGAAGCCCAATGATCACGCTCTCGTCACGCCGTCCCGGCCGGCGCGGCAGCCTCGCGCTGGCGCTGTCGGTCTCCGTTCTGGCCGGATGCCAGGAGAGCGCCGCGCCCGGCAACGAGGCGGCTGCCGGGAACGCGGCGGGCGCGCAGACCGCGGTCGCGAATCCCTGCGGCACCTATGCCCCCGTCCTGCAGGCGGAACGGCTGCCCGAGCAGACCGGCCAGAACGAGATCGAGCAGAATTGCACCGCATGGCGCACGTTCATCGCGCTCAACTGGAAGGCCGACCCGGCCAAGCCCGGCTATCCCGATCCCAACGCCGATCCCGCCAGCTTCGGCACGCCGGGGGATATGAGCGCAAAGGTCTGGGAAAGCTATCTCGAAGCGTCGGGCGTCTTCGACACCAGCGCGCCTCTCAAAGGTCTCTGGCAGGCCAAGCGACCGGCGGTGAGAACGCTCGCCCGCACCTCCAAATTCGGCTCGCTCGACCTCACTTCGATCACCCAGGCGGGAAGCGGGAACCACTGGCTGACCAACCAGCGCGGCGACGTCACCTATTATGAGATCCTGATGAACCAGGACGAGTATGAGTTCATCAGCCACAACGCGCTGACCACGGCGGCCGGCCAGCTCGCCTGCGCGACGCAGCCCGGACAGAAGGTCAACGGCACCCTGCGCGGCGGCTTCAACATGCCGTCCGGGCCGCAGGACGGCTGGGACGACACCGACTGCAAGGGCAATATCACCAATTACGGCCAAGGCGTCGGCGCGATCGAGATCAAGGCGGCCTGGACGCCGCTCCCGGCCGACGGCTCTCTCAACTATCGCTACAAGACCGCCATCGCCGAGATCAGGGATCCGACGACCCGGAGCACCCGCACGGTCACGGTCGGCCTCGTCGGCCTGCACATCATCCGCAAGCGCTTCCCGCACCTGCCCTGGATATGGGCGACCTTCGAGCATATCGACAATACGCCCGACGAAGCGGCGAACGGCGGCTTCTCGCCCCCGGTACTGCCGCCCAACCCGAACCGGCGGACGTCGCCGGGCTACACCTTCTTCAATCCTACCTGCAAACCGGCGAGCGACCCGGCCTATCGGTGCGTGCACAATGCGCCGCCGACGCCGTGCCTGCTCGGCTCTACCCAGTGCCAGCCCTATAACGCGCCGATGCAGATCACCCGCATCAACCCGGTCGGCGCGTCCGCCAACAGCGTCACCGCTTATGCCTGGAGCCTGCTGCCGGCCCGATCGGTGTTCAACTATTACCGCCTGATCAACGTCCAATGGCCGACCGGAAGGCTGGTCGTGCCGCAGCCGGGGCAGAGAGTGCCGCTGTCCATGGGCGATCCGATGCCGAAGGGACGGGCCGGCGGTCCCGGACAGATCGTCGCCAACACGACCCTCGAGTCGTTCCAGCAGAAATCGAATTCCTGCATGGACTGCCACGCCAATTTCGCCTCCATCGTCATGCCGGGCCAGACGCGCGGCCGGGACGGCCTGCGGCGGGTGTCGGCGACGGCGCAGGACGCGCCCGCGCCCTATGGGGCCGATTATTCGTTCATCTTCCTCAGCGAGACGAAGCGCTGAAGGCCGGGCCGCGGGGCGGCCGCCGGCGCCATCCTCGTTACGCCAAGGCTGCGGGTGGCGCCGGCCCCGGCAGCCACCGCCCCCGCAGCCAGCGTCGAGCGGCGACGGCGAGCCTGCCGGAATAGCCGTCCAGCTCGGGACCGGCGAGCGGCAGCCCCGTCTCTTCGCTCGTGGCGCGGATACCGGCCTCGTCGAGCTCCCGGCCGGCGGCGACGGCGCGGCGCGCGAGCTCCATCTCCTGGCCCCAGAAATAGATGGATGCTGCGCCGACACGGTCCTGCATGGCGCGAACCTCGTCGACCCGACTGTCGCTGACCAAGGGCAGCCAGATATCGGGCATCATCAGGTCGACCGGCCGGTCGGGGGCGTAGCAATGGGCATCGCCCTCGACCAGCCGCAGCTTGTCCCGCGCCCCCTCCGGCAGCTGGGCGAAGAGATCGAGCTCGCCATGGAGGGCGAGAACCTCGGGATCCTTCTCGACGACCGTGACCGCGGCGACCGCCGGATTGGCGGCGCAGGCCGCCGCGGCCCAGCCCATGCCGAGACCGAAGACCAGCACATGGCCGCGGGCGAGACGGACGCCGGTCTCCTGGCTTTCGAACTCGAACGGCGTCATCGACATCCAGCATTGCCCGCGCCGCACCAGCGCCGCCATCCGCTCGACCATGACGAGGTCGCTCCAATAGCCGCGACAGGGATAGAGGCCGACGACTTGCAGCTCCCAGTCGCCGCTGACCAGCGGCCGGTAGCGCGGCATGAACAGGTCGTCCGCAAAGACCATGGTTTCACCCCCTGCCGCTGCCTGCCGGGCCGGCCGCGGGACGAGGCAGCGGTTCAGGCGCCCAACCGCTCGCGCACCCGCTCGAAGATGCCGGCGAGGACGCCCTCCGGGTTGGTGCTGAAATGGGGCAGTTCGAGCCGGCTGATCTTGGCGTCGATCAGGGTCGGCCGCCCGGAAGCCAGAGCGTCGGCGAAGGCGTCCTCGAACTCGCTCTGCCGGTTGACGGCATAGCCGTCGGCGCCGCAGGCGCGGGCGAGGGCGACATAGTCCGGATTGTCGAACTCGATCAGCGCCGTCTCCTGGAAGGTGGCGAGCTGGTAGAGCTTGATCAGCCTCAGCTCGCCATCGTTGAAGATCACCCAGATCACCGGGATCTTGTGCTCGACCGCCGTCATCAGCTCCAGGCCCGACATCAGGTAGCAGCCGTCGCCGACCAGCGCGACGACGGTCCGCTCGGGCTCCGCGCATTTCGCGCCCATCGCGCCGCACACGCCCAGCGCCATCGGCCCGAAGCTGCCCGGCTTGCGGAAATTCTGGCCGTCCTTGAGCTCGAGATAATAAGCCGCCCAGGCCATGTGCGCGCCGGCGTCGGCGAGAACTATGCCGCGGTCCGGAAGCATGCGCGAGACCGCCTGGACGACCCGCCCGGGATGAAGCTTGGGAGTCACGTCGATCACCCGCTGACGGTCGAAGTCGGGCGCGCGGAACGACTTGCGCGCCACCGGACCGGCTCGGCCTTCCATCGCCTTGTTGAGCATCGCCATCGCGACCTTGGCGTCGCCGACCACGGCGACGTCGGCCTTGTAGAACCGGGCGGTGTCGACCTCGTCGATGTTGATCTGGACCAGCTTGCGATTCTCGAACAGATCGTCGCGGAAATCGAACGTGGCATGCTGGGAGAAGGAATTGCCGACGGCGAGGACGGCGTCGGCATCGAGAAACACCTCCCACGCCGATTTGTGGCCGCTGTCGCAGAACAGGCCGAGCGCGAGCGGGTGGTCCTCGTCGAGGACGCCCTTGCCGTCCATCGTCGTCACCACCGGAACCTGGTAACGTTCGACAAAGGCGCGGACCTCGGCGCCGGCATTGGCGCGGACGGCGCCGTAGCCGGCGAGCAGCACGACATTCTTGCCTTCCTTGATCGTCCCGGCGAGCAAGGCGGCGGCGGCCTCGACCTGCGCCGGCTCGGGCGCCGGCGGCGTCATGTCGATCTTGGGCGGGCTGTAGTTCGGAACCTTGACGCTCTTGTAGGTGAGCTCCTCGGCGATCGCGATATGGACCGAGCCCGGCCGGCCGGTGAGGGCGATCTCGAGCGCCTTCTGGAAGGTGGGGACGACGTCTTCGACGCGGGTGATCAGGTAATTGGCGGGTTCGCCGGTCGTCGGGTCCTTCTTGACGACGGCATCGAACAGCTTGCGTGAATCGGGAGTGCGGTTGAGGCCCGACGTCTCGTTCGCCGAGCCGCGGCCGTCCCAGCCGATCGTCGAATAGCCGGTGATGGCGAGCACCGGATAGGAATCGACCAGCGCCACGCACAGGCCGGAAATGAGATTGAACGCGCCGGGGCCGGCGGTGGAGAAGCACACACCGAGCTTGCCGCTGAACATGGCGTAGCCGCAGGCCATGAACGACGCATTCTGCTCATGCTTGGTGATGATGCCGCGGGCGCTTTTGGCGTGCTTGAGCGCGATCATCAGGCCCGACGCATTCTCGCCGGCGCCGCCGAACATCACGTCGACGCCGACTTCCTCCAGCATCGCGACAATAGCTTCAAAAACCCGCATCATCGCCTCCCGACAGATTTCGTCCGGAGCAGTAGAGCGCAACTATGCCGAAGCGTACGATCTAGTTGGATCGACTCCCCCGATGCCGATCAAGAGTAAGGCATGGCGAAAACCGCCTGTCCAGCAATATTGCTGGGCACGGACGCGGCTCACCGAATTCAGTCGCAGGACAGTAAAGACCCGGTCCGCCGACGCGAGCGACCGCGGATTGAGCCGCGCGGTCAAACGTCCAGATTGGCGACGTTCAGCGCATTCTCCTGAATGAACTCGCGGCGCGGCTCGACAACGTCGCCCATCAGGCGGGTGAAGATTTCGTCAGCAACGTCGGCCTGCGCCACCTCGACGCGGAGCAGTGAGCGATTGTCCGGATCGAGAGTGGTCTCCCAGAGCTGGTCGGCGTTCATTTCGCCGAGGCCCTTGTAGCGCTGGATCGAGAGGCCCTTGCGCCCCGTGGCAAGAATCGCCTCGAGAAGCTCGGTCGGCCGGCGCACGAGGATGCCGCGCGGGTCCGGCGCACGGCCGGCGTCCGGGAGTCCCTCGACCCGGGCGTTGGGCTCGTCACCGTCCGCATCGGTCCCCTCGTCCGCGTCGGCGGCGGCCATCTTCATCGAGACGAGGCGCGAGGCGGCGGCATAGGTCGAGGCCTGCTCGGCGGCGAGGCCGTGGAGCTTGCGCGCCTCGGCCGAGGCGACGAACTTATGGTCGACGACATGATGGTCGGTGACGCCGCGCCACAGGCGGCGCAGGATATAGTCGCCGTCGGCGCCGACCTCGCCGGCCCAGGTCGAACCCTCGTCGCCGGCCTGGAGGAAGGCGGCGGCGCGCGCGATCGCCTCGGCGCGCTGGGCCGGACGCAGTGCGGGGTCGAGCGCCCCGTTCAGCGCCAGCGCCTCGATCAGGCCCGGATCGTAGCGGCGCGGCACGTAGCGCATCAGGCTGCGGACGCGCCGGGCATGGTCGGCGAGGTGCTTGAGGTCGTCGCCGGTGCGCGGGCCTTCGGCCGTCTCCAGCCGCATCAGGCCGATGCCGGCGTCGACCAGATAATCGTCGAGCTTGGCATCGTCCTTGAGATAGACTTCCGAGCGGCCCTTGGCGACCTTGTAGAGCGGCGGCTGGGCGATGAAGAGATGGCCGCGCTCGATGATCTCCGGCATCTGCCGGTAGAAGAAGGTGAGCAGAAGCGTGCGGATATGGGCGCCGTCGACGTCGGCGTCGGTCATGATCACGATCTTGTGATAGCGCAGCTTGTCGATGTTGAAATCGTCGCGGCCGATGCCGGTGCCCATCGCCTGGATGAGGGTGCCAACCTCCTTCGACGAGAGCATGCGGTCGAAGCGGGCGCGCTCGACGTTCAAAATCTTGCCCTTCAACGGCAGGATCGCCTGGACCTCGCGGTTGCGGCCCTGCTTGGCCGAGCCGCCGGCGCTGTCGCCCTCGACCAGGAACAATTCGCATTTGGCCGGGTCGCGCTCCTGGCAGTCGGCGAGCTTGCCCGGCAAAGAGGCGATCCCGAGCACCGACTTGCGGCTCGCCTCGCGCGCCTTGCGGGCGGCCTCGCGCGCCGCCGCGGCGTCGATGATCTTCTGGACGATGGTGCGGGCGTGGGCCGGATTCTCCTCGAGCCATTCGGCGAGCTTGTCGGCCATCAGGCTCTCGAGCGGCTGGCGGACCTCCGAGGAGACGAGCTTGTCCTTGGTCTGCGAGCCGAACTTGGGATCGGGCAGCTTGACCGAGACGATCGCGGTCAGCCCCTCGCGCATGTCGTCGCCGGTGAGGCTCACCTTCTCGCGCTTCATCATGCCCGACTTGTCGGCATAATTGTTGAGCGTGCGGGTCAAAGCCGCCCGGAAGGCGGCGAGGTGGGTGCCGCCGTCGCGCTGGGGGATGTTGTTGGTGAAGCAGAGGGTCTGCTCGTAATAGGAATCGTTCCATTCGAGCGCGACCTCAATGCCGACATCGTCGCGCTGGCCGGTGACCGAGATCGGATCGGGAATGAGCGCGGTCTTGGTGCGGTCGAGATAGCGGACGAAGGCGGAGATGCCGCCTTCGTAATAAAGCTCGATCTGCTTCTCCTCCTCGTGGCGGGCGTCGATCAGGATCAGGCGGACGCCCGAATTCAAAAAGGCGAGCTCGCGGAAGCGATGCTCGAGCGTCTCCCAGTCGAACTCGGTGATCTTGAACGTCTCGGACGAGGGCAGGAAGGTGACGCGGGTGCCCTTGCGGTCGCCGGCCGGACCGACGATTTTGAGGGGGGCCTCGGCGTCGCCGTGGCGGAAGCGCATATGATGCTCCTCGCCGTCCCGCCAGATGGTGAGCTCGAGCCACTCGGAGAGGGCGTTGACCACCGAGACGCCGACTCCGTGGAGGCCGCCGGACACCTTGTAGGCATTGTCGTCGGAGGTGTTCTCGAACTTCCCGCCGGCGTGGAGCTGGGTCATGATGACCTCGGCCGCCGACACGCCTTCCTCGGCGTGGATGCCGGTCGGGATGCCGCGGCCATTGTCCTCGACCGAGACCGAGCCGTCCGGGTTGAGGACGATGCGGATCAGGTCGCAATGGCCGGCCAAAGCCTCGTCGATCGCGTTGTCCGAGACCTCGAACACCATGTGGTGCAGGCCCGAGCCGTCGTCGGTGTCGCCGATATACATTCCGGGCCGCTTGCGGACGGCGTCGAGACCCTTCAGCACCTTGATCGAATCGGCGCCGTAGGCGTTTTCACTGGGGGATGTTGCCATCATCGGGATATAGCGCTTCGAGGGCGGAAACCCAAGGAAATCCGCCGGTTTCGGACGGCTTTTTTCGCAGGTGCAGCATCGATCCGGAAGGACGGGCGGGAGCCCCCGAAAGGTTCGGAAGGTCGGAAAGCCGCCCAAAAATAAAAATCCTTCCGATCACCGGGCGCAGTTTGATCGGTTTTTCCGATCACGCGTTGGCGTCGGCGAAACGCGGCCAAGAGATGGCGTTCGGACATGCCAGAACATAACATGAATCGGTCGGCGACGAAAGGGGCGGATAGTTTCGGGCTCCCCCCGGCTGAGCCGAGCCTGGGCCTGGACCGAGCCGTCATGCCGGACCTGATCCGGCATCCACCTCGTTTCCTGTCGGAACTCCACGAAGAAGGCAGAGCCCGGATCAAGCCGGGGCGACGAATCACTCTGTCCGTTCAGAGCGACCGATGGCTCGCGGCCCGCGCGGTTGCCGGACCGATGCGCGGTCCTGCCGGGCGCTTGCGGGGTCGCTGCGGGATCGTCGCCGGGCTCTATCCGCGAGGAAGAGAGGGCGTGGCGGCGAATGTCGCTACCAGATTCGCCCGTCGTGCACCTGCAAACGGCTGGCGCCGGGCGCGACTCCCTCGAACAACCCCGCCTCCGTCCCGGTGATCCAGACCTGTCCACCCGCGCCTTCCAGCCGCTCGAACAAAGCGGCGCGGCGGCGCGGGTCGAGATGGGCGGCGACCTCGTCGAGCAGGAGGATCGGGCGGCGTCCGGCGCGGTCGGCGACGAGGTCGGCATGGGCGAGGATGGTCGCAAGCAGCAGCGCCTTCTGCTCGCCGGTCGAGCAGAGGCCCGCCGCCTGCCCCTTGCCGAGATGGGTGACGGCGAGATCGGTGCGGTGCGGGCCGGCGAGGGCTCGGCCGGCGGCGGCGTCGCGAGCTCGGCCGCGGGAGAGCTCGCGCTCCAGATCCTCGCCGCCGCCTTCGAGGGCGAGGCCGGCTCGGGCGAACGGGCCTTCAGGAGCCTCGGCGAGGCGCGCGGAGAGCAGGGCCACCGTCCCCGCGCGGGCCTCCGCAAGGGCGGCGCCATGCTCGGCCATGCGCGCCTCCAGCGCCGCCAGCCAGGCTTCGTCGCGGGCGCCGGCCTCGGCGAGCAATTTGTTGCGCGCCCGCATCGCTGCCTCGTAACGCGCGGCGTGGATCGCATGGCCGGGCTGGAGCGCCAGCACCAGCCGGTCGAGGAAGCGGCGGCGGCCGCCGGCCCCTTCCTGGAACAGCCGGTCCATGGCGGGGGTCAGCCACAGCACGGAGAGCCATTCGGAAAGCGAGGTCGCCGAGGCGGCGGCGCCGTTGATCCGCACCTGGCGGCGCTCCGGCGCCCGAGGGTCCGTGCCGGTGCCGATCTCGACATCACCCAGCCGCGCCGCCACCGCGAAGCCGCCGGAGCCGCCGCGGCGCGCCATCTCCGACAGCGTCGCCCCGCGCAGCCCCCGCCCCGGCGAGAGC
Organism: Allosphingosinicella sp.; assembly: GCA_036378975.1. Taxonomy (GTDB): domain Bacteria; phylum Pseudomonadota; class Alphaproteobacteria; order Sphingomonadales; family Sphingomonadaceae; genus Allosphingosinicella. Next base: position 30,283 of record DASUVK010000087.1, on the reverse strand, counting down.
AGCGACACCGCCTCGAGCACGTTGGTCTTGCCGGCTCCGTTCTCGCCGGTGAGGACGACGAGGCCCGGCCCCGGCGCGAGCAAGGCGTCGCGATGGTTGCGGAAATCGGTCAAGGAGAGGCGGGCGAGAGCCATCGCCCATCCCTAGCGGAACGGCGGGCCGGCGAACAATGCGGCGGTCAGATTCCGGTCAGCCCCGCGGCGCCGAGTCGCTTCTGCGCCTCGCCGTAGCATCTGGGCTCGGCGATGCCGAGCCGCGCCCGCGCCTCGGCCAGCGGCTCGCGCATCAGCGCTTCATAATCCTCCGCGTGGAGCCAGGCGGCGCGCCGGCCGTGACGCCAGCCCTCCCACACCGCCTTCGCGAAAGCGGCGTTGCCCGTGATCCTGAGGCTCTTCAGCGCCGCGCCCACGGCGATGGCCGCCCAGCCGAGCCCGCCCGTCTGGGCAAAGGAGAAGGCCACCAGGCACGCTTCGCCGAGCGGCTCATCGGCCTCGTAGCCGGTCAGCACATGCCAGATGTCGTGAATGTCGCGTTCGCGCCGGCCGAACCAGGCATAAGGATGCTCGACGTTGCACGGAATGTCGGTCTCGGCGACGCTGACCTCGGCGAGGCCGTCGGCGGAATAGCCGGTGCGGTCGAGGAAGGCGCGATAGGCGGCACCAACGCTGCCCTCCGGAAAGCTGGCGACCCACGAACGGTCGCACAGCCGGGGGGCCAGCTCGACGCGCCGGTAAGCCAGCCGGCCGCCCTCCGGACTGGCGATCAGCCGGCGGTAATTGCGGTGCGAGACGTCGCCGTTCAATGCGCGCATGATCCGGAAGACCTGGACGGTGTCGTCGCCATTGGCGAGCAGGCGGCGAAGCGCCCTGAACGCGGTGCCCCATTCGCGCTTCAGCGGGACGGCGGGATTGAAGGTCTGGCTGGCCATCGGCGACTCCGCTGCTGACACTCATGTCAGTGTGGCATGGCTTACGTTTCGATTCAATATTGGGCGCAGGACCTCCTCTCCCCGTGAAGAACGGGAGAGGGGTTTGCGGGCGTCACACCCGCATCGGCATCAGCACGTAGAGCGCCGCCGCCTTGTCGTTCTCGCGCAGCAGGGTCGGAGCGGCGGCGTCGGCGAGGTGCATCTCGACGACGTCGCCCTCGATCTGGCCCAATATGTCGAGCAGGTAACGGGCGTTGAAGCCGATCTCGAGGCCGTCGGCATTGTAATCGCCCGGTACTTCCTCGGCGGCGGTGCCGTTTTCGGGGCTGGTGACCGAGAGGGTGACCCGGTCGCGGTCGAGCGCCATCTTGACCGCGCGGGTCTTCTCGCTGGCGATGGTGGCGACGCGGTCGACGCCTTCCTCGAAGCTGCGCGGATCGATCTTGAGCAGCTTGTCGTTCGCGGTCGGGATCACCCGGCTGTAATCGGGGAAGGTACCGTCGATCAGCTTCGAGGTGAGGATGGCGCTGCCGAGGCCGAAGCGGACCTTGGTCTCGGACAGCGAGACCTGGACCGTGCCCTCGAGCTCGTCGAGCAGCTTCCTCAGCTCGGCGACGCATTTGCGCGGGATGATGACGTCGGGCATGCCCTCGGCGCCGGCCGGGCGCGGCACCGTCACCCGGGCGAGGCGGTGGCCGTCGGTCGCGGCCGCCTTGAGCACCGGCTGCGCCTCGTCGGAGACGTGCAGGAAGATGCCGTTCAGATAGTAACGCGTCTCCTCGGTGGAGATGGCGAAGCGGGTCTTGTCGATGATCTGGCGCAAGGTCGCGGCGGGCAGCTCGAAGCGGGTCGGCAACTCGCCCTCGGCGATCACCGGGAAATCGTCGCGCGGCAGGGTCGACAGGTTGAAGCGGGCGCGGCCGGCATTGACCTGCATCTTGCCCTCGGCCGCGTTCAGCTCGACCTGGCTGCCTTCGGGGAGCTTGCGGGCGATGTCGAACAAAGTGTGGGCGGAAACGGTGGTCGCACCCGGCTGGGTGACGTTGGCTTCGACCGTCTCGACGATCTGGAGGTCGAGGTCGGTCGCCATCAGCCTCAGGCCGCCACCTTCGATCGCCTCGATGAGGACGTTGGACAGGATCGGGATCGTGTTCCTCCGCTCCACCACGGACTGGACGTGGCCGAGACTCTTGAGGAGCGTAGCCCGTTCGATCGTCGCCTTCATCGGGTCCCCCAGATTGACAGGAGAGGGAGTATTAGAGCGGCGCATCGCCCCCCGCTAGGGGTTAGTGCGCTCCAAGGAAAAAAGGGGGCTTTGCGGTTGCCAAGCCGGCGCAAAGGCGCGAACCCTCGCGCCATGTCGCCGCTGCGGGCCCTGTCGTTGCTTCCGCTTGCGCTGGCCGCGCCGGCGGCGGCGCAACAGGCGCTCGGCGTGTTCGGCCTGTGGGCCGCCTTTAGGGCGGACTCACGCTGCTATGCGATCGCCGAGCCCTACCAGCCGCCCCGCCCGGGCGACGGCCGCGCTTATGCCTCGATCGGCTATTGGCCGGAGCGGGCGGTGCGCGGCCAGGTCTTCATCCGGCTCAGCCGCGCCAAAAGGGCGGGCTCGGCCGTCCTGCTCAGGATCGACGAGCGCACCTTCCAGCTGCGCGGCGGCGGCGGCGACGCCTGGGCGCCCGACGCGGCCGCCGACGCCGGCATCGTCTCGGCGATGCGCACCGGGATCGACATGACGGTGGAGACCCGCGCCGCCGGCGGCGCGCTGATTCGCGACGCCTATCGCCTGCGCGGCGCCGCGACGGCGATCGACGCCGCCGCCATCGCCTGCGCGCGCCGGCGCTGACCATGGCGCGCTGGTTCATCGCCCGCCACGGCGAGACCGTGTTCAACGCCGCGGCGCGGATGCAGGGCGACGTCGTCCACACGCCGCTGACTCGGGCCGGTTTCGCCCAGGCCGAGGCGATGGGGGTCGCCCTGCGGCGGCGGCTCGGGGCGCGTCCGAAGCTCGATTTGTGGGCCTCCGACACCGGCCGCGCGCTGCAGACGCTGGCGGTGATCGCCGAGCATCTCGAGCTCGACTGGCATGCGGCGCGCATCGACCCGCGGCTCGGCGAGGTGGGCATCGGTGCGTGGAGCGGCCTTTATTACCGCGACGTCGCCGCCGGAGCCGGCCCGATCCTCGACTTCGAAACCGGTCTGTTCAGCGTTCGCCCGCCCGGCGGCGAAACCTATGACGAAGTGGCGGCCCGCCTGCAGGCCTGGATCGACGACACCGCCGCGGCGAAGGGCGACCGGCTGATCCTGACTCACGGCATGTCGTCGCGGGTGCTGCGCGGGCTGCTGACCGGAGCGCAGCAGCGGACCGCCTGCGGCGCGCCGGTGGCGGACGGGCTGCCGCAGGGGAGCGTGGTGGAGATAGAGGCGGGCGTGGAGGCGGTGCTCCAGGGTCCTTCCCATCGCTTCGCGGCAGGGAGGCCGAAGAGGTAGAAATTCCGCCGCGTTCCGCCTACATAGGCGCCTTCATGACAGCGCCAATGCCCATTCCCGGTCATATCGACCCGGTTCCCGTGCCGCGCCCCGCTCTCGCGGGCGCCGACGCGCGGCTGGACCTGGTCGGACTGCCGCGCGAACGGATTCGCGAGGCGCTCGAGGCGGCCGGGCTGGAGGCGAAGCCGGCGAAGCTGCGGGCCAAGCAGATCTGGCACCAGATCTACAATCGCGGCGCCACCTCGTTCGACGCGATGAGCGATATCGCCAAGCCCCAGCGGGCCTGGTTCGCGGAGCGGTTCGTCATCGGCCGGCCGGAGGTGGTGGTCGAACAGGTGTCGACCGACGGCACCCGCAAGTGGCTGCTGAAGACGCCGGACGGCCACGATTTCGAGATGGTGTTCATCCCCGACGCCGACCGCGGCACCTTGTGCGTGTCGAGCCAGGTCGGCTGCACCTTGAACTGCGCCTTCTGCTTCACCGGGACGATGCGGCTGGTCAGGAACCTCACCGCGGGCGAGATCGTCGGCCAGGTGATGCTCGCCCGCGATGCCCTCGGCGAATGGCCCTCGCAGCCGGAGGGCCGGATGCTCAGCAACATCGTCATGATGGGCATGGGCGAGCCGCTCTACAATTTCGACAATGTCCGCGACGCCCTGAAGATCGTGATGGACGGCGACGGCCTCGGCCTTTCCCGCCGCCGCATCACGCTGTCGACGTCCGGGGTGGTGCCGATGATGGCCCGGGCCGGCGAGGAGATCGGCGTCAACCTCGCCGTCTCGCTCCACGCCGTCACCAAGGAAGTTCGCGACGAAATCGTGCCGTTGAACCGCAAATACGGGATCGAGCAATTGCTCGAGGCTTGCGCGGCCTATCCGGGCGCCAACAATGCGCGGCGCATCACCTTCGAATATGTGATGCTCAAGGACAAGAACGACAGCGACGAGGATGCGCGCGAGCTGGTCCGCCTGATCCGCAAGTACAAGCTGCCCGCCAAGGTCAATCTGATCCCGTTCAACCCCTGGCCTGACGCCGCCTACGAATGCTCGGACGAGGAGCGGGTGCGGCGCTTCTCGGACATCGTCTTCGACGCCGGCATCTCGGCGCCGATCCGGCGCCCGCGCGGCCGCGACATCATGGCCGCCTGCGGCCAGCTCAAGTCCACCGCGCAGAAGAAGAGCCGGGCCGAGCTCGACCGGCTCGCGGCGTCGCTCGAAGCCTGAACGGCGGCTTACGGCGCCATTCAGGACGCGCTCAAGCACCGCCTTCCATAACCCAGTTCGTGCTGGTGGCCGACGACGGTTCGCGAATCGCGGACTCGCCGCCCCCATCGAAAGGAGTTCATGATGTTCAGGAAGTTTACCCTCGCCGCCGCCGCCGCCGCCGCGACCCTCACCATGGTCCCGGCCGCCGCCGAAGCGCGCCATCGCGACGGCTATGCCGATTACGGCCGCTACGAGCAGAGCTATCGCGGCGACCGCTATGGCCGCGGCTATGACGATCGCTATTACCGCAACCGCAACGTCCGCTACCATGGCCGCCGCTGCTCGGGCACGACCGGCACCATCATCGGTGGCGTCGCCGGCGCCTTGCTCGGCCGCGAAGTCACCCGCAACCGCTATCGCGGCCGCAGCGGCACCACCGGCGCGATCCTGGGCGGCGCCATCGGCGCGCTCGCCGGCCGTTCGATCGACAAGAGCGGCTGCCGCCGCTGAACCTGGCTTCCCTCGCGTCGCGTATCGAGGGCGGGGCCGGTCTCCCAACGGAGGCCGGCCCTTCTCGTAATTGGGGACAGCTACCGAATTCACCCCGCCGGCGTGGGAGCGGCGGCGCGGCCTGAATTCGGTAGCTGTCCCCAATTACGTCAAGGCGCGTCGAACAGGGCGGCGAGCTGCTCGATCATGGTGCCGCCCAATTGCTCGGCGTCCATGATCGTCACTGCCCGGTCGTAATAGCGGGTGACGTCGTGGCCGATGCCGATCGCGACCAGCTCGACCGGCGAGCGGGCCTGGATCCAGCCGATCACCTGCCGCAAATGGCGCTCCAAATAGGTGCCCGAATTCACCGACAGGGTCGAATCGTCGACCGGCGCCCCGTCCGAGATGACCATCAGGATGCGCCTTTCCTCCGGCCGCGCGATCAGCCGGTTATGCGCCCACAGCAAGGCCTCGCCGTCGATATTCTCCTTCAACAGGCCTTCGCGCATCATCAGGCCGAGATTCTTGCGCGCCCGCCGCCACGGCTCGTCCGCCGCCTTGTAGACGATGTGGCGAAGGTCGTTGAGCCGGCCGGGATTGGGCGGCCGTCCCGCCGCCAGCCAGGTCTCGCGCGCCTGGCCGCCCTTCCAGGCGCGGGTGGTGAAGCCGAGTATCTCGACCTTGACCCCGCAGCGCTCGAGGGTACGGGCGAGGATGTCGGCGGAGATGGCGGCGATCGAGATCGGCCGTCCCCGCATCGAGCCCGAATTGTCGATCAGCAGCGACACCACCGTGTCGCGGAACTCGGTCTCCCGTTCGACCTTGTAGCTCAGCGAATGGGCCGGGTTGACGATCACCCGCGCCAGCCGCGCCGCGTCGAGCAGCCCTTCCTCCTGATCGAAGTCCCAGCTCCGGTTCTGCTGGGCCATCAGCCGCCGCTGCAGGCGGTTGGCGAGCTTGGTGACCGCGCCCTGGAGGTGGACCAGCTGCTGGTCGAGATAGGCGCGCAGGCGGCCCAGCTCCTCCTCGTCGCACAGCTCCGGCGCCTCGATGATCTCGTCATAGCGCGTGGTGAAGATGCGATAGTCGAATTGGGGCGGCAGATCGGAGAGCGGGCGGTTGGGGCGGGCCGGCAGCATCCCCTCCTCGCCTTCCTCGCCCATGCCCTCCTCGCCCTCGGCCATCTCCTCCTCGGACCAGTCGCGCTCGCCTTCCTCGTCGCCGGCATCGCCCTGCTCGACCCGCATCTCGGCTTCGCCGGCGGCGCCGCCCTCGTCATCCTCGTCCTGCTGGTCGCCCTCGTCGCCCTGGTCCTTGTCGCCGCCTTCGCCTTCCTCGCCGGCGTCCGGATCGGTCTCGGCGTCTGCCTCCCCCTCGATCAGCTCGAGGTCGCGCAGCAATTTGGTGGCGAGCGCGGCGAAGGCGGCCTGGTCGTCGAGCACCAGGCCGAGCGCATCGAGATCGGCGCCGGCTTTCTCCTCGATCCACTCCGAGACCAAAGCGATGCCGCCGCGCGCGGCCTCGGGCGGCGCCTCGCCGGTCAGCCGCTCGCGCACCTTGAGCCCGAGCGCGGTGCCGAGCGGCACCTCGGCGCGGCTCCTGGCGCGGGTGATCGGGTCGGTGCGCATCCGCATCTCGACGGCGCGGGCGAGGTTGGCGCGGACCCCGTCCATCGCCCGCGCGCCGAGCGCCTCGACCCGCGCCTGCTCGACCGCGTCGAACACCGCCCGGGCGATTTCGTCCGCCGGCGCGCCGCGGCTGTGAATCGTCGCATTGTGGTGCCTGAGCTTGAGCGCCGCCGCATCGGCATAGCCGCGCGCCTCGGCGACCTCGCGCTCGGCGAGCGAGCGCCCCGGCATCGGCACCTTGACCACCTTCCCCGACGCCGACGGCGCGTCGGCGGTGAAGGCCAGCTCCAGCTCCGGCTCCCGCGCGATCGCCCGCGCCGCCCCGGTCAGCACCTGGCGGAAGTTCTCGAGGGGGTTGTCGTTGTTACCCATGGCTACCGTTCGCGGGCGGAAACTTCCGGCGCCGGACGCGGTTCGCCGACGAATGTTAATTCGGCATCCTCCGTGTGCCCTTCGACCAGCCTAAAGTCGAATCCCTCCTGCTCGATCGAGAGGCCGACCTCATTCTCCGTGAATTCATCATATTCGCGGTCCTGTTCGAGGTGATCACGCAGCCGGGCCGCAAGCCAGTCGCGGACGAGCGGAACCTTGATATCACCAACGACGCCGCCGGCACTTTCGATCACCACAAGGATGACGGTCAGCCCTATGGCCAGCCAGTAATTCACGTTAAGGCCGAGAACGCTCGCATCCAGTGTTCCTGGCCAAGACTTCTCGACGAGCATCTTCACCACGACCACCGCACCGATGAGGAGGACCATCGCCAAGCGGATGTTCCGCCGCATCCGTCGGTTTGCGCGGTCGACATTGGCGATGATCCGCTCGGCGCGCCGACGTTCCTGAGCTTTGAGCCTTTCCGCATGGCGGCGCTGCTGTTCTGCCGCGGCCGTCAGTCGCTGAGCATCATCTGCCCGTTTCTCTTCGATAGCCTTAAGCTCATCTTCCTTCTGCTGGATTTCTGTTTCATGCTGGTGTTGGAGTTCCTTGATCTGCTGGAGCGACTGTTCCAGATTGTGCTCGATGACCTCGATTTGCTTACGGTAATGATCGCGATTTTTTTCGATTCCCTTGTCAATATTGTCCTGCTCAAACCTCTTCTGCTCAGCCAAGACCTCATCATAGGTCAACTCCCGGTTCTCCCCACGCAGTCGGTCCTGCAGGTAAAGAGAACTGCCCGGATGCAGCATGGCGACGCGAACCTTGCGCATCGCTTCGGCATTGTCGGTTGCGTGGAGAGCCATCTTGTTGACTAGGGTTGAGATTCTCGCGACGACGCGGCGATTGAGCCGCAGCACCCGCTCGCAGGCGGCCATCAGTGCCATACGCGAAAATTCGTCTTCATCGTCGGATGGCATCCGCGCGAAGATTGCCGAAGCCATCTCCTTCATGTCGACGACTGGACCGATCTCCTCGTCTGACATCAGCGCCGGCTCCCGAGGCGTGTCCCGCAGGCAAAAGGCTCTGGCGGTGTTTCGAAAGGCCTGATTGCGGGTCAGGAAGACGTATTTGGCCTTAAACACGTCGTTCGAGGCGAATTCGCCTGCCCGCAGTCGCATGATGGCGGCGACCGCTTGAGCGTCATGACGGGCGCGATAATGGGAGCGAGTCTGGGTCCTGTATATGCTCTCTAAGTCCTGGGTCAGCTTGTCGACCCGTGCGGGGGGAACATAATGCACGTCCGAGCTGCGACGTTTGAGTTCAGTGCTGAGCGGCTGCACGCTCAGTTCGCGCAGAAGATCGCGGCAATTATGGTATATCGACCAGATGTAGCCGTCGTCGATTTCGCCCTTCTGCATCGCGGTATGCGTGGGGCCATACCGCTCGAAGATCGGGAGGTCCATCATTACCTGAATGGATTGACGGATCTCGGTTATCGAAGCGTCCAGGTAGAGAAATTTGGCGCCTCGCTTCGATAGCCTTTGAACCAAGCTGCCGCTGGCTTGGCGCGCCGCTTCGCCGTGGGCGCCCAATAACTCTAGCATGATCGGCGAATCTAGGATAATTCGTAGATCGGTGCTTTTCACTTCACTAAGTGGCTTTTTGAACTCCCTCACTAGATCAGAGAGCAACCCCACTTGAGAAATTAGTTGAAGGTCTTCCACAATCGCTGATTTGCGATTGATCAATTCGCTGACGAATCTGGCACAAAAATACTCAATTTGATCGTCTGAATTATGGAATTCTTGCGTTGCCGTCACGATCGACAGTGTGTCGCTCGTGTCTATCGAGATCAGCCACTCTACTAAGCACTCTCCAAGATAGGATCGGTCCCGCGGAAAGTGCCTTTGAGGCACGTTACGTGAGTCCAAAAACTCCCCAAATTGAGCGGCGAGTTTGTCGAGAATGCCGACCGACCTAGGGTCGGGGACGGGCGGCCTATGGCATCGGATCACGAACCTCGCTCCGCCCGGAGCCGGGGGCAGGCGCTCGAGCCATCCCATTTTTTCGATGTGCGGAATGATGTCCTGAAACGCGTCTTCCGTGAGTGCGAGCTTCATGTTAGCGTTGATCGCAGCGATCAACTCGGTCGTGTCCAACTCTTTGCCATCCCGTTGGGCGAATTCCGGCTGCATGAAAGCGAGCAGAGCCTTCAGCCTGTTCGCGGTGCCACCGCCCAAGCCCTTCAGGACCTCATAGGCTCGCAGCACCCCAGTCTGGAACTTATCCAATCATCCTCTCCGTGGGAGCTTTCTTCACGCCTTCGCCGCCACGCTCTCCGGCAGGTCCTTGCCGAACACGCGCTGATAATATTCGGCGACCAGGCTGCGCTCCGCCTCGTCGCATTTGTTGAGGAAGGTGAGGCGGAAGGCGAAGCCGACGTCGTCGAAGATGAGGGCGTTCTGGGCCCAGCTGATCACGGTGCGGGGGCTCATCACGGTCGAGATGTCGCCGTTGACGAAGCCCTGGCGAGTCAGGTCCGCCACCTTGATCATCTTCTCGACCTCGGCGCGGCCGCCTTCATGGTCATATTCGCCGCTCTTGGCGAGGACGATGCGGGCTTCGACCTCGGCCGGCAGATAGTTCAGGGTGACGACGATGTTCCAGCGGTCCATCTGGCCCTGATTGATCTGCTGGGTGCCGTGATAGAGGCCGGTCGTGTCGCCGAGGCCGACCGTGTTGGTGGTCGCGAACAGCCGGAAATAGGGGTGGGGGCGGATCACCCGGTTCTGGTCCAAGAGGGTCAGCTTGCCCTCGGTCTCGAGCACGCGCTGGATGACGAACATGACGTCCGGCCGGCCGGCGTCATATTCGTCGAAGACGAGCGCGGTCGGAGTCTGCAGCGCCCAGGGCAGCAGTCCTTCTCTGAACTCGGTGACCTGCTGGCCCTCGCGAAGCACGATCGCGTCGCGGCCGATGAGGTCGATGCGGCTGATATGGGCGTCGAGGTTGATCCGTATGAGCGGCCAGTTCAGCCGCGCCGCCACCTGCTCGATATGAGTCGACTTGCCGGTGCCGTGATAGCCCTGGATCATCACCCGCCGGTTCTTGCCGAAGCCCGCGGCGATGGCGAGGGTGGTGTCAGGATCGAAGACATAGGCCGGGTCGAGGTCGGGCACGCGTTCGTCCGCCTCGGAGAAAGCCGGCACTTCCATGTCGCTGTCGATGCCGAACAGGTCGCGCACCTTCGCCATCTTGTCGGGCGCGTCCATCACCGTCGCCGAACGGCTCGCGGGGTTGGCATTGGGCAAATCGGCCATTCAATCGACTTTCTGAAACTGGTCCTTCGATACGCCGCTTCGACTTCGCTCAGCAGCTACTCAGGATGAGCGGTTGCTTACTCCCTTCCGCTCATCCTGAGTAGGGACTGAGCGGAGGCGAAGGCCCGTATCGAAGGACGGGCAATTACGCAAAGGCCGGACGGGACTTGAGCTGCGTATAAGCCTCGATCACCGCCTGCAACGCTTTCTCGTGGCCGCGGTCGCCGCCATTATGGTCGGGATGGTAGCGGCGCAGCAGGTCGGCATAGCGGCGGCGCAAGGTCCGCCGGTCGGCGTCGGTGCCGAGGCCGAGGATGCGCAGCGACTTGCGGTCGGGCTCGCTCAATTCGCGGCCGTCGCGGCGCGGGCCCTCGGCGGCGGCGCGGCGGAAGCGGGCGCCGATTGCGTCGAGCGGATCCTGGAAATCGGCCCAGCGCGGCGGGCCGCCGCCGCCCATATTGGCGAAAGCGCGGGTCTCGCGGTCCCAGCCGCCATAGGGATTGTTCGCCGCCTGGATCTCGTCGCTGCTCATCCCCTCGAAATAATTGTAGCCGGCGTTGAACTCTCGGACATGGTCGAGGCACAGCCAGCGCCAGTCGCCCGGGCCGTCGAAATTCGGCCCCCGGCCGGCGGGAGCGCGAAACTCGCCCGGCGCCTCGCAGCCGGGATGCGCGCAGACGCCGCGCGCTTCCGCCCGTCCGTGAAACCTCGTCTGCCTTCCGCCCGCACTCGCCACGCTCTCACCTTCGCTTCAAACCATCCTATATAGGCGACATGACCCAGCCTTTCACCGGTCCCGTGGCGCACGAGATCGAACAACGCCTTCGCGCCGCCCTCGCTCCGACACGGCTCGCCGTGATCAACGACAGCGGCAGGCACCGCGGCCATGCCGGCGACGATGGCAGCGGCGAAAGCCATTTCACGGTGGAGATCGAGTCCGCGCGGTTCGATGGGATGAGCCGGGTGGAGCGGCAGCGGACGGTGAATTCCGCACTAGCGGACTTGCTCCGGGACCGGATCCACGCGCTCGCGATCAGGGCCAGGGCGCCCGGGGAGTAGCCGTCATTCCCGCGCAAGCGAGAATCCAACCGGCGGCGGGACCTCCAGCTCAGTCTCGATTCCCGCTTTCGCGGGAATGACGTTATGGGGCGGCCATGCCCGACGATCTCATCCTCCAGACGCTGCATCCCGCCACCCACGATCTCGGCGGGTTCAAGGTGCATCGCACGCTGCCGCACCGCGAGCGGACCACGATCGGACCGTTCATCTTCTTCGACCAGATGGGGCCGGCGCGCCTCCCGCCGGGCGGCGGCATCGACGTCCGGCCTCACCCGCACATCAACCTCGCCACCGTCACCTATCTGTTCGCGGGGGCGATCGACCATCGCGACAGCCTCGGCACCTTCGCGACGATCGAGCCGGGCGCGGTCAATTTGATGACCGCCGGCCGCGGCATTGCCCATAGCGAGCGCAGCCCGGCGGCGCTGCGGCCGGCCGGGCCGGAGCTGAGCGGAATCCAGACCTGGCTGGCTTTGCCCCGCGCGAAGGAGGAGATCGACCCGGCGTTCGAGCATGTCGCCAGGGACCGCCTGCCCGTGGTCGATGGCGGCGGCGCCAACGCGCGGGTGGTGATGGGGCGCCTGTGGGGCGCGAGCTCCCCGGTGACCTGTCACAGCGAGACGATCTACGCCGACATCCACCTCGAGGCAGGCGGCGCCATGCCGGTCGACGCCGAGGCCGACGAGCGGGCGATCTATGTCGCCGAAGGGCAAGCCAGCCTCGACGGGCTGACGCTCGAGCGCAGCACGCTCTACGTGCTGGCGCCGGGCGTGGCGGCAACGTTGGGCTCGGCGACCGGCGCCCACGTCATGCTCTGCGGCGGCGCGCCGCTCGACGGCCCGCGTCACGTCTGGTGGAACTTCGTCTCGTCGAGCCGGGAGCGGATCAACCAGGCCAAGGAGGACTGGCGCAACGGCCGCTTCGCGCTGCCGCCCGGCGACCAGGACGAGTATATCCCGCTGCCCGCCGCGCCGCCGAAGACAGTGAGCTATCCATGACCGAACCGACCTGCCAGCGCGTCCCCCTCGCCACCGGCGTGACTCTCAACGTCGCCATGGCCGGCCCCGGGACGGGCGAGCCGATCATCTTCCTGCACGGCTTCCCCGAATCGCGCCGGACCTGGCGGCATCAGCTCGACCGGCTCGCCGACCGCTACCGGCTGATCGCGCCCGACCAGCGGGGCTTCGCCGCTTCCGACAGGCCCGAGGGCGTCGAGAATTACGAGACCGACAAGATCGTCGCCGACGTCATCGCCCTCGCCGATGCGCTCGGCCTCGACACCTTCACCCTGGCCGGCCACGATTGGGGCGGCGCCGTCGCCTGGACGGCGGCGCTGACCCATCCCGGCCGGGTCAAGCGGCTCATCATCGTCAACGCGCCGCATCCGCTCGTCTTCCAGAAGAGCCTGATCGACGACGCGGCCCAGCGCGAGGCGTCGCAATATATTCGCTTCTTCCGCAGCCCGATGGCCGAAGCTGCGATCGCCGGCATGGGGCTCGAGACCTTCCTCGACAAAGGGCTGCTCAGCCACGCCGACGCCTCCCGGCTAAGCGCCGAGGACCGGCAGCATTATCTCGACGACTGGTCGCAGCCGGGCGCGCTGACCACGATGCTCAACTGGTACCGGGCGTCGAAAATATTGGTGCCCGAGCCCGGCGAGAAAGCGACGGCGCCTTTGTGGACGGACGCACCCTTCCCGAAGCTCCGGATGCCGACCCTGGTGGTGTGGGGGCTGAAGGACACGGCCCTGCTGCCGGTCCAGCTCGACGGGCTGCACGAGCAGGTCGAGGATTTGCGGGTGGTGACGTCCACCACGGCCGGCCATTTCATCACCTGGGAGGAGCCGGACGTCGTCACCGGCGCGATCGCGGACTTCATGGCGGAGACGGCGTGATTGCCGGCCTCGGCGGTGCTTGCTAGAGGCCGCGCCATGCAGACCGACCGCTTCACCCCGGAGATCAGCTACGTCACCACGCCGCGCGTCGCTTGCGACGGAGCGAGCGAGACGCATCCCGCGCTCGGCCATCCGCGCGTCTACCTGCAGATCGACGAGAAGGGCTATGTCGACTGCGGCTATTGCGACAAGAGGTTCGTGCTCAAGGGCGGTGCCGCGGACGAGGGTGGCGCGGAGGCCGCTTAGCCCTATATCGGCCCCATGACCTTCACCGATCCCCGCCGCTTTCTCTACCGCAGCGACGCCCTCACCCCCGAAAGCGCGCTCGGCCTCACCGCCGACGCGCTCCGGGGCTGCGACGATGGCGAGCTCTATCTTCAATATACCGCCTCGGAGGCCTTCGCCTTCGACGACGGCCGGCTGAAGACGGCCGATTTCAACACCTCGGCGGGGTTCGGCCTGCGCGGCGTGTCGGGCGAGACCACCGCTTTCGCCCATGCCAACGAGCTGTCGGAAGCGGCCATCCGCCGCGCCGCCGAGACGATGGCAGTGCTCGATCCGGCGAAAGGCGCGCGGCCGGCGCCGCCCCGCCGCACCAACGCCACGCTCTACACCGACGCCGATCCGCTCAGCCTGGTGCCGTTCGCACGGAAGGTGGCCTTGTGCCAGCAGGTCGACGCCGCCGCCCGCGCCCGTGACCCGCGCGTCGTCCAGGTGTCGGTGTCGCTGGCGGGAAGCTGGTCGGTGGTCGAGATCGTCCGCCCCGACGGCTTCGTCGCCCACGACGTGCGGCCTTTGGTCCGCCTCAACGTCCAGATCGTGGTGGAGCAGAACGGGCGGCGCGAAACCGGCTATCACGGCCTCGGCGGCCGCTACCTCTACGACAGCCTGTTCGACGAGGCGGCGTGGAACCGGGCGATCGACATGGCGCTCGCCCAGGCGCTGGTGAATCTCGACTCGGTCGCCGCGCCGGCAGGCGAGATGACGGTCGTGCTCGGGCCGGGCTGGCCGGGCGTGCTGCTTCACGAGGCGATCGGCCACGGCCTCGAGGGCGACTTCAACCGCAAGGGCACTTCGGCTTTTTCCGGCCGGATCGGCGAGCGCGTCGCTGCGCCCGGGGTCACCGTGGTCGACGACGGCTCGATCGCCGACCGGCGCGGCTCGCTGTCGATCGACGACGAGGGCACGCCGACCCAGTGCAACATTCTGATCGAGGACGGCATCCTCAAAGGCTATATCCAGGACCGGCTCAATGCCCGGCTGATGGGGGTGGCGCCGACCGGCAATGGCCGCCGCGAGAGCTTCGCCCACGCGCCGATGCCGCGCATGACCAACACCTTCATGCTCGGCGGGCACGACCAACCGGGCGAGATCCTGGCGCGGGCCAAGAACGGCATCTACGCTAAGAGCTTCGGCGGTGGCCAGGTCGACATCACCAGCGGCAAGTTCGTCTTCTCCTGCACCGAAGCCTATAAGATCGAGGACGGGAAATTGGGCGCGCCGGTCAAGGGCGCGACCCTGATCGGCGACGGGCCGTCGGTGCTGACCAAGGTGCGCGCGATCGGCAACGACATGGCGCTGGACGAAGGGATCGGCATTTGCGGCAAGGGGGGCCAGTCAGTCCCCGCCGGAGTCGGCCAGCCGACCCTGCTGATCGAGGGGCTGACGGTCGGCGGCACGGACGCCTGATGACCTGGCAGGAGGAGCTCCTCGCCTTCTGGTTCGGGCTCGACGAGCCGCGATGGTGGAAGGCGGACCCGGCATTGGACGCCGAAATCCGCGATCGCTTCCAGGCCTTGTGGGAGAAGGAGCGGGAGAATGTGCCCGAGGCCTTCCTCGCCAGCGCCCGCGACGCGCTCGCGGCCGTGATCCTGTTCGACCAGCTGCCGCGCAACATGTTCCGCGGCCATGCCGACCAGTTCTCGACCGATCCGCTCGCTTTGGCGGTCGCCAAGGGCGCGGTCGGGCGGCGTTTCGACGAAGCGCTGAGCCCCGCCGAACGCGGCTTTCTGTACATGCCCTTCCAGCACAGCGAGAATCTGGACGACCAGGATCGCTCGCTCGCCTTGTTCACCGCGCTGGGCGACGATTACCAGCTCGGCTATGCGCGCAGGCATCGCGACGTCATCGCCCGCTTCGGGCGTTTCCCGCACCGCAACGCGATCCTCGGGCGCACGCCGCGGCCCGCCGAAACGGCGGCGGGCGACGTGACCCCCTGGTAATGGCGCTGGTCGAGGCCGCACGCTTCTATAACAGCGTCGAAGGGGGGATGGCCCGCGCCCGGCTCGCCGCGGCAGGAATCGACAGCGTCCTGTTCGACACCGAGATGAACTGGGGCGGCCTCGACGGCGTCGTGCCGGTGCGGCTGATGGTCGACGAGGACGATTTTCCGCTCGCGCGCCGCTGCCTCAGCGAGTGAGCCAGGCCTCCAGTCCGCTAAGGTCGAAGCCGGCCCCGGCGGCCTGGTCGATCAAAGTGGCGACATCCTTGCCCCGGGACGACCTGGCGAGCGCCCACAAATAGGTGGAACGGGTGCCGGAACGGCAGAAAGCGAGCACCGGGCCGCGTTCGAGCGCGTCGGCCATCGCGTCCACCTGCCACGCGGAGAAACCGCTCGCCACGGGAATGTAGCGATAATCGAGGCCGGCGCCGCGGACTGCGGCCTCGATTTCGGCCGCGCCGGGCTGGCCCGGCTCCTCGCCGTCGGGACGGTTGTTGACGACCAGGCGGACTCCGTGCGCGACCGCCTCGGAGACGTCAGCAGCAGAGATCTGGCCGGCGACCAGCGTGGTTTCATCAAGCCTGCGCATCAAGACTCCCTAGATATTCCCGCGACAGCGGAATTCGGACGGACGCCGGCGCTGGATTGCCGCTCCGGCCGCAATCATTGTGGCGCAAAGCCCCGCACCACTTCGACAAACGCCTCGCCATAGCGTTCGAGCTTCGCCTGGCCGACTCCCGAGACGCGCGACAAAGCGTGGAGGGTCTCGGGCCTCAGCTCCGCCATTTCCCGGAGCGTGCTGTCGTGGAAGACGACGTAGGGCGGCACTCCTTCCTCCTTCGCCAAATCCCGGCGGCGGGCCCGGAGCGCCTCGAACAATGGGTCGTGGGGGAAGTTGGCGCCGGCGCGTTCGCGCCGCTTGCGAGCGCGGCGGGCCGGCGGCAGCACCAGCTCCAGTTTCTCCTCGCCCTTCAGTATCGGCTTGGCGGCGGGGCCGAAGCTGAGGCCGCCATAAGGGTCGGCGCGCAGCGCGTCGCGGGCGAGCAAAGCGCGCGCGACCGGCCTCATCAGCGCCAGCTCTTCCTCCCCGGCGATGCCGAAGACCGAGACTCGCTGATGGCCGAAGCTGCGCACCTTTTCGGTCTCGCGGCCGGCGAGCACGTCGGTGAGATGCTGGATGCCGAAGCGCATCTCGGTGCGGAAGGCGGCGGAGAGCAATTTTCGCGCGGCGCCGGTGGCATCGACCGTGACCGGCGGGGCGAGGCAATTGTCGCAATTGCCGCACCGCTCGGGCGGATCCTCGCCGAAATGGCGGAGCAGGAGGGCGCGGCGGCAACCGGCGGTCTCGACCATCGCGGCGAGCGCGTTGAGCCGCGCCCGCTCGCCGGCCCGCCGCGCTTCGGGAACCTCGGTCTCGAGTCGCTGGCGGGCCCGGGCGAAATCCTCGGCGCCCCAGAACAGCCAGGCTTCGGCGGGGTCGCCGTCGCGGCCGGCGCGGCCGGTTTCCTGGTAGAAGGCCTCGATCGACTTGGGCAGGCCGGCATGGGCGACGAAGCGCACGTCGGGCTTGTCGATGCCCATGCCGAAGGCGATGGTCGCGACCATCACCATGTCTTCCGAGGCGACGAACGTCTTCTGGTTGGCGGCGCGGACCCTGGGATCGAGCCCGGCATGGTAAGGCAGAACCTTGCGGCCGCCCTCGCCGAGCTGGACCGCGAGCTTCTCGGTCTTGTCGCGGCTGGTCGCGTAGACGATGCCCGGCCCCGGCTGCTCGGCGAGCAGGGCCTGCAATTGCGCGCCGACGCCGTCGCGGGGGCGGACGTGATAGCGAATGTTGGGCCGGTCGAAGCCGGCGACGATCAGCCCGTCCTCCGGAATGCCGAGCTGGACGAGGATGTCGCCGCGGGTCTGGCGGTCGGCGGTGGCGGTGAGCGCGAGGCGCGGCACCTCCGGGAAGGCGTCGAGCAAAGGCCGCAGCAGGCGGTAATCGGGGCGAAAATCATGGCCCCATTCGGAGACGCAATGCGCCTCGTCGACCGCGATCAGCGACAAGGGGGTGCGCTCCGCCAGCTCGCGGAAGCCGGCGCCGCTCGCCCGTTCGGGGGCGACATAGAGCAGGTCGAGCTCGCCCCGCCCGAGCCGCTGCAGCGTCTCCTGCCGGTTCTCGTCCGCCGAGGTCAGCGACGCGGCGCGGATGCCGAAGCCCTGCGCGGAGCGGATCTGGTCGTGCATCAGCGCGATCAGCGGGGAGATCACCAGCGCCGTCCCCGGCCGCGCCAGCGCCGGCACCTGGTAGCAGAGCGACTTGCCCGAGCCGGTCGGCATCACCGCCAGGCTGTGCCGGCCCGCCATCACCCGGCCGATCACCCGCTCCTGGACGCCGCGGAAGGCCGGGAAGCCGAAAGTCTCGTGCAGAATCGAAAGAGGGGTGGTCACCGGCACGCTGCTAGCGGAAGCGGGAAGGCGCTGTCGAGTGCGGTAAGGCGACACGTAGGACATTGGATATGCGGATATTTTAGTCGTCGCGAGGAGCGAAGCGGACGTCTATTCCGCCGCCTGCGCCTCATCCTCCGCCTCGCTCTGCTGTCTCGCCCACATGTCCGCGTAGAGCCCGCTCTTCCTGAGCAATTGCGCGTGGGTGCCGCGTTCGGCGACGCGGCCCTCGTCGAGGACGACGATCTGGTCGGCGTCGACCACGGTCGACAGGCGGTGGGCGATGACGATCGACGTGCGCCGAGCGGTGACGCTCTGCAGCGTCTCCTGAATCGCCGCCTCGGTGCGGCTGTCGAGCGCGCTGGTCGCCTCGTCGAGGATCAGGACCGGCGGATCCTTGAGCAGAGTGCGGGCGATGGCGACGCGCTGCTTCTCGCCGCCCGACAGCTTCAGCCCGCGCTCGCCGACCTGGGAGTCGTAGCCGTCGGGCAGGCTCGCGATGAAATCGTGGATCGCCGCCCCGCGCGCCGCCGCCTCGATCTCGTCCTGGCTGGCGCCGTCGCGGCCGTAGCCGATATTGTAGCCGATCGTGTCGTTGAACAGCACCGTGTCCTGCGGGACGATGCCGATCGCCGCGCGCAGGCTCGCCTGGGTGACGGCGCAAATGTCCTGACCGTCGATGGTGATCCGCCCTCCCGTCGGCTCGTAGAAGCGGAACAGGAGGCGCGACAGGGTCGACTTGCCGGCGCCCGAAGGTCCGACCACCGCGGTCACCGTGCCCGGCGCGACGTCGATGTCGATGCCGTGCAGGATCTCGCGTTCGGGATCGTAGCCGAAATGCACGCCCTCGAACCGGACGCGACCGCGCGTCAGCTGCAGATCGGGAGCGCCATCGACGTCCCGCACTTCCGCGGGCGTGTCGATCAAGGCGAACATCGCCTCCATGTCGATCAGACCCTGGCGGATGGTGCGGTAGACCCAGCCGAGCATGTCCAACGGGCGGAAGAGTTGGGCCAGCAGGGTGTTGACCAGCACCACGTCGCCGGTGGTGAACTGGCCGCGACTCCAGCCCCAGACGGTGTAGCCCATCGCGCCGGCCATCATCAGGTTGGTGATGAGCGACTGGCCGACGTTGAGCCAGGCGAGCGAGGTCTCGTTCTTGACCGCCGCGTCGGCGAAGGCGCGCATCGCCCCGCCGTAGCGCCGCGCCTCGCGGCTCTCCGCGCCGAAATATTTGACCGTCTCGTAATTGAGCAGCGAATCGACGGCGCGGGCGATCGCCTGATTGTCGACCTCGTTCATCCGCCGCTGGAGGTGGGTGCGCCATTCGGTGACGAAGCGGGTGAAGAGGATGTAGGCGGCGACCATGACCAGCGTCGCCACCACCAGCCCCGCGCCGAACTTGACCCCGAAGATGACGCAGATGACGGCGAGCTCGACCACCGTCGGGGCGATGTTGAACAGCAGGAAATAGAGCATCATGTCGATGCTCTTGGTGCCGCGCTCGACGATCTTGGTGAGCGCGCCGGTGCGCCGCTCGAGGTGGAAGCGCAGCGACAGCCGGTGGATGTGCGCGAACACTTTCTCGGCCAGCCGCCGCGCCGCGTCCTGGCCGACCCGCTCGAAGATGGCGTTGCGGACGTTCTCGAACAGCACGCCGGCAAAGCGCGCCCCGGCATAAGCGACCACCAGCCCGACGGCGAGGCCGACTGCGGCCTGTGCCCCGGCTGCGCCGCTCGACATGATGTCGATCGCGCCTTTGTAGACGAAGCCGGTGCTGAGCGAGACGCCCTTGGCAAGCAGCACCAGCACGAAGGCGATCACCACCCGCGCCTTCAGCCGCGGCTCTCCCCGCGGCCAGAGATAGGGCAGGAAACGGCGCATGGCGCTCCAGCCGGCGCTGGGCGTGGGGTCCGTAGAGGATTCGAGCAGCCGCATCGTCCTTACGTAGGATCATCGGCCCGGATCGAACAGGCCGCCGCAGCCTGACGACTGAGGCGGACGGAACAATCCCCGCGCAACGGCGGCGAAACGATGGGAACGTCGGCGATTCGCGAGGGTTTGGCTGTCATGGGACCGGGCGCCTTCCTCATTGCGATCATGGGCTGCGGCGAAGGCGACGCGCCTTGCCGGGAGGTGAGGACGCTCGAGACGCGCTACCAGAGCCAGGCCGCCTGCGCCGCGGCGACCGACGCGGCGGTGACGGCGAATGTCGCCATCGACTATCCGGTCGTGGTGGCGCAGTGCGTCGCCGCCGGCGCCGGGGGCGAACGGCTGAGGCCTGGCGACGTGCTGCTGCCCGAGCGCGCGAGCGCACCGGCGCTGCAACGTCCGATGAACGCGCGCCGCAGCTGAAACCGTCTTCGAGCGGCTCAACTAGCCGAACACGTAGGTTCCCGGTGCCTGCGCCAGCGGCGGATGGTCGTCGCAGCCGAGGCGTTCGGGCGCCGCCTTAAGCTCGCCCGACGCCGCATTGAGCCACGCATGCCAGTGCGTCCACCACGTGCCCTCCCGACGGGCGCAGGTCGCGCGCCAGGCCTCCGGACTCATCGCCGTGCCCCGGTTGGTGAAATAATAGGAATTGGCCAGCCGCGGCGGCCGCAGGATGCTTTGGACGTGGCCGCTGGTGCTGAGCACGAATTCGTGCGCACCCTTAACCATCGCGCAGGCCTGGTAGCAGCCCTGCCAGGGCATCAGATAATCGTCCTCGCCGCCGACGACGTAGGAATCGGCGCGGATCGTGCCGAAATCGAGCCTTTCGCCGAGCACTTCCATCGCGCCGGGCCGGCGGAACACGTCACGGGCGTACATGTCGATGAAATCGCTGTGCAGTGCGGCAGGAAGGCGGGTGGAATCGTTGTCCCAGTAGAGCACATCGAGCGGCGGCGGCGACTTGCCGAGCAGATAATTGTTGATCCAGTAGCGCCAGACGAGATCGGTGGGACGCAGCCACGCGAACAGCTTGGCCAGCGCATCGCCCTCCATCACGCCGTTGATCCGGACATGGCGGCGGCTCGATTCGAGCAATTCGGGCGTGGCGAACAGCTCCAGCATGGAGCCCTGGTTGGGAAGCAGGCAGGTGACCAGCAGCGAGTGGTTGCGGACCCGGCGCTGGCCGCGCGCGGCGAGATAGCCCATAGTCGCCATCGCGGTCAGTCCGCCGGCGCAGGCGCTGATCAGGCCCAGCGTGCGGCTGCGGGTGACGGCGGCGACCACGTCCATCGCCTCGATCGTGGCGCCGACATAGGAATCGAGGTTCCAATGCGCGTGCGCCGCGCTCGGATTGCGCCAGCTCAGCACGAACATCTGCAGGCCGCTGCGCACCGCGTGCGCGACGAAGCTGTTCTGCGGCCTCAGATCGAAGCAATAATATTTGTTGATCTGCGGCGGCACCAGCAGCAGCGGCCGGCGGCGGACGCGGTCGGTCTGCGGCGCATATTGGATCAGCTCG
Source organism: Allosphingosinicella sp. (assembly GCA_036378975.1). Classification (GTDB taxonomy): domain Bacteria; phylum Pseudomonadota; class Alphaproteobacteria; order Sphingomonadales; family Sphingomonadaceae; genus Allosphingosinicella. Next base: position 8,787 of record DASUVK010000087.1, on the reverse strand, counting down.
AGATGCTCGCTGCGATGGACGACCGCGCCCGGCGTCAGCGCGAGATCCTTGCCGATCGTGTAGGCGTGGGGGTTGATCTGGCGCGGCATGGCGCGGTTGTGCAGCGCGTCTTCGAACAGGTGGCGCACGCCGTCGACCATGCTGCCGCCCTCGGTGGCGTTGGCGCGCCGCAGGGCCGACGGGTTGAGCGGCAGGTTCGACGGGGCGATCGCGGCGACCATCTGCTCGAAGATGAAGTGAATGCGCTGCTTGTCGGCGGGGTCGAGCGGCTGCTCGTCGAGCCAGGCTTTCACCGACCGGCCGAGCGACAGATAGAGTTGCAGCAGGATGCGAAAGAAGTCGCTTTCCACCCACAGCCGGTCCTTGAAGCGGAAATCGCCCGGCGTCGGGCCGAGCGCCGATTCCCCTTCGAAGATGCGCAGGGCCTCCGCCGCAAAACGCGCATAATGTTTCGCCGCCCCTTCGGGCGCGCTGAGGACGTGGGCGATCAGCAGCCGGATCGTCGCGACGAAGCTCTTGCCGCCGAGCGCGGCTTCGCCTTTCGGCTCGGCTTCGGCTTGCGCTTCCGCTTCGACCCCGGTCGCGTCGGCGACGACCGCCGCGCGCAACTTGTCGAGGTGCCGGGCGGCGGTGTCGATCAGGAAGAGCAGCGGCCGGGCGGCGGCGCTGGCGTCCGAATCCTTGCGGCCATTGCCGGCGTCCTGCGCGGCGGCGAGGAAATCGAGCAGCCGGCGCGAAAAATCGCCGCCCGGCTGCTCAGCCCCGCCGCCTTGCCCGGCCATCTAGCCGGCGCGGCGGCGCGACGTTTTGACGGTAGGAGCGGGCTTGGCCGGCGCCTCATCGGGGAGGCGCCGCGCGACGAACTCGACGGCCTGCGCCGACAGGCCCGGCGCCACCACCGCGCCGGCATAGTCGCGGCCGGGCTCCATGGCTTCGACGATCGCCACCCTGAGCTGGACGATGGCGTTGCCGCCGGGCGCGATGACCAAAGAGGCCGGCTCCAGCTCCGCCCGCACCGGGCCCAGCTCGCCCTGCACGAGCAGGCTGACGGGAAGGTCGGCATCGGCGCCGTTGCTGAGCATGAAAGCCCCGGTCGCCTCGGCGCCGGCCCGCCCAACCAGCAGGATCGGCGGCCGCTGCGCGGGCGGCGCCGCCGCCTCGGGCTCGACCGGCTCGGCCTTGCGGGCGACGCCGTCGCGGACGACTCCGTCGAACTCCTTGATATATTCCCGCGCCAGCTTGAGCGTGATCGCCGAATAGCGAAGGTTCACTTCGGTCGCGCTCTTGAGCACGTCGAGAACTCGCTCGCGAAGCATCGTCAGCCCTGGCGGCCGTGAATGCCCCGGCAGGGCTTCGGGCAGTAGAAATGGTCGTACCAATGGTCGACATAGTCGGGATTGTCGTCGACCGTCACCTCGTAGCAGCAGGGTTCGCAATGGCCCTCGCCGACCTCGATCGTCCAGCGCAGATAATGGTCGCTGCAGACGGTCACCCACAGCACCGCCTCATAGGTGCCCGGCTGCTGGGGCGCGGCGAACTCGGCGACGATCGTCGTGCGTTCCTTGGGCCCGAGCCCGATTTGCGCGGGCGCGAAGCTGAACATGCCGGCATGCGGCCCGGCGGCCTGGGCGGTGACCTTGTGCGGCTGGTAATCGTGGTTGGTGACGATCAGCTTGACCTGGCCCTTGCTGGCGGGCGCCACCCGGCAGCTTATCTCGCCGAGCGGCTTGGGCATCCAGCAGGCTTCCGGCATGTCGCAGCACGGATCGGACTTCGCCTTGGCCAGCCCCGCGGCGTCGCAGGCCGCGCGGACGCCGGTGCCGACGAGGCCGAGCAGTTCCTTGCCGAGGGCGAATTGCGCCGCGACCGCCGCCTTCAGCAGTCCGTCGAGTGTGTCGTGGTCGCGCTTGCAGGGAGTGACGGTCATGATTTCCCCTTCGTTTCCCGGACCTCCACGCCGATCAGGCAGAAGATCGAACCGAGGTTGCAGAGGCCGTAATAATCATGGCCCAGCTCCAGCCCGTCCGGCAGGCGCGTGGCCAAAGTGATCGTGCGCTCCGCACCGGTCGGCAGCGTTACCCCACCCTCGGCGATGCGCAGATCGATCACCGAGCAGCCGGCCCGCAGCGCTCCCAGCCAGACGCCGAGAGTCTGCATCGGATCGTCGCTGCCGCAGCGGCAGGCCTCAACCAGGGCGGCGGCGGGGGCGGCGCCGTCGAAGATCGCGGCGGTCGAGCGTTCCGGCAGCTCGACCGGAACATTGCCATCATTAGTCAGCCGGATCGCGACCGCGACCTCGGCGCCCGGACTGCCGACGAAAGCCGGGCTGCCCGGCTCCATGCGCAGGCGGGGCGCGGCGGCGATGTCGAGCTCGACCGGAAACGACTTGCCCGCCAGCCGCAGCTCGGCCCGGTGGCGGCCCGGCGGTGCCGTGCCGTCGAGGCGGAGACGCAGCGATGCGCGCCGCGAACGGCCGCGGCGCACCGGCAGCGACACGATGGCGCTCGGACTGTGCGCGGCGAGCGCTTCGGGCAGGACGATCTCGCCGCTTTCGTGGCCGGCGAGCGCGGCATCCGAAAGCGACAATCGGCGGGGCCGGCCGCGGAAGACCAGAGGTGCGACGGCGGCGGGTTGCCGGGCCACGACGCGCTAGCCGGCCGGAACCGGCTCGACATCCTCGCGGATGGCGACGGCGCCGGCCCGTATCCGCGCCGGCCGGCACTCGCACGGATTGGCGACATAGGGTTCGGTGATCACCTGGCCCTGGCCGCACAGCCGCACGCTGGCCAGCTCATGCCCGAGCAGGTTGACGCAGACCTTGTAATCCATCGGCAGCCGCACGCGGACCGACGGGATTTCCTTGATTCTAAGGCTGAAATCAATCGGCTTTACTTCGATCGGCCCGAGGTTGATCTGGAGCGGCTTCAACTCGATCGTCAGCGGCTTGATTTCAATTGGCTTGATTTCGATCGGTGAGAGTGTGACCCCGAGGTCGACCGGAATGTTGCCGATGACATCGAATTCTATCTGAACAGGATCAACGACATCAAGATCGATTGGGATTGCAAGAGGCATGGGAATATCCCCCCGAGTCGCACGTCCCCACTGGCCGACCCACTAAACAGAATATGCCCGACCTTGAAGCAATGCAATACGCGTAACTGATGTTCGGTCATTAGAGGCAGATGTAACGTAATTCCGTGTTCCTCTTGCTATGTTGCGGGTTATTTTCCGTCTTCCGTTCTGCAACGTCCGGACGGGTGACCAAGGAAAGCAACAGCTTGCAAGATCGTCGGGCGAAGCGGCGGCCACCTTTCGGGACAGGAGGAGCGCTACAAGAACGGCGGTGCGGTTCCGGAACCGCCGCCTTGGGTGGCTGTTTTCCTTTCAACACGCGTTGAAGGATTTGCCATGAGCGACACCGAAACCCTCGACATGATCCACGAGGACGCGCTCCCAGGGCACGAGAGCGAGCTCGAGCCGAAGCCGGAATGGGCGCCGCGCTACCCGGGCTCCGGCCGGCTCAAGAACAAGGTCGCGCTGATCACCGGTGGCGACAGCGGCATCGGCCGGGCGGTCGCGGCCTTGTTCGCCCGCGAAGGGGCCGACATCGCCATCCTCTATCTGTGCGAGCATGACGACGCTCAGAAGACCAAGGCGATCGTCGAGGGCGAGGGGCGCAAGGCGATCGCCATCGCCGGCGACGTCGGCGACAAGGCTTTCTGCCAGCGCGCGGTGAAGGAGACGGTCGCCAAGCTCGGCAGGCTCGACATCCTGGTCAACAATGCCGGCGAGCAGCATTCCGACGAAGAGATCACCGACGTCACCGAGGAGCAGTTGAAGCGCACCTTCCAGACCAATTTCTTCGGCTATTTCTTCATGGTCCAGGCGGCGCGGCCGCACCTGAAGAAGGGCGCCTCGATCATCAACTGCACCTCGGTGACCATGTACAAGGGATCGGAAGGCCTGCTCGATTATTCGGCGACCAAGGGCGCGATCACCGCCTTCACCCGCTCGCTGGCGCTCAACCTCATCGAGGACGGCATTCGAGTCAACGCGGTCGCGCCCGGCCCGATCTGGACTCCCTTGAACCCGTTCGGCGGCCAGCCGCCCGAGAAGATACCCGATTTCGGCAAGGACACGCCGATGGGGCGGCCGGGCCAGCCCAACGAGGTGGCGCCGAGCTTCCTGTTCCTGGCCTGCGAGGATTCGAGCTACATGGCCGGCCAGGTTCTCCACCCCAATGGCGGTATCGTGGTCAACGGCTAGATGCGTGGCTGGCCCGGCGCCGATCCGTGCTATAGCCTCGCCCGCGACCGCAGGGGGCAAGGATGGGCAGGCTGATTATCGGCATCGTCGCAGGCATCGTGACGGCGTTCGCGACGGTTTTCGCGATCTACCTCATCGGCCATCAGATCTACCCGCTGCCGACCGACCTCAACATGTACGATCCCGAGGCGGTCGGCGCCTTCATCGAGACGATGCCGGCGGGGGCGCGGGCCCTCGTCCTGATCGCCTGGTTCGTCGGCGCCTTCGCCGGCGGCCTCGTCGCGGCGGCGATATCGCGCCGCGCCTGGACGGTCTGGCCGATCGCGGCTGTGGTCGCCGCCGCCGGCGTGGTCTACGTGCTGATGATCCCGCATCCCGTCCTTCTGCAGATCGGCGCCGTCGTCGCCCCCTTGCTCGGCGGCTTCGCCGCCGGCCTGGTCGGCCGCAAGATCCTTGGCGGGGCGGGCCTGTGAGCCATCCCGATGCCGGCTGAGTTCAGCGATTCCGACGCCGCCGAGGCGGTCGCCGCGCTGCTCCTCAAGCTGCGGGTGCGCGACGTGGTCAGCCGCGAGGAGGAGGAGGTGCTGCGGGCCTCCATAGCCGAGATACGCGAGCATCCGGCGGGCAGGCCGATCGTGCGGTCGGGGACGACGCTGAGCGCCTCCACGCTGCTGCTCGACGGCATCGTCTGCCGCTACAAGGATCTGGCCGACGGCCAGCGCCAGATCATGGAGCTGCACGTCGCCGGCGACTTCGTCGACCTGCACGGCTTTCTGCTCAAGCGGATCGACCACAATGTCGGGCCGCTGACCCCGGTCCGGATCGCGCTCGTCCCCCACGACGCGCTGCGCGGCATCACCGAGACCCATCCCCATCTCGGCCGCATGCTTTGGTTCTCGACCCTGCTCGACGCCTCGATCCACCGCGAGAAGATCCTGTCGATCGGGCGCCGCACCGCGATCGCGCGGATCGCCCACATCTTCTGCGAGCTGCTCGTCAGGCTGCGCATCATCGGCCTCGCCGACGAGACCGGCTATGCGCTGCCGATCACCCAGGCCGACCTCGCCGACGCCACCGGCCTCACCTCGGTGCACGTCAACCGGATGCTGAAGAAGCTGCGCGACGACAGGCTGCTCACCTTCCGCGGCGGCCGCGTGACGATCGACGATTGGGAGAGCCTGCAGCGGGTGGCGGAGTTCGATTCCACCTATCTCCACCTCGAGCGGCGGCCCCGCTAGAGGTCGCGCACCTCGAACGGCTGGCGGTCCGTCATCAGCCGCGCGAGCATCGAACGGTGGCAGTCGGGCGCCTCCCGCTCGTAGCAGAGCAGGGCCGCCGGGCGCCGGCCCGCCTCGGCGAGCGCCTGTTCCAGCGCCAGCGCCGCCTCCGGCGTCTCGAGCTGCTCGGCGTAGATGGCCTGCATCTCGCCGATCCGCCCCGCCCGCGCCGCCTGGCGTCCGTCCGCCGGAGTTCCAAGCGGCCGCAGGTGAAGATAGTCGATGCCGCGCTGCTTGAGCGCCGCGGCCAGCCCGGTTTTGGAAAAGCCCGGGCGGCGCGACGCGGCGACGGCGCGCACGTCGATCACCAGCTCGACACGCGCCGCCGCCAGCTCGTCCAGCATCTCGTCCTGGGTCTTGCCCTGGTAGCCGATGGTGAACAGCGTTGGCATCTTCTCGCCCTAGCAAGGATGCGCGCGCGAAGCTTCCCTTTCCTGTGCCCAGTCGCTATGCCGACGCGGTTTTGCGAGCCGGTTCAAGAGGGTAAATGGCCAAGGAAGAGCTACTCGAGATGCGCGGGCAGGTGGTCGAGCTGCTGCCCAACGCCATGTTCCGCGTCCGCCTCGAAAACGATCATGAGATACTCGGCCATACCGCCGGCAAGATGCGCAAGAACCGCATCCGCGTCCTCGTCGGCGACGAGGTGCTGGTCGAGCTGACCCCCTACGACCTCACCAAGGGTCGGATCACCTACCGATTCAAGTGACGGCGGCCGGCCCAGCGCGGCTGATCCTCGCCTCGGCCAGCCCGCGCCGGCTCGAGCTGCTGGCGCGCCTCGGCGTGACTCCGGATGCGGTCGTGCCGGCGGCGATCGACGAGACGCCGCGCCCGGGCGAGCTGCCCGACCGCTATGCCGGCAGGATGGCCGCCGAGAAGGCGGCGGCGGTGGCGCGAGCGGACAGCTTCGTCCTCGCCGCCGACACCGTCGTCGCCGCCGGACGGCGCATCCTTCCCAAGGCCGAGAGCGAGGACGAGGCGCGGGCGACGCTGGCATTGCTTTCCGGGCGCCGCCACCGGGTCCATTCGGCGGTGGCGGTGACGGATGCCGCCGGGCGGACGCGGCTGCGCCTGTCGACCAGCCTGGTCGCCTTCAAGCGGCTGTCGCCGGAGGAGATCGAGGCCTATCTGGCCAGCGGCGAATGGCGCGGCAAAGCGGGGGGCTATGCGATCCAGGGACGCGCCGAGGCGCTGGTGCGGATGCTGTCGGGCAGCCATTCGGGGGTGATGGGCCTGCCGCTCTACGAGACCCGCGCCTTGCTCCGCGCCGCCGGCTACCCCCTTGGCTGAGTGGCTCTACGAGGACGGGATCGGCGAGAGCCGTGCCGCGCTGATCGAGGATGGCGAGATCGTCGAGGCGGCGATCGAGCTTCCCGGGGGGCCGCGCGCCGGCACGGTGCTGACCGCCCGCCTCGCCCGGATCCTCGTCCCCGGCCGGCGGGGCATCGCGGAGCATCCGGGCGGCGAGCTGCTGCTCGAACCGCTGCCGCGCGCGCTCACCGAAGGCCAGACGATGCGGGTCGAAATCGTCCGCGAGGCGATCCCGGAGCCGGGACGCGCGAAGCTGCCCAAGGCCCGCGCAACCGACCTGCCGGAGCGGGGAGGTCCGACGCTGCGGCAGCGGATCGGCGCCGCCGCCTCGCATCGCCCTCCCGGCGGCGACCGCTTCGAGCAAGCGGGCTGGTCGGAGCTGCTCGAGCAGGCCGCGAGCGGCGAGATCGGCTTCGCCGGCGGCGGACTGCGGATGAGCCTGACTCCCGCCATGACCCTGATCGACGTCGACGGAGCGCTGCCGCCGGCGGAGCTGGCGGTCGCGGGGGCGGCCGCAGCCGCGCGCGCGCTGCGCCGCTTCGACATCGGCGGGTCGATCGGCATCGACCTGCCGACGCTTGCCTCGCGGAGCGAACGGCAGGCGGCGGCGGCGGCGCTGGACGCCGTGCTGCCCCCGCCGTTCGAGCGCACCGCGGTCAACGGGTTCGGCTTCCTGCAGGTGGTGCGGCGGCGCGAGCGGCCGTCGCTTCCGGAGCTGGTGCGGGCCGATCCGGCGGGAGCGGCGGCGCGCGCATTGCTCAGGCGGGCGGAATGGACGCCCGGCGCGGGGCAAAGGACGATCCAGGCCGCGCCCGCGGTGATCGCGCGGATCGAGGCGAATCCCGGCTGGACCGAAGCGCTGGCGGCGCGGACCGGCGCCGCCGTCGCCTTGCGGCCGGAGCCGTCGCTCGCCATATGGGCCGGCCATGTCCACAGCCAGCCGACCTGACCGCCGCGGCAAGGGCTGCCCGCTTTGCGGCAAGCCCTCCAGCGCCGGCCACGGGCCGTTCTGCAGCCGCGGCTGCCGCGACCGCGACCTCTTGAACTGGCTCGGCGATTCCTACCGCGTCCCCGGCCCACCCGCCGTGGAAAACGAGGAGGGCGGGCTGGACAGCGAAGGCTGAGCGCCTCTATAGGCGCTCGTCTTCGGCTCCCGCCGGAATGCCCAGGTAGCTCAGTTGGTAGAGCACGTGACTGAAAATCACGGTGTCGGCGGTTCAATTCCGTCCCTGGGCACCAGCCTTTTTCGACTGCCCTGCGCGACAGGCTGACGGAACCTTCCTCAGCCCTTATTCATCTCTTCGGCGTTCCAGTTCCACCCTCTCGCAAGGGGATTCGTACGAGCCAGGCCCATCTCAACGCCGTCGGCACCGCCGTTCCGGGGCATGATATCCACGCCGCCTTCATCCGCTGGGCGGAGGATCGGCTGGGCGAGCCCCGACTGCGCGCCTTGTTCGACCGAATGGCCTCGCGTTCCGGAATCGCCCATCGCTGGTCGGTCCTCCCCGCCGCCGACGAAGGCGGATCGCCGGTCGATCCCGGCGGCTTCTATCATAATGGCCTGCCGACCACCGGCGCGCGCATGGAGGTCTATGCGGAGCAGGCGCCGAAGCTGGCGCTGTCCGCGATCGGCAAGCTCGAGGCCGCCGCCTTGCTCGGAATCACCCATCTGATCGTCGCCAGCTGCACCGGCTTCGTCGCGCCCGGGATCGACCAGATCATCGCCGAGGAGCTCGGCCTCGGCGGCCATGTCGAGCGGACCCTGGTCGGCTTCATGGGCTGCTATGCGGCGGTGTCGTCGCTTCGGCTCGCCCACCATATCGTCCGCTCGGAGCCCGAGGCTCGGGTGCTGGTGGTGACGGTCGAACTGTCCAGCCTCCATCTCCAGTACGAGGAGGATGTCGAGCGGCTGCTCGCGGCTCTGCAATTCGGC
>DASUVK010000086.1:0-25575 GCA_036378975.1 Allosphingosinicella sp. | reverse complement strand
TTGGTGCCTGGCACATTTTTCGCGCGTCCGGCCTTGCCCGTCATGCCGGCCTCCGGCGGCGGAGGGCGGCGAGGCCGGCGAGGCCGAGCAGGAGCAGCCACAGCCCACCTTGCATCAGCGCCGCCGCGTCGGTCGCGGTCTGGGGGAGGGCCATGGCGTCGGCGGTCTGGCCGGTGCGGGGGTCGACCGGGGCGCGATCGCCGGCGCCGTCGAACAGGGCGGCGAAGTCCCAGCCCTTGGGCAGGTTCAGGGGCAATTCCTCCTCGGTGAGGCGGGCGCCTTGGGGCCGCGACGGGGTCCTGTCGACCGCGACCAGGCTGGTCTCACGCGTGACCAGGCCGAAACCGAGGCCGAGGCGGGCGATGCGGTCCTCCGCCTGCTCCTCGTCGAGCGTGCCGAGCTGCGAGGCGAGCTCGGTCTCGTCGACCTTGCGCCGCGCCCACAGCTTCGCCACGCCCGGCCCCTCGACCGCCTGCGCCAGGTCGACCGACCGCGACCAGCGCTTGTCGCCGATCGTGCCGCTGATTTCGAGCCGGCCCTCCAGCCGGTCGGCGCGGGCGAGCAGGACGAGCGGCTCGCCGGCATAGAGGTCCGGCAGCTGGGCGGGGGTGAGCTCGGCGGTGCCGCCGGAGATGCGGGCGGCCAGCCCGGTGACCGCCGGCCGGGCGAGCCGGTCGAGCAGATCGGTCATCCGCGCGGTCACCTGGGCGACGTCGCCGATATGGGTGTAGGTGCCGCGGCCGACTTCGGCCATGTGGGTCATCAGATAGGTGTTGGGGGCGGAGCCGATGCCGACCATGAACACCCGGCTGCGGCCGCGGCGGGCGCCGATCTCGGCGAGCATCTCGGCCTCGTTGCTGATCTCGCCGTCGGTGAGGAAGACGATCTGGCGCAGGCGCCCGGTCTCGGCCGGACTGTCGTCGACCAGGGCCTCCTTCAGCGCGGGCAGCATCTCGGTGCCGCCGTCGGCCTCGAGGCCTTCGTTGAAGCGGCGGGCGATGGCGACCTGCTCGGGCGTGGCCGGGACCGGGCGCTCGAACAATTCGGTCATCGTGTCGTCGAAGCGAATCACGTTGAAGCGGTCCGCCGGGGTCAACGTGGTCAGCGCGTGGGCGAGGCTGGCTTTGGCCTGGTCCATCGAGTCGCCGGACATCGAGCCGCTATTGTCGATGACGAAGACCATTTCGCGCGGCCCGACCGGCCGCTTGCGGTCCTCGACCGGCGGGGTCAGCACCGCCATCAGAAAGTCGGCGCCGGCGAGCCGCTCGCGGAACAGGCCGAGAGTGGTGTCGGCCGCCGCCGAGCGCCAGCTCAGCACGAAGTCGCGGTCGGCCGGCGCCTCGCCGGCGGCGAGCGTGACGATCCGCGCCTCCCCGTCGGCGGCGACGGCGATCGGGTGGGACGGGCTGACCAGATTGGCGACCGGGAAGCCGGGCCGCAGCCGGATCTCGACCGAGACCGGGTTGATCCTGCCGTGCCGGGGATCGAGAAGCGGCGCGCTCACCGCCGCGGCGTCCGCCGCCGCGGCCTTGCCGGTGACGGTGTGAGGCGGGACGTAGCGCGGTCCGACGACGAGCGGCAGCCGCAGCGAATAGTCGCCGCCGCGATGGACGATCGGCGACTGGTACTGGATCTCGATCAGCACCGTCTCGCCCGGCGCGACGTTGGCGACCTTGTTGACGAACATGTTGGGACGCTCTTCCTCGACGAGGGCCGCCTTCTGGCCCTTGGCCTTGGCCTCCTCGTAGAGGCGGGCGGCGTCCGCGCGGCGGCGAATCTCGCCGACCACGATGCGCTGGCCGATCACCATCTTGAGCGAATCGACGGCGCCGTCCTCGGGCAGCGGATAAAGGTAGGTGGCGGCGGCCCAGCTCTTGCCGGTGTTGCGGAAGGCCTGGACGACGCGGGTGCGGGCGACGGCGCCGGTGACGTCGACTTCGACATGGGTGCCGAGGCGGACGGCGGGAAGGTCGGCGCCGCCGCCGCGCGGGTGGAGCATCAGGGCGCCGGCCTCGGCCGGCTTTTCGGCCTCGCCGTCCTGGGCGCGGGTGACGCTGCCGGCGGCGAGCAAGGCCAGGGCGACGAGGACGAAGAGGGCGGCCCCGACGGCGACGCGGCGCGAGGGGAGGCGGAAAGAGAGGCTGCGCATCGGTCATGCTCCTTCGAACAGGAGCCTGCCAATTAGGGCCGGGACGGTGCGGACAGCCACGATCAATCCTGACAAAGATCAAGCGGCCCGCGCACAGGATGCGACGGGAACGGCTGGCCTTTGCCCGCGCGTGCGGATATGTGCGGATTTGTACGGGAGGGGCCGGTGCACGCGGACGAATGGGTCGAGGATAGCGGCGAGATCGCCCGCAAGGTGCGCGAGGAGCTGGCTCGCCGCCGCATCTCCCGCCAGGCGCTCGCCGACATGGCCAGGATCAGCATCTCGACGCTGGAAAAGGCGCTGGGGGGCAGCCGCCCGTTCACGCTGGCGACGGTGATCCGGCTCGAGGAGGCGCTGGGCGCGCCGCTCAGGGGCAAGGCGCCGGCCGCGCCGTCGGCGCCGCCCTACGCCGCCGACGAGCTCGGCGCCTATGCGCGCAGCGCGGTGCGCTGGCTGGAGGGGCGCTACGTGACCTTGCGGCCGCTGTTCGACGGCGCCGACGGCCTCTATTCCTATCTCACCACGATCGAATGGGACGAGGAAGCGTGTTGCCTCGCCTTCCGCGAGAGCGAGCGGATCGACGCGAGCTTCGCCCAGCACGGACGGGTGTCGATGCCGCATCTGTCCGGGCACATCTATCTGGTGACCGCGGAGGGCGGGCAGTACCGGCTCGCCGTGCTCGGCCGCCCGACCATCGCGGGCGCGCTCTACGGCATCCTCACCACCTTGCTGGTCGGGCACGGCTCGCAGCTCGTTCCCGCCGCCGCGCCGCTCGCCCTGGTCCGCCTCGACCGCGATCCCGAGCCCGCCTTCGGCCGGATCGAGCCGGGCCATCCCGCCTATGAGCGCTATGCGGCGGAAGTGGCGGCGGTGACGGCGCGCGACTTCGCGCGCTTCCCGGGCCGCGGCGATCGGAGTTGATCGGAATCCCTCTCCCGCTTTTCGCGGGAGAGGGTAGGGTGAGGGTCTTGCTGACTCGGCGATCCAGACCCTCACCTCCCAGGCTTCGCCTGGGCCCCTCCTCTCCCGCGAAGGGCGGGAGAGGAAGCTTTCGCCCATGACCGCCGGGATCGTCCGCGTCGGCGTTGGCGGCTGGGATTACGATCCGTGGCGGGAGAGCTTCTATCCGCCCGGGCTGGCGAGGGCCAGGCAGCTCGAACATATGGCCGGCAGGCTGACCGCGATCGAGATCAACGCCACCTTCTACAAGCTGCAGACAGCGGCAACGTTCGAGCGCTGGGCGAAAGCGGTGCCCGACGGCTTCCGCTTCGCGGTCAAGGGTTCGCGCTTCTGCTCGAACCGCAAGGTGCTGGGCGAAGCCGGCGAGGCGGTCGGGCGCTTCTGCGGCCAGGGGCTGGCCGCGCTGGGCGACAAGCTCGGGCCGATATTGTGGCAGTTCATGGCGACGAAAAAGTTCGAGCCGGAGGATTTCGGTGCCTTCCTGGCGCTGCTGCCGCGCGCCGTCGACGGCCTGCCCCTGCGCCACGTCGTCGAGCCCCGCCACGACAGCTTCCGCGATCCGGCCTTCGTGGCGATGGCGCGGGCGGCCGGGGTGGCGATCGCGTTCGCCGATGCCGACGACTATCCCTGCATCGCCGACCTGTCGGGCGACATCGCCTATGCGCGGCTCCAGCGCAGCCGCGACGGCGTGGCGACCGGCTACCTTCCGGCCGAACTCGACCGCTGGGCGAAGACGGCCAAAGCCTGGGCGCGCGGCGACAGCCCGCCGGGCTTCCCCTACGCCGCCGAGCCGCCGCCGCCGCGGCCGCGCGACACCTACGTCTTCTTCATCTCCGGCGCCAAGGCGCGCAACCCGGCGGCGGCCGAAGCGCTGATCGAGCGGCTCTAGCGCCTCTCCCGCAAAGGACGGGAGGGGGGTAAGAGGGTCGCGTGAACCCGCTCTTCGCCAGCCTGCCGACCACCATCTTCACCCGCATGTCGGCGCTGGCGGTCGAGCATGGCGCGGTGAATCTCGGCCAGGGCTTTCCCGATTTCGGCTGGCCCGACGACGTCGTCGCCAAAGCGGCGGAGGCCTTGATCACCGGCTCGAACCAATATGCGCCGATGCCGGGCCTGCCGGAGCTGCGCCGAGCGGTGGCGGACCATTATCGCGCCTATCAGGGGCTCGAGGTCGCGCCGGAGGCGGTGGTCGTCACTTCCGGCGCGACCGAGGCGCTGGCGGCCTCGCTGATGGCGCTGATCGCGCCGGGCGACGAGGTGCTGCTCTTCCAGCCGCTCTACGACGCCTATCTGCCGCTGGTGCTGCGCGCCGGCGGCGTGCCGCGCTTCGTCCGCCTGACGCCGCCCGACTGGCGGATCACCGCCGAGGCGCTGGCCGCCGCCTTCACGCCGAGGACCAGGCTGGTCGTCTTCAACAACCCGCACAATCCGTCGTCGCGGGTGTTCGGCGAAGCGGAGCTGCGGCTGCTCGCCGAAGCCTGCGTGCGCCACGACGCGATCGCGCTCAGTGACGAAGTGTGGGAGCATGTCGTCTTCGACGGCGCCAGGCACGTCCCGCTGGCCGGGCTGCCGGGCATGGCGGAGCGCACGGTCAAGGTGGGATCGGCGGGCAAGATCTTCTCGCTGACCGGCTGGAAGGTCGGCTGGGTGGTGGCGCCGCCCGAGCTGGCCGGGCCGATCTCGAAGGCGCACCAGTTCATCATCTTCGCGACCGCGCCGAACCTGCAGGCGGCGGTGGCCTATGGGCTCGGCAAGGACGAGGGCTGGTTCGAGGGGATGCGCGCGGACTTCGCCGCGTCGCGTGACGCGCTCGTCGCCGGCCTGAGGGAGGCGGGTTTCGCGACCCTGGCGGCGGAGGGGACCTATTTTGTCGGCATCGACCTGCCCGCCTCCGGCATCGAAGCCGACGATGCGAGCTTCTGCGAGCGGGCGGTGCGCGAGGCCAAGGTGGCCGCGATCCCGCTCTCCGCCTTCTACGCCGAGGCGCCGGTGACGAGCGTCGTCCGGCTCTGCTTCGCCAAGCGGGCGCAGACGCTGGCGGCGGGCGTGGAGAGGCTTGCGGCAGCGCGGCGGGTGTTCACTTAATATTCCCTAGCTGTTCACTTCTTGTTTACAAAATAGGTTTAGGTTCGCGATGTTGGCGGTTGGGCGATTCGCGAGTCGCCCTCGGCTCTTTGACATTGTGAGATGAAAACGGACGAAGCCGCGACGGCGGACAAGCTGGCGCCGCGCCGGAGGCATGGGTAAACGCGCGCCATGAGCTTCGATTCAGCCAGGGAGGCGCAGGCGCTGTTCCAGGCGCTCGGCGTGCCGCCGCCGCAGGGCGACCTCGAATCGCGTTCGCCGATCGACGGCGGAGCGATCGGCTCGGTTGCCACCACCTCGGCCGCCAACGTCGCCCAGGCCGTCGGCCGCGCCCACGACGCCTTCCTCGCCTGGCGCGAGGTGCCGGCGCCGCGGCGGGGTGAGCTGGTGCGGCTGTTCGGGGAAGTGCTTCGCCAAGAGAAGGAGACGATGGGGCGGCTGGTCAGCCTCGAGGCGGGCAAGATCCTCCAGGAGGGGCTCGGCGAGGTCCAGGAGATGATCGACATATGCGACTTTGCCGTCGGCCTGTCGCGCCAGCTTTACGGCCTCACCATCGCCACCGAGCGGCCCGGCCACAGGATGATGGAGACCTGGCATCCGCTCGGCGTCGTCGGCGTGATCTCGGCCTTCAACTTCCCGGTGGCGGTGTGGGCGTGGAATGCGTGCCTCGCCTTCGTCTGCGGCGATGCAGTGGTGTGGAAGCCGTCGGAGAAGACGCCGCTGACCGCGGCGGCGGTGCAGGCCTTGCTCGAGCGGGCGGCGGCGCGGTTCGGCGACGCGCCGGCCGGTCTCAGCCAGCTGGTTCAGGGCGGCCGCGAGACGGGCGAGGCTTTGGTCGACGATCCGCGCGTCGCGCTGGTCTCGGCGACCGGCTCGACCCGCATGGGCCGGCACGTGGCGCCACGCGTCGCCGCGCGCTTCGGGCGCAGCCTGCTCGAGCTCGGCGGCAATAACGGCATGGTGGTCGCGCCGACCGCCGATCTGGCGCTCGCCGAACGGGCGATCACCTTCGCCGCAGTCGGCACGGCCGGCCAGCGCTGCACGACGTTGAGGCGCCTGTTCGTCCACGAGCAGATCTATGACCGGCTGGTGCCGCGGCTGCGGCAGATCTGGGAGACGGTGCCGATCGGCAATCCGCTCGAGCCGGGGATTCTGGTCGGGCCGCTGATCGACGGCGCCGCCTTCGACGCCATGCAGGCGGCGCTCGGCCGGGCGCGCGAGCAGGGCGGGAGCGTGAGCGGCGGCGACCGCCTGGAGAGCGCACAAGCGGCCTATTACGTGCGGCCGGCGATCGTCGGGATGCCGGCGCAGACCGAGGTCACCCTCAGCGAGACGTTCGCGCCGATTCTCTACGTCCTGCGCTACGCCTCGCTCGACGAGGCGATCGCCGCGCACAATGCGGCGCCCCAGGGCCTGGCCTCCTCGATCTTCACCAACGACATCAGGGAAGCGGAGACCTTCCTGGCCGCCGCCGGCTCCGACTGCGGCATCGTCAACGTCAATATCGGCCCGTCCGGCGCCGAGATAGGCGGGGCGTTCGGCGGCGAGAAGGAGACGGGCGGCGGCCGCGAGAGCGGCTCGGACGCCTGGCGCAATTATATGCGGCGGGCGACCAACACGATCAACTACAGCCGCGAATTGCCGCTGGCGCAGGGTATCGATTTCAACCTGCCGTGACGGCGGGCGAAGCCGCCTAGCGGTGGCGCCGCCCCGGCAGGAGCGCGGCCAGCCGCCCAAGCCGGTCGCGCACGACCTGCGGCGCATGGACCCAGCTCCAGGCCAGGGCGGCGGCGAGCAGGCCGGCGAGCACCAGATAGCCGGGCAAGCCGCTGGTCGCGAAGGCGGCGGCGACCGACGCCATCGTCAGGCCGCCGGGCAGCAGCAGCGAGCGCAGCGCCGGCCACCGCACCCGGGCGAGGAGAAGCAGCGCCAGCGCCTCGGCGATCGAGCGCAGGGTGAAGACGACCGCCGCGCCCGGCAGCCCGTACAGCGCCAGAGCGAGCACGACGCCGCCGATGAACGGGACGACTTCCGCCGCCAGCACCTTCGCGACCAGATCGGGTCGCCCCGACCCCTGCAGCAGCGCCACGGCGGGATAGCCGACGCAATAGAACCAGAAGCCGATCGCGAACAGATAAGCGAGCGGCAGCGCGTCGCGCGTCAGCGCGGGGCCGATCCAGATCGTGAAGAACGGCTCGACCAGGAGGACGAGGCCGATCATCAGCGGGGTGACGATCGCGGCCACGGTCTGGATGCCGTGGAGCACGAGATCGTCGCGAAGTCCGGCCTCGAGCGAGGCGAAGCGGGGGAACAGGGCCGGCGCGAGGCTGTGCGGGACGATGATGACCCGGGAGACCAGGCTGAACGGGATCGCGTAGATCGAAACCGCCGCGGCGCCGATCGCGCCGCCGATCACCAGGCGGTCGGAGCCGCCGAGCACAGCGAGGGCGATGGTGCCGAGCGAGACCCAGCCGCCGAAGCCGAGCAGGCCCCTCGCCGCGGCGCGCGAGGGCCGGCGCACGCGGCCCAGGGGCACGGCCTTGCGGCACTGCCAGTAGAGCCAGGGCAGGGGCGCCAGCCGCGCCGCCAGCGCGCCGACGAGCAGCACCGGCAGGGCCGGCGACCATAGGAAGGCGAGGACCAGCGGCAGCACCGACAGCAGGGTATTGCTCATCACCCCCGCCGCGTTGAACGCGAGGAAGCGCTCGCGCCCCTGCAGCGCCCCGCCCAGCACGCCGCTCAGCATTACCGCCGGCACCATCGCCGCCAGGATGGGAATGGCGCCGGCCACCTCGCCCCGGAAGCCCGGCGCGACTTTCGCCATGCTGCCGAAATACCAGGCGCCGCCGGCATAGACGAGCCCGGCGGCGATCGTGCCGGCGCCGAGGCTGAGCCAGACGGCGGTCCAGAATCCCTCCGCCGCCGCGTCCTCGTCGCCGGGCCCGCTTTTCGCGGTGCGGTGCGCCACCGCCAGGCCCAGGCCGAAGTCCATGAACGCGGAATAGGCCAGGAACACCCAGCACAGGGCCAGCACCCCGAAGCGCTCGATGCCGACGACATGGAGGTACAGCGGC
Organism: Allosphingosinicella sp.; assembly: GCA_036378975.1. Classification (GTDB taxonomy): domain Bacteria; phylum Pseudomonadota; class Alphaproteobacteria; order Sphingomonadales; family Sphingomonadaceae; genus Allosphingosinicella. The sequence goes on along the minus strand of DASUVK010000086.1, from coordinate 17,307 downwards.
ACCGTGACCAGCGTCAGCACCGAGGGCAAGGCCGCGCCGATCGCGTTGTAGGTGGCGTTCCTAGAAAGGCTCATCGTCGCAGCCTATCACCGATCGCGGCCGAAATGGCCAAGCTCCTTCGGACTCGTGAATTGGAAGGCCGGGCGCCCCGCGCGGCCGGTGCGCGCCGGCTATCGGGCGGCCCCGGCGGGTTTCGCCAGATTCTTGTTGACGAGGAAGCAATCCAACTCGACCAGCTCGTCTTCCCAGGGCGTGACCGAGAAGAGGCCGGCGAGCTCGAAGCCCGACCGCTCGTAGCGCGCGACGGCTTCCCGCCAGTCGGGCATGCCCTCGTAGATGCGCTTCACCGCCACTTCGCTCTGGATGCCGACGATCCTGTCGAGCGCCCCGGCGGCGCCCTCGAACACTTCCAGGTCCGAGCCCTGCGTATCCATCTTCAGGTAAGGATGCCTGAAGCCATGGGCGCGCTGCAGCTCGGCCAGGACCTCGGTCACGGTGCTGACCTGGACGGTGACGGTGTCGACGATGACGTTCATCGCGTCGAACGAATGGGTGTCGTCGCTGGTCGGGGTGCGGAAGGAATTGAAGTCAGACCGCGCCATGATGTTGAAGTTCTCCTCGCCCGCGGCGCGGCCGAGCGCGATGTCGAGCGCGTGCCATTTGGGGTCGGAATCGGCTTTCTTCGCCAGCTCCCGATAGGGAGCGGGATCGGGCTCGAACGAGACGATGAGCCCCTCATAGCCGATCAGGCGCAGCTTTTCGGCATATTGGCCGACGTTCGCGCCGACATCGAGGACGCAGTCCACCTCCAGGCGCTGCAGGAATCGCCTGAGGAAGCCGCGCCCCCCCCAATGCGGGCGCAGCCGGTCCAGAAGGAGGGGCATCAGCTTTCGTTGCAGATAGCGGCGCAGGCGAATCACTCCTTTTCTTGCCGGGGCTTCCCCTCCGGTCGGGGCGTACGGTTAGCCGGAAATCCCGCGCAGCGTACAGTGGGGAGGGGCGCGAGATCGGGGCGACCGGGAACCGAAGCGCCGCGCGAGCCTCTCCTCCCTCTTCGTGGGCGACGTCAACCTAGTCGGCGATTCGATCTTCGACAATTCGGCTTATGCGCGCGGCGGGGCCGACGTTGCGGCAGCTGCGCACGACGCTGCCCTTCCGGTGGAACGCGGCCTCGCGAGGTGGCCGACCCGCTGGGACGGTTGCCTCTTATCTCGCCGCCTGCGTTCGGGAGAAGCGGGGAGGAGCGGCACGTCTCCGATCTTCGCGGCGATATGGACGGCTTGCGGGGGGGTGGGGGGAACCCGGGTGGTTACGGGACCGTTCTTCCGCTAAGAGCCGTCGAGTAGGCGTAAAGAACAGAAACAAACGGGGAGTTGGATCAATGAACACGCGGACCTTCGCGCTCATCTTCGGTATCGTTTTCCTCATCGTCGGCGCCGGCGGCTTCATACCCGGCATATTGCAGCCCGGCACGCCCGAGGCCGGCCTCACCCAGACTCATGGCTACGGCCACGAGCTCGGCCTGTTCCCGGTCAACACCTTGCACAACATCATCCATCTCCTGTTCGGCATCTGGGGCCTGCTCGCCTATCGCTCCTATGCCGGCGCCCGCACCTATTTCCGCTGCGTCGCGGTGATTTACGGGCTGCTGACCATCCTCGGCCTGCTGCCGCAGACCAACACCACTTTCGGGCTGGTGCCGATCTACGGCAACGACGTCTGGCTGCACGCATTGCTCGCGCTCGTCGCGGCCTATTTCGGCTGGGTCAATCGCGACACCGCCGGCGACCGCGCCTAGCGCGTCAAGGTGAAACGGCCCGGCGCCGCGCCGGGCCGTTTCCCTTTTCTTTCCACGGCTTGCACAGGCGCTTGCCGCCCCGTTCAGCGAGCTTTAATAGGTTATCCCAGGATAGTGGCGCGGGCCGCGCGGAGCTGTTTTCGCGGTCGCCCACTCTACGAGGATAGACCATGTTCAGCCGCAGCTTCTTCGCTCTCCTCGCCGCCGGGGCCGCTTTGCCCGCGGCCGCGCAGAATGCGCCCGCGTCGGCTCCCGCGGCGCCCGCTGCGCCGGCCGTCGCCACGCCCGCGCCAATGCCGTCGCCGATCGCAGCCGACTGGTCGCGCAAGGACGCCGAGGCGCTGCTCGCCTATATCGAGCGCCTCCACGAGCACGGGCTCGACCCGGCCGACTACAATCCGGCAGCCCTGCAGGGCGCGATCGAGGCCAAGGGCGAGGCGATGGACAATATCGCCACCGCCACCTTCCTGAAGCTGGCCGGCGACCTCATGTTCGGCCATGTCCGCGGCGACAACCGCATCGACTGGCACGTCCGCGACGACAGCCTCAACGCCTACGACCAGCAGGCGCTGCTCGATCGCGCGGTCAAGGGCGGTGTCGCGGAGACGCTCGATTCGCTGATGCCGACCCATCCGCAATATGCGGCGCTGAAGACGCTGCTCGCCGATCCCGCCACCGACGCCAAGACCCGCGACCGGATCCGCATCAACCTCGACCGCTGGCGCTGGCTGCCGCGCGAGCTCGGGACGAAATATGTGATCGTCAACGTCCCCGCCTACACGGTCGCGCTCGTCGAGAACGGCCAGACGCTCAATCGCCGCCGCGCCGTCGCCGGCGCGATCAAGACGCCGACGCCGCAGCTTTCCGCCGTCATTACCGGCGCGATCTTCAATCCGTGGTGGGAAGTGCCGCAGAGCATCGCCCCCGAGGTGCGTGGCAAGAAGGGCTATGTGTCGGTCAAGACCGAGGGCGGCGGCGTGCGCTGGCGCCAGCCGCCGGGCCCGTCCAACGCGCTCGGCCGGGTCAAGCTGGTGATGGGCAACCCCCATGCCATCTACCTTCACGACACCAACGCCAGGAACCTGTTCAACCGCCAGGCGCGGGCTTTCAGCCATGGCTGCATCCGCACCGAGGACGCGGTCGGCTTCGCCGAGACGCTGCTCGAGGGCACCGAATGGGACCGCGCCAGGATCGACCAGACCATCGCTTCGGGCAAGGCCACCCAGGCCAATCTCGCCGCGCCGGTGCCGGTCTACATCGTCTACTTCACCGTCGCCGCGACCAGCGACGGCCCGCCGATGAGCTATGCCGACATGTACGGCCGCGACGGCAAGGTGCTCGCCGCGCTGACCGATCGCGGCGGCACGGCGCTGGCCTCGGGGAAGTAAGCGAGCCTCTGCCTCCCCATCGCCAGATGGGGAGGGGGACCATGCGAAGCATGGTTGAGGGGTAGATAGCGTCGAAGCCTTCGGTTCGCGCGAGAACCCCTTGCCCCGAGCCAATTACCCCTCCACCACCCTTTCGGGTGGTCCCCCTCCCCATCGCTGCGCGATAGGGAGGCAGACGGCGAGGGAGGGCAAAGCTCGGCAGATGGACGCATTTTCGGCCCTGTTCCGGCTGCTTCCGCCCGCGCGGCGACGCCAGTTCATGCTGACTTTGCTACTGATGCTGCTCGGCGCGGCGGCGGAGATGGTGACGATCGGCGCGGCGCTGCCGTTTCTCGCCCTGATCGCCGACCCCGACAGCGCGCTGGTGCCGCAGGCGCTGGTGCGCGTCCTGACCGCCGCCGGCGGATCGCCGGTGGTCGGCGCCGCGCTGCTGCTGATTGCCGCCGCGCTCGGCTCGGCGCTGGTCCGCCTCGCCCTCGCCTGGGGCAGCCAGCGCTTTGTGATGGCGACCGGGCACGACATGGCCGCCGCCGTCTTCGGCCGCATGCTCCGCCAGCCTTATGCCGAACAGGTGCGGCGCAACTCCAGCCAGACGCTGGCCGCGGTCGAGAAGGTGCAGGGGGTGGTGTTCGGCCTGCTGCAGCCGGCGATGCAGGGGCTGATCGGAGCGTTCATCGCGCTTTGCGTCTTCGGCCTGCTGCTGCGCATCGACGCCCGCGCCGCCGGCATCGCCGCTTTGTCGGTGGCCCTGGTCTATGTCGGCGTCAGCCTGCTCGTGCGGCCGCGGCTGCGGCGCAATTCCGAAGCGCTGGCGGGGACGATGGTCGAGCGCACGCGGACCGTGCAGGAGGGGCTGGGCGGCATCAGGGACATCATCCTCGACCGTTCCGAGCCCTTGTTCGAGGCCAAGTTCCGCGCGCTCGACAGCCGCTACCGCCGCGCCCAGGCGGCGACCCAGTTCGTCGCCGGCAGCCCGCGCTTCGTCGTCGAGGCGGCGGGGCTGGTGGCGATCGCCCTGGTCACCCTGGCGATGAGCCTCGAGCCGGGCGGCGTGGTCAAGGCGATCCCGGTGCTCGGCGCGCTGGCGCTGGGCGCGCAAAGGCTGCTGCCGCTGCTTCAGCAGGCCTATTACGGCTGGAGCCTGGCGAGCGGCAATTTCCGCGCCTTCCGCGACGTCCTCGAGCTGATGGAGGCGCCGGTGCCGGCGCCGCCTCGCGTCGAGCCTCGGCCGCTCCCCTTCGAGCGCGAGCTCGTCTTCGACAAGGTCGGCTTCCGCTATCCGGAGGGCCGTTTCGCGCTCGCCGACGTCAGCTTCCGGATCTCGCCCGGCGAGCATGTCGGCATCGCCGGCCCGACCGGCGGCGGCAAGTCGACCCTGCTCGACCTGCTGATGGGCCTGCTCGAGCCGGAGGAAGGCGAGATCAGGGTCGACGGCCGCCCGCTCGACGCCGAGGCCCGCTATGCCTGGCAGGCCGGCCTCGCCCACGTGCCGCAGACCATCTATCTCGCCGACGACAGCATCGCCGCCAACATCGCCTTTCCGCGCCGCGCCGACGACATGGACGGGGAGCGGCTCGCCGCGGCGGTCCGCGCGGCGCAGCTCGACGCCTTCATCGCCAGCCTGCCCGACGGCCTCGACACCTATGTCGGCGAACGCGGCGTCCGCCTCTCGGGCGGACAGCGGCAGCGCATCGGCCTCGCCCGCGCCCTCTACCGCCGCCCGCGACTGCTGATCCTCGACGAGGCGACCAGCGCCCTCGACGAGGCGACCGAGGCGGCGGTCCTCGCCGCCCTCCAGCAATTGCGCAAGGACCTGACCCTGGTCACCGTCGCCCATCGTGCCACGACCCTGGCCGCCTGCGACCGGCTGATCCGGGTCGAGCGGGGCCGCGTCGGCGAAGGCTGAACCTCGCCGCCTCGCGCTGGCGGCGCGGTGGAAATCGGGCGTCGGGCCTTTGTCGGCGGGAGAGGAAGCGGCTGCCTCTTGTCTCGTTGCGACCGGCTGCTAATCTGCCGCGCTCAAGGGAGGTCCGCCGATGCTCGCACCGTTCGTCCTCGCTTTGCTCGCGCAGTCGGCCGCCGCCGGGCCGCGGCTCGCCGCGAGGCCGGAGCCGCCGCACTTCGACCCCCAGGAGACGATCTGCAGATATGACCGCGAGCCGGGCTCGCGCCTCGCCCGCCGCAAGGTCTGCCGCACCGCCGCCGAATGGGAGGAAGAACGCCGCATCGAGCGCGGCCATCTCGTCCGCCACCAGGTCAACGGAGCGCCATGAAGCGGCCGGCGCCGCTCGCCTCTTTGCCGCGGCGCGTGGAGATGCTATCCTCCGCGGCTCGGAGGAACGGCGCATGCTCACCACGATTGTTGCTTTTGCCCTGCTAGCCGGCTCGGAAGGCTTGCCGGCGGTGAACCTCGCCAAGCCCCGGTCCGATGCCGATCGCATGATCTGCAAATATGACCTCGAGCCGGGCTCGCGCCTTGCGCGCCGCAAGGTCTGCCTCACCCGCGCGCAATGGGAGGAATGGCAGCAGAGCGAGCGCCTCTATCTGCTCCGCCACCAGTTCAACGGTTCCCCCAAATAGGACCCGACGAATCCCGCTTTCAGCCCCGGGCCGGTGGTGCTAAACTGCGGGCATAGTTGGGAGATCGCCCATGCTGACCCCCGTTGTCCTGTTCGCCATGCTCGCCGGCTCCGACGCTGCCGCGGCCGACAAGCCCCGCAGGCCGGCGTCCGATCCTAACCGGATGATCTGCAAACATAGCGACGAGCCCGGCTCGCGCATCCAGCGGCGCAAGATTTGCCACACCGCCGCCGAATGGGCCGAGCGCAAGCGCATCGAATTCCAGTATCTGCTCGAGAAGCAGCGCAACGGCGCCCAATAGGGCCGCTGCCGACCCCGGAACCAATCCCGCCGCCTTGCGGTTGACGCTGTGCGAAGCGGCCGCGCGCCTCTCGCCCGGCCTTCGCCTGTCCTCAAGGAGAGGCCTATGTCCATCTGCATAAAGCCACGCCACTTGCTGCTGCTGGCGGTGGGGGCGGTCGCCCTCGCCGGCTGCGAGACCGTGAAGGAGGAAGTGGACGAAGTCGTCGGCAACAATTTCCGCGCCGACCTCAACGGCGCCAGCGAGGTGCCGGGTCCGGGCGACCCCGACGGCTGGGGGAAGGCGGCGATCGCCATCAACGACGCGGCCAACACGATCTGCACCGACCTCGAGGTCCGCGACATCGGCGACGTCACCGCCGCCCATATCCACCGCGGCGGCCCGGGCGTCGCCGGCCCGCCGGTCGTCAACCTCGACGCGCCCGACGACAATGACAGCGACGATTGCGACACCGTCGACGACGCCCTGGTCGACGAGATCCGCAACAATCCCGGCGGCTTCTACGTCAACGTCCACACCGCCGCTTACCCGGACGGCGCGATCCGCGGTCAGATCGTCAATGTCGAGAAAGACGGCGTGTAGCTGAACGCTTCCCCGGCTTAGGCCGGGGTCCGGCGCCATCACCGCGTGTTGGGCCCCGGCCTGCGCCGGGGGCAACCTAGACGAGCTTGTCGGCGTAGAGGAAGCGGCCCGGCCCGAGGCGGGCGAGGACCTGCTGGAGGCTGCTGTGCGGAAGGGCGAAGCAGCCCTCCGAGCGGCCGAGCTTGCCGTGCGCTGCGAGCTGCTCCGGCTCGGCATACCAGGCCGAGTGGACGACGATGGCGCGAGCCTCGGCGTTGCTGTTGCTCCAGTCGAGCCCGGACAGGCGCAGCGAGCGGCCATATTTGCCCTGGTAGTAATCGCCGGTGCGGTAGCCGCCCTGCGACGAGGCCTCGGAGCCGATCGCGTTCGAAAAGCGCTCGACGAAGCCGCGATGGGCCGGATCGGAGCCGCGGCCGTGGGCGACGAGGTGGTTGCTGACCCGGCCCGACGCGGTGTCGAGCAGAAAGAAGCGGTGATCGTGCGACGGCCGGCTGAAATCGGCGATGCCGACGACGTCGGTGTGGCGCAATTGCGAGCGGTGGCGGTCGAAGGCGGCGCGCGCGCGGGCGAGCAGGCGGGGATCGATGATGCCGTCGACGGTGACGCGCGGTCGTGCGGGGACGAGGGCCTGCCGGATCGGCAGCGGCTTCGGCTCGGGGTCCTTCAGGCCGGCGACGATCTCGGCCAGGGTCTGGCCTTGCGCCGCGGTAGCGAGAAAACCGGCCGAAAGTCCGGCCCCAAGCAATTGCCTGCGCGAGTAGTTCAAGATTTTCCCCTCAGCTCTGATTTCTACGTAACGCGTTTATCCTTAAGTTCCAGTGAAGTGCGGCCGGCTCACCGTATTCGTGCCGCGACTCGCCGCACATTTCGGCCGCGGTTGGTTACCGCGGCGTAACGGGGTCGGTGAAGCGTGCCGGGAACCCGGCAGGCCGTGGAAGCGTCTCTCGCTGAGATATGGCCGAGTTCGACCGCCTTGCCGTGAAGCCCGGATTGCCGCCGATGGAGGCCAAGCTCGTCGACGCGCTGCCCGCCGGCGACGAATGGCAATATGAGCCCAAATGGGACGGCTTTCGCTGCCTGGTCTTCCGCGACGGACCGGACGTCCATCTCCAATCCAAGTCCGGCAAGCCGCTCGGCCGCTACTTTCCGGAAGTGGTCGACGCCGTCCTCGGCATGGAGGCGGACCGGTTCGTGCTGGACGGCGAGCTGGTCATCCCGGTCGGCGGCGTGCTTTCGTTCGACGCGCTCCAGCTGCGCCTCCATCCCGCCGAGAGCCGGGTCAACCGGCTGGCGCGCGAGACTCCCGCGCAGTTGATCCTGTTCGACCTGCTCTTCTCCAAGGAGACCAGCTACGTCGACGCGCCGCTGGCGCTGCGGCGGCGGTCGCTCGAGATCATCTACGCCGCGGAGCAGCATGACGATCTGCTGCTGTCGCCCTGCACGACCGATCCCGAGGTCGCGCGCACCTGGCTGGACCAGGTCGGGGCGGCGCTCGACGGCGTCGTCGCCAAGCGCCTCGACGAACCCTACCGGCCGGGCGAGCGGACTATGCTCAAGATCAAGGCGATGCGCACCGCCGATTGCGTCGTCGGCGGCTTCCGCTATGCCGCCAACAAGCGCGAAGTCGGCTCGCTGCTGCTCGGCCTCTACGGCGACGACGGCCTGCTCCACCATGTCGGCTTCACCTCGTCCATCCCGGCGGCTGAGCGGCCGGCGCTGACCAGGCGGCTCGAGGCGCTGGTCGAGCCGCCCGGCTTCACCGGCGTCGCGCCCGGCGGGCCGAGCCGCTGGTCGACCGAGCGGACCGGCGACTGGCAGCCGCTCAGGCCCGAATTGATCGCCGAGGTGCGCTACGACCATGTCACCGGCCGCCGCTTCCGCCACGGCACCAAATTCCTGCGCTGGCGGCCGGACAAGGCGCCCGCTCAGTGCCGGATGGACCAGCTCCAGCCCGAGGCGCGGGCTGAGGTGCTGACCGCCGAGCTGCGGGCGGCATCATGACGGCGGAGCGGATCGTCGCGGGAGTGCGGCTGAGCAATCCCGACAAGGTGCTCTATCCCGAGCAGGGCATCACCAAGGGCCAGCTCGCCGATTATTATGTCGCGATCGCCGGGCGGATGCTGCCCCATGTCGCGTGCCGGCCGGTGACGATGGTCCGCTGCCCGATGGGGCAGGAGACCAAATGCTTCTACCAGCGCCACGCCGGCTCGGGCGTGCCCGAGCAATTGCGCGAAGTGACCATCCCCGGCTTCGACGCGCCTTATCTGTACATCGCCGACGTCGCCGGACTCGTCGCGATGGTGCAGATGGGAGTGCTCGAAATCCATCCCTGGGGCGTGCGCATCGAGGCGCCCGACCGGGCCGACCGCATCGTCTTCGATCTCGATCCGGCCGAGGGGCTCGGCTTCGAGGCGGTGATCGAGGCGGCACGGGAGGTGCGCGCGCGGCTCAAGGCGCTCGGCCTCGAAAGCTTCGTCAAGACCACCGGCGGCAAGGGCCTCCACGTCGTCGTTCCGGTCGAGGCCGTCGTGCCGTGGCGGGAGGTGAAGAGCTTCGCCAAGGGCGTCTCGGCCGAGATGGCCGCCGCCGCCCCGGACAAATATCTGACCAAGGCCACCAAGGCCGATCGCGTCGGCCGGATCTTCATCGACTATCTGCGCAACGACCCCACCTCGACCGCGGTCGCGCCTTATTCCACCCGCTCGCGCAAGGGCGCGCCAGTGGCGATGCCCCTGCGGTGGGACCATGTGAAACCGGGACTCGATCCGTGCGACTATACGGTGGAGACTGTGCCGGGCCTGATCCGCCGGCAGCGCAGCGATCCGTGGGCGGAGATGCTCGAGGTCAGGCAGAAGCTGCCGAATGCGCCGCGGGCCTGACCAAGGCGGCTGATGCGGGATAAAAGGCCTGCTATTCTGGCGGCGCGATATGTGGGCGCACAGCGAATCGTGCCGAGGGGGAGCAGGATGAGAACGCATCAAGTCCGGGCCTTCACACTCGCCTCGGCGGTGCTGCGCCGGCCGGAGATGCGCCAGGCGCTTTACGACCAGGCAGGGACCTTGCTCGGGCGGGCGGTGATCAACCTCCACGGCGCCGAGCATCGCGCCCGTCGGGCCGAGGAGACGAAGGTCTTCCGCAAGGACTTCTTCCAATATTATGAGCGCGAGGTGCTGCGGCCGGAACTGGCGGCGACCCTCGCCCGCTATGTCCGCGCCGGCTCGGCCGACCTGGTCGACCTCGGCTACCGGCTGATGCTAAACCTCACCGCCGATTTCGCCGGCATCGATCGCCCCGGTCGCACGCCCGAGGCGACCGAGGACCTGCTGCGACTGCTCAGAATCTTCAGCCTCGCCCCCGTGCTCGATCAGTCGACGCTCGCCGACGTCGCCAGCCTCAAGGTCGAGCTCGCCCGGGGCATCGCCGATTTCGATCAGCGCTATCTTACGCCGTCGGCCGACCGGCGCGAGGCGATCGTGGAGGCCGTGCGCCGGGGTGAGGCGCCCGAATCGGCACTGCCTCGCGACGTGCTCACCGTCCTCCTCGGGGCCCGCGAGAAGCTCGGCATAAGCCGGGCCGACATGCTCCAGGAAAGCATCTTCTTCCTTCTCGCCGGCGCTCATACATCGGTGCACGCGCTCGCCCATGTCATGGCCGAGCTGTTCGCCTGGCTGGAAAGGCATCCGGAGGACCGGTCGCTGATCGACGGCGACCCGTTGTTCATCCAGCGCAGCGTCCACGAGGCGTTGCGTCTCTATCCGTCGAGCCCGATCGCCAAGCGCAAGCCCGAATGTCCGATGCTGCTCGATCCCCTCGGCGAGCTCGACGAGGACGACGTTCTGGTCGTCAACCTGGCCGAAGCGAACCGCGAGGAGGCGGTGTTCGGGGAAGACGCCCGGCGCTTCTCCCCGCACCGGCAGACGCCCGCCGGGGTTAGCCCGTTCGGCCTTTCGATGGGCATGGGGGCGCACGTCTGTCTCGGCCTCAACCTTGCCGCCGGCACCGTCCCGAAGCCCGGCAGCGATCTCGCCACCCACCATTTCGGCACGGTCACGGCCATTGTGCGCGCACTGTTCGACGCGGGCGTCGCGCCGGATCCGAAGGCGCCCCCCCTCAAGGATCCGACCACCACCCGCGTCGCCTGGGTCCGCTTTCCGGTCATCTTCGCGGCGGCCGGCTGAGCGCCGGCGCTTGCGGGGCCACGCTCGCGCCCTATCTGGAGCGGGAAGGAGAAATCACATGGCCGAAGAGCAGGCGATCCTGGCGGGCGGGTGCTTCTGGTGCACCGAGGCGGTGTTCAACGACGTGATCGGAGTGACCCGGGTCGAGAGCGGCTATACCGGCGGCCATGTCGCCGATCCGAGCTACCGCCAGGTGTGCGGCGGCGATACCGGCCACGCCGAGGCGATCCGGGTCACCTACGACCCCGAGATCATCTCCTACGACGAGCTGCTCGACCTGTTCTTCGCGACCCACGATCCGACCCAGCTCAATCGCCAGGGCAACGACATCGGCACCCAATATCGCTCCGCCCTGTTCCCGCTCACGCCGGGGCAGGAGGCGGCGGTGCGCCGCGCGATCGAGCGGGCGCGGGCCGACTGGCCGGACCCGATCGTCACCACCATCGAGCCCGTTTCCGATTGGTGGCCGGCCGAGGATTACCACCAGGATTATTGGGCCGGCGAGGGCCAGCGCAATCCCTATTGCCTCGCCCTCATCCCGCCCAAGCTCAAGAAGCTGAGGAAGAGCTTCGCGCATCGGGTGAAGGACGCGCCGGCCGCCGCGCAATAGCGTGCCCGATCGTTCCCGCGACCGCTTGTTATGCAAAGTTGTGATACGACAAAACGTTGTCGCGCAAGGGTTTTTGTGGCATCCCGAGGACTACGGCGGCGGGGGCGTCGCCTGTCACGGGGAAGGGGAAACATGAAGATCCTGAAGCTCATGGCGATCGCCGCCGTCGCGATGCTGGCGGTCGCCCAGCCGTCATACGCCAAGAAGACGCGCACCTATGTCGTCGTCAACGAGGCGGTCGGCGTGCCGGTCTTCCCGCACGATTTCAGCGACCGCCCCTATACGGTGCTCGGCCAGGTCAAGGCCGGCGTCCGCAAGGCGACCATCTTCAGCAAGGAAGCCTCGCAGAAGAAAATCTATCGCGAGCTGTGGGAACGCGCCGAGAAAATGGGCGCCGACGCGGTGATCAACGCCACCTATGGCGACTCGCACGTCAGCGCGATGAGCTGGGGCAAGACCAACGCCAAGGGCACCGCGATCCGCTTCACCACCAGCGCAACCGCGGCGCCGACGCCCGAATAGGCCGATCGGCGGCGCTGGATCGGAGGAGAATGGGATGGCCGGCAAGATCATCCTCGGGCTGGCGCTCCTGCCGCTGGCGCTCGGCGCTCCGGCGCGCGCCCAGGAAGCGCTGCCCCCGGCTGCCGCCCAGCCCGAGCTGGTCGTGGCGACGCCGGCGCCGCCGCCGGACCATCCCGGCGCGATCGTCGTCCCCAGGGACACGATGGTGCGGCTGATGGTCCTCAACGAGGTCAACACCCACAAGGCCAAGCCCGGCGACAGGTTCGTGCTGCGCGTCGACGAGAACGTCACCGCCGGCGGCGCGACGGTGATACCGGTCGGCGCCAAGGCCTATGGCGAGGTCACGCTGGTCGATCCCAACGGCGCCGTCGGCAAGGCCGGCACGATCGGCGCCAGACTGCTCTATGTCGAGCTGGGCGGCGACCGTATCCCGCTCCACGGGGAGGACCGGTCCAAGGGCAGCAAGGGCGGCGACCGCGTCGCCATGGCGGTGGTCGGCTTCGGCGTGTTCGGCCTGCTCGCGCGCGGCAGCCAGGGCAAGCTCAAGGCCGGCCACATCTTCAACGGCTATCTCGCCGCCGACCTGCTGTTCGATCCGGCCGCCGGCCGGCTGATCGTGGCGGAGCCGCCGGCCGGGCCGTGAACCGCCGTCGTGCCCTGCTGGCGGCGGCGCTGCTCGCCGGCGCCGGAGCCGGTGGCGCCGCCCAGCCGGCGCCGGCAGAGGCCGGGCCGGTCCTGCGCCAGGGCACGCGGGTGGCGATGAAGACGATCCAGCCGCTTAGCTCGAAGCGCGCCCACCAGGGCCAACGCTTCGATCTGGAGGTCAGCGAGGAAGTGCGGGTGGCCGGCCTGCTGGTGATTCCCAGGGGCGCGCGCGGCGTCGGCGAGGTCAGCCGCGCGGTGCCGAAGGGGATGATGGGCAGGGCCGGCACGCTGGAGGTGCGGGTGCTGTTCGTCGAGGTCGGCGGCGCCCGAATCCGCCTCGACGGGCAGGCCGAGGAGCATGGCAAAGGCGGCCCGGCGCCGGTCGCCCTGGCGGCACCGCTGATCGGCCTGGGCTCGGCCTTCGTCACCGGCACCAGCGCGGTCATCCCGGCCGGCTCGGCCATTGACGGCTTCGTCTACCAGGACGTGCCGCTGGTCCGCCCGGCGGCCACCCCCGAGCGATGAACGCCGTTTGCGGTCAAAGCGGCATTGCCCTCGCAAGACCGGCGCGGGTGGCCCGGCCGGTGGCGGCGACTCGGGAGGGTTTCGCCGCCGCGGCGCGGATCTCGGCCGATTGCGCGAGATGGTGGGGCAGAATGGCAATTAACCCCCAAGTCGGCCGCCTTCGAGCAGGCGCTACGCTGCTGGAAATCCGCAAAAAGCCCGGCTGTTACGAGGATTGATACGCTTCCGAATCGTTTCCGATCGAAAAAAGTTGTTGTCCGCCAAGCACTTCTATGCGACGTGAGGGGCGACGGCGACGGGGGGTTGCCGATTCGGGAGGGGATTTTCCGTGAAACGTTATTTTGCCATTTGCGGCCTCGCGGCCGTATCGATGCTACTGCCTGCCTGCGCCACCGTTACCCGCGGTACGTCGCAGAAATATGCGATCGAATCGACTCCGGCGCAGGCCGAGGTGGCGCTGTCCACCGGCCAGAAGTGCATTACGCCGTGCAAGCTGAAGCTGAAGCGCAAGCATGGCTTCACCGCCACCTTCAACAAGCCCGGCTACGAGACGCTGCGGGCGCAGGTGAAGAGCAAGTTCTCGGGCGGCGGCGCGGCTGCCGGCGCGGGCAACATCCTCGTCGGCGGCATCATCGGCGCGGCCGTTGACGGCTCCAGCGGCGCGATGAACAACCTGACGCCGAACCCGCTCAAGGTCACTCTGGTGCCGCTCACCGACGCCCAGAATGTCGGCGAGGCCAGCACCGGGCCGATCGACGCCCCGGCGCCCGCCGAGACTCCGGAAGCGGCCGCTCAGCCGAATCCGGAGCTCTAGAGCCCGGTTCTTCGCACAAGACGGGAAGGGGCGGCTGCGGCCGCCCCTTTTTCGTTTCAGCCCTCCCGCGGCGCCGCGGCGCGGCGGAGGCGGTCGTTGATGGCGAGGCCGATGCCGTCGGCGGGGATCGGCGCGACGGCGATCCGCAGCCGGATCCCCAGCTCTAGCCGCTGATCGAAGCGAAGGAAGAGCGCGGCTTCGGCCGCCTTTTTCGTTTTGCGCGCCGCCGGGGGCGCCGGTCACCTCACCCTGACCTGGGCAACGATGCCGAGATGATCGGAGCAATGCCGGCGGAAGGTGAGCAGGTTGGCAGGATTGACGACGCCGCTCGCCACGGTGGCGGTCGTGTTGCAGAAAGGCTGGACGGGGAGCGTCGCCAGCGTCACCTGAACCAGCGAATCATCCCAGACGAAATGGTCGTAGGCGCTGACGCGCGCTCCCGTGGCCGACACGCTGGTGAGCGCGTTGGGAGAGACTTGCAGGCGCGTAAAGCCGGCGTTGCGCGCGAGATCGGTGAACGCCCTGTCGGTACCAGGGAGGTTCCAGTCTCCCATGACGACGACGTTCTGGCTAGTGGCCGGGCAACCCGCCGGCGTGGCGCCCCTGAGCGTGGCGACGATTCGGCCGACCTCCGCAGCTTCGGCGCGGCGCGGCGTCGTGCCGCTGCCGAATATGGCGTGGAAGTTCAGGAACCAGATGAGCTGAGGTCTGCCGCTGCTCGTGTCGCTCACCAGGGTCGCGTCGGGCGCCCGCTCGAGGGTGGTTCCGGCTGTGACCAGACTTGCCGTGTCGACGTGGCAGAGGATTGCGACGTGATCGGCTGGGACGTCAACGAGAACCAGGCCATAGCGTTCGCGGTAGCTCGTCGACCCTTTCAGGTTGCCGAAAATGACCTCGCCGCCAACCGGCTTGATGTCGTCCTCGTCCTGGGTACGCATTACCTCCTGAAGGAAGGTGAGGCGCGGCAGCGTGCTGCCCGGCCAAATTGCCAGCCGTCGAATGAATTCGTTCTTGCCCGCCAGATAGCCCGGCACTGACGAGCTACCCGAACCGAGGTGCAGCGTGTTCTGCGAGGTCACCAGGATTTCCGCTGAAGCGGTGGAGGACAGCATCGCGGCCGCCCCCAGAAAGACGGCGCGCTTCGACCACGCACGCGCGTGCATCCAACGGTTCATCCCCACCTCCCCCATGTCTCATCCGGAAATTGCATTCCGTGATGTCAGGGGCGTCACGGGGACGGCTGCGATCAATGCGAAACTGGTCCGAATGGGACCAACCCCGCCTTCGCCGGCGGCAGTTTGATCGGAATCGGACCTAATCGCCCCGGGACGTGCGGGGGAGGAAGGCGGCGGGCTTCAGCCCTCCCGCGGCGCCGCGGCGCGGCGGAGGCGGTCGTTGATGGCGAGGCCGATGCCGTCGGGCGGGATGGGCGCGACCGCGATGCGCGGGCGGGCCTGCGCGTCGGCGCGGTGGAGGGCTTCGAACAGTCCGGCGGCGGCTTCGTCGAGATTGCCCGACGGTGAGAGATTGTCGTCGCCCGTTACCGGACCGAAGCCGATCAGCCATTCGTCGGGATCGGCGGAGCCGGCGTCGAGGCGGAGCGGCTTGGCGGGCGCATAATGGCTGCGAAGCTGGCCGGGGGCCTCGATCCTCCCATCCCCGGCAGCGAAGGGTTGGGACACATTCGCGGAGGTCGCCGCTTCCAGTTCCGCCAGCGTGATCGGGCCCGGCCGGAGCAGCCTTGCTCCCCGCTCGTCGACCGCGACGATGGTAGATTCGATCCCGCGCGCCGTGGGCCCGGCGTCGAGGATGAGGGGGATGCGGCCGCCGAGGCTGGCGAGGACATGTTCGGCGCGGGTCGGGCTGATGCCGCCGCTGGCATTGGCCGACGGAGCCGCCAGCGGCCGGCCCGCCACCGCCAGCAGCGACTGCATCGCCGGATGGGCGGGGCAGCGCAGCGCGACCGTCGCCAGGCCGGCGGTGACGGCGGCGGCGAGGCCGCCGGCCTCGCGCAGCGGCACCACCAGAGTGAGCGGCCCCGGCCAGAAGGCGCCGGCGAGCGCGCGTCCGGCCGTGTCGAACCGGCCGTAACGCTCCGCGTCGTCGAGAGCGACATGGACGATCAGCGGATTGAATGGCGGCCGGCCCTTGGCCGCGTAGATTTGGGCGATGGCAGCCGGGCTGGTGGCGTCGGCGGCGAGCCCGTAGACGGTCTCGGTCGGCACCGCCACCGGCTCGCCGGCGCGGATCAGCCGCGCCGCCTCGGCGACCGCGTCGCCGCCATAGGGCAGCACAAGGGTGTTTTGCGCGCTCACCCGCCCGCGCTATAGCCCCCGTTCCAGCAGCGCAACGTCCCCGGAGGCCGATGACCTACACGCCGCCCGTCGCCGAGCAGCGCTTCGTGCTGGAGCATGTCGTCCGCATCGACGAGCTCGCCGGCCACAACCGCTTCGCCGAAGCGACGCCGGACCTGGTCGACGCCATCCTGGACGGGGCGGGCGACTTCGCCGCCGGCGAATTCGCGCCGCTCAACCGGCCAGGGGACCAGGTCGGGGCCAAATGGTCGGCCGAAGGCGTGACGATGCCGCCCGGCTTCCGGCAAGCCTACCACGCTTATGTCGAAGGCGGCTGGGGGACGCTGGCGGGCCCGCCCGATCATGGCGGCCAGGGGCTGCCGTTGGTGCTGGCGACGGTGGTGATGGAGGATCTGGGCGCGGCCAACATGGCCTTCTCGCTGGTGACGATGCTGAGCGCGGGCGCGGTCGAGGCGCTGCGGCATCACGGCTCGCCCGCGCTCCAAACGCAATGGCTGCCGAAGCTGGTGACCGGCGAATGGACCGGGACGATGAACCTCACCGAGCCGCAGGCGGGCTCGGACGTCGGCGCGCTCAAGACCAGGGCGGAACCGGCCGGCGACGGCAGCTGGCGGGTGAGCGGCCAGAAGATCTTCATCACCTTCGGCGACCACGACCTCGCCGACAATATTGTCCACCTGGTGCTCGCGCGCACGCCCGGCGCGCCGCCGGGGACGAAGGGAATTTCGCTCTTCCTGGTGCCGAAAATCCTGCCGGACGGGACGCCCAACGACCTCAGATGCGTGTCGATCGAGCACAAGCTCGGAATCCACGCCTCGCCGACCTGCGTGATGGCGTTCGGCGACGAGGGCGGCTGCACGGGCTGGCTGGTCGGCGAGGAGAATGGCGGCATGCGGGCGATGTTCACGATGATGAACAATGCCCGGTTGAACGTCGGCCTGCAGGGCGTGTCGATCGCCGAGCGCGCGCTTCAGGCGGCGGTCGGCTATGCCCGCGAGCGGGTCCAGGGCGCGCGCGCCGGAGCCCCCGGCCGCGAGCCGGTGCGGATC
>DASUVK010000085.1:0-38994 GCA_036378975.1 Allosphingosinicella sp. | reverse complement strand
GCCGATGTCGATTCGGATGTGTTTCGCAACGGCTACGAACCCTACCGGCGGCTCGGGAAACGCACGACCCTCTACATATCGGCAAAGGACCTGGCGGTTGAGGCGGCATCGTGGATCTACGACTTTCATCGCGTCGGCTTCCTGCCCCCGGTGATGGTCCTGGAGGGGGTCGATACCGTCGCCGTCACCAATATCGATCTGACGCGGCTGGGCCATGGCTATGTCGCCGAGGCGCGGGACGTGCTGACCGATATTCATTGCCTGATCAATCGGGACCAGCCGCCGGATCGGCGGTTCGGACTGCGTCCGGCTCTCACCGCTACCGGAGACGCATATTGGGAGATCGGCGCTTGATCGCACGAACATGGCACGGCCGGGTCCCGGCGACGAAGGCGGAGGAATATCTGGGGCTGATGCGCGAGGTCGCGCTGCCCGATTATCGCTCTACCGAAGGTAATCGCGGCGCCTGGTGCCTGCACCGCCGCGAAGGCGAGGTCGTCCATGTCGAGATGTTCACCCTCTGGGAGGATGAGGCCGCGATCCGCCGCTTCGCGGGCGAGGACATGGCGGTCGCCAAATATTACGACTTCGACGCCGGTTTCCTGCTCGAGCTGGAGCCTCACGTCGTCCATTTCGAAGCGATCGATTGACCGGGATTGCGCAGCTGGCGGCGCGCCTTGCCAGCGCCCGCAAATTGGGGACACGTACCTTTCGGACAAAAGGTACGTGTCCCCATTGAGGAGCAGGACATGAGCGACCTCGACCCCGAAGGCCGGCGGCTGCCGATCAAGCTCGATTCCACCTCCAATGGCGAGTTCGTGCCGATCCCGCTCGATTCCAGCCTGATGCGCGCCCGCGCGCTGGCGTCGGAGCGCGCCGGCGACCTCGCCCGCCGGCTCGGCCTCGGCCGGCGCGACTTCCTCGTTTCCGCCTGCGGAGCGGCCTCGACCCTGCTCGCCTTCAACGCCGCCCATGCCGCGGCGGGGCGGACCGGCGGCTATTTCGCGGTGAGCGCCGACGCGGCGACCGAGCCCCAGCTCGCCGCGGCCGAGCTCGGCAAGAAGGAGTGGATCTTCGACATCCAGGGCCATTTCGTGAACCCGACCGGCGCCTGGCTGAAGAACGTGCCGGCGGGCGCGAAGCCGCTCTCCGGCTTCGAGAAGGCGCAATGCGGACTCGCCGGCGGGCCGGGCGAGAGGAGCTATCTCAACTGCCTCGGCCCCACCGAGTTCATCAAGGACGTCTTCCTCGATTCCGACACCGATTTGATGGTCCTCTCCTTCGTGCCCTCCTCGCGCGAGGGCGAGCCGCTGACCATCGAGGAAGCGGCGGCGACGCGCGAGATCGTCGCGAAGATGGAGGGCAGCAAGCGGCTGATGCTGCACGGCCGCGTCAATCCCAACCAGCCCGGCGACGTCGAGGACATGGAGCGGCTCGCTGGCTTCGGCGTCAGCGCCTTCAAGACCTATACCCAATGGGGCCCCACCGGCGCCGGCTTCTGGATGACCGACGACGTCGGCATCGCCTTCGTCGAGAAGGCGCGCAAGCTTAACATCCGCAGCATCTGCATCCACAAGGGCCTGCCGTTCGGACCGAAGAGCTACGAGCATTCGACCTGCCGCGACATCGGCCCGATCGCCAGGCGCTTCCCCGACATGAACTTTCTCATCTACCATTCGGGCTATGTCGCCGGCGAGAAGGAGGGGCCCTACGATCCGGCGCGGACCGACGGCGTCGACGCTCTGATCACCTCGCTGAAGCAGGCCGGGGTGCCGCGCAACGCCAACGTCTATGCCGAGCTCGGCTCGACCTGGCGCTTCGTCTCGACCCGCGACCCGGACAGCGCCGCCCATCTGCTCGGCAAATTGTTCAAGCATGTCGGCGAGGACAATGTGCTGTGGGGCACCGACTCGATCTGGTACGGCTCGCCGCAGGACCAGATCCAGGCTTTTCGAGCCTTTCAGATCTCGGCGGCGCTGCGCGACGCCCACGGCTACCCGAAAATCACCCCGGAGCTCAGGCGCAAGGTGTTCGGCCTCAACGCGGCCAAACCCTATCGGCTCGACGTCGCTTCGCTCAGCCGGGAGGCGGCGGCCGACGCGGTGGCGCGCGGCCGCGCCGCCTATGCGGAGCGCCCCAACCCCTCCTTCGCCACCTACGGTCCGCGCACCCGGCGCGAGTTCGCGAACCTGCTGAAAGCGAGCGGCGGGCAGCCCTGATCATGCAACAAGCCCGGTGCAGCGTCGTTACCGCTGCGTCCCGACCGATGCGGAGTGCCGTGCCATGGATTCGTTGCTCACCCGCCGCGGCCTGATCGGCGCCGGCCTGACCTTGTCTCTGCTCTCCCTGCCGGGCTGCGCCACCCGGCTCGGCGACCTCGTCAATTTCGAGGACGCGATCCGCCGCCTGCTCACTTTGTCGTCGCAGCGCGCCTTCGCCCGGCTGCTCGCCGACGAGGGCTTCTTCCGCGACGACATCGCCCGCATCGACCTGCCGCCGCAGCTCGGCGGCAGCCGGGTCACCGCCGCGCTCGCCATCGCGCTCGGCACCCGCGCCGTCCAGGACCGGCTGCTGCGCCTGGTCAACGAGGCGGCCCAGCAAGGCGCCCAGCGGGCGGCGCCGGTCGTCTACGATTCGATCCGCGACATGACCATCGCCGATGCCGCCGCGATCGTCCGCGGCGGGCCGACCGCCGCGACCGACCATCTCGCCCGTTCGCTCGGCGACCGCATCTTCGACGTGCTCTTCCCCCCCGTCGGCGACGCCCTGCGAGTGGCGGAGAGCGGCGTCGTCCAGCGCATCCTCAGGGTTGCCACCGGCATCGATTTCGCCGGCCTCCAGGCTGACGTCACCCGCAAGGCGGCGGCCGGCATCTACCGCGCCATCGGCCGCGAGGAGGCCGCGATCCGCGCCGATCCGGAATCGACTCGCGACCCGCTCATCGTCGGAGTGTTCAGGGTGCTGCGCTGATCCGCTATAAGGGCGGCGGGGGCATTGCATGGACGAGGCGCAGCGCCAGCTCGACATGTTCCTGGCGAGGTTCACGCCGGAGATGGAGGCGCTCGCGCACGCCCTGATCGGCCGGATGCGGGCGCGGCTGCCCGGCGCGGCGATCCTCGTCTACGACAATTACAATGCCGTCGCGACCGGCTTCGGCCCGACCGGGAAGGCATCGCAGGCGGTGCTGTCGCTGGCGGTCTTCCCGCGCTGGGTGACGCTCCATTTCCTGAACGGTGCCGGTCTGCCCGATCCCGGAGGTATCCTGCGCGGCGCGGGAAGCCGGGTGCGCCACGTCCGGATCCACGACCCGCACGCCCTGGACGATCCAAGCATCGAGGCGCTGATTGCCGCGGCCGTTGCCCGCTCGCAGCCGCCTTTCGATGCCGCCGCCGGGCAGAGGCTGATGATCAAGTCGATCTCGGCGAAGCAGCGTCCGCGAAGGCCGCCCGGGTCAGGCCGGGAAGCATTAGCGCCTGGCCCGTCGCCCGCGCCACCAGGAACAGGCTGAAGGCGAGCCACAAGCCGTGATTGCCGAGCGAGGCGCCGACGAAGAGGAGCAGGGCATAGACGGCGATGGCCGCGGCCATGGTCAGCAGCATCGCCCGCGTCCAGGTGGCGCCGATGTAGATGCCGTCGAACACGTAGGAAGTGACGCCGAGCAGCGGCAGCAGCACCGCCCAGGGGGCGTATTCCAGCGTCGTTGTCCCCACCGCCGGATCTTTGCTGAAGCTGGCGGCGAAGCGGGCGCCGGCGGCCGCGTAAAGGGCGCTGAACAAGGCGCCGCCGGCGAGGCCCCACAGCAGCAGCCTTTTGACCAGCGCGCCGAAGCGGCGACGGTCCCGGCCCCCGACCGCCTCGCCGCACAGCACCTGCGCGGCGCTCTCGAAGCCGTCGAGGATCAGCGCCGAGAGGATGAACAGCTGATAGAGGATGCCGTTTGCGGCCAGCACCAGCGGCCCCTGCTGCGCCCCCTGGCGGGTAAGCAGCAGGATGGCGGCGGTGAGCAGGAGCGTGCGCAGGAAGAGGTCGCGGTTGAGCCGGAACAGGTCGACCATCGCCGCCGCGCTCCACGTCTCGCGCCGCGCCCCCGCCTCGAACGCCGCCCGCGCCGGCGGCTCGCGCCCGGCGACGACCAGCAGGACGAGGGTCTTGCCGCCCTCCGACATCAAGGTGGCGGCAGCGACTCCCGCGACGCCCCAGCCGAAGCCCAGGACAAAGGCGATGTCGAGGGCGATATGGACGAGGTTCGAGGCCACCTCCGTCCACAGCACCGCCCGCACGCGCCGGCGCCCGATCAGCCAGCCCATCAGCGCCACGTTGGCCAGCCACAGCAGGCCGCCCCAGTAGCGGATGCCGATATAGACGCCCGCTTCGCGCGCCACGCCGCCGCGGGCTTGGAGCAGCTCCATCCCCCACGGCACGATGACCGGCTTCAGCGCCAGCAGGACCAGGCCGATGGCCAGCGACACGCCGAGCGCCCGCGCCAGAATCGCCGCCTGCGCCGCCTCGTCGCCGCGGCCCGCGGCCTGGGCGGTGAGGGCGATGGTGCCGGTCCGCAGGAAGTTGAAGACGATGAGCAGGCCCAGCATGAACTTGGCGCCGAGCTCGACCCCCGCCTGCGGCTCGGCTTGCCCGAGCTGGCCGATCACCCAGAGGTCGGCGAGGCCGAACAAGGCGGTGGCGACGTTGGCCAGCATCGACGGCAGGGCGATCGCCCAGATCGCGCGGTTCAGGCCCGCTCGCTCATCTCCGGTCGCCAAGTCCGTCCCCGCCGCGCTAGAAGGCGGGCGAATCCTTACCTCTTCGGGACGCAGCGCACATGAAATTCTTCGTCGATACCGCCGATACGGCCGAAATCCGCGATCTCGCCGAAACCGGCCTGCTCGACGGGGTCACCACGAATCCCTCGCTGGTCCACAAGGCCGGACGCGACTTCCTCGAAGTGGTGAGGGAGATTTGCGGCATCGTCTCGGGACCCGTCTCGGCCGAGGTCGTCGCGCTCGAGCACAAGGAGATGATGCGCGAGGCCGAGGTGCTGCGGAAGATCGCCGCCAATATCGCGGTCAAGGTGCCGCTCACCATCGACGGCCTCAAGACCTGCAAGGCGCTGACCGGCGAGGGGACGATGGTCAACGTCACGCTCTGCTTCACCGCCAACCAGGCGCTGCTCGCCGCCAAGGCCGGCGCCACCTTCATCTCGCCCTTCGTCGGCCGCCACGACGATACCGGCTTCGACGGCATGCAGATCATCTCCGAGATCCGCACCATCTACGACAATTACGATTTCGAGACCCAGATCCTGGTCGCCAGCGTCCGCCATCCGATCCACGTTCTGCAGGCGGCGATGATCGGCGCCGACGTGATGACCGCGCCCCCGGCCGTCATCCGCCAGCTGTTCAAGCATCCCCTCACCGACCGCGGCCTCGAAGCCTTCCTCGCCGACTGGGAGAAGACGGGCCAGAAGATCGGCTGAGCCGCCGCGTCGCCCCAGCGAAGGCTGGGACCTCGAGGAGATCCGCCGCGAGCCCTGCCCGCCTTGGGACTCGGATTTCGCTGGGATCACGGGGGCCGCACCGCACCTCGTTGGGGTCCGAGAGGGTGGGGCCGCCGGCGAATCGCCGCGCCCTCACGCGAATGGCAGGTCGGCACCTATCCGTTGATCTGGCTCGGATCGCCGGAGATGATCTGATAGGTGAGGGGATCGCGGCAGCCGGTGTCGTCCGCGCGATTGGTTCAGTGGATGCACAAGATTCGGTTCGGGTAGTCCCAGTAAAAATAAAAGTCCGCATATTGGCGGTGTGGTAACGCCCCCAGCGTCGGGTCGAAAATGTTATTGCTTCTGTTGACGGGCGCGCCGGGAGGCTCATTGGTGTAACCGTAATAGACCTTGAAAGCCTTCGCATGCACTTCTCGCCCAGACGATAGGGTGAGGTAGCCTTCGCCCATGCTCTGCACGATCCTGAAACTGTCCGGCAGCAGCCTCGCGCGTGGCCTGTGACGCGGGAACAGCCGCGTGAAGGTCGACTGCATGAGCTGATGCTCGGCCGAGGTTTGGGCGGCTGCCGGGGAAGGGAACGCGGACGCCGCAAGCAGCGACAAGGCGATCGATCGACGGTACGGTTTCATTCGTTACGCGCCCCTGGTGACGAAGGCCGGAAGGCGTGGCGGCCCCAAGCGCCCGACGGCTCTCCAGCGTTAACACGAGGCCGACGGTAATCCTAGGCTGCAAGAACGAAGCGGGAATATCGTCGCTACCCCGGAAAAAGGCCATCGCTTCTTAACCTTGTTCGGGTTAGCTTCCATCCGATGGGAAAGGTGATCAACTTCGAGGACCGGGCGGTGGCCAGGCTGCGCGCGCAGGTGGCGGCGGCGGAGGAGGCCAATCAGGATCTGATCGCTTTCGCCCGCGGCCATTCGGGCGCGGTCGCCTCGATCCACGAGGCGGTGCTCGCCGCGATCGAGGCGGAGGGCTTCGACCATCTCATCCACATCGTCACCCAGGAATGGCCGCAAATCCTTGGCCTCGACGCCGTCGCCGTCGCCTTGTTCGCCGGCGACAAGGGGGTGCGCGCGGACGCCTCCGGCCTCCAGTTCGTCGACACTCGAGTCATCCGCCGCTCGCTCGAGGGCCTCGACGGGGTGGTGTTGCGCGGCGTCGGCCGCGGCCATCCTCTGTTCGGGCCGGCCTGCGAGCTGATCCGGGCCGAGGCCCTGGTCCGGCTCGACAGCGATCCGCCGCTGCCGAGCGGCCTGCTCGCTTTGGGCCAGCGCGAGGCGCAGGGTTTCGAGACCCGCCACGGCTCCGAGCTGCTGATGTTCCTCGGCCGGGTCCTCACCCGTTCGATGGGCCGGTGGCTGATCCCTGACCGATGAACCGGATGAATGATGCCCCGCATCATTCAGCCCCATCCGGGGGACAGGGCGATCCGGTTCATCCGGCCGCCGCCACCGCCCTGCGCTGGCAGCATCATCTCGCCCGCGACCGCCGCCGCTCCCCGCACACCGTCCGCGCCTACGCCGCCACCGCGCATCGCCTGATCGGCTTCCTCGCCGGGCATCTCGGCGGGCCGGTCGACGGGCCGGCGCTGGCCGGCCTCGAGGCGAAGGACCTGCGCGCCTTCCTCGCCCATCGGCGTCGCCAGGGGCTGGGCAACAGCTCGGCGGCGCGCGAGCTTTCCGCCGTCCGCGGCTTCCTTGCCTTCGCCGCTGCCGAGCGGGGCGGGGAGCCTAGCGTGCCGCGGCTCAAGGGCCCGAAGCGGCCGCGCAGCGTGCCGCGTCCGGTCGCGCCGGACGACGTCGTCGCCCTGGCCGAGGAAGCCGGCGAGGATGCGAGCGCCGAATGGATCGCGGCGCGCGATTATGCGGTGCTGCTCCTCCTCTACGGCTCCGGCCTGCGCATCGCCGAGGCGCTCGGCCTCACCGGCGCGGCCCTGCCGCTCGGCGAGGCGCTCACCGTCACCGGCAAGCGGGCCAAGACCCGGATCGTGCCGCTGCTGGCGCCGGTGCGCACGGCGATCGAGCGCTATCTGTCGCTTTGTCCCCACCCGCCGGGCCGCGACGAGCCCCTGTTCCGCGGCGGCCGCGGCGGACCGCTCAACGGCGAGATGATCCGCCGCGTCGTCCGCCGCGCCCGAACCCGCCTCGGCCTGTCCGACCGCACCACCCCGCACGCCCTGCGGCACAGCTTCGCCACCCACCTGCTCGGTCGCGGCGCCGACCTGCGCTCGCTGCAGGAGCTGCTCGGCCATGCCAGCCTCTCCTCCACCCAGATCTACACCGCCGTCGACGCCGCCCATCTGCTCGATGTCTACCGCCACGCCCATCCGCGCGCCTAACTGGTGCCAGGCACCGATTACGGGTGGCGCTTGCGCCAGGTGAGCTGGCGCCAGATATAGGCGACGACGATCAGCGCGATCACCGCCGTCGACAGCGGGCCCAGCACCTTGTCGATGTCGCGAAACGCCTTGCCGAGGCCCCAGCCGGCGGTCGCCAGCACCGCCGTCCAGGCGACGGTGCCCATCGTCGACCAGATCAGGAAGCTCCTCAGCCGCATGTTGAGCAGGCCGGCCGGAATCGAAATCACCGAGCGGATCGTCGGCAGCATGCGGCCGAGCGAGACGATGATCCCGCCGAAACGTCCGAACAGCCGCTCGGCCTTCTCGACATCGTCCCAGTCCATCGTCAGCCAGCGGCCGTAGCTGGCGATGAACGGGCGGAAGCGCCTCAGGCCGATCACCCGGGCGAGCGCATACCAGAAGAGATTGCCGAGCATCGCGCCGGCGGTGCCGCTCGCAATCACCCCCCACAGGGTGAGCGGTCCCTGCGCCGCCCGCACGCCGGCGACCGGCATGATCACCTCCGACGGTATCGGGGGGAAGATCGTCTCCAGGAACATCAGAAGGAAGATGCCGACATAGCCCGTCTGGTCGATCAAGCGGATGGTCCAGTCGCCCATGATCAGGAGAGCTTCGCTTCGATCGCGTCCCAGATCAGCGCGGGGGTGTCGGTGCCGTTGAATTTGTCGATGGCGACGATGCCGGTGGGCGAGGTGACGTTGATCTCGGTGAGGAAGCCGCCGATCACGTCGATGCCGACGAACAGCAGCCCGCGCCGCGCCAGCTCCGGGCCGAGGGCGTCGCAAATCTCGCGCTCCCGTTCGGTGAGCTCGGTCGGGTGGGCGGTGCCGCCGGCGGCCAGGTTGGAGCGGATCTCGCCCGCGCCCGGAATGCGATTGATCGCTCCCGTCACCTCGCCGTCGATCAGGACGATGCGCTTGTCGCCTTCGGCCACCTCGGGGAGGAAGGCCTGGACCATGAACGGCTCGACCCAGACGTGGCTGAACATCTCGACCAGCGAACCGAGATTGGCGCCGTCGCGGCCGATCTTGAACACCGCGTTGCCGGCATTGCCGTAGAGCGGCTTGACGACGATCTCTTCATGCTCGGCCAGAAAGGCGCGCGTCTCGTCGAGCGAGCGGGTGATCAGGGTCGGCGGCATGAAGCGGGCGTAATCGAGCACGAACAATTTCTCGGGTGCGTTGCGGACCGAAGTCGGGTCGTTGACCACCAGCGTCTCGGGCTGGACCCGTTCGAGCAAATGGGTGGCGGTGATATAGCCAAGGTCGAAGGGCGGGTCCTGACGCATCAGCACGACGTCGACGTCGGCCTTGAGGTCGAGAATCTGCCAGTCGCCGTAGCTGTAATGGCTCCCGTCCGTGTCGCGAACCTCGGCCGGCCTCGCCCGCGCCGTCACGCGGCCGTCGCGACAGCCGAGGTCGGGGGCGAGATAGTGGAACAGCCGGTGCCCGCGCCTTTGCGCACCGAGCATGATCGCGAAGGTCGAATCCCCCTTTATGTTGACCCGCTCGAGCGGATCCATCTGGACGGCGACCTTGAGGCTCATGGCGCGCGCTTAGCGGGGTCGGGCGGTGCTGTCATCCGTGCCAGATATTGGCCAGGTGCCGCGGCAGCCGGCGCGGGACGATGAAGATGGCGTCGAGGCGGATATCTTCGCCGTGGCGGGCGTAAAGGTGCGCCAGCGCTTCCGCCGCCGCCGCGACCCGCCGCAGCCGATATTCGTCGAGGGAGAAGCCCGCTTCCTCCGCGGTGGCTCGTGCCTTGACCTCGACGAAGGCGACGGTGCGGCCGCGCCGGGCGACGAGGTCGACCTCGCCGACCGGCGTCCGCACCCTTCGCCCGAGGATCTTCCAGCCCTTGAGCTGGAGCCAGACCGCAGCGATCCGCTCCGCCCGCCGGCCCCCCCGCTCGGCCCGCCGACGCGTCATTTGAGCTTCAGCGCCCGCTCGTAGGCCTGGCGCTTGGCGATGCCGAGCCGCCCGGCCACCTCGCCGGCGGCGCGCGACGGCGACAGGCGGGTCATCGCCTCGCGCAGCGCGTCGTCCACCGCCTCCTCGCCGGCCGCCGCCGGTGCTCCGGGCGGGGCGACGACGACGACGATCTCGCCCTTCGGCGCGGCCTCCGCGTAGCGCGCAGCCAGCTCGGCGAGCCTGCCGGTCACGGTCTCCTCGAACCGCTTGCTGATCTCGCGCGCCACCGCCGCCTCGCGGTCGCCCAATCCGGCGTGGAGCGCCGCGAGCGTGGCGGCGAGGCGGGGCCCGCTCTCGTAGAGGACGAGCGTCGCCCGCACCGCCGCGACCTCGGCGATCGCCGTCGCTTTGGCGCCCGCCTTGGACGGCAGGAAGCCGAGGAACAGGAAGCGGTCGGTCGGCAGCCCCGCCAGCGTCAGCGCCGCCACCACCGCCGACGGCCCGGGGATCGTCGTCACCGCGATCCCCGCCGCCCGTGCGTCGCGCACCAGCTTGTAGCCGGGATCCGAGATGAGCGGCGTGCCGGCGTCGGAGACCAGGGCCACGGCGCCGTCGCGCATCCGATCGAGCAGCTGCGGCCGTACCCGCTCGGCATTATGGTCGTGATAGGGAAGCATCGGCCGTTTGACGCCGATATGGCGCAGGAGCTTGGCGGTGACCCGGCTGTCCTCCACCGCGATCAGGTCCGCCTGCGCCAGCACCTCGGCGGCCCGCGGCGACAGATCGGAAAGATTGCCGATGGGGGTGGCGACGATATAGAGGCCGGGCGGTAGCGCGTTCATGAGGAACAGGGTCATGGCAGAGCAATCCCCCGGGTCGCAAGCGCGGCGCTATTTCCTCGGCCTGGGCATGGCGGGGGCGTTCGCCATGGCGCTGGGCGGCTGTCAATTAGTGCCCAAGCCCCGGCCCGAAGCGCAACCGGAGCCGGAAATGCCCGAAACCCGGCCGGAACCGGAGGCAACGCCAGGCCCGCAGCTTCCGCCCGAAGAGACCCGCAACCGCGTCGCCGTCCTCGTCCCGACCTCGGGGGCGAATGCGGGGGTTGGCCAGTCGATCGCCAACGCCGCCAACCTCGCCTTGCTCGACGCCGGCGGCGAGCGCATCCGCCTCACCGTCTATGACACCGCCCGGAGCGGCGCCGCGGCGGCGGCCAACCAGGCCCTGGCCGAGGGCAACGGCCTGTTTCTCGGGCCGCTGCTCGCCGACGACGTTCGCGCCGTCGCCCCGGTCGCGCGCCGCGCCGGCGTACCGGTGATCAGCTTCTCGAACGACATCAGCGTCGCCGGCAACGGCGTCTATCTGATGGGCTTCACGCCCGCCCAGTCGATCGCCCGCGTCGTCGGTCATGCGCGCGGTCGCGGCCTCGAGCGCTTCGGCGCGCTCGCTCCTGAAGGGATTTACGGCCGCCGCGCCTCGCAGGCGATGATCGATGCAGTCGATGGCGCGAAGGGGCGGCTCGTCGCCATGCAGACCTACGATGCCGGCCCGGCGAGCCTCAGGACCGCGGTGGCCCGGCTCCACGGCCTCGGCCAATATGATGCGGTGCTGATCGCCGACGGCGGCCGGACCGCCGCCGCGGCGGCGCCCTTGCTGCGCGCCGCGGCCTCGGCGGGCGTGCAGCTGCTGGGCACCGAATTGTGGGCGACCGAAGCCAATCTCGGCCGCACGCCGGCGCTGCGCGGCGCCTGGTATGCGAGCGTCGCCGACAATATGTTCAACCAGCTGCGCAGTCGCTATCGCGCCCGCTACCGCGCCAATCCCTACCGGCTCGCCAGCCTCGGCTACGATTCGGTGCTGCTCGCCGTGCGTATCGCCAAGAATTGGCGCCTGGGCCGCCCCTTCCCGGAACGGGAGCTGCGCGACCCGGTCGGCTTCGCCGGCGTCGACGGGCCGTTCCGTTTCACCTCGAACGGCGTTGCCGAGCGTTCGCTCGAAGTGCGCGAGGTCACCGTCGCCGGCACCATCGTGGTCTCGCCGGCGCCGAGGAGTTTCGACTAGAGCGCGATCTCGGCGAGAATGGCGTCGAGGACGAGGCGGCCGCAGGGCGGAACGACCAGCCGGCCGCCCTGTCGCGCCAGCAGCCCCCGTGCCTCGAGCCGCTCCACCGCCGCCAGGTCGAGCTGCGGCCGCACGGCCTCCAGCGCCACGCCCTCGCTCAGCCGCAGGCCCATCAGCAGCGCCTCGGTCGCCTGCTCCTCCGCACCGAGCGGAATCTCCTCGGCGAGGCCGTGGCCGTTGCGCGCCAGCGCCGTCAGCCAGTTCTCCGGTTTCCTGTGGCGCTGCGTCGCCATGCTTCCGCGCCGCCCGTGCGCGCCGGGACCGACGCCAAGATGGGGCCGGTAGCGCCAATAAGCGAGATTGTGGCGGCTCTCCTCGCCGGGCCGGGCATGGTTGGAGATCTCATAGGCGGGGAGGCCGGCCGCCGCCGTCTTTGCCTGGGTCAGCTCGTAAAGCGTCGCCGCCTCGTCCGGATCGCGAGGCGCGAGCTCGCCGCGCGCCGCCATCGCCGCGAAGCGCGTGCCGGGCTCGATCGTCAGTTGGTAGAGCGACAGATGGCCGGTGCCGAAGCCGAGCGCCCGGCCGAGCTCGGCCGCCCAGGCCGCCTCGCTCTGGTCGGGCAAGGCGTAGATAAGGTCGAAGCTGACCCGGCCGAAGCATTGTTGCGCGATCTCCAGCGCCGCCAGTCCTTCCGCCGCGTCATGGGCGCGTCCGAGGAAGCGCAGCGCCGCATTGTCGAGCGCCTGGAGCCCGAGCGAGACCCGGTTGACGCCCGCCGCCGCCAGGTCGGCGAAGCGCGCGGCCTCGACCGAGGAAGGGTTGGCCTCGAGCGTGATCTCCGGGTTCGGCGCGAAACCCCAGTGGCGCTCGGCCGCCTCGATCAGCGCTGCCACCGTCGCCGGCGCCATCAGCGACGGGGTGCCGCCGCCGAAGAAGATCGAGGCGAGGGGCGGGCCGGGACAGGCTTCGGCCTCCCAGGCGAGGTCCTTCAGCAGCGCCTCGCGCCACGCCGCCTGGTCTATCGTCTCGCGAACGTGGCTGTTGAAGTCGCAATAAGGGCATTTGGAGACGCAGAAGGGCCAGTGGACGTACAGCGCCAGCCCGTCATTCCCGTGCACGCCGGATTTCGGTTCGGAAGCCGCGCCCGCTTCCCGCAGGCGCGGGAATGACGTGGAATGGGGCAGGGCGCCCATCCTACAACAGTGCCGCCACCAGCTTGCGGAACGCGTCGGCGCGGTGGCTGATGCGATGCTTTTCGGCCTGGTCCATCTCGCCGAAGGTGATGGCGTGGCCGGCCGGGAGGAAGATCGGATCGTAGCCGAAGCCGCGGTCGCCGCGCGGCGGCCAGACCAGGCTCCCCTCGACCCGCCCCTCGAACCATTCGTTATGGCCGTCCGGCCAGCAGACCGAGAGGGCGCAGACGAAATGGGCGTTGCGGCTCGCTTCCGGCCCCTGCGCCTCGAGCTCCTCCCAGACCCGGCGCATGGCGAGGTTGAAGTCGCGCGGCCCTTCGATCTCGCCCGGTCCCGCCTGCGGCGGCACCCGCGGGTCGGCGGCCAGCGCCCAGCGCGCCGAGAAGATGCCGGGCCGCCCGTCGAGCGCCTCGACGCACAGCCCGCTATCGTCGGCGAGCGCCGGCAGCCCCGAAAGGTCGGCGGCCTCGCGTGCCTTGAGGTCGGCATTGTCGATGAAGGTGGCGCCGATCTCGTCGGGCTCGGGCAAGTCGAGCTCGGCGGCGGAGACGGGTTCGATGCCGCGGGCGCCGAGCAAGTCGCGTATCTCGCGCACCTTGCCTTGATTATGGCTGGCGATGACCAGCCGCCCCGGCTGCAGCTTCCTCATCGGCCGGTCGCCCGGTCCTGCGCGACGAAGATCTCGCCGCAGCCGATCCGCGCCAGCCGCAGCAGCCGCAGCAGGCCTTCCTCGTCGTAGCATTCGCCCTCGGCGGTGACCTGCGCCTCGACGATGCTGGCGTCCTCGGTGAGCACGAAATTGCCGTCGGCGCCGGCGGTCGAATCCTCCTCATAGTCGAGATCGAGCACGGCTTGGCCGCCATGGATGCCGCAGCTCACCGCTGCAACCTTCTGGCGGATCGGATCGGCGGCGAGGAGCTGCTGCTTGAGGAGGCCGTCGACCGCGAGCCTCAGCGCCACCCAGCCGCCCGAAATCGCTGCGGTGCGAGTGCCGCCGTCGGCCTGGATGACGTCGCAATCGACCGTGACCTGGCGCTCGCCGAGCGCCTGCAGGTCGACGACGGCGCGCAGGCTGCGGCCGATCAGTCGCTGTATTTCCTGGGTGCGGCCCGATTGCTTGCCGGACGCGGCCTCGCGCCGCCCTCGCGTGTGGGTGGCGCGGGGCAACATGCCATATTCCGCAGTCACCCAGCCCTTGCCCTTGCCCCGCAGCCAGGGCGGCAGGCTCTGCTCGACCGAAGCGGTGCACAGCACCCTGGTGTCGCCGAACGCGACCAGGCAACTGCCCTCGGCATGGCGGGTGAAGCCCGGCTCCATGATTATCGCTCGCATCTGGTCGGGGGCGCGTCCTGAGGGGCGCATGCAGGTCCTTTCACTGAGGTCGCGGGGCGGATTAGCGGCGATGCGCGGGATAATCCACCGTCATGCTGAACTCGTTTTGGCATCCGACGAAGATCCCCCTCGCGGGCGGAGAGCCGGCCTCCCAACCAAGTTCAGGGTGACGGGGCGGCGACCTTTACCTATCTACCGCGCATGGCCTCCACCCCCGTCAGCGAGCTCACCGAGCGGTCCCGCGAAGTGTTCCGGATGGTGGTCGAGAATTATCTCGGCTCGGGCGCGCCGGTCGGGTCGCGGACGATCTCGAAGCTGGGTGGGCTCAACCTGTCGCCGGCCTCGATCCGCAACGTCATGCAGGACCTGGAGGAATTGGGCCTGCTCGCCCATCCCCACACATCGGCCGGGCGGGTGCCGACCGAAAGCGGCCTCAGGCTGTTCGTCGACGGCATGATGCAGGCCGCCGAGCCCAGCGCGGAGGAGCGCGCGGCGATCGAGGCGCGGCTCGAGCGGGGCGGGCCGATCGAGGAGGCGCTGTCCGCCGCGACGGCCGCTCTGTCCGGCCTGTCCGCCTGCGCCGGCATCGTCCTCGTTCCCAAGCGCGAGCCGGTGCTGCGCCAGCTCGGCTTCGTCCAGCTCTCGGCAAGCCAGGCGCTTGCGGTGATGGTCGGCGCCGAGGGCAGCGTCGAGAATCGCGTCGTCGATCTTCCGCCCGGCATCACCGCCTCGGCCCTCACCGAAGTCGGCAATTATGTCAGCGCCCGCCTCTCCGGCCTCACCCTGCCGGAAGCGCAGCGCCGGCTCGCCGAGGAGATCAAGGCCGGCAAGGCGGCGCTCGACGACGCGGCGCGGCAGCTGATCGACCGCGGCCTCGCTCTGTGGTCCGAGGACGGCGCCCAGCGGCCGGTATTGATCGTCCGAGGCCAGGCCAATCTGCTCGAGCCGGGCGCCGCCGCCGATCTCGAGCGCGTCCGCCAGCTTCTGGAGGAGCTTGACGGCAAGGAGGAGATCGTCCGTCTGCTCGACAGCGCCCGGGCGGGGCAGGGAATGAAGATCTTCATCGGCTCCGAGAACAAATTGTTCGCGCTTTCCGGCTCGTCGGTGATCGCCGCGCCCTATCGCGGCCGCGAAGGGAAAGTGGTCGGCGTGGTCGGCGTGATCGGCCCGACCCGGTTGAACTATGCGCGGGTCGTACCCATGGTGGATTTCACGGCACAGGCACTATCGAGATTGATGTCATGAACGACGAACAGGAACTGCAGGAAGAGACCGGCGCGACCGACGAGACCGGGGCGGAAACGGGCGCCGGTGAGCAGGCCGCCGAGCAGGATTTCTCGGAGCTGGTCAAGGAGCTGGAGCAGGTCCGCCAGCATGTCCTCTACGCCCAGGCGGAGACCCAGAATGTCCGCCGCCGGCTCGAACAGGAGAAGCAGACCGCCGCCACCTACGCGGCGACCGGCTTTGCCCGCGACATGCTGTCAGTGAAGGACAACCTCGATCGCGCGCTCGCGGCGATTCCGGACGACCTCAGGCAGGACGACCGCATGAAAGCGCTGGTCGCCGGCATCGAGGCGACCGGGCGCGAGCTCGACACCGTCTTCCAGCGCAACGGCATCACCCGCGTCGAGGCGCTCGGCCAGCCGCTCGACCCCCACCGCCATCAGGCGATGCTCGAGGTTCCCAGCGACGAGGCCGAGCCCGGCACGATCGTCCAGGAAATGCAGTCCGGCTACATGATCAAGGACCGGCTGCTGCGGCCTGCCTTGGTCGGCGTGGCGAAAAAGGGCTAGCACGCAGGCTGCTGAAGCGGTCTGTCAGGCTCTGAATCGCTCTGCGGTCGCGGATCCACTCCTCCTCGGTCATCCGTCGGCTCTAGCAAGCTCTGATTTCAAGACGGCAAGTGCTTAATATTCCTCATGCGCCATGTCGATCTCGCGTACCCGGCGTTTCTGGCGGGCGCTCTCGACCAGGCGGCGCATCTCCTCGCGGCGTTCGGCGGCGCGCTCGACGTGGCGCAGGACGAGCGGGGCGCCCCGAGTCGTCTCGTCGCTGGCGGTGACGGTGATCGTCCCGATTCCGGCCATCTGGTTGATTATGCTGAAATCGAGCCGGATATCCTTGACCCGGTAGAGCTCGACCTCGTCGAGGCTCTTGATGAAAATGCCGCGGCGCACGATCAGCCGGTCGGTGCACAGGTCGTAGCGGGCGGCCAGGTTCTGGAACCATTTCCAGGCGATGATGAGGAAGGCCAGCACGGTCAGGGCGAGCGGCCAGCGCCCTATTTCGGGCGGCGCGACCGCGGTCAGCAGGATGCCCGCGATCGCCAGCACGATCGTGCCCCAGCCGGCGAGCGTGGCCCGGAGCCAGCCCCAGGTCGAGGAGCGGAAGGTGTCGAGCGGCTGTTCCATCGTCTCTCTCCTCAATGCACCGCCCGGTCCTGCCGCTCGCCCTTCGAGGCCAGCGAGAAGCGGGGTTCGGGCGCGGCCAGGGTGCCGGTGACGAGCGCGGCGGCGTAGGCTCCGACGGCGGGGCCGTGCTTGAAGCCGTGGCCGGAGCCGGCGCCGACCAGCAGCGCGTTGGGGCGCCGCGGGTGGAAGTCGATCAGCAGGTCGCCGTTGGCGCTGTTCTCATATTGGCAGACGCGCGCCTCGTTGAGCGGCGCGCCCTTCAGCCCCGGAAAGCGGCGTTCCATATAGGCTCGCACCTCGGCGAGCGCAGCGGGCGAGGGGGCGCGGTCGCCGGTATCAGGGTCGATCGGCGGGCCGTGCAAATCGTGCGCGATCTTGAAGCCGCGGCTCTCGAGGTCCGGGAAGCCGTAGAAGATGTCGCCCGCGTTGAAATCGGCCCAGCCCGGCAGCCGCGCCGCCGAGAAACGGTCGTCCCCGGCCTCTGGGCGAAAGAAGAACACCTCCTGCCGCGTCGGGAAGATGCGGCGGCCGAGCAGGTCGGGGAACAGCTTGGGCAGCCACGGGCCGCAGGCGAAGACGAAATGCGGCGCGGACAATTTGTCGCCGTCCTGCAGGGTGAGACGGCGGAGCGGCCCGTCTCCGTTCGCCGGCGTCGCCACCGCGCCTTGCCGATACTCGCCCCCCGCGGCGACGAACTCGGCGACCATCGTTTGCACCGCCCGCCGCGCCATCAGCGCGCCGAACTCGGGCTCCCACAGGCCGAGCTCGACGCCGTCGAAGTCGATCATCGGGAAGCGGCGGCGCATCGCGGCGCGGTCCATGAGCTGGGTCGGCAGGCCGAGGCGGCGATGCACCTCGACGGTGCGGTGGACATAATCCTCCGCCGTCGGGAAGAAGAACAATACGCCGGCCCGATGGAACAGCGGCAGCTCGGCGCGGGCGGAAAGTGCACGCCACTCGGCGAGCGAGTCCCAGGCCATGCGCGTATAGACCTCGTCGGCGCCGTAACTGCCCCGCGTCAGCCGCGACTCCCCGCCGGATGAGGCGCGGGCATGGGCCGGTCCCCAGGCGTCGAGCAGCAGCACCTTGCGGCCGGCCCGCTGCAGGGCCCGCGCCGTGCAGGCGCCGAACACGCCCGCGCCGACAATGATGACGTCGGGGGAGCGGGACGCCGCCACCGCGGGAGCATCGGCCGCGGCAATTGCCGCTGCCGCCGCTCCCGCCTTGATTGCCGATCGGCGCGTCATTCCCGCCATCCACCCCTCCGAGCCGGCGGGAGCATTTGGCGTCCTCCCGGATTAGTCAAGCGCGAGGGCGTGTATCGCTTCTGCAACAGTGTGGTAGATTTTCCGCCTCGGCGACCGGCCGCCTTGATCTTCTGCTTCAGGGGGCAGATTGTTGCACTGCCACAACGAAGGGGAACGTAAGATGGCCCGTCTCCGGAACCGCCGCAGCCTGCACAAGATTCTATTCCTGGCCGGGGCGTCGCTCGCCGCCTGCCTGGCCGCCGCCTCACCGGCCTACGCCCAGGACGATCCGGCCGCGACCACTGACGCGGCCGAGGAGGCGGACGAAGGCGAGACCATCTACGTCACCGCCACCAAGCGCGAGACGACGCTGCTCGAGGTTCCGTTCTCGATCAACGCCCAGACCGAGGAGGACATCCAGCGTCTCGGCGCCGGCAATATCGAGGATCTGTCGCGCAACGTCGCCGGCCTTACCGTCCAGAATCTGGGGCCGGGCCAGAGCCAGGTCTCGATCCGCGGCGTCTCGGCCGGGCAGATCATCCGCGACCAGCCCGGCGTCAAGGAGCAGGTCGGCGTCTATCTCGACGAATCGGTGGTTTCGCTGTCGCTGTTCCAGCCCGATCTCGACCTGTTCGATCTCAACCGCGTCGAGACCCTGCGTGGGCCGCAGGGCACCTTGTTCGGCTCGGGCTCGGTCGGCGGCACCATCCGCTACATCACCAACCAGCCCACCGTCGACCGGATCGAAGGGCTGGTCGAGGGTAATCTCAACCTCGTCGACGGCGACAGCCTCGGCGGCCATGTCAAGGGCGCGGTCAACTTCCCGCTGGGCGAACATGCGGCCGTCCGGGCCGTCGCCTATCATACCGAATATGCCGGCTTCATCGACGCGCGCCGCGAGGGCGGCGCCATCGACGAGGACGTCAATGACGGCCGCCGCACCGGCGGCCGCATCGCGGTGCTGCTGCAGCCGACGCCCGACATCCGGGTGACGCCGCGCCTCGTCTACCAGGAGGTGCGCGCGCACGGCTTCAACCGCCAGGAGGTCTACAACCTCTACGCCAACCGGTTCACGACGACCCGGCCGCCGGTCACCTTTCGCGAGCGCGAGCAGTTCCTCCTGCTCGGCGAGGACTTCAGGGACAATACCTTGCTCGCCGACCTGACCGCCAGCGCCGACCTGGGCGGCGTCGATATCACCTCCGTCACGAGCTACATCAAGCGCGACATCCTCGTCAGCCGCGATGCCAGTGCCCTCACCGGCAGCGTCTCGGTCGATCTCGGCTTCCCGGCCGCAGGCGTGCTGCTGCCGTCGAACCTCGTCGACACCACCGACCTCAAGACCTTCACCCAGGAATTGCGGCTCTCGTCGAGCGGCGACGGGCCGTTCCAGTGGCTGATCGGAGCCTTCTATTCCGACGTCAACCGGGTCTACGCGCAGCGGCTGCCGACGCCCGGCTACGACGCCTTCACCGACGCCCGCTTCGGCGCCGGCACCTCGGTCGCGGTCGCCAACGGCTTCCCGCTCAACTCGCCCTACAATGCCGACCTGCCCTACGACATTAAGCAGAAGGCGCTGTTCGGCGAAGCCAGCTTCGACTTCACCGAAAGCCTGACCGCCACCGCCGGCTTGCGCTATTACGACTTCAAGGAGGTGCGCGGCTTCCGCTCGGGCGGCCTCTTCTCGAATGGCGACAATCAGACCGACGAGACCAAGTCGGACGGCTTCTCACCGCGGCTGCTGCTCAGCTACGAGGCGACCGACGACGTGATCGTCAACCTCCAGGCGTCCAAGGGCTTCCGGCTGGGCGGCGTCAACGATCCGCTCAACGAAGGCCTGTGCAGCGCCCAGGACCGGATCGATTATGGCGGCTTCGACCGCTACGACGATGAGAGCCTGTGGAACTACGAAGCCGGCGTGAAGTCGCAGTTCGGCCCGATCAGCTTCAACGCCGCGGCCTTCTACACCGACATCAGCAACCTCCAGGTCACCGCCGACGCGGGCTCCTGCTCGTCGCGGGTCGTCTTCAACGCCGATGCGCACACGATGGGCGTCGAATTCGAGCTGACGGCGCGGCCGACCCAGGGCCTCGACCTGTCGATCGCCGGCAGCCTCGTCGAAGCCGAGTTCGACGAGACGCGGCTGAAGCAGAACGGCCAGGTGCTGGAAGGCATTCGCGACGGCAACAGGCTGCCGTCGGTGCCCAAGTTCCAGCTCGCCGCCAGCGCTTTCTACACCTTCCCGCTCGGCGAAGGCGGGGACGAGGCCTATATCGGCGCCACCTTCCAGCATGTCGGGACGCGCTTCACCCAGCCCGGCGACCAGGAGAATAATCCGCGCACCTTCGTCCACGGCCTGCCGTTCGGCGGGGCGCCGGCGGGAGCTTCGACGACGCTCGACCTCAAGCTGCCGGACTATCAGCTGGTCAACGTCAGCGCCGGCGTCGAGATGGCGAGCGGATTCGACGTCATCCTCTACGTCAACAACCTGTTCGACGAGAACGCCATCCTCGCCTTCGACCGGGAACGCGGCGGACGCGCGCGCCTGGGCTTCCACGTCGGCCAGCCGCGCACGTTCGGCGCGACCGTCCGCAAGCGCTTCTAGGGGAGGTTACGTCAGGGGCGCGCCTTGAGCGCGTCCCTGATCTCGCGCAGCACGACCAGCTCCTCGCTCGGCCCCGCCGGGGCTGCTTCCGGCGTCCGCTGGAAGCGCTCGGCGGCCCTGACCAGCTGGTAGATGACGAAAGCGAGGATGAGGAAGGCGACCAGCGCGGTCGCGAACTGGCCGTAGCCGATCATCGGCACGCCGGCTTCCTTGAGCGCCGCATAATTGTTCGGGTCGCCGGCATAGCCGGCCGGAATCGGCCCGAGCCGGATGAAGTAGCTCGAGAAATCGAGGCCGCCGAACAGCCAGCCGATCGCCGGCATGATGATGTCGGCGGTGAGCGACGTGACGATGGTCGCGAACGCCGCCCCGATGATGACCGCCACCGCCAGGTCGAGCACGTTGCCCTTGGCGATGAAATCCCTGAATCCCGACATGTCGGCCTCCCCTTTTGTGCCGGTCCGGACGTTAGCGCAGTCCGCCGACATGCTGAACTCGTTTCAGGCCGCCGGGCGCTGTCCCCAATTAGGGGTGCCCGTCGTGGCCGCTTTCGTCGGCCGGTCCGCGCACGATCGCCTCGACCGTGATCGGCGGCGCGACGTTGAACGAGAAGGTGAGGGGCATGCGGTCGCCCGGCTTCAGCTTCGGGCTGATCCCGAACAGCATCGCGTGGCGGCCGCCCGGCTCGAAAACGAGCGCGCCGCGGCTCGGGAATTCCATCTCCTTGCGCCGCTTCATCTTCGCCGTGCTGCCGGCCATGCTCGTCTCGTGCAGCTCGATCCAGCGCGCGGCGGGGCTCGACACGGCGATCAGCCGGGTGCCCTCGCTGCCCGCCTCCATCCGGAAATAGGCGCCGCCGGGGCGGTTTTTCGCCGCCGGTAGCCGCACCCAGGCGTCGCTCACCCGAACCGTGCCGTCGGGCGGCGGCCGGTCGCAGCCGGCGAGCGCCGCCATCCCGGCCAGAGCCGCAAAAACGTGGCTTTTGAGCATCTTCTTCATCGCGGCATTTCCGTAGCGGTGCCCGGACTTCTTGTCGCCTCGGAATCGGCTCCTATATCGCTCCCGAAACACTCCGCGTGCCTCAATAAGCAGGGCGCAGGAGCGGAAAACTTTTGGGGCACAAGAGGATTAACATGGCTAGAGTCATCGGAATCGACCTCGGCACCACCAACAGCTGCGTCGCTGTCATGGAAGGCGGCAAGCCGAAGGTGGTCGAGAATGCGGAAGGCGCCCGCACTACCCCGTCGATCGTCGCTTTTTCGAAGGACGGCGAGCGGCTCGTCGGCCAGCCGGCCAAGCGCCAGGCGGTCACCAATCCGGAAAACACCGTGTTCGCGGTCAAGCGCCTGATCGGCCGCCGCTTCGACGATCCGATCACCAAGAAGGACACCGAGCTGGTGCCCTACAAGATCAGCCGCGGCCCCAATGGCGATGCCTGGGTCAGCGCCGGCGGCAAGGATTACAGCCCGTCGCAGATCTCCGCTTTCATCCTCCAGAAGATGAAGGAAACCGCCGAGGCCTATCTCGGCGAGACGGTCACTCAGGCGGTGATCACCGTCCCCGCTTATTTCAACGACGCCCAGCGCCAGGCGACCAAGGACGCCGGCCAGATCGCCGGCCTCGAGGTGCTGCGCATCATCAACGAGCCGACCGCAGCGGCGCTTGCCTACGGTCTCGACAAGCAGGACGGCAAGACGATCGCGGTCTACGATCTCGGCGGCGGCACGTTCGATATCTCGGTGCTCGAGATCGGTGACGGCGTCTTCGAGGTGAAGTCGACCAATGGCGACACCTTCCTCGGCGGCGAGGATTTCGACGCCAAGATCGTCGACTATCTCGCCGACGAGTTCAAGAAGCAGGAAGGCATCGACCTGCGCGGCGACCGCCTCGCCCTGCAGCGCCTCAAGGAAGGCGCGGAGCGGGCGAAGATCGAATTGAGCTCGGCGCAGACCACCGAAGTCAACCTGCCGTTCATCACCGCCGATCAGAACGGTCCGAAGCATCTCGTCAAGACGATCACCAGAGCCGATCTCGAGAAGCTGGTCGAGGACCTGATCAAGCGGACGCTCGATCCCTGCAAGAAGGCGCTGGCCGATGCCGGGGTCAAGTCCGAGGACATTGCCGAAGTCGTGCTCGTCGGCGGCATGACCCGCATGCCGCGCGTCCGCCAGGTGGTGCAGGACTTCTTCGGCAAGGAGCCGCATACCGGCGTCAATCCGGACGAGGTCGTCGCCATGGGTGCGGCGATCCAGGCCGGCGTCCTTCAGGGCGACGTCAAGGACGTCCTTCTGCTCGACGTCACCCCGCTGTCGCTCGGCATCGAGACCCTGGGCGGCGTCTTCACCCGGATGATCGACCGTAACACGACCATCCCGACCAAGAAGAGCCAGACTTTCTCGACCGCCGAGGACAATCAGAACGCGGTCACCATCCGAGTCTTCCAGGGCGAGCGTGAAATGGCCGCGGACAACAAGATACTCGGCCAGTTCGACCTGGTCGGAATCCCGCCGGCCCCGCGCGGCGTGCCGCAGATCGAGGTCACCTTCGACATCGACGCCAACGGCATCGTCCACGTCTCGGCCAAGGACAAGGGTACCGGCAAGGAGCAGCAGATTCGAATCCAGGCCTCGGGCGGCCTTTCCGACGCCGACATCGAGAAGATGGTCAGCGAGGCGGAGAGCTTCGCCGAGGAGGATAAGAAGCGACGCGCAGCGGCCGAGGCGAAGAACAGCGCCGAAGGCCTCGCCCATTCGACCGAGCGCCAGCTCGCCGAGCATGGCGACAAGATCGACGAGGCTCTGAAGGCCGAGATCCAGACGGCGATCGACGAGACCAAGCAGGCGGTCGAGAGCGGCGACGTCGAAGCCATGCAGGCCAGGACGCAGACGCTCAGCCAGGTCGCGATGAAGCTCGGCCAGGCGATCTACGAGAAGGAGCAGGCGAGCGCGGCCAGCCCCGGCGGCGGCGAGGCTGCCGAGGGCGGCGAGGCCGCGAGCGGCGAGGAAGAGGTCGTCGACGCTGAATTCTCCGAGGTCGACGACGAAAACAAGGGCTGACGATGAGCAGCGCCGTCATCCCGGCAGAGGCCGGGATCCCAGCGAGGAAAGGCAGGTTCCTTCCCCCTGGGACCCCGGCCTTCGCTGGGGTGACGGCCTGTGGGGGCCGTCATGGTTGAGACCGATTATTACGAGCTGCTGCAGGTCCAGCGCGGCGCCGACGAGCGGACGATCAAGTCCGCCTATCGCCGGCTGGCGATGGAATGCCACCCGGATCGCAACCCGGGCTGCAAGGACAGCGAGGCGCGGTTCAAGGCGATCAGCCAGGCCTATGACTGCCTGAAGGACCCGCAGAAGCGCGCCGCCTACGACCGCTTCGGCCACGCCGCCTTCCGCAACGGCGGCATGGGCGGCGCCGGGGCGCAGGATTTCGGTTCCTTCTCCGACATTTTCGAGAATATTTTCGGCGAGTTCATGAACGGCCAGCAGGCCGACCGCCGCTCCAACGCGCTGCGTGGCTCGGACCTGCGCTACGACCTCGAGATCAGCCTCGAGGACGCGTTCGCCGGCAAGCAGGTCGAGCTCAGGATCGACACTACCGCGACCTGCGAGCCGTGCGGCGGCTCCGGCGCCAAATCGGGCACCAGCGCGCGTCCTTGCGCAATGTGCCACGGCCGCGGCCAGGTCCGCGCCCAGCAGGGTTTCTTCGTCGTCGAGCGGACCTGCCCCACCTGCCGCGGCGTCGGCGAGGTCATCGCCGATCCGTGCGACAAATGCCGCGGCGAAGGACGGGTCGAGCGCCAGCGCTCGCTGGACGTCCGCATTCCGGCGGGGGTCGACGAAGGCACCCGAATCCGCCTCGCCGGCGAAGGCGAAGCCGGGGTGCGCGGCGGCCCGAACGGCGACCTCTACATCTTCGTCCACCTCGCCCGGCACGCCCTCTTCCAGCGCGAGGGCACCACTTTGTTCGTGCGCGCCCCGGTCAGCATCACCACCGCGGCGCTCGGCGGCTGCATCGAGGTGCCCGGGCTCGACCGCCAGAAGCATTCGATCAACATCCCGGCCGGAATCCAGTCGGGCAAGCAGCTCAGGCAGCGCGGCGCCGGCATGCCGGTCCTCAACGGCCGCGGCCATGGCGACATGGTCATCCAGGTCGAGGTCGAGACCCCGACCCGCCTGAGCGCCAGGCAGCGCGAGCTGCTCGAGGAATTCCGCGCCACCGAAACCGGCGAGGAATGCCCGGCGTCGAAGAGCTTCTTCGGCAAACTGAAGAGCCTGTTCGACGCGTAAAAATCCTTCCCATGCTGCGCATGGGCAGGATGCATCTTCGCCGCGCCTTCGCTATGCTCCCGCCATGCGCGTCCTGATCGCCCTTCTCGCGCTTGCCGCCGCCGGCTGCGCCACCGCACCGAGCAGCGCCCCCGCCACCTTCGCCAACCCGGTCATCGACTCCGACTTCCCCGACCCCGCCATCCTCCGCGCCAAAGACGGCTTCTATTACGTCTACGCCACCCAGACCGAGCGGGACGGCAAGTGGGTCAACCTCCAGGTCGCCCGCTCACGCGACCTGGTCGAATGGGAGCATCTCGGCGACGCGCTGCCCGCCAAGCCCGGCTGGGCGAGCAGGACCCAGGATTTCTGGGCGCCCCACGTCGCCGAGCATGGCGGCCGCTACTATCTTTATTATTCGGCCAAGCCGGACGATGCGCTGACCGACGACAAGAAGGGCCTGTGCCTCGCCGTCGCCACCGCGGACCGTCCGCAAGGCCCGTTCACCGACATGGGCCGCCCGCTGCTGTGCGGCCCAAGCTTCGTCAACATCGACCCGATGGCCTATGACGATCCGGCGACCGGCAAGCGCCTGCTGTACTGGGGCTCGGGGTTCGAGCCGATCAAGGTGCGCGAGCTGGCCCCCGACCGCCTGTCCTTCGCGCCGGCAAGCGAGACCGTCGACCTCGTCCGGCCGGACAAGGCGGTAGGTTATTCGGCCCTGGTCGAAGGCGCCTGGGTGGTCCGCCGCGGCGGCTATTATTACCTCTTCTATTCAGGCGACAATTGCTGCGGCAAAGGCGCGCATTACGCCGTGTTGGTCGCGCGGTCGCGCAGCGCCACCGGTCCGTTCGAGACTCGCGGCGGCGCGATCCTGGAGGCGCGCGGCATCTGGCACGCACCGGGCCACAACAGCATCGTCGAGGACGCTCGCGGCGACAGCTGGTTCGTCTACCACGCGGTGGACACCAATCGTCCGCGGACCAAGCCTGCCGACGAGGTCAACACCCGCCGCATCATGCTCATCGACCGCCTCGTGTGGAAGGACGGTTGGCCGATGGCGGCAGGGCCGACGACGGGCCCGCAGCCGCGTCCGCTTCCGGGTCGGCGGCGCGTGCGCTAGGCTCTGGCAGCGGATTCAAAAAGGGGGGTCCATGCGCCGTCTGCTTGCCTTCGCCACCGTCGCTCTCCTCGCCGCGCCCGCCAGCGGGCAGCGGGATTTCTCATCGGTCGCAGTGAAGGTCGAGAAGGTCGCGCCGGGCGTCGCCGTGCTGTTCGGCGCCGGCGGCAATATCGGCCTGTCCTACGGCGAGGACGGCAATGTCATCGTCGACGATCAATATGCCCCCTTGAGCGACAAGATCGTCGCCGCGATCGCCAGCGTCGATCCGGACCCGGTGCGCTTCGTCGTCAACACCCATTGGCATGGCGACCATACCGGCGGCAACGAGGCGATGGGCAAGCGCGGCGCGGTGATCCTCGCCCACCGCAACGTGCGCGAGCGCATGTCGAGCGAGCAGTTCATCGCCGCGCTGAACGACAAGGTCCCCGCCTCGCCCGCCGGCGCGTTGCCCGTGGTGACGTTCGAGGACGGCGTCACCCTGCATCTGAACGGCGACACGCTCCACGTCGTCCACGTCGCGCACGCCCATACCGACGGCGATTCGCTGGTCCACTGGCAGAAGGCCAATGTGCTCCACATGGGCGACACCTTCTTCCACCGTCTCTCCTTGCCGTTCATCGATCTCAGCTCGGGCGGCTCGATCGACGGGCTGATCGCCGCGGTCGACAAGGGCCTGGCCATGTCCGACCCCCGCACCCGCATCATTCCGGGCCATGGCCCGGTCGCCGCCCGCGCCGACCTCGTCGCCTACCGGGCGATGCTGGCCGACGTCCGCGCGAAGGTGGCGGCGGGGATCAAGGCGAAGCGCAGCCTCGCCCAGATCCAGGCGGAGAAGCCCGCCGCGCGCTACGGCATGGCCGAAGGCTTCATCAAGCCCGACCAGTTCGTCGCCTTCGTCCACGAGAGCCTGAGCAAGCCGCGGCCGCCGCACCGGCACTGATCCGGCGCCCCATGCCAAGCAGGAGGATCAGCCGCGCTTCGGAATCTCCAGCCCGCGCTGGACCGCCGGCCGCGCCAGGCCGCGGCCAAGCCAGGCCGGAACGTGGGTCAACGCGTCATAGTCCACCAGCTCGCGCGCCTCGTAGAACGTGACCAGGTTGCGCACCCAGCCGAGGGTCGCGACGTCGGCGATCGTATATTCGTCGCCCATCATCCATTCGCGCCCCTCGAGGCGCCCCTCGAGCACGCCGAGCAGCCGCTTCGACTCGTCGACGTAGCGCTGCAGCGGGCGCTTGTCCTCGATCGCCTTGCCGGCGAAGCGGTTGAAGAAGCCGACCTGGCCGAACATCGGCCCGATCGCGGCCATCTGGAAGAA
The DNA here is from genome assembly GCA_036378975.1 of Allosphingosinicella sp. Classification (GTDB taxonomy): domain Bacteria; phylum Pseudomonadota; class Alphaproteobacteria; order Sphingomonadales; family Sphingomonadaceae; genus Allosphingosinicella. The sequence continues at coordinate 11,679 of DASUVK010000085.1, read as the reverse complement.
CAGCCACTGGATCGTCTCCCAGCGCCGCGCCGGGTCGGACGGGATGAGCTGCCCGGTCTTGTCCGCCAGATAAAGCAGGATCGCACCCGATTCGAACAGGCCGAGCGGAGTCCCGCCCGGCCCGTCCGGATCGATGATCGCCGGGATCTTGCCGTTGGGATTGAGCGACAGATATTCGGGTGTCCAGGTCTCGTTCTTGCCGATGTCGATCAGGTGCGGCTCGTAGGGGAGGCCGGTCTCCTCGAGCATGATCGAGACCTTCACGCCGTTCGGCGTGTTCAGCGAATAGAGCTGGAGCCGATCGGGATGCGCGGCCGGCCAGCGGGCGGTGATCGGAAAGGCGGACAGGTCGATCATGGCGCGCTGCCGGCATGGACTGGCAGGACCGCGCAGTCGAGAGCATTTTGCGCAGTTCAAGCGGTGGCGAGAAGCATAGCTACAACCCTTAGGAGCAATGCACCTGGCTAGCCTAGTCGCCCGATGGTTCCGACGCCTTACCCCACTTCAGGCCGCTTACCTCGAATTTCATTTGCTGGCGGCCTGCTTGGTACATATCCGCTTCTACGATCATTCGTTTGGCTTTTCTCAGCTTGGCTAGGAAGCCTTCAGCATTCACAACAAAAATGATGTCAGAACTGCCCCCCTCGGCATCGCCGCAAGCCCACTGCTCGATCCCGCCGTTGTCGAACTTGACGCTGATTGTGTCGTTATCATACGAGCGGCAAAGAAACTGCCCATTGGCCGTTATATAGATGTCGAAGCCATATTTGGGGTCTTGGCGTATGACGAGCTCCGGCGTGCTCTCGCCGTATGGGAAGTCCAAGCTTATCGGCTCCAACGCACTGAGACGTGCGAAGCGGGCCACGTTACCCCGCATCTCGTCCTTCTTTTCGGAATAACTCCAGCCGGTGCGACTGATGGCGGCGGACGCGGTGCCAGGAGAGTTGTTAGCGAGGGCGTCGGCCGCACTTAGCGCATTGTCTGCGTCGGCCGAAGTAGTTTCGGCTTCGGCGGAGGGGACGGCGGAATTGCGGTTTGGCGGCGCTTCGCAGCCAGCGACTGCCAGCCCCACCAGCAGAATTAGTGGTCTGCTCAAGCCGAATCTCCCTAAAAGGCGAGGAAATTGCTGTGCCCGACCAGCTCACGTCAACCGAAAGATTGGCCGAACACCCGTTCGAAGATCGTGTCGACGTGCTTGAGATGGTAGCCGAGGTCGAAGCTCTCCTCGAGCTGTTCGGGCCGTAGCAGGGCCGCGACTTCGGCATCCTCCTTGAGCAGGTCGAGCAGCGACAGGGCGCCGTCGCTGTCCCAAACCCGCATCGCGCTGCGCTGTACTAATCTATAGGCGTCCTCGCGGCTGGCCCCGGCCTGGGTCAAAGCGAGCAGCACGCGCTGCGAGTGGACGAGGCCTCCCATCCGGTCGAGGTTCCGCTGCATCCGCTCCGGGTAGACGAGCAATTTGTCGATCACGCCGGTGAGGCGGGCAAGGGCGAAGTCGAGCGTCACGCAAGCGTCCGGGCCGATATAGCGCTCGACCGAGCTGTGGCTGATGTCGCGCTCGTGCCACAGCGCCACATTCTCCAGCGCCGGGTTGACATAGGCCCGGACCATGCGCGCCAGGCCGGTGAGATTCTCGGTCAGGACCGGGTTGCGCTTGTGCGGCATTGCCGAGCTGCCCTTCTGGCCGGGCGCGAAATATTCCTCCGCCTCCAGCACCTCGGTCCGCTGGAGATGGCGGATCTCGGTCGCCAGCCGCTCGACCGACGCGGCGATCACGCCGAGCGTCGCGAAGAACATGGCGTGGCGGTCGCGCGGGATGACCTGGGTCGAGACCGGCTCCACCTTCAGGCCCATCTTCGCCGCGACATGGGCTTCGACCCGCGGGTCGATGTTGGCGAAGGTGCCGACGGCGCCGGAAATGGCGCAGGTTGCGATCTCGTCGCGCGCCGCGATCATCCGGGCCCGCGCCCGGGCGAACTCGGCATGAGCGAAAGCGAGCTTGAGGCCGAACGTCACCGGCTCGGCGTGGATGCCGTGGCTGCGGCCGATCGTCGGCGTCATCTTGTGCTCGTAAGCCCGCCGCTTCAGCACCTCCAGCAAGCCATCGAGGTCCTCGATCAGCAGGTCCGAGGCGCGCCGCAGCTGCACCGCCAGCGCGGTGTCGAGCACGTCGGAACTGGTCATCCCCTGATGGAGGAAGCGCGCCTCCGGCCCGACATGCTCGGCGACGTTGGTCAGGAAGGCGATGACGTCGTGCTTCACCTCCGCCTCGATCGCGTCGATCCGGTCGACGTCGAACGCGCCCCGCGCCCACACCGCTTCCGCCGCCTCCCTGGGCACTATGCCGAGCTCCGCCATCGCGTCGAGCGCATGCGCCTCGATCTCGAACCAGATGCGGAAGCGGGCTTCGGGCGCCCAGATGCTGCTCATCTGCGGCCGCGAATAGCGGGGGATCATCGGCGCATCCTAGCCGGGGTGGGGAGAGGGGCGGTTAGCAAGTTCGCCCTGTGCCTTCAACGCAACGGTGCGCCCGCCGACGCCGAAAGACACAAAGGACACGCATGTCGGGGGGATGAATCCTTTGTTTTCAGTGGGGCTTCAACTTCGTGTCCGGAGTTGCTTCCATGCCAAAGAGCCAGGCGAGACTCGCCAGGATCAGTGTCTCAGATTCTTTCCCAATCCGCAAGAACAAAACAGGAATACAAGGATGACCGGATGGGGAGAAGGAACGGGCCCTCAAGACGCATCGTTCTCAACGACACGCTTAACGAGGAGGACGAGATGCTGAAACCCCTGGTACTGGCTGCGGTGCTGCTGCTGGCTGCTCCCGCCTTCGCCCAGACCGCGCCGGCGCCTGGCACCCCGGCGACGACGCCGCCCAGCGACGACCGCGCCGCGATCCTCGACGATGCGGCGACGACGCCGAGGACGGGCGAGACCGACGCCGGCGCCACCCGGGCGCCGGACTATCGTCCGGTCGGCGTCGGAGGGGCCTATAGCGCGGCAAAGAGCTATCCGCCCTGCACCCGCACCCGCACCGACAGCTGCACCCAGCGCGGAGGGCGATAGCTGCCTCTCCATCGCTGGGCGATGGAGAGGACGTGACATTCGATTGCAGTGTATTATCCATCCCGTTCGTGGTATGGCGGATCATGGGTCGGTCGAGCCGACCAAAATCGGTTCGCCTTTCGATTCTGCCGGGTATGGCTTTCGCGTCGCGAGCCTCCGGTCTCCGAAGGCTTCGGCCGTGGAATTTTTTACGCCAATCCCTCCTGAAGCCGCAAGCAGCCTTGCCATGGCGCTTATCGTCTCGTCGCAGGCGCCCCTTCTCCTGATCGACGAAGACCTCATCGTGATCGAGGCGAGCAACTCGTTCTGCAGAGATTTTCAACTCGACCCGGCAGGCATGAAGGGCGTCAAGCTTGCGGCGCTTGGAGCGGGCGAATGGGATGTGCCTCAACTCGAGTCGCTTCTGAAAGCCACGGTTGCCGGGGCGGCCGCGATCGACGCTTACGAGATGGACCTGATACGCGACGGGAAGAAGCCCTGCCGGCTCGTCCTCAACGCCCACAAGCTCGACTATTTCGATGCCGACAAGATCCGCATCGTGCTGGCGGTGACCGACGTGACTTCCGCCCGTCTCGCGGAGAAGGTCAAGGACGAACTCGTGCGGGAGAAGCAGGTCCTGTTGCAGGAACTGCAGCATCGGGTCGCCAACAGTCTCCAGATTATTGCCAGCGTGCTGATGCAGAGCGCCCGGAAGGTCCAGTCGGATGAGACGCGGGCGCATCTTCACGATGCGCACCACCGGGTCATGTCGATCGCGACAATGCAAAAGCAGCTTGCCGTTTCGCGCCTCGGCGAGGTCGCACTGCGCACCTATTTCGGGGATCTTTGCCGCAGTATCGGCGCTTCCATGATCTCCGATCATAATCAGCTTTCGCTGACGACCACCGTCGATGATAGCAAAGTGAGCGCGGATGTCTCGGTGAGCCTTGGCCTGATCGTCACCGAGCTGGTGATAAATTCCTTGAAGCACGCCTTCCCCGACCAAAGCCGACCCGGCAAGATCACCTTGGACTATTTCGCCGAAGGAACGGGGTGGACGCTGACGGTCGGCGACAACGGCATCGGGATGCCCGACGGGAATTCAAGTTCCAAGCCGGGCTTGGGCACAGGGATCGTGGAGGCGTTATCCAAGCAATTGGATGCCACCGTCTCCATCAGCGATGCTCGCCCCGGAACAACGGTGTCGGTCGTGCACTGCTGACCGGAACCTGCCGATGAGCATTGCGTGGACGGTCCGCGGAAATCCGTTGGGCGCATCATCGAGCGGTGCGCACATCTCCGACGACTGCTTCCCGCCCCTGCCAATTCCCGCTCAGATCAGCCCCAATGAACGCATGCTGGCGCAGGTCCGCGATCCGACGATGACATGGTCGTGGACGGCGATGTTGAGCGGCCGCGCCGCGTCGATTATCTCGCGGGTAAGGCGGATGTCCTGCTGGCTCGGCTGCGGGTCGCCGCTGGGATGGTTGTGGACGAGGATCATCGCCGTGGCGTGATATTCGAGCGCGCGGCGGATTACCTCGCGGACATAGACCGCCGCCTCGTCGACCGAGCCTTCCGATAACGGCTCGTTGCGGATCAGCATGTTCCTGGCGTTGAGATAGAGCACCCGCACCCGCTCGACCGGGTGCGCGCCCATGTCGGCGCGCAGATAATCGAGCAGGGCCTGCCAGCTGGCCAGCACCGGCTGGTCCTTCACTTCCGATTCGAGCAGCCTCAGCGCCGTCGCCTGGGCGATCTTGATCGCCGCCGCGGCGCCCTCGCTGACCTCGCCGACCCGCATGATCGCGTCGGCGTCGGCGGAGAGCAGCCGGCCGAAGCCGCCGAAATCGTGGATCAGCTTCTTCGCCAGCGGCTTGGTGTCCCGGCGCGGCAGCGCGAGCGCAAGCAGATATTCAATAAGCTCATGCTCCAGGAGAGCGTCCGGCCCGCCCTCGAACAGGCGTCTCCTCAGCCGCGCCCGGTGGCCGCGGCCGTCGAGAGACTCGTCGGCCATCAGCAAAGATTAAGCTTCGCAAGAGTGTTAGGCAAACCGCTTGCCCTCGGCGCCTGGAAAGATGACGGAGGCGGAACGGGAGCGGCTTGACGGAGGTTGGTAGGGCTCGTGGACGAGGAAGCCGGACTGACGGCGCGCCGGCGCCCGGTGAAGCGGCTGGCGGCGCTCGCCTTGCTCGCTTTCGTCCTGCTTGTCCTGCTCGTCCTGTGGATCCAGCGGCTGCCGATCGCCGCCGACTTCATCGACCGCGAGCTCGCCCGTCGCCAGGTGCACGGCACCTATGAGCTCAAGAGGATCGGCCTGCGCACCCAGCGGCTCGAGAATCTCGTCATCGGCGATCCCCGCAATCCCGACCTCACCGCCCGCTGGGTCGAGGTGCGGCTGAGCTGGGGGCTCGGCAAGCCCAAGGTGCGCCTGATCACCGCCCGCGGCGTCCGTCTCAACGCCCGCCTGGCCGGGGGGAAGATCAGCTTCGGCGAGGTCGACCGGCTGCTGCCGCCGCCGTCGGGCCTGCCGTTCCGCTTCCCCGACCAGGCGGTCGATATCGCCGACGCCAGCATCCGCTTCGACACGCCGGCCGGCCGGGTCGGCCTCGCGCTGGAAGGCAAAGGCAATCTCGCCGACGGCTTCCGCGGCCGGATGGCGGCGGCGGCGCACCGGCTGCGGGTCGGCAGCTGCCGCATCGACGGGGTCAAGGGGCGCTGGGCGGTCGGCGTGTCCGGCCTGGTGCCGAGCTTCCGCGGGCCGGCGCAGGCGGCGCGGCTCGCCTGCGGCGACCGGCTGGCGGTGACCGACTTGCGGCTCGACCTCGACAACCGCCTCGGCCCCGGGCTGGACAGCTGGACCGGCAGCGCCGGCCTGCGCGCCGCCCGCGTCGAGGCCGGCCCGACCCTGCTGGCCGGCCTCAGCGGCCGGCTCGGCTTCGACGGCAATGCCGCAATGACTCGCGGCGCCCTCGACCTCGCCTCCGTGGCGGCGCGGATCGGCGGCGTCACCGCCGCGCGCACCGGCCTCGACGGCCGCTACGCCCTCTCCCTCGACAAAGGCGATTTCACCTTGCTCGGCGATGCCAGCGCGCGGGGCGCATCGGCCGGGGGAGCCGTCGCCGGCGCCGTCGCGGCGCTCGGCTCGGCCGACGGCACGCCGCTCGGACCGGTCGGGGAGGCTCTGGCCGCGGCGCTTTCGCGCGCTGCGGGCGGTTTCGACGCCGATGCCGCCTTGCGAGTCGTCAACCTCCCCAATTTCGGCGGAGTCCGCTTCGAGCGGCTGGCCGCCGTCACCCGCAGCGGCGCCCGCGTCGGGCTGGGCGGCGGTCGCGGCCTCACTTATTACTGGCCGAGCGGCCTCGTCCGTCTCGACGGCGAGCTCGACGTCGCCGGCGGCGGCTTCCCGGCGATGCGGCTCAGCCTGGACCAGCCGATTCCGGGCGGGCCGGTCCGCGGCGTCGGCCGGATCCAGCCGCTGCGGGTCGGCGAGTCGCGGCTGGCGCTGGGCGACATCGAATTCACCGCCGCGCCCGGCGGCGAGACCCGGATCGAGACGCAAGCGACGATCGACGGGCCGCTCGCCGACGGCTGGGTGCGCGGGCTGGTGGTGCCGATCGCCGGCCGCCTTGACGGCCGCGGCGGCTTCGCTTTCGGCGAGGGCTGCACCCCGGCCCGGTTCGAGGCGCTGCGCGTCGGCGGCCTCACCCTCGGCCGCACTTTGCTGCCGCTCTGCCCGACCGGCCGCGCCCTGATCTGGAAGCCGCCCGGCGGCCGCGTCGCCGGCGGCGCCGAGCTGCGCCAGCCCCGCTTCGCCGGCACGCTCGGCACCTCCTCGCTCGAGGTCGCCGCCAGCCGCCTGCGCTTCGGGCTCGACGGGCCGGGCTTCGCCGGCGCCGATCTCGCCGTGCGCTTCGGCCGGGAAGGGGCGATGAACCGGATCGATCTGGCCGCGCTGAGCGGCGATTTCGCCGGCGGCGGGGTCGCCGGCCGCTATTCCGGCCTTTCCGGCAAGCTCGCCAACGTGCCTTTGCGGATGAGCGAGGGCAGCGGCATCTGGCGGTCGAAGGACGGCGACGTCTCGCTCGAGGGCGCGGTCCAGGTCTCCGACGACGTCGTTCCGGCCCGCTTCCACCCGCTCGTCTCCCGCGACTTCCGGCTGACGATGGCGGACAATCGGATAAGCGGCGGCGGCTGGCTGGACGATCCGGAAACCGGCACCCGCATCCTGCGCACCGATTTCGAGCACGATCTCGCCACCGGCCGCGGCCGCGCCGCGCTCGACGTGCCGGGCATCCGCTTCGACAAGGATTATCAGCCCGAGCAGCTCACCCGCCTCAGCACCGGCGTCGTCGCCCTCGTCAACGGCATCCTCAAGGGCCGGGGCGAGGTCGCCTGGGACGGGAGCGGCGTGCGCAGCAGCGGCACCTTCTCGACCGACGACATGGATTTCGCCGCCGCCTTCGGTCCGGTCGAGGGGCTTGCCACGACCCTCCATCTCACCGACCTGCTCGGCTTCGCCAGCGCGCCCGGCCAGGTCGCCGAAGTGGCGCTGATCCGCGCCGGCGTCGACGTCCTCGACGGCCGCATCCGCTATCAGCTGCTGCCGGGTCCGAAGGTCCGCGTCGAGGGCGCGCGCTGGCCGTTCGCCGGCGGCGAGCTGATCCTCGAGGAGACATTGCTCGATTATTCGCAACCCTCGCCGAAGCGGCTCACTTTCCGCGTCGAGGGTCTCGACGCGGCCCTGTTCGTGCAGACCATGGAATTCGCCAACATCACCGCCACGGGCACGTTCGACGGCATCATCCCGATGGTGTTCGACGAGCGCGGCGGCCGGATCGAGGGCGGCCGCCTCGTCGCCCGGCCGGAAGGCGGCACCCTTTCCTATATTGGCGAGCTCACCGACAAGGAGCTCAGCGTCTACGGCAAGCTCGCCTTCGACGCCCTGAAGTCGATGCGCTATTCCAAGCTGACGATCGACCTCAACGGCTCGCTCGAGGGCGAGTTCATCGCCGGCATCGAGCTCGACGGCATCGCCCGCGACCCGGCGCTGACCGTCGCGCCCGCAGGCGGGATCAAGGGGATGCTGGCGAGCCGAGCGCTCAGCCAGCTCGCCAAGGTTCCGTTCGAGTTCAACATCAACGTGCGCGGCCCGTTCCGGGCGCTGATGGGGACAATGCGTTCGCTCAGCGACCCGACCCTGCTCATCCAGTCGTCGCTGCCGGACCTGCTGCGGCCGCCGCCGGCGCCGATTCCCCCCGTTCAGCCCCAGGAAAGCGAGATTGTGCGATGAAGCCGGCGATGTTGACGAGACTGCGTGCCAGTGCGACGCAGGGCGCGATGAGAAGGGCCAATTTCCTCCTTGCCGCGCCGTTGATCCTCTCCTCGGCCGGCTGCGTTCAGCTGAGCGCGCCGGAAAAGCCGATCGAGATCAACCTCAATATCAACATCAGGCAGGAGGTGGTGGTGCGTCTGCAGCAGGACGTGCGCGACCTCATCAAAGAGAATCCGGGAGTGTTTTGACATGAGCCGCCGATTGAAACTGATCCTCGCCGCGGGCATCGGGCTGGCGGCCGTCCTCGGCACCACCACCGCTTATGCGATGATGCAGGACGCCTCCGCCGAGCTGCGCGCCTCCGGCCAGGTCGGCGAGCAGGCCGACGGCTATCTCGGCCTGGTCGGCTCGGCGCCCGCCGCGATCCGCGCCCAGGTCGACGCGGTCAACATCAAGCGCCGCGCTTATTACACCGATCTCGCCGCCAAGCGGGCCGCCAAGATCGAGGAGGTCGCGGCGACCACCGCCTGCGAATTGTTCCGCACCAAGGTCGCGCCGGGCCAATATTACCGCCTGCCTGACGGCGTCTGGCGCCAGCGCGACGGCAACACCCCGATCCCGCTGCCGAGCTATTGCGGCTAGGGTGGAATTCCCCCCCCGAGGCCAGCTCGGGGAAGGCTTTGCCGCACTGCACAACGTGTTGACTTGACCGACCCCCTTTTCTAAAGGGGCGGCGCCTCGGCGGGATCGTTCGCCGGCATGTCCTGCTGCCCTCACGCGACCCGCTTCCAAGCGCGGCTGCCCATGGAAGAAAGACATGGCGGAAGACGAGCCCCGGCAGGACCCAGAGCTTTCCCCGGATGCGCGGCTCAACTCGCTCGACGAGCGGCTAAGAGAAGCGCAGGCGGCGGAAGCGGCCAGGACCGCGTTACCGGAACGCGCCCCCCAGACCGGCCAGGCCCAGGGGATGCGGATCCTCTCGGTGCTGGTGAGCTACCCGCTCGGAAGCGCCCTGATCGGTTGGGCGATCGATCGCGTGGCGGGGACGCAGGGTATCTGGGTGGCGATGCTGTTCCTCGGGTTCGGCGCCGCCATGTGGGAAGTTTGGAAGATTTCGCAGCAGAGCCCGAAATGACGGGCCGGGAAAGCTAAAGAGTGGCGGCCGAGAGCAAGATCGACCCGATGCACCAGTTCCAGATCAGCCCGCTGGCGGGCGATCTGGACGGGAGTCCCTTCGTCTTCACCAACAGCGCCTTGTGGATGCTGGTCGTCCTCGCCCTGATCTGGCTGTTCATGCTCGGCGGGATGAAGCGCCAGCTGGTCCCCGGCCGCTGGCAGGTCGCGGTCGAAGGCATCACCGGCTTCGTCAACTCGATGGTGACGAGCAGCATCGGCCCCGAGGGCCGCAAATACATGCCGTGGGTGTTCACGGTGTTCATGTTCATCCTCTTCGCCAACCTGCTCGGCATGATGCCGTTCGCCCTCGTCGGCGCGCAGCCTTTCACCGTCACCAGCCAGTTCACCGTCACCGGCATCATGGCGATCATCAGCTTCTCGATCGTGCTGCTCGTCGGCTTCTGGAAGCACGGCTTCCGCTTCTTCTCGCTGTTCATCCCGCACGGCACGCCCAAGGTGCTGCTGCCGCTTATCTTCCTGATCGAATTGCTGTCGTTCATGGTCCGTCCGTTCAGCCTCGCGCTGCGGCTGTTCGTGGCGATGATCGCCGGCCATATCCTCGTCGAGGTGTTCGCCAGCTTCGTCGTCAGCGGCATCAATGCCGGCGGCGTCGGCGGGCCGGCGGTCAGCCTGCTGTCGTTCGTGTTCATCGTTGGCGTGATGGCGCTGGAAGTGCTGGTCTGCGCCATCCAGGCCTATGTGTTCGCGCTCCTGACCTCGCTCTACATCAACGATGCCGTCAACCTTCACTGATAACCGACCCAGGCTTTTTCAAAGGAGAACATCATGGACCTCGCATCTGCCAAAGTGATCGGCGCCGGCCTCGCGGCGATCGGCGTCGGCGCCGCCGCCATCGGCGTCGGCAACGTCTTCGGCTCGTTCCTCGAGAGCGCGATCCGCAACCCGGCGGCCGCCGACGGCCAGCAGGGCCGGCTGTTCATCGGCTTCGCCGCCGCCGAGCTGCTCGGCCTGATCGCCTTCGCCGTGGCGATGATCATTCTCTACGCCGTGTAAAGGGAAAGGGGACAGTTGGGGGACAGTTAGGTAACTGTCCCCCAACTGTCCCCGCTGAGCCATGCCCCAGATCAATCAGCTGGCCGACGCCGCTTACTCGCAGTTCTTCTGGCTGCTGCTGGTGCTCGCCATCCTCTATTTCGGCATCGGCCGGATGATGCTGCCGAAGATCCAGTCGACGGTCGAAGCCCGCGACCGCCGAATCGCCGACGATCTCGCCGCCGCCCAGGCCGCGCGCGCGAGTGCCGAGCAGACCGAGGAAGCCTATCGCGCCCGGATGGACACCAGCCGGGCCGAAGCCCTGAAGGTCGCCCAGGCGGCCAAGGTGTCGAGCGCCAAGGCGACCGAGGAACGGGTGCGGGCGGCCAATGCGGAGATCGGGACTCGGGTGGAGGCCGCCGAGGCTCGCATCCGCACCGCCGCCGACGCCGCCCTCGGCGAGATCGAGAGCGTCGCCGCCGAAGCGGCGCGCGAGATGGTGCAGCGGCTCGCCGGCCTTGCCGTCGGCGACGATGAGGCCGCGCGCGCGGTCAGGACGGCGATCGCCCATGGCTGAGCGCAATAGTCAGGATACGCATGTGACCGCCCCGCCCGGCGACGGCGCCGAGGCGGCCAATGTCGAGCATGTCGGCGCGCCCGAGCATCATCCCCTGCCGACCGCGCTCGGCCTCGATGCGCCCCAGTGGATCGCGCTGGCGATGGTGGTGGTGTTCGCCATCCTCATCTGGAAGCGGGTGCCGGCGCTGATCGGGCGGGCGCTCGATTCCAAGATCGCCGCGATCCGAGCCCAGCTCGACGAGGCCGCGCAGCTGCGCGCCGAGGCCGAGGCGATCAGGGCCGAATATGAGACCAGGGCCGTCCAGGCCGACGCCGAGGCCGCGACCATGATCGAGCGCGCCCGAACCGAAGCGGAAGGCATCGTCCGCCAGGCCGAAAGCGACGCCGCGGCCCTGGTCGAGCGCCGCACGCGCATGGCCGAGGACAAGATCGCCGCCGCCGAGCGGGCCGCGCTCGACCAGGTCCGAGCCAAGGCGGCCCGCGCCGCCGCCGCCGCCGCCGAGAGCCTGATCCGCGACAAGCTCGACGCCGGCGCGGACAAGCGCCTGGTCGACCGCACCATCGCAGGGCTGGGACGCGTCGACTAGCGGGCAAGGCCGTGCCGGTCC
>DASUVK010000084.1:0-78599 GCA_036378975.1 Allosphingosinicella sp. | reverse complement strand
GAGATCGTCCTCGACCGCAAGGTCTCCGACAAGCGCATCTTCCCCTCGCTCGACGTCGGCAAGTCCGGCACCCGCAAGGAGGAGCTGCTCGTCGACCAGGCGAAGCTGACGAAGATGTGGGTGCTCCGCCGGATCCTGATGCAGATGGGCACCATCGACGCCATGCAGTTCCTTCTCGACAAGATGAAGGATTCCAAGACCAACGAGGATTTCTTCGCCTCGATGAACCAATAGGCCTGTTGGGTCATTCCGGCGAAAGCCGGAAAACTCGCCGAGGGCGCAGGATCTCGCCGAAACGACGTTCGATCAGAGAAAGCAGAGCTCGATGCTGGACTTCATCCTCAACGCAGCGGTCTCGATGGGTGGCCCCGCCGGCATCTGGAACTCGATCGTCGCCGACTTCTCCAACATCGGCTCGCCCGCGGCCCTGGCCGCTTTCGGCCAGGTGCTGATGATCGACATCATGCTCGCCGGCGACAATGCGATCGTCGTCGGCGCGCTCGCCGCCGGCCTTCCCGCCGACCAGCGCCGCAAGGTGATCATGATCGGCATCGTCGCGGCTTTGGTGCTGCGGATCATCTTCGCGCTGATGGTGACCTGGCTGCTGGGCATCGTCGGCCTGGTCCTCGCCGGCGGGCTCCTTCTCCTCTGGGTCGCGTTCAAGATGTGGCGCGACCTGCGCCATACCGGCGAATCGCCGGGCTCCGCGGAGATATCGGGCGACGAGCATAGCGGCCTCAAGCCCGCCAAGAGCTTCGCCGCCGCCGCCTGGGCGGTCGCGGTCGCCGACGTGTCGATGAGCCTCGACAACGTGCTGGCGGTGGCCGGCGCCGCGCGCGATCATCCCGGCATCCTCATCGTCGGCCTGATCCTGTCGGTGGCGCTGATGGGCGTCGCCGCCAATATCCTCGCCAAATATATCGAGCGCTACCGCTGGATCGCCTGGCTCGGCCTGCTGGTCATCGTCTACGTCGCCGGCAAGATGATCTGGGACGGCTGGCACGACGTCCACCCCTATGCGGCGGGCTTCTTCAGCTAGGGGATCAGCACGGTCGAGCCGGTGGTCGCGCGCGCCTCGAGCGCGCGATGGGCGTCGGCGGCTTCGAGCAGCGGAAACGTCGCACCGATCCGGATCGTCACCGCGCCTTTCCCGATCATCTCGAACAGCCGCGCCGCGGAAGCCGCCATCTCCTCCGGCGTCCGGCAATAATCGGCCAAGCTCGGCCGGGTGACGAAGACCGAACCGGCACCGAGCAGGTCGAGCGGCGTGAAGGGCGGCACCGGCCCGGAGGCGTTGCCGTAGGTCACGATCAGGCCCCGCCGACCGACCGACCCGAGCGACGCCTTCCAGCTCGCCGCGCCGACGCCGTCGAGCACCACCGGCACGCCCTTGCCGTCGGTCAGCGCCCGCACTTCGGCGGCGAGCGCGTCGATCGGGCCGCTAAGCGCGTGGTCGGCACCGAGCTCCTTCGCCAGCGCCTCCTTGCGGCTGTCGCCGGCATGGGCGATCACCGTCGCCCCGATCGCCTTGAGCCACTGGACCAGGATCGAGCCGACGCCGCCGGCCGCGGCGTGGACGAGCACCGCCTGCCCGGGCTTCACCTGCGCGCAGCGCTCGATCAGATATTCGGCGGTGCACCCCTTGAGCATGGCCGCCGCCGCGACTTGCGCGTCGATCGAATCGGGCAGCTTGACCACCCGGTCGGCGTCGATCGTGCGGTGGGTCGCATAGGAACCGGGCGGCCCGGTGAAATAGCCGACGCGATTCCCCTCGCGATAGCCGGTCACCCCCTCGCCCACCGCCTCGACGATTCCGGCCGCCTCGCCGCCCAGCCCGGAAGGCAAAGGCAGATTGTAGAGGCCCGAGCGGTGGTAGGTGTCGATGAAATTGAGGCCGACCGCCTCGTGCCGCACCAGCAGCTCGCCGGGCCCCGGCCTCGGCACGTCGATATGCTCGGCCTCGAGCATTTCCGGGCCGCCGGTCCGGCGCAGGATGAAGGCGTAGGGATCGCTCATGACGGCTTGCGCGCAAGCGCCGGCCAGGCCCGGAAAGTTCCAACTGCGTAGATGATGCCGAAGACGAGCACGATCAGCGAGCTCCACAGCAGGAAGGCGTCGATCCGGCCGCCGGTCATGGCGAGGGCCGGCAGCAGGACGAGGCCGCGCAGCAGATAGATGGCGGCGATGAGGACGAGGGCGGTGCGCAGCAGAGGCAGGCGGCGGATCCGCCCGGCCCCGGCCAAGGCATAAGCCGACCAGATCGCCAGCACCGCGGCGATTCCGAGCGTGATCAGCGCCGGCCGCGGCGACCCCCGCTCCGCGATTCGCGCCATCGCCTCTCCCGCCCCGAAGAAACGGTACCAGTCGGGGCCGCCGGCGATGACCGCGAGGTGCAGGACCGCGGCGGCACCGCTGAGCACCGCCGCAGCGGTCAGCCAGGCGCCGCCCGGCCGGCTCACGCCAGATGCCGCGCGAAGAATTTCTCGGTGCGCCGGTCGGCCAGTTCCGCCGCTGTCTCGCTCCGCCTCTTGCCCGTCTCGGCGGCGAAGCCGTGATCCTCGCCGGGATAATCGTGGAGGGTGACGCGCGGATGGTCGTCGAGCTGTTCATGGATGGCGCGCTGTTGCTCGGCGTCGACGAAATGGTCGGCACCGGCGATGTGGAGCATCAGCGGCTTGGCGATGGCGTTCTTCTCGCCGAGCAGGCCGGGCAGGCCGACCGCATAATAGCCGACGCTGGCGTCGATGTCGGTGCGCGCCGCGGTCATGAAGGCGAGGCGGCCGCCGAGGCAATAGCCGGCCGCGCCGACCCTGCCGCCGCCGCCGCCTTGCCTGGCCGGCACCATCGCACGGGCGGCGCGGATAGTCTGCTCGATGTCGGCAATGCCTTTGTCCTGGTCGAACCGCCCCATCAGCCCGAGCGCCTGCTTGAACTCGCTTTCGACGTCGGCATCGAGCTCGACGCCGGGCTGCAGCCGCCAGAACAGGTCCGGCGCCAGCGCCAGATAGCCGAGTTCGGCCCAGCGGTCGCATTTGCGGCGGATGCCCTGGTTGACCCCGAATATCTCCTGGATGACGATGATCGCGGCCTTGGGCGGGCCGGCGGGCTCGGCGACATAGGCGTCGAAGCGTCCGTCCTCGGTGTCGATTCGGGTCTTGCCCATCGCAGCCTCCTTCTTGCCTCGCGCGGCGCTTCTATACACATAGCGGCGAGACTTGCGGAAGGACCGGCCATGAAGATCAAAGTCGACGTCGACTGCACGCCCGAAGAGGCGCGGCGCTTCCTTGGCCTGCCCGATTTGACGCCGGTGCACGAGGCCTATGTCGAGCGGATGGCGAAGGCGGCGACCGAAGGCCTGACCGCCGAATCGGCCGCCGAGATGATGAAGAGCTGGGGGCCGATGAGCGAGGCCGGATTGGCGATGTGGCGCTCGATGCTGGAGGGGATGGGCGGCCGGCGTGACGGCTGACACCATCTTCGCTCTGTCGTCTGGCCTTCCGCCGGCGGCGGTGGCCCTGGTGCGGATCAGCGGACCTCGAGCCGAGGCGGCGCTCGAGGCGCTGGCCGGAACCGTTCCCCAGCCTCGCACCGCCATTCTGGTGGACTTGCGCTGGCAGGGCGAGCGGCTCGACCGGGGCTTGGTGCTGCGCTTCCCGGGGCCGCACAGCGTCACCGGCGAGGACGTCGCCGAGCTGCACCTCCATGGCGGGCGGGCGGTGGTGGCGGCGGTGCTGGAGGCGCTGGCGAGCATCGACGGGCTGCGGCCCGCCGAGCCGGGGGAGTTTACCCGCCGTGCCTTCGAGAACGGGCGGATCGACCTCGCCGAGGCGGAAGGCCTCGCCGATCTCCTCGCCGCCGAAACGCAGTCGCAGCGCCGGGCGGCGCTCGCCCTGGCGGGAGGCGCGCTCAGCCGGCAGGTGGAGGCCTGGCGTCAGCGGCTGCTGGCGCTGGCAGCCTCGCTGGAGGCGGCGCTGGATTTCTCCGACGAGGGCGAAGTGGGGGAGGCCTGGCCGCAGGATTGGAGCTCGGACCTCGGCGCCTTGGCGGCCGAAATGGCGGCGCTGCTCGCCCGGCCGGCGGCGGAGCGGCTCCGGGACGGCCTGCGGGTCGTGATCGCGGGGCCGCCCAACGCCGGAAAGTCAAGTCTTCTCAACGTATTAGCCCAAAGGGACGCGGCCATCATCTCCTCCGTAGCCGGCACCACGCGCGACCTCGTCGAAGCGCCGACGGCGATCGGCGGCGTGCCGTTCCTGCTGGTCGACACCGCCGGCTTGCGCGACGTGATCGACGAAGTCGAGACCGCCGGCGTGGCGCGCGCGCGCGCGAGCCTCGCCGCCGCCGACCTCATCCTTTGGCTCGGCGAACCGGCCGAAGCGCCGGACCGCGCGCGCACGATCCTGGTGCAGCCGAAACATGATCTGCCCGGGCCGGACCGCGAGGCCGACGTGCGCCTGTCCGCCTTGACCGGCGAGGGCGTCGACGTCCTCGTCGGGGCGATGACGGCCCGGGCCGGCCGGCTGCTCCCCGGCGAGTCCGAGGTCGCCGCCAATGCCCGCCAGCGCGAGGCTCTTCGTGATGCATTGCAGCATATTCGGATGGCCGAGGAATCGAACATGCTGATCGCCGCCGAAGGCCTGCGCCTGGCGCGGCTGGAGCTGGACAGGATCACCGGCCGAGCGGGAGTCGAGGACATGCTAGACGCGCTGTTCGGCCGTTTTTGCATCGGCAAGTGACATGTTCCACGTGGAACATGTAAAGGCGGCCGCGTGAATCGGGACTTCGATATCCTCGTCGTCGGCGGCGGCCATGCGGGCTGCGAAGCGGCGGCCGCGGCGGCGCGGATGGGCGCGCGCGTGGCGCTCATCAGCTTCGCCCGGGCGCAGGTCGGCGCGATGTCGTGCAACCCGGCAATAGGCGGGCTGGGCAAGGGCCATATCGTTCGCGAAGTCGACGCTTGGGATGGGCTGATCGCGCGCGCGGCCGACCAAGCCGGCGTCCATTATCGCATGCTCAACGCCAGCAAGGGTGCCGCGGTGCGCGGGCCGCGGGTCCAAGCCGACCGGCGGCTCTACAAGGCGGCGATCCACCGGCTGCTCGACACCCAGCCGGGGCTCGACATGATCGAGGGCGAAGCGGCGGCGTTGGCGCTCGAGGGGCGGCGGGTCGCCGGGCTCCGCCTCGCCGACGGCCGAGCTCTGCGTGCGAGCGCGGTGATCCTCGCCACCGGCACGTTCCTCGGCGGCAAGCTTCATTTCGGCATGACCAGCTGCGCCGGCGGCCGCGTCGGCGAGCGCTCGGCGACGGCGCTGGCGCTCCAGCTGCGCAGCCTCGGCCTGCCACTGGCGCGGCTCAAGACCGGGACGCCGCCGCGCCTCGACGGGCGGACGATCGACTGGGGGGCGCTGGAGCGGCAGGAATCGGACGGCGGCGGCTGGACGATGTCGCCGATGACTCCGGACCGGCCCGCGCCGCAGCTTTTCTGCGCCGTCACCCGCACCAATGCGGCAACGCACGCGATCATTCGCGCCAATCTCGACCGGTCGCCCTTGTTTGCTGGCGAGATAAGCGGCGTTGGCCCGCGCTACTGCCCGTCGATAGAGGACAAAGTTCACCGTTTCGCCGATCGCGACGGCCACCAGATCTTCCTCGAGCCCGAGGGGCTCGACGATCCGGCCGTCTACCCGAACGGTATCTCGACTTCGCTTCCCGCCGATGTCCAGCTGGCGATGGTGCGCTCCATAGCGGGGCTGGAGCGGGCGGAGATATTGCAGCCCGGCTATGCAGTTGAATATGACCATGTCGACCCGCGCATTCTCGAGCCGACACTCGCGGTCCGCGACGTCGACGGCCTTTTCCTGGCCGGCCAGATCAACGGTACCACCGGTTACGAGGAGGCGGCGGGACAGGGGCTGGTCGCCGGCCTCAACGCCGCCGCTGCGGCGCTCGGCCGGCCAGCGATTCTGCTCGAGCGCAGCCATTCCTATCTCGGCGTGATGATCGACGACCTCGTCCTGCAGGGCGTCACCGAGCCCTATCGCATGCTCACCGCCCGTGCCGAATATCGCCTCCGCCTCCGCGCCGACAATGCCGAGGCGAGGCTGACGCCGCTGGCGCTTGCCGCCGGCTGCGTGTCGGACGCGCGGCGGGCCCATTTCGAACGACGGCGGGCGCAGCGCGACGAGGTCGAGCGTCGCCTGGTCGCGGAGCGATCGGGGGCCGAGCTGAGAGCGGCGGGAGTCGCCATCCGGGACGACGGCAGGCGCCGGACCTTGGCCGATTGGCTTCGCTTTCCGGAGGTGGATGCGGACGCCTTGCTCCGGATCGAACCCAGCTTGGCCGGCTGCGGCCGCGATGCCGTGGAAGCGGCGGCAGAGGATCATCGTTATGCCCCCTATGTCGAGCGCCAGGAGGCGGAGATCGCCCGACTGCGCAGCGACGAGGCGGCGCGCATTCCCGCCGACTTCGACTATGCGTCGGTTCCAGGTCTTTCTATCGAAATGCTTGAACGGCTGTGCGCCGCGCGCCCTGCCTCGCTGGGGGCGGCAAGGCGAATCCGGGGCGTGACGCCGGCGGCGCTGGCGGCGATTCTCGTCCATTCCAGGCGCAAGGCGGCCTGATGAACGAGGCCGAAGCGAAGGCTTCGCTCGATGTTCCACGTGAAACAATCGAGCGGCTCGAAGGCTTCGCGCAGCTCCTGCGCGCGGAGAACCAGAAGCAGAATCTCGTGTCGCAATCGTCGCTGGAAGCCCTCTGGACGCGGCATATCCTCGATTCGGCGCAACTTATTCGCTTCGCGCCTGCCAGCGCACGAACATGGCTCGATCTCGGCACCGGCGCGGGCTTTCCCGGGCTGCTGGTTCCCCTTTTCCATAAGGCGCACGTCATCCTCGTCGAATCGCGGCGGCTGAGGGCCGAATTTCTTCGCAGTGCAGCGTCCTTGCTGGGAATCGACGTCCGGGTCGAGATCATCGGCTCGCGGCTCGAGCTGGTGCCGACGCGCCCCGTGGACGTGATTAGCGCCCGGGCTTTCGCGCCGCTGCCGAAGCTGCTCGCGCTGGCAGAGCGGTTTTCCACGTCCGCGACGACCTGGATCCTGCCGAAGGGACGCAACGCCAAGTCCGAACTGGATGCCGCGCAATCTTCGTGGCAGGGTGATTTCCGTCTCGAATCCAGCCTGACCGACGACGATGCCGGCATCGTCGTCGCGAGCCGGGTTCGCCGCAAGCCGAGGGGAAGACATTGATCCGCATTGCCGTGGCCAACCAGAAAGGCGGCGTCGGCAAGACGACGACGGCGATCAACCTTGCCACCGCGCTCGCCGCCACCGGCTGGCGGGTGTTGCTGATCGACCTCGACCCGCAGGGCAATGCCTCGACCGGGCTCGGCATCGGCCATGCGCTGCGCGACCGGTCGAGCTACGACGTGCTGATCGGAGGCGCGACGCTCGAGGAAGCCGTGGTTCCGACCAAGGTGCCCCGGCTCGACCTGGTGCCGGCCACTGTCGACCTTTCCGGCGCGGAGATCGAGCTGGTCGCGCTCGAGGAGCGGACCCACCGGCTCGACAATGCGCTCGACGGCGGGCCCGCGCGCTGGGACGTCTGCCTGATCGACTGCCCGCCGAGCCTCGGCCTGCTGACCATCAACGCACTCGTCGCGGCCCAGTCGATCCTTGTGCCGCTGCAGACGGAATTCTTTGCATTAGAGGGACTTAGCCAGCTTCTGCAGACCATCGAACGGATCCGCGCGCGATTCAATCCCGAGCTTTCGATCCTCGGCGTCGCGCTGACCATGTTCGACCGCCGCAACAACCTTTCCTCGCAGGTTGCCGACGATGTCCGGGCCTGCCTGGGCAAGGTCGTTTTCGATACCGTGATCCCCCGAAACGTTCGCCTGTCGGAGGCGCCAAGCCACGGCATCCCGGCCTTGATCTACGACCATCGCTGCTCCGGCTCGGAAGCCTATATGGCGCTGGCCCGCGAGCTGATCGGCCGGCTGCCCAAGAAGGCCGCCGCGGCGTGAGCGACGAACCGCCCGTCCGCAAGCGCCCGTCCGGCCTCGGCCGCGGTCTTTCGTCGCTGCTCGGCGAGGTGGCGCAGGAAGCGCCGGTGTCGGGCGGCGCAGCGCCGGCGCGCGGCGGCATCCAGATGATGCCGGTATCGTCGATCGAGCCGCATCTCGATCAGCCCCGCCGCCATTTCGACGAGGAGGCGCTCGAGGAGCTGGCCGCTTCGATCCGGACGCGCGGCCTGATCCAGCCGATCGTCGTCCGCCCCCACGGCCACCGCTACCAGATCGTCGCCGGCGAGCGGCGCTGGCGCGCCGCGCAGAGGGCGCGGCTGCACGAGATTCCGGTCATCGTGCGCGATTTCGACGATGGCGAGACGCTCGAAGTCGCCCTGCTCGAGAACATCCAGCGCCGCGACCTTAACGCGATCGAGGAAGCCGAAGGCTATAAAAGGCTGATCGGCGAATATGGCCATACCCAGGACGCGCTCGGCAAGCTCGTCCACAAGAGCCGCAGCCACATCGCCAACCTGCTGAGATTGCTCGATCTTCCCGAGCCCGTTCGGCAACTTGTCGAAACCGGCGAGCTCAGCATGGGCCATGCCCGCGCGCTGATCGGGGCGGGAGACCCCGAAGGCCTCGCCCGTGAGGTCGTGGAGCGGGGCTTGTCGGTGCGCGAGACCGAGAAGCTCGCCCGCTTCGGCAAGCCCGGCCGCGAGCGTCAGGGGCGGCTCGAAATCAAGGGCGCCAGTGCCGACATCGACGCGCTCGAGCGCCAGCTCGGCGACATGCTCGGACTTAAGGTGAAAATCAGCCATCGCCCTGACGGCGGCACGGTGGCGCTCAATTATTCGACCCTCGACCAGCTCGACATGATCTGCCAGCGATTGAGCGGAGAGAAGATCTGAAGGCGGACGGTGCGGGGCACTCCCGCCTTCAAAGGCTATCGCAGCCGCGCGGCCCGGCGGCAGATGGCGAACAGCTCTTCATTCACCGCCGTCGGCCCCGGGCCTCCCGAAGCCTTGATCTGCCGTTCCGTTTCGAGCAGCCGGCTGACGCTACGCGCGAGCGCGTCCGAGCGCCAGCGCGCCAATTGGCGGCCCACGGACTCCTTTTCCTTCCAGAACAATGACTTGCCGTGTGACGCCATGACGGCGGCGGCGCTGTCGCCGCGTTCCACCTGAGCCCTCAGGCGCGCCAGCAGGCTCATCCGGCGAAGCACGGCGCGGATCAGCGGAATCCCTTCGATGCCCTCGCCCGCAAGACGGAGCAGCTCGGCCTGGAGCA
Organism: Allosphingosinicella sp.; assembly: GCA_036378975.1. Classification (GTDB taxonomy): domain Bacteria; phylum Pseudomonadota; class Alphaproteobacteria; order Sphingomonadales; family Sphingomonadaceae; genus Allosphingosinicella. The sequence continues at coordinate 69,308 of DASUVK010000084.1, read as the reverse complement.
TGGCGGGGTCGCCGCCGCCGACGCTGTCGACCAGGCGGCTGAGATCGCCCTCCTCCGCTGCCGCGCCGACTGCGTCGAGCGCGTCGTGGTCCAGCGGTTGCGGCCGCTGCGGGGCGGCGTCGAGGTAGAGGGCCAGCTTTTGCAGCTCGAGCGCGAGGATGGCGCGGTTGCCCGCGCAGGCTTCGGCCAGACGGCGCGCGACGTCGGGACGCACTACCAGCCCTTCGGCACGGGCCATGTCGAAGACGAGGCGCTCTGCCTCCTGCCCTTCGGGCGCATAGCTGGCGAGAGCGAGTGCCGACGGCTCGGCGAGCGCGAGTTTGAGCAGCTTCGAGGCCGGTCTGAGCGCACCTGCGACCAGCAGGACGGGATTGCCCGCGGCCGGCGCCTCCAGCAGCGCCTCCACCGCCGCAAGGCATTCGTCGCCCGCCGGATGGACGACGATGTAACGGGCGCCTCCGAACAACGAGATCGAGGCGGCCTCGTCGGCGAGCCGCGCGGGATCGGCCTTGAGCTCCGCTCCGGTGAGCTCGACCCGCTCGGCTTCGGCGCCGGCGCCGGCCGCGGCGACCTTCACCAGCGAATGCGACCCCGATTCGTCCGGTCCGTAAAGCAGAAAGAAGCGATAGGCGGAGGGGCTTTTCAGCGCCCGCTCCATTTCGGGCCGCTTCGCCTTCACCGGGCGTCGCCGTTTCGCCTGGCGTAGAGAGCGATGCGGGTGACGATCTGGTCGGCTATCTCCTTCGAAAGCCGTTCAAGGGCGGTCTGTTCGGCCGCGACCGTTGCATATTCCGAGCCGACGACGTCGATGCCCGCGTCGGATCCGGCGGTCGCGTCGAGCAACACGGTGCCCTTGGCGGCGTCGACCAGCCGGTAGCGGGCGCGCAACGTCCGCCGCTCGCGAGTCACCGCGTCGTCGGAGCGGATGCCGAAGCCGGTAATGTCGTCGTCGAGCAGCACTTCGAGCCGGTACCGGGCCGCGCCGGTCTCCGGAGCGCCGAGCCGGTCTTCCAGCGCGGTGCGGACCAGCCACCCGGCCCGCCCCTCGATCGGCGCCACCGCGATCGACCGCAGCGACTGCGCGATCGGTCCCGATCCGCCGCCGCTGTAGAGCGGCTGCAGACCGCAGCCGGCGAGGAGCAGGGTCAAAGCCAGGAGCGGCTTCATGCGACGAGGTTGACCAGCCGGTCGGGCACGACGATCACCTTGCGAGGCGGCCGGCCCTCGAGGATCCGCACCACCTTCTCGGAGGCGAGCGCCATCTCTTCGAGCGTCTCCCTCGCCGCGCCTTTCGGGGCGGTGAGCGTGTCGCGCAGCTTGCCGTTGACCTGGACGGCGATCGTCACTTGCTCTTCGACGAGCAAGCCCGGATCCGCCACGGGCCACTCGGCCTCGGCGATCAGTCCTTCCCGTCCCAAGGCGGCCCATGCTTCCTCTGCGAGGTGGGGCACCATCGGCGCGGCGAGGCGTATCAAGGTCTCGACCGCCCGGCTGCGGGAGGGCGAAGCCGGCGCCTTCTCGAGCGCATTGGTCAGCTCGTAGAGGTTGGCGATCGCCTTGTTGAAGGCGAGCGCTTCGATATTGGCGCCGACGGCGGCGATGGTCCGGTGAACCTTGCGGTCGAGCGCGAGATCGTCGCCGTCGCCGAGCCAGGTCGAGCCGCCCCGCTCCGCTTCCTCGGCGGCGAGCCGCCAGATTCGCTGGACGAAACGCCAGCTGCCCTGGATTCCTGCCTCGCTCCATTCGAGATCCCGCTCGGGCGGGCTGTCGGAGAGCATGAACCAGCGCACCGCATCGGCGCCATATTGGTCGACGATCGGCTCCGGATCGACCGTGTTGCGCTTCGACTTGGACATTTTCTCGATGCGGCCGCGCGTGAGCGGCCCAGGATGGGCCTCGGCCTCCTCGGGCGTGAGCCAGCGGCCCTCGGCGTCCTGGTAGGTAAGGTGGGTAACCATGCCCTGGGTGAAGAGCCCCTTGAACGGCTCCTCCACGTCGAGCTTGCCGATCCGCTTCAGCGCCCGTGTCCAGAAACGGGCGTAGAGGAGGTGAAGGATCGCATGCTCGACGCCGCCGATATATTGATCGACCGGCAGCCAGCGCTCCGCCTCGGACCGATCGAACGGCGCGTCGGCCGGCTGACTGGCGAAGCGGATGAAATACCAAGAGGAATCGACGAAGGTGTCGAGCGTGTCGGTCTCGCGCCGGGCGGGGCCGCCACAGCTCGGGCACGCGAGATGGGCCCAGTCGGTATGACGGTCGAGCGGATTGCCGGGCGTTTCGAAGTCGATATCCTCGGGCAGCAGCACGGGCAGCTGCTCGCGCGCTACCGGGACGGGGCCGCAGGCCTCGCAATGGACGATCGGGATCGGCGTTCCCCAGTAACGCTGCCTCGAGACGCCCCAGTCCCTGAGCCGCCACACGGTCGTACCCTCGCCCCAGCCCTCCGCCTCGGCACGGCTGATGACCTCCCGGATGGCGTCCTCGGCGTCGAGCCCGTCAAGGAAGCGGCTGTTCACGAGTCGCCCGGGCCCCGCATAAGCCTCATCCCGGATCGGCTCGGCCGCCTCCTCGGGCGATGGGGCGACGACGCGGGTGACGGGCAGACCGTATTTGCGGGCGAAATCGAGGTCACGCTGGTCGTGCGCCGGGCAGCCGAAAATGGCCCCGGCGCCGTAATCCATCAGCACGAAATTGGCGACGTAGAGTGGCAGCGTCCAGTCCGGGTCGAGCGGATGGACGACGCGGATACCGGTGTCGAAACCGTTCTTCTCGGCCGTCTCCAGCTCCGCGGCGGTGGTGCCGCCCTGCTTGCATTCCGCGATAAAGGCGGCGAGCGCTTCATTCTGTTCGGCCAACGCCAGCGCGATCGGATGGTCTGGCGAGATTGCGGCGAAGCTGGCGCCGAAAATGGTGTCCGGCCGGGTGGTGAAGACGCCAAAACCTGTCTCCCCGGCGACCGGCTCGGTGAGATCGAACCGGAAGCGCAGGCCCTGGCTCTTGCCGATCCAATTCTCCTGCATCAGCCGGACCTTGTCGGGCCATTGGTCGAGCCTGCCGAGGCCGTCGAGCAGCTCGTCGGCGAAATCGGTGATCTTCAGGAACCACTGGTTGAGCTTGCGCCGTTCGACCATCGCGCCGGAGCGCCAGCCGCGGCCGTCGATCACCTGCTCATTGGCCAGCACGGTCAGGTCGACCGGGTCCCAATTGACCTCGCTCTGCTTGCGATAGACGAGCCCCGCTTCGTAGAGGTCGAGAAACAGCGCCTGCTCGTGGCCGTAAAAGCTCGGCTCGCAAGTGGCGATCTCGCGGCTCCAGTCGAAGGCGAAGCCGAGGCGCTTCAGTTGCGCGCGCATCGTCTCGATGTTCGACCGCGTCCATAGACCGGGATGGACCCTCTTCTCCATCGCCGCATTTTCGGCGGGCATGCCGAATGCGTCCCAACCCATCGGGTGGAGCACGTCGAATCCGTTCATCCGCCGATAGCGGGCGAGCACGTCGCCCATCGTATAGTTGCGGACATGACCCATGTGGATGCGCCCCGACGGATAGGGGAACATCTCCAGGACGTAGGCCCGGGGGCGGGCGCTGTCGCCGGCAGCGTGGAAGGTGCCCTTCTCCTCCCACAGCTTCTGCCAGCGCGCGTCGGCCTCGAGCGGGTTGAAACGCGCCGCCATGGGAAGGCTGCTCCTTAGCTGGCGATGGCGTTCCGGCGAAGGTCGCGGGCGCGGGTGAGGATGATCTCCTCGAGCTTCTGGACAGTCGCCGCCGCCACCGGGGCGTCAATCCACTGGCCGCCCTGCAGCACCTGCCGCGAGGCGGCGACGCGCAAGGCGTCGGCCCTGAGGTCGCGGTCGAGGATGGTCGCGGTCACCTTGACCCGCTCGTTGGGGGAGCCGGGATTGCTGTACCAGTCGGTCACCAGCACGCCGCCGTTCGAATCGACCTGCGCCATGGGCGCGAAGGACAGCGTCTCGAGCGCCGCGCGCCAGAGGTAGGAATTGACGCCGATCGTCGTCACCTGCGACGCGGCCAGATCCGCCTCGCGGACCCGGTCCCCGGTGCCGCGTCCGAGCGTCTTGTTGATGTCGTCCCGAACGAAATCGCAGGCCGAGAGGCCGAAGGCGCCGACCAGGGTCAGGGCCAGAATTGCAGCGCGTCGCATGAAGCTTGTGTCCTTGGAAACTACAGGGGTCGTGCGCCGTTATAGAACGCGCCACGCAGGCGGCAAGCCGTCTCTCTGCCGGAGGCGGCCGCTCCGCGGGGCCGGTGGCTTGGCGCCGCGTCGGAGTCGGGGTTGTGGAAAAGATGCAACATGCCGGAACGATTCGTGTCCGCGTCCCCCGCTTCACTGGTTTGACCGAGCCGGAAGTACTACATCCGGCTCGTAACGGGAGTCGCCACGGGTGATTGTGAAGCTGGCAGGACCAAGTGCAGTCGGAGGTGCAGCGCTGATCGCGCTGGCGCTCGTGCTCACGCCTGCGCTCGCCGCCAACACCCAGCAGAACACCAAGCGGACGCGCCCGGCCGCCTCGCTGCGGGCGGGAACCTTCACTCCGGCGGTCGCCGACCCGCGCCTCGCCGCCGAGCTCGCCCGCCGGGGCGACCAGGCGAACAGCTTCCGCTTCACGCCTGCGCCGACCGCGGTCAACCGCAGCCAATCCATCCGCGTCGCCATCCGCGCCCGGGCCGCGCCCCCGACCGGCGCCCTGCGCCGTGCCGCCGACATGTCCGCCACGCCGGTCACCGCGATCACGCCCACCGTCTACAATCTCGGCGCCTCGATCGGCTGGAAGCGTTTCGCCCTCTCCGGGGACGTCGACAGCGTCAAGGGGGGCACCATCCCCGGCGGCCGTCAGGCCGCCGAAGTCGGCGTCAGCTATTCGGGCAGCCGCTTCACCGCCCGCGCCGAGGCCGGCGTCGCCCGGGCCGATCCTTCGACGCCGCGCATCATCGCCGACGACGAGAGCTACACGGTCGGCGTCGGCGGCTCGTACCGGATCGCCCGCAACCTCGATGTCACCGGCGGCGTCCGCTACAAGATCCAGCGCGACCGGCTCGAGGCGCTGGCCGACCAGCGCCGCGACAGCCAGGCCGTCTACGTCGGCACCGCCTTCCGCTTCTGAGCGTATCAGCCGATCCAGGCGTCGATCCCCGCCCAGCCATAGATATGCGGCAGCCGCCGCGCCTTGCGCGCGTCGACGCCGCCGAGGGCAATGACCGGCACCCGGGCCTGGCCGGAGATCAATCCGAAGCGAACCGGTCCGAGCGCCCGGCGGTCCGGATGCGAGCGGGTCGGGAAAGCGGGCGACAGGAAGACGAGCCGCGCCCCGGAGCGCTCCGCGGCCTTCAGCTCGCGCAGATCGTGGGCGGAGGCGCTCCTGAAGCCCCTGCCCCGCCCGCCATGGACGCCATCGGCGCGAATCCCCGTCCCGGCGGCGAGGAGGAGCAGCCGGCGGCGCCTCGCCACGCCGCGCACCCGCTCGAACAGCTTGCGCCGTTCGGCCGGTTCGAGGCCGTAATGGCGAAAGACGATTCCCGCCCCCTTCGGCAGTCGTGCCAGCGCGTCCCACAGGGCCTCGCCCTGCCGCTCGTCGGTCATCAGCCAGAGGCGCGGCAGAGGCTGGCGGCGGGCCATGGCGCTTTCTATAGCAGCCGCCATGACCGGCGCATCACCCGCGGAGCGGCTCGAGCAAGTGAGGAGCGAAATCGCCCGCGCCGCCGGTCTCGCCGGCCGCGCGGCGGGTGACGTCACCCTGGTCGCCGTGTCCAAGAGCCATCGACCGGAGGCGGTCACCCCGCTGATCGAGGCGGGGCAGCGCGATTTCGGCGAGAACCGGGTCCAGGAGGCGCAGGCGAAATGGCCGGCGCTGAAGGTGGAGGCGCCCGATGTTCGGCTCCACCTGATCGGCCGGCTCCAGTCGAACAAGGCCGACGATGCGGTGGCCCTGTTCGACTGCATCCATTCGGTCGACCGGCCGTCGCTGGTGGCGGCGCTCGGGCCGGCGATGGCCAGGCTCGGGCGGCGGCCGGACTGCTTCGTCCAGGTCAATATCGGCGATGAGCTTCAGAAGGGAGGCTGCGCCGTCGTCGATCTGCCCGGGCTTATCGGGCAATGCCGTGCCGCGGCGCTTCCGCTCGTCGGGCTGATGTGCATCCCCCCGGCCGACGTCGAGCCGGCGCCCTATTTCGCCCTGCTCGCCAAGCTCGCCCGCCGCCATGCCGTGCCGGGCCTCAGCATGGGCATGTCGGCCGATTACCAGGCGGCTGTGACGCTCGGCGCCACCCACGTGCGGGTCGGCACGGCCCTGTTCGGAGAGCGGCCCTGAGATTCGCCGATGGCCTGGAACCTTCTTACCTCATCGGTCCGGGGGACCGATGATATTCAAGGCCATGATCTTCGATTTCGATGGCGTCATCGTCGACAGCGAAATCCTGTCCAACGCCGTCCTCGCCGAGGCGCTGACCGCGCTCGGCCATGCGACGACCACGCAGCAAGCGGTGGACCGCTATATCGGGCTGCACTGGGCCGATACCTGTGCCTTGATCGAGGGCGAGATCGGCCGCCCGCTGCCCGAAGGCTTCGAGCGGCGCACGAGCGAGGCCTTCCGCCTCCGGCTCGAGGAGGTCGCCGCGGTGGCGGGTGTCGGAGCGTTCCTCGACGCGCTTCCGCCGGCGCCGAGGGCCGTGGCTTCGTCGAGCCCGACGCGCTGGCTGCGCAGCTCGCTCGAACGGTTCGGCCTCGCCCATCATTTCGGCGACAATCTGTTCAGCGCCGCCGAGCACGTTTCGCGCGGCAAGCCCCATCCCGACATCTATCTGCACGCGGCGCGGGCGCTGGGCGTCGACCCAGCGGACGTGCTCGTCCTCGAGGACACGGCGCCCGGTGTCGCGGCCGCCCGCGCGGCGGGAATGACGGTGGTCGGCCTTTGCGCCGGCCTGCACTGCGGCCCGGGCTATGGCGCGAGGCTGACCGCCGCCGGCGCCCGTCACATCGCCGAGACCTACGCCGAAGTGCTTGACCTACTTGAGTAAAGTATAGCGACGCCATGGCGTCAGAGATTATGGCCGCTGCGCGACCGCTTGGTCTCCAGATAGGAACGGTTGTGGGCATTGCCGCCCGCCTGGAGCGGCACCCGCGCGGCGACGCGGATTCCCGCCGACTCCAGCCCCGCGACCTTGCGGGGGTTGTTGGTGAGCAGCCGCACCTCGTCCTGGCAAAGGGCCGAGAGCATGCGGGCGGCGACGGTGAAGTCGCGCTCGTCGTCGGCGAAGCCGAGGCGGACATTGGCGTCGACCGTGTCGAAACCCTGATCCTGCAGTGCGTAGGCGCGCAGCTTGTTGACGAGGCCGATGCCGCGGCCCTCCTGCCTGAGATAGAGAAGGATGCCCCAGCCCGAGGCGGCGATCGCCGCCAGCGCGGCATCGAGCTGAGGCCCGCAATCGCATTTGAGCGAGCCGAGGACGTCCCCGGTCAAACACTCGCTGTGGAGGCGGACCAGCGGCGGACCGCCCGAAGGCGCGCCGACCAGCAAGGCGACATGCTCGGCGCCGTCGTCGTCCGAGCGGAAGGCGACGATCTCCGCCTGCTCGGCGAAGCGCGTCGGCAGCTTCGCCCGCGACGCGATCCTCAGCGACGCCGCGCCTTCGAATGCTTCCACGTCGGCAGGGGAAATCGAGACGGCGTCCCCGCCGGCCTCGCCGCCTAGGAACAGTGCCGGAAGCAGTCCGGCGCGCCGCGCCAGCGCGATGGCGGCGGTGGCGGCGCGGTCGCATTCGACTGCTTGCGCCCGGAACGGGCCCTTCAGGGGACGCGAGAGATCGAGGGCCGGATCGGCCACGGCGGTGGCGTCGGCCAGGCGCATGCCGGCGCGCTCGATCCTGACCGGGCCGCTCGGCACAGCTTCGCGCTGGTTGGCGAGCTTCAGCGTCACCGCCCGGTTGCCGGAAATCAGCAGGTCGGCCGGCGCGGCGGCATCGAAGGCGGCGAGGGTGGCCTCGTCCGCCGTTTCGACCGCGAGGAAGCCGGTGCCGTCGATTCGCACGGGCCAGCCATGCCGCAGCGCGTCGATCGCGCGGGCGACGGCGCGCCCGCCGCTCAAATCGCGAATTCCGTAACCAGAGGGACATGGTCCGAAGGGCGGGTCCAGTTGCGGCAGGGCTCGTGGACGACATGGCGCACCGCCTGGCGTGCGACATCGCCCGTCGCCCACATATGGTCGAGGCGCCGTCCCCGGTCGTTCTTCGTCCAGTCCGGCGAGCGGTAGCTCCACCAGGTGTGGAGGCGCTGGGGCGCGGGGTGGAAGTGGCGGCCGAGATCGACCCACGCGTTGCTCTGCTGGAGCCGCGTCAGCGCCTCGACCTCGACCGGGGTGTGGCTGACGACGGTGAGTAGCTGTTTGTGGCTCCAGACGTCGCATTCGAGCGGCGCGACGTTGAAATCGCCGACCATGATGGTCGGACAGGCACAGGCTTCGGACCAGCGCGTCATCCGCTCGATGAAGTCGAGCTTTTGCCCGAATTTCGGGTTGAGCTCGCGGTCCGGTATGTCGCCGCCGGCGGGGACGTAGACGTTCTCGAGGCGGATGCCGCATTCCAGCCGCACCCCGACATGGCGGGCTTCGCCATTGGCCTGCCAGTCGTGCCTGGCTTCCTCGCGCGCCGGCAGGCGGCTGAGAATGGCGACGCCGTGGTGCATGCGCTGGCCGCAGATTATCTGGTGGTCGTAGCCGAGCCGCCGGAACATGGCGGCCGGGAAGTCGCTGTCGCAGACCTTGGTTTCCTGCAGGCACAGGATATCGGGCGCTTCCTCGCGCAGGAACTTCTCGACGATGTCGATGCGGGCGCGGACCGAGTTGATGTTCCACGACGCGATCTTGAGGGTGGCGGACATGGCTCAAGGCTCTAGCGGCAGCGGCCCCTGACGCAAAGGCCCCCGCTCCGGGGGCGTGGAGCGGGGGCCAACCAAGCGTGGTCTACGCGAGGCGCGATCGAGGCGGCGAGCCGGGCAACAGGGGGAAAACCCGGGCAGCGACCACCCGCAATCGCAAGGGATGTTTTACTGTCTCATTCCTGTCGCGGCGATGAATGGCTCAGCCTTTGGTGCCCTTGCGCGGCCGCTCGAACGCGAAGGCGCTGTCGGCGACGGCGACGTTGAACCGCTGGCCCGAAAGCTTGACGGTGGTGCGGTTGTTCTGCGCGTCGATCACCGTCCAGCCCTGGAGCAGCAGCCCGGCGGGGCCGCTCGAGACCTTGGCGAAGCCGAGCGTGATCGTGCCGAATTCCGGCTTCTTCGGGTCGCGCGCCTGGACGAGCAGGGTCTGCGAGTCGTTGCGCACCACCTTGGCGATACGGGCGAGGTCCGGATTCGGGTTGAGCAGCACGCCGAGGGGCGAGTTGCCGATCGGCCAGCTGTCGACCCGCTTCGTCTCGTAGTCGATCATGTTGAGCTTGCGGCCGTCGGCGACGATCAGCATCGGCACGCCCTTCTGATACTGGAAGCGCAGCTTGCCGGGCCGCTTCAGCGTCATCGTGCCGGTGAGGGAGCGGCCCTTGCGGTCGGTCTGGCGGAACCCCGCGATCATCGTGTTCACGGCCTTGAGGTGCGCCGTTACCTGGGCGAGCGGCGACTGGGCCTGGGCCACGACGGGCGCCTGCGGCACCAGCATGGCCGCCGCGGCGACCGGCGCCGCAGCGAGGGCAAGCGCCTTGAAACGCATCATCGTGTCTTCTCCTTGCAAGGAAATTTGCGGTGGCCCTAGCGCCCGCGCCTTGAATGTCCAGTGAACCCGCCGCTACCTCTTGCTGCTGCCGTGGCGACGTCGTTTCAGCTGCTGCCGCGCGCGCTAAAGCGGCCGGCCCTCCGGATCGACCAGCACTTCGCGGCGGCCTACATGGTCGGGGGCGCTGACGAAGCCGTCTTTCTCCATCCGCTCGATCAGCCTGGCGGCATTGTTGTAGCCGACGCGCAGCTGCCGCTGGAGGTAGGAGGTGGAGGCCTTCTGGCTCTCCGCCACGGTCTGGATCGCCTTGCGGTAGAGCTGCGCTTCCGGGTCGTCCTCGCCGGTCGGCTGGCCCTCGAACATGTAGCCGCCGTCCTCGGGCTCCTCGGTGACGGCCTGGACATATTCGGGGCGGCCCTGCGCCTTCCAGAAGTCGGCGACGGCTCTAACCTCCTCGTCGGAGACGAAGGGGCCGTGGACCCGGGCGATCTGCTTGCCGCCGGGCATGTAAAGCATGTCGCCCTTGCCGAGCAGCTGCTCGGCGCCCTGCTCGCCCAAGATCGTGCGCGAATCGATCTTGGAAGTGACCGCGAACGAGATCCGCGTCGGCAGATTCGCCTTGATCACGCCGGTGATGACGTCGACCGACGGCCGCTGGGTCGCCATGATCAAATGGATACCGGCGGCGCGCGCCTTCTGGGCGAGGCGCTGGATCAGGAACTCGACCTCCTTGCCGGCGGTCATCATCAGATCGGCGAGCTCGTCGACGACGACGACGATCTGCGGCAGGACCTCGTATTCGAGCTCCTCCATCTCGTATTTGGGCTGGCCCGTTTCCGGATCGTAGCCGGTCTGGACGCGGCGGCCGAGCGTTTGGCCCTTGGCCTTGGCCTCGCGCACCTTGGCGTTGAAGCTCGAGAGCTGCCGCACCCCGATCGACGCCATCATCCGGTAGCGCTCCTCCATCTGCTCGACCGTCCATTTGAGCGCGCGGATCGCCTTGGCCGGCTCGGTGACGACGGGAGCGAGAAGGTGAGGAATGTCGTCATATGTGCTCAGTTCGAGCATTTTCGGGTCGATCAGTATCATTTTGCACTGCTCGGGCGTCAGCCGGTACAACAATGACAAGATCATGCAGTTGAGGCCGACCGATTTGCCCGAGCCGGTGGTGCCGGCGACGAGCAGGTGCGGCATCGGCGCGAGATCGGCGACGACCGGATCGCCGGCGATGTTCTTGCCGAGCACGATCGGCAATTGCGCCACCTGGTCCTCGAAGGCGTGGCTGGCGATCAGCTCGGACAGCACCACCATCTCGCGCTTCGGGTTGGGCAATTCGATGCCGATGACGCTGCGGCCCGGGACGGTGGCGACGCGGGCGGACAAAGCCGACATGTTGCGGGCGATGTCGTCTGCGAGCTGGATGACGCGGCTCGCCTTGATGCCGCTGGCCGGTTCCAGCTCGTACATGGTGACGACCGGGCCCGGCCTCACCTCGACGATCTCGCCCTTGACCGAGAAATCCTCGAGCACCGATTCGAGCAGCCGGGCGTTGCGCTCGAGGCTGGCTTTGTCGAGCGCGCCGCCGATCGGCGGCGGCGCCGGGGCGAGCAATTCGAGCCCGGGCAGCTGGTAGGAGTCGCCGAGCGCGAGCGAGGCCTGGCGCTCGCGCAGCGGCCTTTTCGCCTGGGCCGGAGTCCGTACCCGGTCGTTGATGACGGTGCGCGGCGGCTCGGCGGGGGCGATAACCGGGGTGCGCGCCGGGCGGTCCTCAGGCTCGGGCAGCTCTTCGCCCTCGTCGGCGAAGACGCGCTCGCGCCGCCGCCGCCGCGCGGCGATCCACGCCCGCTCCTCCGCCCGCAGGCCGAGGCCGAACCAGCACAGGGCGAGGCCGAGGGCGCCGCACAGGCCGACGGCGACGATTCGGAACGGTTCGGCGATGCCGGGCTCGCCGATCGCGCCGAGGCCGAAGTCGATCAGCTTGGCGAGCGAGAGGCCGGTGGCGCCGCCCCAGCTCGCCGGCAGACCGTTGACCGCGTCGCCGACGAGCAGCGAGGCGCCGCCGCCCACCAAGGTGAGCCCGAGCACGGTCAGCAGGAGCGAGCGCAGCCAGCGCGTCGGCTCGGCGCCGGCGGCGATGCGCACGCCGATGAGCACGATCAGCGGGAGCAACAGCGCCGCGGGCGGACCGAACAGGCTGAGCAGCAAATCCGCGCTCCACGCCCCCGGCGCGCCGACCCAGTTGCGGACCGGCCCGGCGGCGGCGGTGTTGAGCGACGGGTCGGTGGGTCGATAGCTGATCAGCGCCAGCAGCGCGAGCAGCGCCACGCCGCCGAACGCGCCGCCGATCAGCAGCGCCCAGCTGCGGCGCATGCCGCGCTTCATTCCGGTCCGCCATTGCGCCAGTCTCACCTGGCGGGCGCTCTGCGCTGCTGAAGCCGCCATCCCCGTGCCCCAAATGTTCCTGAGACGGACAATGCGCCCGGCGGGAGTCTCCGGTCAAGCGCTTGGCGTTGCACCTTTGCATCGGTAGGGCGGGAAAATCGTTGAAAGGCACGCCATGGAACGCGCGGACGTCATCATCCTCGGCGGCGGGCTGATCGGCCTGACCCTCGCCATCGCGCTCGATCGCCACGGCCTGTCGACGATCGTCGTCGATCCGGCCGACCCGGCCAAGAACGTCGCCCCGGCCTTCGACGGCCGCGCTACCGCCATCGCCAGCGCCTCGTGGCGGATGCTGGAGGCGATCGGAGTCGCGGAGCGGCTCGAGGGCGAGGGCTGCCCGATCCTCTCGATCCGGGTCAGTGACGGGCTGCAGCCCGGCGGCATCGTCTTCGACGCCCCCGAAGCGGACGACCCGCTCGGCATCATGGTCGAAAATCGCCGGTTGCGGCAGGTTCTGCGCGAGGCGGCGCTCGAGGCGCCGCGGGTGCGGCTGCTGATGCCGGCGCGGGCTGCCGGCATCGTTCGCGATCCGGCGGGCGTGCGGATTGCGCTGGACGATGGCCGCGCCGTCGCGGCGCCGCTCCTGATCGGCGCCGAAGGGCGCAATTCGCCGACGCGCGAAGCCGCCAACATCCCTCTGGCGCGCTGGAGCTACGATCATGCCGCGGTGGTGCTCACCGTCGAGCACGACCGGCATCACGAACATGCGGCCTATGAGATATTCTACCCGTCCGGCCCGTTCGCCGTCCTGCCGTTGCTGCCGGGCACCCGGTCGGCGATCGTGTGGTCGGTGGCCGCGGCGGACGCAGCGGCGGTGATCGACCTGCCCGACCGGGCGATGGCTCACGAAATCGGCAAGCGGATGGGCGGCTTCCTCGGCGAGGTGCGGCTGGCCGGCCCGCGGTGGAACTATCCGCTCGGCTTCCACCACGCGGCGACAATGACCGCCGAGCGGCTCGCGCTGGCGGGAGACGCCGCCCACGGCATCCACCCGATCGCCGGGCAGGGCCTCAACCTCGGCTTCCGCGACGTCGCCGCGCTCACCCAGGTGCTGGTCGAAGGGGCGCGGCTCGGCCTCGACCTCGGCGACGCCCAGCTCTTGTCCCGCTACGAGCGCTGGCGCGGCCTCGACACGCTGACCGTCGCCGCCGCCACGGACGGCCTCACAAGGCTGTATGGAGTGCCGGGCCGAACCGCCTCGGCGATACGTCGCTTCGGCATGGGGATCGTTCAGCGAGTCGGCCCGCTCAAGAGCCAGTTCATGGCCGAGGCCCGCGGCGAATCGGGCGAGCTGCCCTTATTGCTGCGCGGCCTTCCCATCTAGCGGGCGCGCTTCCTCGACCAGCAGCAGGGGGACGCCATCGCGGATCGGATAGGCCACGCCCGCCGCTTCCGAGACCAGCTCCCGGCGCTCGGCATCGTAGCGCAGCGGGGTCCGCGTCGCCGGGCACGCCAGCACCGCCAGCAGCGTCTCGTTCACTGCAGCGTCTCGGGCCCGTCGGCGCCGCCGGGGACCATGCGCTGGAATTGCATGAACTGAACCAGCAGGTCGCATCTTTCCAATATGTCGGGAGCTTCGAGCAGGGCCTGCTTCGAGCCGACGTCGAGCGGCGCGACCTGGGCGATGGCGTTGACCAGCATCTCGTCGTCGAGCCGGGTGACGGCGTCCCAGTCGACTGAATAGCCGAGCGCGTCGGCATAGCGTCGCGCCTCGCGCTCCAACTCGGCACGCTGCGCGAGCCCGAGCGGTACGGATTCGGCCGAATCGTCGAATTCGCTCCGATCGGCGTCGACCTGGCGGTAGAGCGTGTCGACCGCGGCCTCGCGGACGACGCGGAATCGGCCGACGCCCTCCAGAACGATGTTGAAACGGCCGTCGTCGAGCTCCTCGGCGGCGGCGATATGGCCGATGGAGCCGACTTCGAACAGCAAAGGCGGCTCCTCGGCGCCGCGCGGCTGGATCATGCCGATCAGCTGGTTGGTGGCGAGCGCGTCGCGCACCATCGCCCGGTAGCGCGGCTCGAAAATGTGCAGCGGCAGCTGCGTGCGCGGGAAGAGCAGGGCTCCGGCGAGCGGGAAAACGGGGATGCGGAGCGGCGTCTCGGACGACATCAGGTGAAGAGAATGGCCGACAGGCGGCGCCGCTGCGCGGCCGCCCAGGGGTCCTCGAGCCCGACCACGTCGATCAGCTGCAGCAGCCGCTGCCGCGCGGCGCCGTCGTTCCAGGCGCGGTCGCGGCCGATGCTCTCGAGCAGCTGGTCGGCGGCGCCGTCGCGGTCGCCCGCCGCCATCAGCGCGCCGGCCAGCTCGTAGCGCGCCTCGTGATCGTCGGGATCGGCGGCGATGCGGCGCTCATATTCGCCTTTGTCGACACCGGGCGCCGCCCCCTCGGCCAAAGCGATGGCCGACCGGGCGCGGGCGAGCGCCGGATCGCCGGCGACGTTCTCCGGCGAGCCGTCGAGCAGCGCGCGGGCCTCGTCCAGCCGCCCGGCCGCGATCAGCGCCCGGACAAGGCCGCCGATCACCTCGGCATGGTCGGGCGCCATCTCCAGGATCTGGCGGAAGATATTCTCGGCTCGTTCGGGGTCGCCGCGGGCGAGCACCTCCTCGCCCATCGCGATTAGCGGCTCGATCTCCGCCTCGAGCTGCTGCGCCTCGCCGGCCACCGGCAATTGCTCGAGAATCTGGTCGAGGAAGCGGGTCAGCTGCCCCTCGGTGCGCGCCGGCGTGAGGTCGGCGACGAGCTGGCCCTTGAAAATGGCATAGACGGTGGGGATGGACTGCACCCGGAACTGGGCGGCAATGACCTTGTTCTCGTCAACGTTGATCTTGGCGAGCCTGATCCCCTTCGCGGCATAATCGGCCGCGACCTTCTCGAGGATCGGCGTCAGCTGCTTGCACGGGCCGCACCACGGCGCCCAGAAATCGACGATGACGAGCGCGTCCATCGACGGTTCGATGACCTCGCGCCGGAAGCGTTCGAGCGCCTCCTTCTCCGCCGCGCTCATGCCCAAAGTCGCCACAGTCCGCCTTTCCGATACGATCGCCTTGCGCAGCCTATGTGGGATTGCGCAGGCCCATGCCAAGCCTATCTAGAGCCTTGCCGGGCGGCGGACCCCATGCTAGCAGCCGCCGCCTTACCTCGGCCGGGGGCGCTCAAACGTCCGCGGCGCGGCTCAGAGCGGGCGTAGCTCAGGGGTAGAGCACAACCTTGCCAAGGTTGGGGTCGAGGGTTCGAATCCCTTCGCCCGCTCCATTTTTCCGCCAGCCGGAACTGCGACCCGGGAGTGTCCATGCTTATCCCCCTGCTGCTGGCGATGGCGGCTCCCGCCCAGACCGTGCCCGCGCCGGCCCCGCCTTCCGGCGCGGTCGTCACCACCGCTTCGGGCCTGCGCTTCGAGACCTTGACGCCCGGTACCGGGCCGCGGCCGGCCGCCGAGGACGCGGTGCTGATCGACTATGAAGGCCGTCTCGTCGACGGCACGCTGTTCGACAAGAGCGAGAAACCGGTCGGGATGATGGTGTCCGGCGTCATACCGGGCTTCCAGGAAGCGCTGATGCTGATGAATCAGGGCGGCACCTATCGATTCCGGATTCCCGCCCACCTCGCCTACGGCGCGGACGGCGCCGGCGGCGGCGCCGTCCCGCCCAACGCCGATCTCGACTTCACCGTCACCCTGCGGGACATCGGCCGGCCGGCCGCAGCGCCCGCCGCCTCGGCTGATCAGCCGAAATGACCGGTTCGTCTGATCCCGTTATGTTCTCCTCTGGCTTTCTCCTTCGTCTCCCGCTACCTCAGCCATGCCGGCCGGGTGGGGTTCCCGATGGTGGCGCCGGATAGTGTCAACCCATAGCGGGAGGAACCCCCCATGGCAGAAGTCGATTTTCTTATTACCCTGAGCGGTCTCGGCGCGGTTTCGGACGCGCAGGAATTGCGGGACGCCGCGATGACGGCGAGCTCGACCACATTGACGAGCGCGTCAGCGCCCTTCACCTCGGCGGATGTCGGCAAGCCGATCGTCGTCGGCGGCGCCGGCGCATCGGGCGCCAAGCTCGTCAGCAGCATCGCCTCGTTCGTTTCCGCGACCGAGGTCACGCTCGCCAACGCGGCCGGCACGTCGGTTACCAACGGGGGCGCAGTCTACGGCACCGATTGCTCTGCGGCTCTTCAGGCCGGCCTCAACGCCCTTGTCACCAGTGGCGGCGGGACGCTGGTGATCGACGGCCTGTACCTGTTGGCATCGCCGGTTTCGAAGAGCTTCGGCGGCGAGACAGCCGGGATCGACGCCCAGCTGGTCGGGACCGGCACCGACAGCGCGATCTGGATCGGCACCGCCGCTACCGCCGATTCGATCACCCTCAACTCCGGTCGGCTCCAGTTCCGCGACTTCAGCTTCGTCGGCGTCCCCGGCGCAAGTCGGGATGCCCGCCGGGTGTTGAATCTCGCCACGATCGCGGCAACCTTCGAAAGGTGCGGCTTCTACGGCCTCATGGCCCAGGATGCGGTCGTCTATGCGAGCGATTCCTACATCGACACATGCGACTGCATTTTCGGCGGCTGCTTCGTCTCCAGCGCCGGCCAAGGCTATTCGAACTCGGTGATCGAGAACAAAAATTGGGGCGGATACCGCGACGAGTACAGTCAGTTCATCGACTACGGCTATTTCCGGGGTCAGTTCTACAGCAAGAGCGGCTTCGCCAGCACGCTCGGCTGGGTCCGCGCCGACACCCCGCTCGGCACCGACGGCGCGCGAGGGGAGAGCGTCTTTTACATGTGCGGCACGCGCCTGGACGAGGGCGCGCTCCACGGCATCGTGGCCAAGCCGACGACCGGCACGATCGCCCACGTCCACCTCGAGGACCTTCGCCAGAACGTCACCAATGCGGAAACCGGCCGCGGCATTCATTGCCAGAACGTGCAGTCGGTGGTGATCGAACGATGCTGGCTGGGCCTTGCCTCCACAGCGTCGCTGCTGGGTCACTTCCAGGATTGCGGCACGGTGTTGCTCGACAGTCTCAAGCTCAGCGACTCCGTCAACAAGCTCTCGGCCACCAATGTCACCGCGCTGACGCTGAAGGACACGACGGGAATCTCAACCTTCACCTTCACCAACGTCAACTTCCACCCGATCAATAGCCGCTACGAGGACGTCTCGCTGGTCAAGGACGGCGCGATCAGCGACGCCGACTTCGTCGCCCCGCCGGCGCTCGGAACGCTGGCTTTCGACCGCACCAACAACCGTCTCTACATCAAGCGGGTGACGACCGCCGGGTGGATCTATTTCGACATGAGCGGCGGCGACCCGTTGGGCCCGGAGCTGGTCGTCAACGGGACGTTCGACAGCGGCACGACGGGCTGGACCGCCGTTAACGGCGCCACTCTGTCGGTCGTCGGCGGGGCCTTGCGCGTCACCAACGGGGCCAACGGACGGGCCTATCAGGTCGTGGCGACCGTCATCGGCCAGACCTATCAAGTGTCGGCCACGATCGGAGGAGGAACGGCCGACCGCCTGATCCGCGTCGGCACCTCGCAGGGCGCGGCATCCTACACGGCCTTCACCGGCACGGGTGGGACGGCCACGTTCGTCGCGACTACGACGAACACCTACATAACCCTGATGCTGAACAGCGCCGACGCCGGCAAATATGGCGATTTCGACAATGTCTCGCTGCGAGCGGCCTAGCCGCTGAGGGACGCCGGCCGGAATGCGGGGAGCGTTCCGGCCGGCGGAACGCATCGTGCCACGCCCCGTTCTTCCGTCAGTCCCGGCTCGACGCGGCGCCCTGCCGCATGCCGGGTGGCCGGACGCCGGGACATGAGCAGACAAGTCGACACGGTAGACGCCTCGATGTTCGAGCCGCCCGCGGAAGCGGTGGGCTTCTACGTCGAGAGCCTGAAGCTGCTCCAGGAATCGGGGGTGCCCTTCCTCCTGTCGGGCACCTACGCCCTCTCCTGCTTCACCGGGATCACCCGTCCCACCAAGGACCTCGACGTCTTCTGCAAGCCGAGCGACGCGCCCAAGATCCTGGCATTCTTCCATTCGCGCGGATTCGAGATCGAGATGGAGGACGAGCGCTGGATCGGGAAGGTCTGGCGGGGCGACTATTTCTTCGATGTGATCTTCAGCATTTCCTCCGCCAGCATCCCGATCACCGACGAATGGTTCCAGGAGGTGTACGAGGCGGATGTCTACGGGACCCGGGTCCGGGTGACCCCGCCCACCCAGTTCATCCTCTCCAAGCTCTTCCTGCAGACGCGCTACCGCTACGACGGCGCCGACATCGTCCACACCATCCTCGTCAAGCATGACGAGATCGACTGGAAGTGGCTGCTGGCCTCGATGGAGCTCTATTGGGAGGTGCTGCTGATCAACGTGCTCAACTTCCGCTTCGTCTATCCGACCGAGCGCGACCTGATCCCCCGCTGGCTCTACGACGAGCTGCTTGAGCGCCTGAAGGCGCAGGACCAGATGCCGCCCGCCAGCATCCGGATCTGCCGGGGCCGGCTGATCAGCCCGACCGATTATGTCGTCGACGTCAGCGAATGGGGTTTTGCGGACGTCGTCGGCAAGGGAGTGGACGAAAAGCATGAACGACCCCAGCACCACTGAGGCGATCACCCTCGCCGCGGTCGGCGACCTCCATGTCAGCGAGACCTGCCACAATCGCTACCGGGCGATGTTCGAGGAGATTTCCGGAGCGGCCGACGTGCTCGCTCTGACCGGCGACCTGACCAATTTCGGCAAGATCAGCGAGGCCGAGATCCTCGCCGAGGATTTGCGCGCCTGCACCATCCCGGTCGTCGCCGTGCTCGGCAACCACGATTATGAAGGGGGCATCGCCGACGAGGTCGCGACAATCCTCCAGCAGGCGGGGGCGATCATGCTCGGCGAGCAGGCGGCGGTGATCGCGGGAGTCGGCTTCGCCGGCGCCAAGGGCTTCATCGGCGGCTTCGGCCGCGGCGAGCTCGGCGCCTTCGGCGAGGCCGCGATCAAGACCTTCGTCGACGAATCGCGCAACGAGGCGAGGCTGCTCGAAAACGCGCTGCGCTCGCTGCGCACCGAGCGGGTGGTCGCCGTGCTCCATTATGCGCCGATCCCCGAGACGGTCGCAGGCGAGCCGCTCGAAATCTATCCGTTCCTCGGCTCCTCGCGCCTCGCCCACGCCATCGACCGCTTCGACAACGTCAAGGCGGTGGTCCACGGCCACGCCCATCGCGGCGCCTATTCGGGGCGCACGCCGGGCGGCGTGCCGGTGTTCAACTGCGCGCAGTTCGTCGTCGAGCCGGCCTTCGGCCGCCCTTACGCCCTGCTGGAGATCTAGCGGGCCTTCGGGAGGGCGGCAGGCGCGGGCGGGCGCGGCGCCGGCGCGCGCGGCTCGAGCAAGGCGGCGCTCTCAAGCCGGTCGAGCGCGCGGTGGGCAGCGACGTAGCGGCGGGCGTCGGCGATCCACCTGTCGGCCCGTTCGTGGCCCGGCAGCCTCAGCACCTCGAGCAGGGCGACTTCAACCTGCCCCGCCTCCAGGCTCTGGCCGGCGCGGCGCAGCCGCTCCGCCGGCTGGGTCGACGGCGTGTTCTCGCGGCGAATGGTGACCAGTCCGGCCATCTCGGTCTTGAACGCCCCCCACCAGCTCTGCGCCTGGCCGCCGCCGGACAGATGCGGGGCGATCGCCTGGAATTCCTTTTGCAGGCTCTGCACCGTCACCGGCTGGCGGGCGATGGTGAGCACGGTCGCCACCGCCTGCGGCTCGGTCGCGGCGAAGCGCTGCCGAAGCAGCGTCTCGATATAGCCGAGGGCGACGCCGCGATCGATCGCGCGCCGGGCGGCGAAGGCGACCAACAGCCCCTCGGCGCGGTCGGCATTGCCGACGGCCGTGCGCGACTGCAGGTCGAGCATGGCGAGCCGCTCCTCGAGCCGGTTGACCCGGCGTGTCGTCTCCGGGTCGATCACCAGCCGCTCGCCCGCCGGCGCTTCGTCCAGCGGTTCGACCGCCGGATCGCGCTCGACGGCGACGGTCTGCGCCGCGGCCGGTTCGGGCGCCGGCGGCGGGGCCGGCGCGACGCCGAGAAAGGCGGCGGCGGTGCCCGAACGGGCGAGCAGCCAGCCCATCGCCGCCAGACCGGCGACGAAAGCGATGAGCGGCAAGGCGAGCAGCGACCAAAGCGGCCGCTGCGGCTTGGCCGTCACTCGTGCCGGCTCATAATCCATCGCCGCCGTCCTTCGTCCCTTCGGCGCCAGTGTTGCACAGCTTCGCGGCAAGCTCCAGCAACGCGTGGTCGCGCGGCGCCGCAGCCACCGCCCTGGTCGCCCAGCCTTCCCCCGCCGCCTCGGCGGCGGCGGCGCTGATCGCCGCGATCGCGATCGCGGACCGGTCGCCGGCGAGCTGCGCGAACCGGCGCGCGGCGCGGGGCGAGTGGACCATCGCCACCGCCGGTCCCTCGAACCGCTGCGACGCCACCGGCTCGGCCGCATAGACGATCCGTTGCTCGATCGCGACGCCGGGCGCCTCGAGCGCGACATGGTCCCGGCCGCACGGATGGATCGCCCGCTTCACCCCGGCCGCGGCCATCATCGCGGCCGCCGCCGCGCCGTCGCAAGATCCGATTCGGATGTCGGTAAATCCGGCCAGCCGTGCCGCGGCCGCCGTGCTCTCGCCGACGGCGAAGCAGGGGAGGGCGGTCAATCCCGGCGGCGCGTGCCGCGCGCCATTGGCGCTGGTGAACAGAATCGCGTCGTAGCGCGCCGCCTCCACCGGCGCGGCGGCAGCGGCCTCGATCGCGAACAGCGGCGCGACGACCGGCTCCAGGCCCAGCTCCCGCGCCCGTGCGGCGGTTTCGGACGCCCCCGGCTCCGGACGAAGGATCAGCAGCTTCACAGCCCGAACAGCATCCGCAGCCCCGGCCCCGCGCGATCCAGCATGCTGCGCGCCAGCTCGAGGGGGGCCGTCTCGTCGCCGCTCGCGAAGCGCGCCTCGCCACTTTCCGCTTCGCGCCCATCCCCGGTGAGGATCTCGGCGCGCAGCCGGATCTGGTCGCCGTCGAGCGTGGCGAGCGCTGCCACCGGCGAGCGGCAGCTTCCCCCAAGCCCCTGCAGCAGCCGCCGCTCGGCAGCAACGCACAGATGCGTCGCCCGATCGTCGATCGCTCCAACCAGAGTCCGGATCCGGCGGTCGTCCGCGCGCACTTCCACCCCGATCGCTCCCTGCGCCGGCGCGGGCAGGAAATCGTCGAGCACGGCGCCGATCTCGGATCGGCCGAGCCGTTCGAGGCCGGCGGCGGCGAGGAGGGTGGCGTCAGCCTCGCCAAGGTCGATCTTGCGCAGGCGGGTCTCGACGTTGCCGCGGAAGGGAAGGATCGTCAGGTCCGGCCGCCGCGCCAGCAGCTGCGCCGCCCGCCGGGGCGACGAGGTGCCGACTCGGGCGCCCTCGGGCAGCGCCGCCAGGCTTTGCGCCCCCACCAGCCGGTCGCGCACGTCGGCCCGCGGCAGCATCGCGGCGATCGCGATCTCGTCCGGCCGTAGCGTCTCGACGTCCTTCATCGAATGGACGGCGAGGTCGATGCGGCCCTCGATCAGCGCCGCATCCAGCTCCTTGGTCCACAACGCCTTGCCGCCGAGCTCGGCGAGCGGCCGGTCGCGGGCCTGGTCGCCGCTGGTCGCGATCGGCTCGATCTCGATCAGCTCCGGGCCCCAGCCATGGGCGTCGCGCAGCGCCGTCGCCACCAGTCGGGCCTGGACCAGCGCCAGCGGCGAGCCGCGGGTTCCTAAGCGTAAGATCGGCTGCATGCGGCGCTTGTGCTAGCGGGTGCGCGGGTGGCAGGGAAGCGGGCATGAGCCTGGTGCTGGGCATCGAATCGAGCTGCGACGAGACGGCGGCGGCCCTGGTCGCTTCGGACCGCCGCATCCTCGCGCACCGTTTGGCGGGGCAGGAGAGCGCCCATCGCCCTTATGGGGGCGTCGTCCCCGAGATTGCCGCCAGGGCCCATGTCGAGATCCTTCCGGGCCTGATCGAGGCGGCCCTGGCCGAGGCCGGGGTCGGGCTGGCCGATGTCGACGCGATCGCGGCGACGGCCGGCCCGGGCCTGGTCGGCGGGGTGATGGTCGGCCTCGTCGCCGCCAAGGGGCTGGCGCTGGCCGCGGGCAAGCCGCTGGTCGCGGTCAACCATCTCGAAGGCCATGCCTTGTCGCCGATGCTGAGCGAGCCCGGCCTCGCTTTCCCCTATCTCCTGCTGCTGGTCTCGGGCGGCCATTGCCAATTGCTGTTCGTCGAGGGCCTCGGCCGCTACCGCCGGCTCGCCACCACCATCGACGACGCGGCCGGCGAGGCGTTCGACAAGACCGCGAAACTGCTCGGCCTCGGCTTTCCCGGCGGCCCCGCCGTCGAGCGCGCCGCGCGGGACGGCGACGCGGCGGCCGTCCCGCTGCCGCGGCCGCTATGGGGATCGCCGGAGCCCCATTTCTCGTTCGCCGGCCTCAAGAGCGCGGTCCTGCGCGCCCGTGAGAGCGGGCGCTATGCGACCGCCGATATCGCCGCCTCGTTCCAGCAGGCGGTGGTCGACAGCCTCGTCGACCGCACCCGCCGCGCGCTCGAACGCGTGCCGGAAGCGACCGCCTTGGTCGTCGCCGGCGGAGTCGCCGCCAACCGCCCCATCCGCGCCGCGCTGACCGCTCTGGCCGCGGCGTACGGCCTCCCGTTCGTCGCCCCGCCGCTGTGGCTGTGCACCGACAATGCGGCGATGATCGGCTGGGCGGGGGCGCTGCGCTTCGACGCCGGCCTGACCGACCCGCTCGACGTCCCCGCCCGCGCCCGCTGGCCGCTCGACCCGGAGGCTGAAAAGGTCCGCGGCGCCGGAGTGAAAGCGTGAAGGCCGGCGTGATCGGCGGCGGCGCTTGGGGGACGGCGCTGGCCCAGGTCGCCGCGGGCGGCGGCGAGACCCTGCTGTGGGCGCGCGAGCCGGAAGTGGTCGAGAGCGTCAACGCGGCGCACGAGAATCGCCTGTTCCTGCCCGGCATAAGCCTCGACCCGGCGATCCGGGCGACCGGCGATCTCGCCGCGCTCGCCGGCTGCGACGCGCTCCTCGTCGTCACGCCGGCCCAGCATATGCGCGCCGTCCTCGCCGCCATGCCGCGTCTCGCAATCCCCCTCATCCTGTGCGCCAAGGGCATGGAAGAAGCGACGATGGAGCTGATGCACGACGTCGCCCGCGAAGCGCAGCCCGACGCGCCGATCGCGGTCCTGTCCGGCCCGACCTTCGCCCACGAAGTCGCCGCCGGGCTGCCGGCCGCCGTCACCCTCGCCGTCGAGGACCGCGCCCTGGGCGAGCGGCTCCGCGGCCGCCTCGCCCGCCCCTGGTTCCGGCCCTATCTCTCCGACGACCTCGTCGGCGCGGAGATTGGCGGGGCGGTCAAGAACGTGCTGGCGATCGCCTGCGGGGTGGTGGAGGGGCGGGGCCTCGGCCTCAATGCCCGCGCCGCCCTGATCTCGCGCGGCTTCGCCGAAATGACCCGTTTCGGGCTGGCGCGGGGCGCCCGCGCCGAGACGCTGGCCGGCCTCTCCGGGCTCGGCGACCTCGTCCTCACCTGCTCGTCGACCAGCTCGCGCAACTTCAGCCTCGGCAAGGGGCTGGGCGAGGGGAGAAAAGCCGCGGATCTGCTCGCGGACCGGCGCACGGTGGCGGAAGGGGCCTATACGGCGCCCGTGCTGGCGCGGGCGGCCGCGCAAGCGGGGGTCGACATGCCGATCGTCGCTTCGGTCTGCGCGCTGCTCGCGGGCGAGGCGAGCGTCGACGAGGCCGTCGAGCGGCTGCTGTCGAGGCCGCTGCGGGCCGAGGGAGTCTAGCCCTCCAAAGCCCCGCTCCCGCGAAAGGCGGGAGCGGGGCTTTACCCCTCAGAAATCCCAGCAAATGCCCTTATTCTCCCAGTCGCCGTAGCGGGTCGGCTCACGCCCCTTCGGCCCGCCTTGCTCTTCCGCCTCCGCCGCAGGCCCCGGCTCCGGCACCGGCGGGCTCGGCGACAGGTGCGCCGGCGGCTTGACGTGCGGCGGGCGACGGGCCGCTTTGCCGATTGAAGATGGCTCGCTCATCCCCCACATTTCGGAGGTGGCAGGCGGACGCGCAAGGATGAACCAATTCCGGACCCTGATGCTGCTGGCGGCGCTGACGGCGCTGTTCATGGGCTTGGGCTTCACGATCGGCGGCCCGCGCGGCGCCGTCATCGCCCTCGTCGCCGCCGCGGCGATCAACCTGCTGACCTTCTGGAATGCGGATCGCATCGTCCTGTCGATGCACAACGCCAAGGAGGTGACCGGCCGCGACTGCCCGCAGCTCGTCGGCATCGTCCACCAGCTCGCCGCCCGCGCGGGCCTGCCCAATCCGCGCGTCTATCTGATCGACTCGCCTCACCCCAACGCCTTCGCCACCGGCCGCGACCCGCAGCATGCCGCGGTCGCCGCCACCACCGGCCTGCTCGCCATCCTCAGCCGCGACGAGGTGGCGGCGGTGATGGCGCACGAGCTCGGCCACGTCCGTAACCGCGACACTCTGGTGATGACGATGACGGCGACGATCGCCGGCGCGATCTCGATGCTCGCCAATTTCGGCTTCTTCTTCCGCGGCGACGCTGCCCGCGCCAATCCGCTGGCGATGATTGCGGCGGTCCTGCTGGCGCCGTTCGCGGCGATGCTCGTCCAGCTCGCGATCAGCCGCACCCGCGAATATGGCGCGGACCGCGCCGGCGCCGAGATTTGCGGCGATCCGGGCGCGCTCGCCTCGGCGCTCGCCAAGCTGCACGAAGGTGCCGCCCGCACGCCCAGCCCGGTGGCGGCACGGGTGCCGGCGGCGGCGTCGCTCTACATCGTGCCGTCCGGCAGCGGTCGCGACAGCTTCTTCTCCACCCACCCCGACACGGCGAACCGGATTGCGCTGCTTCGCGAGATGGCGGGCCGTTCGGGGCCGCCCCGCGGCGACAGCGGTTCCGTCCGCCCGCCCCGCCGCCGCGCCAGCGCGCTCGACCCGCTCGGCCGCCGGACCTGAGGTGGCGCGCGACCGGGACGACGTCGCCGGGCTGCCGGCCCGCCGGGCGGCGCTCAGCCTGCTCGACGCGGTGCTGCGCAAGGGCCTGCCGCTGGAGGCGGCGCTCGACACCGCCGCCCGCGGGCTGACCCGCTCCGACGACCGCGGCCTCGCCCACGCCATCGCCGCCGAGGCGTTGCGCCGCCTGCCCGATCTCGACGCACTGATCGACGGCGCCACCCAGCGCCCGCTGCCCGACGACGCCAGGGCCCGCTTCGCGCTGCGCATCGCGCTCGTCCAGGCCTTGATCCTCGAGACGCCGCCGCATGCCGCCATCTCGACCGTGCTGCCGCTGCTCGAGGGCGGTCCCCGCCGCCTCGTCCACGGCGTGTTCGGGACTTTGATGCGGCAACAGGCGGCGCTTCCGGCCCTGCCCTCGCTGCCCGCGGCGATCGAGGCGCGATGGACCCGCAACTGGGGCGGCGAGGTCGTCGCCCAGGCTTCGAAGCTGCTCGCTGCGCCGCCGCCGCTCGACCTCTGCTTCGCCGCCGGCGCCGAGCCCGCGCCCGGGATGGAGGGGGTCAGCCTCATGCCGGGCCACTTGCGGCTCCCGGCCCGCACCGCCGTCGCCGGGCTTACGGGCTATGGCGAAGGCGGCTGGTGGGTGCAGGACGTCGCCGCGTCGCTGCCGGCGCGCCTGCTCGGGGATGGCAAGGGCCGCACCGCGCTCGATCTGTGCGCCGCCCCGGGCGGCAAGACGATGCAGCTGGCCAGCGCCGGCTTCGAGGTGACCGCTGTCGACTCGTCGGAAAGTCGTCTTGCACGACTTTCCGAGAATCTGGCGCGGACGAACCTTTCGGCGAAGCTGGTCGCGGCCGACATGTTGCGCTGGTCGCCGCCCGACAAGGTCGATGCGATCCTGCTCGACGCGCCCTGCTCCGCGACCGGCATCTACCGCCGCCACCCCGACGTCCTCCACCGCGTTCGTCCCCGCGCCATAGCGGAGCTTGCCGAAAGCCAGAAAGCGATGCTCGCCCGCGCTGCCGGCTGGCTGAAGCCCGGCGGCGCTTTGGTCTATTCGGTCTGTTCGCTCGAGCCCGAGGAAGGCGAGGCGGCGGCCGAGGCGTTCCTGGCCGGGCGGCGCGACTTCGAGGCCGCTCAGATCGAGTCGGGGGAATTGCCGCCCGATCTGCCCGTCGAGGGCAATCGAGTCCGCATCCTGCCGGGCCTCTTCGCCGACGCCGGTGGAGCCGACGGCTTCTTCATCGCCCGCTTCCGTCGGAAGTAACCCCCTCTCCCGTCCTTCACGGGAGAGGAGGGGCCCATCCGCGCAGCGGATGGGAGGTGAGGGTCTTGCTGACTCCTGTGTACAGACCCTCATCTCCCAAGCCTGACGGCTTGGGCCCCTCCTCTCCCGCGAAAAGCGGGAGAGGGGCTGAGCAGGCGCCTTCTGCCTGCTTCCCGGGCGATTAAGCGGGGATAAGTAGCCGCCCTTCCTTGCCGCGCGACTCGGGCAAGGTTAACGAAGAAAGCGTGCAGCAGCCGGTCCGCATCGCCCCCTCCATCCTCTCCGCCGATTTCGCACGGCTGGGCGAGGAGGTCCGAGCCGTCGACGCGGCCGGGGCCGACTGGATCCACATCGACGTGATGGACGGTCATTTCGTCCCCAACCTCACCATCGGCCCCGCCGTCGTGAAGGCGTTGCGGCCGCACACCGCCAAGCCGTTCGACGTCCATCTGATGATCTCGCCGGTCGATCCCTTCCTGGAGGCGTTCGCCGAGGCCGGGGCGGACACGATCACCGTCCACCCCGAGGCCGGACCGCACCTCCACCGCACCCTCCAGGCGATCCGCGCGCTCGGCAAGCGCGCCGGAGTCTCGCTCAATCCGGCGACGCCGGCCAAGATGCTCGATTATGTCCTCGACGACGTCGACCTGGTGCTGGTGATGAGCGTCAACCCCGGCTTCGGCGGCCAGAGCTTCATCGCCGGCCAGCTGCGCAAGATCGAGGCGGTCCGCAAGCGGATCGACAAGGCCGGCCTGACGGTGGACCTCGAGGTGGACGGCGGCATCGACGCCGCCACCGCGCGCCGGGCGATCGAGGCGGGGGCCGACGTTCTGGTGGCGGGAACGGCCACCTTTCGCGGCGGTCCGCAGCGTTATGCGGCGAATATCGGCGAATTGCGGCGATGAGCCTGCTCGAGAAGATCGACCTGGCCGAGAGCGGCGAGATCGAGACCGGCAAGCGGCTGATCCGGGTCGGCGGCGGCCACGGCGCGTCGCTCGGCGAACATGTCTCCTCGTTGCTCCACCGCCTTTCCTGGCGGACCCCCTTCCACGCCCTGCGCCTGCGCGGCCGCGCCCCGCTCAAGCTGCTCGCCGTGCCCAAGGATCCGGTGGCCGGCGACAAGGCGGCGGGAGAGGCGATCCTCCGCGGCCGCTTCGTCCATGGCGGCGACGCGCTGGCGGCCGACGCGCTCGATTTCGCCACGCTCCCCGATGCGCCGGTCGCGCGCCACTTGCACGACTATCTGCACAGCTTCGAATGGCTGCGCGACCTCGCCGCCGCCTCAACCCGCGAGCGCGGCGCCAAGATCGCCGAGAAGATCGTCCACCAATGGCTGGCGGCGCATGCCGGGACGGTCATCGAGCCGGCCTGGCGCGCCGATCTGTGGGGCCGGCGCATCCTCTTCTGGACCGCCTACGCGCCCTACATATTGTCGAGCCGCGACGCGGCCTACCGGGCCGTGTTGCTCAACACGCTGTCGCGGGGCGCCCGCCATCTCGACAAAGCGGCTGACAAGGCGCGGCCCGGCCTGGCCCGGATCACCGCCTGGGCGGGGGTGATCGCCGCGGCCCTGGTCGTCCAGGGCGGACCGGCGCGGCTCGGTCGCGGCGAAGCGGGGCTGCTGAGGGCGCTCGCCACCTCGCTCCACGACGATGGCGGCCTGGTCAGCCGCTCGCCGGCCGAGCAACTCGCGCTGGTCGAGCTGCTCGCCCAGCTGCGCGCCGCTTATTATGCCGGCGATCGCGACCTGCCCGAGGCGGTGGCCGACGCTTTGTCCGCCGCCGTCGGGGCCTTGCTCGGAACGACCCTCGGCGACGAGGCGCTGTCGAGCTGGCAGGGCGGCAACATGGCGTCGAAACGCCGCGTCGCGGCGGCGGTGGAAGGGAGCGGCATCCGCGCGAGGCCGCTTCGCCAGCCGCGCGGCTGGGGCTATCAAAGGATCGAGGCGAAGGGCACGATCGTCTTGTTCGACGCGGCGCCGCCGCCGCCGACCCGCGCCTTCGCCGGCGGCTGCGCCTCGACCCTCGCTTTCGAGCTGTCGGAAGGGGCGAGCCGGCTGGTCGTCAATTGCGGCGGCCCGGGCGCCGCCGTCGGCGCGCTTCCCGCCGAGCTGGTGCAGGCGTTGAGGAGCAGCGCCGCCCACTCGACTCTGACCCTGGGCGACCGCAACTCGACCGCGGTCCATGACGACGGCAGCCTCGGCAAGGGCGTCTCCCAGGTCGAGCTGGTCCGCGACGAGACGGACGGCACGGTCATGGTCGAGGCGAGCCATGACGGCTATCTCCGCCGCTTCGGCCTGATCCATCAGCGTCAGCTGACTCTCGCCGCCGACGGACGCGAGCTGCGAGGGCAGGATCTGCTGCTGTTGCAGGGCCGCCGCCGCCGCGCCGAGGCGATCCCCTTTGCGGTGCGCTTCCATCTCCACCCCGAGGTCGAGGCGGCGACGACCGCGGACGGGCAGGGCGCGCTGTTGCGGGTGCGGGGCCGAACGGTCTGGAATTTCCGCTGCCGCGGCGGGCGGCTTGCCATCGAGGACAGCCTGTGGATCGACGGCGACGCCGGGCTGCGCGAGACCTCCCAGCTGGTCGTCGCCGGCGAGAGCCCCGCCGACGGCACCGCCATCGCCTGGATCTTCCGCCGCGCGGGCTAGGAGCGTGACTTGCAGGACAGAGTGAGAATAGGCCGGGCCTTGCTGTCGGTGTCGGACAAGACCGGCCTGGTCGAGCTCGCCCGCACGCTTGCCGTCCGCGGCGTCGAGCTGGTCTCCACCGGCGGCACCGCCAGGGCGCTGCGCGAGGCCGCCCTGGCGGTGAAGGACGTGTCCGAGCTCACCGGCTTCCCCGAGATGATGGACGGGCGGGTCAAGACGCTCCACCCGAAGGTCCATGGCGGGTTGCTCGCCGTCCGCGACGATCCCGGCCACGCCGCGGCGATGACCGAGCATGCTATCGGCGCGATCGACCTCGTCGTCGTCAACCTCTACCCGTTCGCGCAGACCGTCGGCCGCGGGGCGGGGCGCGACGAAATCATCGAGAATATCGATATTGGCGGGCCGTCGATGGTGCGTTCCGCTGCCAAGAATCATCGATTCGTGGCGATTCTCACCGATCCCGACGATTATTCAACACTTGTGCAAACTTTGCACCAGAATGACGGCACGACGTCACTCGAATTTCGCAAGTATCTGGCAGCAAAGGCTTTTGCCGCGACCGCCGGGTACGATTCGGCGATCGCCCAATGGTTCGCCTTTGCCGATCAGGGTCAGATGTTCCCGGAAACCCTGCCTCTCACCCTCAAGCGCGGCGACGAGCTTCGCTACGGCGAGAATCCGCACCAGAAAGCTTCACTATATCTCCCCGCCGGACCCCATGGCCGCGGCGTCGCCCAGGCCGAACAGGTCCAGGGCAAGGCGCTCAGCTACAATAATTACAACGACGCCGACGCGGCGCTCGAGCTGGTCTCGGAATTCGGCGATTCCGGGCCGACCTGCGTCATCGTCAAGCACGCCAATCCGTGCGGCGTCGCCGGCGGCGCGAGCCTGGCCGAGGCCTATGAGGCCGCCTTCGCCTGCGATACCGTCTCGGCCTTTGGCGGCATCATCGCCGTCAATCGCCCGCTCGACGCGGCGGCGGCGGAGGCGATGACGCGGATTTTCACCGAAGTGGTGATCGCGCCCGCCGCCGACGAGGCGGCGCGCGCGATCTTCGCCCGCAAGAAGAATCTGCGCCTGCTCGTCGCCGGCGAATTGCCCGACCCCGGCCGGGTCGGGCTGGCGCTGAAGTCGATCGCCGGCGGCTATCTGCTCCAGTCGCGCGACAATGGTCGGGTCGGGCGCGACGGCCTCAAGATCGTGACCAAGCGCGCGCCGACCGAGCGGGAGCTGGCCGACTGCCTGTTCGCGTGGACGGTGGCCAAGCACGTCAAGTCCAACGCCATCGTCTATGCCAAGGACGGGGTCACTGCGGGGATAGGCGCCGGCCAGATGAATCGCCTCGAATCGGCGCGCATCGCCGCCTGGAAGGCGCGCGACGCCGCCGACAAAGCGGGCTGGCCGCAACCGCGGACGATCGGCTCCGCGGTCGCCTCCGACGCCTTCTTCCCGTTCGCCGACGGCCTTCTCGCCGCGGTCGAGGCGGGTGCGACGGCCGTTATCCAGCCCGGCGGCTCGATCCGAGACGACGAGGTCGTCGCCGCCGCCGACGCGGCCGGGCTGGCGATGGTCTTCACCGGCCTGCGCCACTTCCGCCATTAAGCGGGCGGCAGCTCGGGCCCCTCTCCTTTCTTCAGTCGGAAGAGCACCCGGTCGTCGTGGGTGAAGCCCTTCCACCAGACCACCACGCCGAACGCGGCGAGGATGGTGGGGATGCCGAAAGCCAGCTCGACCCATTCCAGAGACCGGGGCAAAGCGGTGAACAGCGAGCCGACCGCGACCGCCGCCGCCGCCGCCCAGACCAGAGGCCAGCGCCAGCCCTGGACGGGCGCGTCGAGCAGGCGGCAGAGCAGCCGCGCCTTGAGGATCGAGGCCATGCCGAGCGCCAGCATCAAGGCGGCGGCGGCAGCGGCGGCCTGATAGGGCTGGACGCTCTCCGGCCGCAGCGGCAGCAGTCTGACGCCGAGGATGAAGGCGACGGTGGCGGCCGCCTGGACGACGATCATCAGCGTCGAGATCATCAGGTTGCGGTGCCGCGCGACGTAGACCAGCGCGCCTTCCGACACCGCCGCCGTGGCGGCCACCACCTCCGCGGCCAGCAGGAAAGCGAGGGCGCCGGTGCCGCCGACGAACGCGGCGCCGACCACGCCCATCACCGCTTCCCCCGGTATCCCCAGAGCCAGCGCGATGCCGGCCTGGGCGGCGATCACCCAGAAACCGACCTGGCGCACCTGCTTGGCAACGGCTTTCTTGTCGCCCTCCGCGAGCTTCTGGGTGATGACCGGGGCGAGGATGGGATCGAAGCTGGTCTTCAGCTTCTGCGGCAGCGACGCGACCTGCTGGCCGACATAATAGACGCCGACCCAATAAGGCGCGACGAACAGGCCGAGGATGGCGATGTCGAGTCGGCGCGAGCCCCATTCGATGGCGTCGGCGGCGGCCAGCGGGATGTTCTGGCGGGCGACGCGGAGGAGCTGCGCCGGGTGCGGCTTCCACTTCGGAGGCAGGCCGTAGCTTCGATAGAGGGGCCAAAGCGAGGCGGTCAGTCCGGCAGTGACCGAGATCACATAGGCAATGATCAAGCCGTCGCGAGACCGGGTGCCGTCCTCCGCCGCCGGAAAGATCAGCACGCATACGGCGGCGGCGATGCTGATCGTCCAGGGCTCGACCAGCGCGCGGGCGCGCACCGTCGCGCCGATATCGTGGCGGTAGGCGAGCGCGGCCAGAGCGATGTCGGCGCCGGCGATGCCGAAGATCACCATCGGTAGCAGCCAGTCTGCGCCGTGGATCCCCCCGGCCGGGAACATGGCCTGCGGGAACAGCATCAGGATCAGGGTGGAGAAAGCGGAAGCGATGAAGGCGGCGAGGATCGCGTCCATCACCACGCAGCTATGCGGCTGGTCGGTGGTCGACAGCTGCTGCGCCAGCCCGCGCTTGAGCCCGAGCGTCGAGAGCTGGGCTGCAAATTCCATGACGATGACGGCATAAGCGAAGGCGCCGAGCGCTTCCGGCCCGTAGAGGCGTCCGGCGATGAACAGGAAGGGCAGGCGCGCGGCGAGGCGGATAAGGAAGCCGAAGAAGTTGGTCCTCCCGCCCTTGGCCAGGGCGGCGATATCCTCTCCCGCCACGGGCGGGGCCGAGCTCAATGCGCGGCGCCCCAGTTCGGGCCGGTGCCGATGTCGACGCCGAGCGGGACGCTGAGCGTCACCGCCGGCTCGGCCGCCCGTTCCATGACGCTGCGGATGACCGCGCTCGCCCGCTCGACCTCGCCCTCCGGGATTTCGAAAACGAGCTCGTCATGGACCTGCATCAGCATCCGGACCGCGCCCAGCCCTTCGCGCTCCAGCGCCGGGCACATGCGGACCATGGCGCGCTTGATGATATCGGCGCTGGTGCCCTGGATGGGAGCGTTGATGGCGGCGCGTTCGGCGCCCTGGCGCTCGTGCTGGACACGGCTCTTGATGCTCGGGAAATGGGTCTTGCGGCCGAACAGGGTGGTGGTGAAGCCGGTCTCGCGCACGCCGGACAAAGTGTCGGCGATATAGTTCTGGATGCCGGGGAAACGCTCGAAATAGCGATCGATCATCGCCTGCGCTTCGTCGGCGGTGATCGCCAGGCGGCCGGCGAGGCCCCAGCGCGAAATGCCGTAGAGAATGGCGAAATTGATCGTCTTGGCGCTGGCGCGGGTGTCGCGCGTCACCTCGCCGAACAGCTCCTGGGCGGTGAGACTGTGGATGTCGTCGCCGCGGGCGAAGGCCTCCCGCAGCTGCGGCACATCGGCCATGTGGGCGGCGAGGCGCAGCTCGATCTGGCTGTAATCGGCGGCGAGGATGACGTTGCCCGGCTCGGCGACGAAGGCGTCGCGGATGCGGCGGCCGATCTCGGTGCGGATCGGGATGTTCTGCAAATTGGGGTCGGTCGACGAGAGGCGGCCGGTCTGGGCGCCAGACAGCGAATAGCTGGTGTGGACTCGCCCGGTCTCCTTGTTGATCTGCTGCTGCAGAGCGTCCGTGTAGGTCGACTTGAGTTTCGAGAGCTGGCGCCATTCGAGCACCAGCGACGCGATCGGCACGCCGTCGCGCGACAGCCGCTCGAGCTCGTTGACGTCGGTCGACCAGGTGCCGGACTTGCCCTTGCGGCCGCCCTTGAGGCCCATCCTGCCGAACAGCACTTCGCCCAATTGCTGCGGGCTGCCGATGGTGAACTGGCACCCGGCCTCGCCGCAGATCCTTTCTTCCAGCGCGGCGATCTGGGTCTGGAATTCCTGGCTGAGCTTGTTCAGCTCCTCGCGATCGACCTTGACGCCTTCCCGCTCCATCCGGGCGACGACAGGGACCAGCGGCCGGTCCACCATTTCATAGACTCGCGCCACGCGTTCGTGAGGAAGCCGCACTTTGAAGCGGTGCCAGAGGCGGAGCGTGACGTCGGCATCCTCGGCGGCATATTCGGTCGCACGGTCCAGCGGCACCTGGTTGAAGCTGATCTGCTTCTGGCCGGAGCCGCAGACGTCCTTGAAGGCGATGCAGTCGTGGTCGAGATGCTTCTTCGCCAGATCGTCCATCGAATGGCTGTTGAGCCCGCCGGCGTCGAGGTTGAAGCTCATCACCAGACTGTCGTCGACCGGCGCCACCTGGATGCCGCGGCGATCGAAGACGATCCAGTCGAACTTGAAATTATGGCCGACCTTGAGGACCGCCGGATCCTCGAGCAGCGGCTTCAGCCTGGCCAGCGCGACCGAACCCGGAATCTGCTCGGGCCGCTCCGACAGCAGATCGTGGCCGCCATGTTCGAGCGGGATGTAGGCAGCCTTGCCGCATTCGGTGGCGAGACTGATTCCCACCAGGGTGGCCGTGACGCAGTCATAGCCGTCGGTCTCGGTGTCGACCGCGACCAGGCCGTTTGCCCTCGCCTCGGCGATCCAGCGGTCGAGCACCTCCTCGCTGGTGATCGTGACATAGGCAGACCGGTCGATCTTCGGCTCGGGCCGCACCTCAGCCTGGGTCGGGACTGCGCCCGGCGCCGGCGTCGCCTGCCCTTGCGCGCCCAGTCGGGTGAGCAGAGTGCGGAAGCCGTGATGCTCGAGAAATTCGCGCAACGGCTCCTCGGGGATTCCCTTTAGCGCAAGGCTGTCGAGCGGCTCGGGCAGTGGCGCGTCGCAGATCAGACGGACCAGCTCGCGCGACAACCGGGCCTTGTCCTCATGCTCGATCAGATTGTCGCGCAGCTTCGATGGTTTCATCGACGGCGCCGCCGCGAGCACCGAATCGAGGTCGCCAAATTCGTTGATAAGCTTCGACGCCGTCTTCGGTCCGATGCCGGGGACGCCGGGAACATTGTCGACGCTGTCGCCCATCAGAGCGAGGACGTCGCCCAGCTTCTCCGGCGGAACGTCGAACTTCTCGATGACCTGATCGGTGCCGATGCGCCGGTCCCTCATCGTGTCGAGCATGTCGACGCCGGGCTCGATCAGCTGCATCAGATCCTTGTCCGAGGAGACGATCGTGACCTGCCATTCCTGCTCGCGGGCCGCCTTGACGTAACAGGCGATGATGTCGTCGGCCTCGAGCCCGTCCTCCTCGATGCAGGGAATCGAGAAGGCTCGGGTCGCGTCGCGGATCAAGGGGAATTGCGGCACCAGCTCGGGCGGCGGCGGCGGCCGGTTCGCTTTGTACTGGTCGTACATCCGGTTGCGGAAGGTGCTCTCGGAGGCGTCGAGGATGACCGCGAGATGGGTCGGCCCATCCTCCTTCTCGAGGTCGCCGGCGAGCTTCCAGAGCATGGTCGTGTAGCCGTAGACCGCGCCGACGTTGAGCCCGAACTTGTTGGTCAGCCCAGGCAGCACGTGGAAGGCGCGGAAGATGTAGCTGGAACCGTCGACCAGATAGAGATGGGCCATCGGCAGGCTCTAGCGCAGCCGGGGCGGCGGACAAAGAATCTTTGGTCCCCCCCGGATATTACGGTCTGGGATTCGTTAACCATCGCGGCCTAGCATCGCCGGCATGAGTCGCGGCCTGTTCCCGCTTGTTTGCCTCGCTTGCGCGCTGCCCGCCGCGGCGGCTGGCGCGGCGCCCGATTTCAGGTCGACCCGCATCTCGGTCGTGGCAAAGGGCAGCGGACCGGACGTGATCCTGATCCCGGGCCTCGCCGCGTCGCGCGGCATATGGAGCTCCACTGCCGCCGCCGTCCCCGGCTATCGCTATCATTTCGTGCAGGTCGCCGGCTTTGCCGGGACGCCCGCGGGCGGCAATGAAGCGGGCCCCGTCGCCGCCGCCGTCGCCGGAGAGATTGCGCGCTACGCCGCCGCCCGGCGCCTCAATCGTCCGGCGCTAGTCGGCCATTCGATGGGCGGATCGATCGCGATGATGATCGGCGCCCGTTACCCCGAAGCCGTCGGCAAGGTGATGGTGGTCGACATGCTGCCGTCGCCGGCGCGGGCGTTCAGCCTTCCGGCGCCGGTGATGAAGCCGCTCGCGACGCTGATCGGACGCGAGATGAAGGGCATCGACCGGCTGCGGCGCGACCTCAAGCCGCTGGCCGCCCGCTTCGGGAACGCCGACTGGCTGGAGAGTAGCAGCGACGCGGGCGTCATGGCCCGGTCGGTGGAGGAATTGCTGGCGACGGATCTGACCCCCGAGCTGCGCCGCATCCGCGCCCCGCTTACCGTCGTCTACGCCTGCTCGGCGACCTTCCGCCACGCCTGCGGACCGGTGAGCCGACTCTACGCAGGCGCTTATGCCGGCCGGCCCGGCACCAGGCTGGTGCGCATCGAGCACAGCGGCCATACGGTGATGTGGGACCAGCCGGCCGCCTTCCAGGCGGCGCTGCGGACGTTCCTGGCCGCGCCCTCGGGCCCTGGGGCGAGTAAGCCCCCGTTCAAGCTGCCGAGCTAAAAGCGGGCGCGATGAAGTGGCCGATCCTCATTGCCGCCGCGCTCGGGTTCGCCTGCCTCGGCGCCGCCCCCCTCCCGCCGGTTGCCTCCGCGCCGGCGCCGAAGCCGTTCGCGCCGACTCGTTTCTCGGTGGTGGTGCAGGGGACGGGCCCCGACGTGATCCTGGTCCCCGGCCTCACCGGCTCGCGCGAGGTCTGGAAGGGCACGGCGGCGGCGGTGCCGGGCTATCGCTACCATTTCATCCAGGTCGCCGGATTCGGCGGCACTCCGCCTCGCGGCAACGCCCAAGGCAAGGTCGTCGCACCGCTGGCGGAGGAAGTCGCGCGCTACATCGTCGCGCGGGGCCTGAAGCGGCCGGCGATCGTCGGCCATTCGATGGGCGGCACGGTGGCGATGATGGTCGCCGCCCGCCATCCCGCGCTCGCGGGCAAGGTGATGGTCGTCGACATGCTGCCGCAGCCGGCGGGGATCGTCGGCGGCAGCGCCCGCGACATGAGCGGTCTCGCCGACAGCCTTCGCGACCTCAGCGCCACGCCGGGCGGCCGCCGCCTGGTCGAATCGGCGATCCGGCTGTTCGGCAATCCCGAAAGCGACGCGGATCCGGACGTCACCGCCCGCGCCACCCACGAGCTGGCGCTGACCGACCTGACCGCGGAGCTGCCGCGGATCGCCGCGCCGCTGACGATCGTCTATGCCAGCCTCGATCCGAGCCGCCGCGCCGCCGATGACGGCCGCTACCGAGCCGCTTATGCGCGGAAGCGCGGGGCCAGGCTGATCCGAATCGACGATAGCGGCCACATGATCATGTACGATCAGCCGGCCCGGTTCCGGGCGGAATTCAAGGCTTTTCTGGCCCTGTGAGTGCCTCACCATCTGCGATGGGAAAGCACTAGGGAACCAGCACCGTATCGACCGCATCGGCCAGCATGTCCGGATAGTCGAGCGTATAATGGAGGCCGCGGCTTTCCTGGCGGGTGAGGGCCGAGCGGACGATCAGCTCGGCGACCTCGACGAGGTTGCGCAGCTCGACCAGATCCGCAGTCACCCGGAAATGGCCGTAATAATCCTGGGTTTCCTGCTTGAGCAGGGTGATCCGGTTGAGGGCCCGTTCGAGCCGCTTGGTGGTGCGGACGATGCCGACATAATCCCACATGAAGCGGCGGATCTCCCGCCAATTGTGATGGACGACCACCTCCTCGTCGGAATCGGTGACGCGGCTCTCGTCCCAGGGCCGGATGGCGGGCGGCGGCGGGATATGGTTCCAGCCGGCGTTGATATGCTCGGCCGCGGCGACACCGAAGACGAGGCATTCGAGCACCGAATTCGAAGCGAGGCGGTTGGCGCCGTGGAGGCCCGACATGGTGACCTCGCCGGCGGCGTAGAGGCCGTCGACGTCGGTGCGGCCGTCGAGGTCGGTGATCACGCCGCCGCACGTGTAATGGGCGGCGGGGACGACCGGGATCGGCTCTTTAGTGATGTCGATGCCGATGTCGGGCTCGGCGAGGCGGGCGGCGATGGTCGGGAAATGCGCGCGGACGAAGTCGGAGCCGCGATGGCTGATGTCGAGATGGACGAAATCGAGGCCCAGCCGCTTCAGCTCATGGTCGATGGCGCGGGCGACGATGTCGCGCGGCGCCAGCTCCTCGCGCGGATCGAAGCGCTTCATGAAACGGCGGCCGGTGGTGGGGAGCCTGAGCCTGCCGCCCTCGCCCCGCATCGCCTCGGTGATCAGGAAGTTCTTGACGTCATGGTGGTACAGGCAGGTCGGGTGGAACTGGTTGAACTCCATGTTCGCCACCCGGCAGCCGGCGCGCCACGCCATCGCGATGCCGTCGCCGGTGGAGCCGCGCGGGTTGGTCGAATAGAGCCAGGCCCGGCTGGCGCCGCCGGTGGCGAGAATCGTTGCCCGGCCGGTGATCAGCTCGACATGGCCGGTGGCGCGGTTGAGCGCGTAGACGCCCCAGACGCGATCGCCGTCCGCGCACGAGGGGGCGTGGCGGCCGGTGACGAGGTCGATGGCGACGCGGTCGGGGATGAGGCTGATATTGGGATGGTCGGCGGCGGCCTTCTCCAGCGCCTGCTGCACCGCCCACCCGGTGGCGTCGGCGACATGGACGATGCGGCGATGGCTGTGGCCGCCTTCGCGAGTCAAATGCCAGCGCGCTTCCTCGCCCTGGTTGAAGGGAACGCCGAGCGCGGCCAGCCGCTCGATCGCGGCGGGGGCGTTGCCGACCACGAACTCGACCGTCCCGCGCCGGTTGAGGCCGGCGCCGGCGACGATCGTGTCCTCGACATGGCTTTCGAACGTATCGCCCGGCTCGAGCACGGCGGCGATGCCGCCCTGGGCGAGCGCGGTCGAGCCCGACGACAGGCCGCCCTTGGCCAGCACCGCCACCTTGAGCCGCGGCGCGAGGGTGAGCGCGGCGGAGAGGCCGGCGGCGCCGGAGCCGATGACGACGACGTCGAAGGCGTGGGTCACCCGGCCGCGTCCGACGCCCGGGTGAGGTTGAGGAACACATCCTCAAGATCGGCTTCGCGGGTCGAGACGTCGACGATGCCGAGGCCATCGCGCTGGAGCGCGGCGAGAACCTCGCCGGCATTCACCTTGTCCTTGCGATAGGTGATGGCGAGGGTACGCTCGCCGAGCAGGTCGATCTTCTCGAAGCAGGAAGCGTCGGGCAAAGCGGCGATGTCGCGGTCGACCGTCACCTCGACCGCTTTCTCCTGGGCCATGCCGACCAAGGTACGCGTCGTCTCGTTGGCGATCAGGCGGCCATGATTGATGATCGCGATGCGGTCGCAGAGAGTCTCCGCTTCCTCCAGATAGTGGGTGGTGAGGACGATGGTGACTCCTTCGGCGTTCAGCTGCCGCACATAGGCCCAGAGCTGCTGGCGAAGCTCGATGTCGACGCCCGCGGTCGGCTCGTCGAGGACGAGGATGGGCGGCGAATGGACCATCGCCTTGGCGACCAGCAGCCGGCGCTTCATGCCACCGGAAAGGGTACGCGAATAGGCTTCGGCCTTGTTCTCGAGGCGGACGGCGCGGAGCAGCTCCCAGGTTCGCCGCCGTGCCTTCGGCACGCCGTAGAGGCCGGCCTGGATCTCGAGGGTCTCGCGGGGAGTGAAGAAGGGATCGAAGATCAACTCCTGCGGCACGACGCCGATCGACACCTTGGCGTTGCGCGGATGCTTCTCGATGTCGAAGCCCCAGATGGTAACTGAGCCGCCGCTCTTGTTGACCAGCCCGGCGAGGATGTTGATTAGGGTCGACTTGCCGGCGCCGTTGGGGCCGAGCAGGCCGAAAATCTGCCCCTGCGGCACTTCGAGGCTGACCCCCTCCAAAGCCCTTTGGCCGCCGGCATAGGTCTTCTCAAGGTCGACGATCGAGATGGCGGCAGCGGTCATCGGGCGGGCTTTAGCGGTTGCTGGGGGGGAAGCATAGGAGGGGCGGCGCGGCGGGACGGCGCAAATATTGGCCAAGGAGGATGGCGCGCGAGGCGAGGTCGCCACCGACCCCGGGCCCCAAGAAACAGAATGCCCGCGCGTCGCTTTATGTACCACATCTGTTCGAACTCGCGACATAGTCGGCCGCAACTTGAACATTGACTCAGGTTTCAGCTTCCGGCATGGCCGCCCGAGCCGCATCGAGAAGACCTCGTCAAGGGGCGCGCGGACGGGGGAGAGGGATTGAAGCGGTTCACGGCATCCGACGGCGCGCGCATCGCCTATTCCGACCGGGGCGGGGGACGCCCGCTCGTGCTGCTTCACGGTCTGATGGCGGATGCGAGCTTCTTCGAGCGGCAGCGTGAGCTCGCCGATTCGTTCCGGGTCGTCGCGGTCGACCTGCGCGGTCACGGTGAGACCCCCGCCGGGCGCGAGCCGCCGACGATCCGGCGCCTGGCCGAGGACGTCGCGGAGCTGGCCCGGGCCCTGGAGCTCGAGGGTGCGGTCGGAATTGGCTGGTCGCTCGGCGCCGCGGTGCTGTGGCGGGCGCTGACGGGACCCGAATCGGCCCGCTTCGCCGGCGCCGTCGTGGTCGACATGACGCCGCGCGTGCTCAACGACGGCGATTGGGATCTCGGTCTGTCGCGAGAGACCTGCGAGGCGCGCAGCCAGGCGATACGCGACGACTTCCCGGCCTTCGCCGCCGCCGCCGGCCAGGCGATCTTCGCCGAGCCCGGCGCCGAGGCGGACCGCGCCGCTGCGGCCTTCGCCGCCAACGATCCGGCGGCGATCGGCGCCTTGTGGGAATCGCTGGTCGGGGAGGATTTCCGGCCGTTGCTCCCGTCGATCCGGCAGCCCACGCTGGTCGTCCACGGCGTCCGGAGCCATCTTTACGGCGCCGACACTGCCGGCCATCTCGTCGCCGCTCTGCCCAACGCCCGCGCGACCGCCTTCGACCGCTCCGGCCACGCCCCGCACCTCGAGCAGCCCGAGCTGTTCAACGCCGCCATTCGCGAGTTCGCGGCGATGCTGCCGCCAGTCCGTCAACGTGAAGCCACCGTCTAGAAATGCCAGGAGAAACCGCCATGACCCGCTTGTCCACCCGCACCGTCCTGAGGCTCGGCGTCGCCGCCGCCGCCTTGGCCTCCGCCCCGCTCTACGCCCAGACCTACGACCCGCCCGCCGGCGGCACCGAGGAGGAGGCCGCTGCCGCCGCCAACGAAGCGCTCGACGCCGCGGCCGACGCCGCCGCCACCGATGAGGATGCCGACATCGTCGTCACCGCCCGCCGCCGCGCGGAGAGCCTGCAGGACGTGCCGATCGCCGTCACCGCTTATTCGGGCGAGGCGCTCGAGCGCGCCGGCGCGACCGACATCACCGACCTTTCCGACACGACGCCGAACGTCACCATCGAGACCTCGCGCGGCACCAACACGACGCTCACCGCCTTCATTCGCGGCGTCGGCCAGCAGGACCCGGTCGCCGGCTTCGAGGCGGGCGTCGGCCTCTATCTTGACGACGTCTATCTCAACCGCCCGCAGGCGGCGGTGCTCGACATTTACGACGTCGAGCGCATCGAGGTGCTGCGCGGCCCGCAAGGCACGCTCTACGGCCGCAACACGATCGGCGGCGCGATCAAATATGTCACTCGCCGTCTCTCCGACCTGCCGACGCTCAAGGCCAGCGCCAAGCTCGGCACCGACGATCTGATCGACGTCGTCGTCTCGGCGAGCTATCCGATCGTCGAGGGCTTCAAGATCGGCGCCTCGGCGGCGCGCCTCAGCCGCGGCGGCTTCGGCGACAATCTCAACATCGCCGGCCTCGAAAATTACAATCGCGACATCTGGGCGTTTCGCGGCACCATCGAGATGGAGCCGACCGACAATGTCTCGATCCGTTTCTCGGGCGATTACACCAAGGACCGGAGCGATCCGCGCAACGGACACCGGCTGATCCCGGGGCTGCTGAGCGGCGCGCCCGTCCTCGCCGACGTCTACGACACCCGCGCCGGCCTCAACACGCCCAAGCAGGACATCGAATCGGGCGGCGCCTCGATGCACGCCGAGTTCGAGCTCAGCGAATCGATCACCGTCCGCGACGTCGCCGCGTATCGCGAGGACCGCAGCGCGACGCCGATCGATTTCGACGCGCTGCCCGCGCAGGACGTCGACGTCCCCGCCATCTACAGCAACCACCAATTCTCCAACGAGCTGCAATTGCTGTACGAGGGCAAGAAGCTGCAGGGCGTGGCTGGATTTTATTATCTGAACGCCGAGGCCCGCAACATCTTCGACGTCGTGCTGGCGACGACCGGCGCACTGATCGGAGTGCCGGGCTTCACCGCCTCGACCTTCGGCGAGGTCCACACCAAGACCTGGGCGGCGTTCGCCGACTTCACCTACAATTTCACCGACCAGCTCGCCCTGTCGCTCGGCGGCCGCTACACCAGCGACAATCGCCGGGCGACGGTGATCCGCAAGAATTTGATCGGCGGCGCCTCGCCCGAGCTCGGCGGCACCGGCGTGCAGCTCGGCGCGCTCACCTCCAACTTCACCGGCGAGAAGACCTTCAAGGAATTCACCCCGCGCGCTTCGGTCAGCTTCCAGCCGAGCGATGACCACACCATCTATGCGAGCTGGTCGAAGGGCTTCAAGGGCGGCGGCTTCGACCCGCGCGGCCTGTCGACGGCGGCGCCGGACCTCGACGGCGACGGCGTCCGCGAGGCGGCCGAGATCTTCGACTATTTCCTGTTCGATCCGGAAAAGGTCACCAGCTACGAGATCGGCTATAAGGCGTCGCTGTTCGACCGCCGCCTGAGACTCGCCATCGCCGGCTTCTACGCCGACTATAAGGACGTGCAGGTGCCGGGCTCGGTCGGCGCGGTGATCAACGGCATCCCGACCTTCGTCGGCGTCACCACCAATGCCGGCAAGGCGACCTTCAAGGGCATTGAGCTCGAGATGCTGGCGACCCTGCTGCGCGGCGACGACGGCTCGCGCCTCACCTTCGGCGGCACGATGG
This sequence comes from Allosphingosinicella sp., assembly GCA_036378975.1. GTDB lineage: Bacteria > Pseudomonadota > Alphaproteobacteria > Sphingomonadales > Sphingomonadaceae > Allosphingosinicella. The sequence continues at coordinate 26,846 of DASUVK010000084.1, read as the reverse complement.
GCTATCTCGACGCCCAATATGACGAGTTCATCACCAACGTGCCGGGCCTCGGTCCGGTCGACGTCGCCGATTTCCGCCGCATCCAGAACACGCCGAAATGGACCCTGTCGGGGACGCTCGATTATTCGACGCCGCTCGCCGGCGGCGAGTTCGACGTCAACACGACCTTATCCTACCGGTCTAAGACCAACCAGTTCGAAGTGCCGAGCCCGTTCCTGGACCAGCCGGGTTACGCCTTGTGGGACGCCAATCTGGTGTGGACGACCGGCAACGAGCGCTATTCGATCGGCCTCCACGCCAAGAACATCCTCGACAAGCAATATATCACGTCCGGCTATCAGTTCCTGGCAGTCGACCCGGTGACCGGGGTGCCGCGGCTCAACGCGGCCGGCAACGTCATCCCCAGCCTCGGCCGCGAGGGGGTGGTCACGACTTTCTACGGCAATCCGCGGCAGGTCTTCCTCAGCCTCGGGATGAAGTTCTAGGGGGTTAGGTCGCACCACGCGTCATGCCGGACCTTATCCGGGATTCGCCTTCCCCTTTTCCGCGGCTGCGGCTTGGAGGAGGTGGACCCGGGTCCCCCGGACCTGACCCGGGGCCGGGGGTGATTGGGGACACTTGGGGGACAGTTACGTAACTGTCCCCCAAGTGTCCCCTCCGAGCAAGGAAGGCGCGATAGCGGAATGTCGACACGGCCTGGCATGATGGAGGCGGGGAGCACGGGCGGCGGGCGCGTGCTCGCGATCCTGCTCGTCGCCTATATCTTCAACTTCATTGACCGGCAGATCATCGGCGTGCTGGCGGTGCCGATCAAGGCCGAGCTCGCCCTGACCGACACCCAGCTCAGCCTGATGGGCGGCATCGCCTTCGCGCTCTTCTATTCGGGCCTCGCCATCCCGATCGCCTGGCTCGCCGACCGCAAGAGCCGGGTCAACATCATCGCCGCCTCGGTGGCCTTGTGGAGCCTGTTCACCGCCGCCTGCGGGCTGGCGCAGAATTTCTGGCATCTGTTCCTGGCGCGGATGGGTGTCGGCATCGGCGAGGCGGGCGGCGTCGCGCCTTCCTATGCGTTGATCAGCGATTTCTATCCGCGCGAGAAAAGGGCCCGGGCGCTCGCTCTGTTCTCGCTCGGCATCCCGATCGGCTCGGCGCTCGGCGTCTTCTTCGGCGGCTGGATCGCCAGCCATCTCGACTGGCGCTCGGCCTTCATCATCGTCGGCCTGGCTGGCATCCCCGCCGCCCTGCTGGTCAAGCTCGGCGTGCCCGAGCCGGTCCGCGGCGGCTTCGACAGCGCCGACGGCGCGGCGAGTGAGCCGGCGCCGCCTTTTCCCCAAGTCGCCGCCACGCTGGCGCGCACGCCGAGCTTCTGGCTGCTGTCGTTCGGCGCCGCGTCGGGATCGATCCTCGGCTACGGGCTGATCTTCTGGCTGCCGAGCTTCTTCAGCCGCAGCTTCGACTTCGCAGGCATGGATCCGATCATGGAAGCGCTGCCTTTGTGGTTCACCGGCGGCGCGGATCCGAAGCTGGTCAGGGTGTCGATCTTCTACGGCTCGATCGTCCTGATCGGCGGCGTCGCCGGCACCTGGCTCGGCGGCTGGCTCGCCGACCGCACCGGCCCGGAGCGGCCGGCCTCCTACGCCCTCATCCCTGCCATCTGCTTCCTGATCGCCGCGCCCGCCTTCGCGCTCGGCCTGTTCGCGCCGTCGCTGATCGTGGGCTGGCTGCTGTTCGCCTTCGGCCAGATGCTGGCTCTGGCCTGGCTGGGGCCGGTGATCGCCGCGGTCCAGCATATCGTGCCGCCGAACATGCGGGCGACCGCCTCGGCCAGCTTCCTGTTCATCAACAATCTGATCGGCATCGGCTTCGGCATCTTCTTCCTCGGCTTCATGTCGGACCGGATGAACGCCGCCCATGGCGACGACGCGCTGCGCTATTCCATCCTCTACGGGCTCGGCTTCTATTTGCTCAGCGCCCTCATCTACTTCCTTGCCGCGACCCGCCTGAAGCGCGACTGGTACCGCGGCTGAATTGGGGGGCAGCTACCTAATTCGGCCCGCTTCGGCGTGGGGGCTTGCACGCCGCGTTCGGAGTTCGGTCGCCGTCCCCAAATTCGTTCCAGGCTCTGTCGCCGCCTTCAGGAGATGTGAGCGCAGCGCCTTGAGGCGCGCCGGGCTGTCGATCTTGGCGCCGTGGAGGTCGGTCAGATAGAAGACGTCGACGGCGCGCTCGCCGTAGGTGGCGATGTGGGCGCTGTGGATGGCGGCCTTGGATTCGTAGAGGGCGCGGGCGAGGCCGCCGAGCAGGGCGGCGCGGTCGCGGGCGTTGATTTCGACGACGGTGTAGCGGCTCGACGCCTCGTTATCGACAAACACCGCCGGCTGGATGGCGAAGGCCTCGGCACGCAGCAAAGGCAGCGCCTTGGCCTCGAGCCGCTCCATCGCCGGCTCCTGGCCCTCGATCGCGCCGAGCACGCCCGACTCCAGCCGCTTCAATTGGTGGCGGTCGGCGAACGGCCCGCCTTTGGCGTCCTGGACGAGGAAATTGTCGACCGCCATGCCGTCCAAAGTGGTGTGGATGCGGGCGTCGATGATATTGGCGCCGGCGAGGCTGATCGCGGCGCTGAGCCGGTAGAAGAGGCCGGGCTGATCCTTGGCGTAGACGCTCAGCAAGGTGGCGCCGCGCTCCTCCTCGACCGACACGGCGAACGGGCGGGTCTTCGCCGGAGCGCGGTCCGCCGTGTCCATCAAGGCGGCATTCTTCTCGAGCACGTCGAACGGCTCGGCCAGCCAATAGCTGTCGGGCAGGCGCCAGGCGTGGCGGGCGAAGCGGGCATCCTCCCAGCCGAGCCGCATAGCGAGGTCCGCCTGGAGGGCGGCGATGCGATCGCCCCGCCCTTTCTGCTTGTGGCCGAGGCGCAAAGCCTCCTCGGCGGCCTCGAACAATTCGCGCAGCAGCTGGCGCTTCCAGCTGTTCCAGACGCCGGGGCCGACCGCCTGGATGTCGACGACGGTGAGGATGAACAGCAGCCGCAGCCGTTCGAGGCTTTTGACCCGGCCGACGAAGTCGGCGATCGTCTGCGGGTCGGCGAGGTCGCGCTTTAAGGCGGTGGCGGACATCAGAAGGTGCCAGCGCACCAGCCAGGCGACCGTCTCGGTCTCCGCCTCGGTGAGACCGAGCCGGGGACAGAGCGCGCGGGCGACTTCGGCGCCGAGCAGGCTGTGGTCACCACCGCGGCCCTTGGCGATGTCGTGGAGCAGCACGGCGGCGTAGAGCACGCGCCGCGAGGCGATGTGCCGGAACAGAGCGGTGGCGAGCGGATGGTCGTCCTTCAGCTCGCCTTTCTCGATCCGCGAGAGCAGGCCGATCGCCCGGATGCTGTGCTCGTCGACCGTATAATGATGGTACATGTCGAATTGCATCTGGGCGACGACGCGGCCGAAATCGGGGACGAAGCGGCCGAACACGCCGGCCTCGTTCATCCAGCGAAGCACGGCTTCCGGCTGGCGCGGGCTGGTCAGCAGGTCGAGGAACAAAGCATTGGCGCGGGGATCGTCGCGCACCTCGTCGACCAATTTGGCGTCGCGGGCGGCGGCGCGCATCGCCAGCGGGTGGATTTCGAGGCCGTAAAGATCGGCGAGGGCGAAGATCTGGAGCAGCCGGATCGGATCCTCGCGGAAGAAGTCGTCGCGGGGAAGGGCGAGCCGGCCGCGGTCGAGGACGAAGCCTTCGAGCCGGCTCGGGCGGCGGCGGATCGTCGGCAGGCCGAAGCGGCTCCCCTTTTTCGCGAACTTGTCGTCGAGATGGGCGAGGAACACGCCGGTCAAATCGCCGACCGTCTTCGCGTGCAGGAAATAATGGCGCATGAAGCGCTCGACCGGCGACTTGCCGGGCCGGTCGGCATAGCGCATCCGCGCGGCGATCTCGCGCTGATAGTCGAAGGTCAGCCGCTCCTCGGCGCGGCCGGCGACGAGGTGGAGATGGCAGCGGACCGCCCACAGGAAGCGCTCGGCGCGCTGGAACTGGCGCAATTCGGTCTCGGAGAGGAGGCCGACGCCGACCAGATCGGCGACCTTCCGCACCTGATAGGCATATTTGCCGATCCAGAAGAGGGTGTGGAGGTCGCGGAGACCGCCTTTGCCTTCCTTGACATTGGGTTCGACGACGTAGCGGCTGTCGCCCATCCGGCGGTGACGGGCGTTGCGCTCCTCCAGTTTCTCGGTGACGAAGCTCTTCGCCTTGCCGGCGACGACCTCCTTCCAGAAACGCGCCTGGACCTCGTCGAACAAGGTCTCGTCGCCCCACAGCCAGCGTGCCTCGAGCAAGGCGGTGCGCACCGTATGGTCGGAAGACGCCAGCACGACCAGCTCGTCGACCGAGCGGGTCGACGGGCCGAGCTTGAGACCGAGATCCCAGAGCCGGTAGAGCAGGGCCTCGACCGCCTGGCCGGCCCAGCGGCCCGGCCTGCCCGGCGTCACGAAGGCCATGTCGACGTCCGAATGGAGCGCCATCTCGCCGCGGCCGTAGCCGCCGACGGCGAGCAGCATCAGCCGGTCGGCGGCCGGCGCCGGCGGCAGAGCAGCGACGCCATGGTCCCAGGCGAGGCGGACGATCTGATCGGTGAGGAAGGCGTAAGCGGCGGCGGCCTCGCTGCCCGCATAAGGGGCGGTCTCGAGCCGCCGGGCGATCTCGGCGCGGCCCGAAGCCAGCACTCGCTTGAGGATCGCCGCGCCCGAGTCCGGCGACGCGGCGAGCGCATCGGCGACGGCCCGGCGGTCGACGATCGCCCTCTTGTCCGGGACGGAGGCGAAGCGGGTTGGCATCAGCCCTCGCCGGCGGCGAGCCGCTTCAGCCGGTAGAGCGTTTCGAGCGCCTCGCGCGGGCTGAGCGAGTCGGCGTCGACTTCGGCCAAGGCCGCCTGGAGGGGCTCCACCTCCGCCGCCTCCGGCGGCGGCGCGGCCGCGAATAGGGGCAGATCGTCGAGGCCGGCGGCGATGCCGCCGGTGGCGGCGCGGCCCTGCTCCAATTTGGCGAGGACGGCGCGGGCGCGGGCGAGGACGGGGGCGGGGAGGCCGGCCAGCTTGGCGACGGCGAGGCCATAGCTGCGGTCGGCTGGGCCCCTGGCGACTTCGTGGAGGAGCACGAGGTCGCCTTTCCATTCGCGGGCGCGGACATGGTGGAGCGACAGCGCGTCGAGCCGCTCCGCCAGCCGGGTCAGCTCGTGATAATGGGTGGCGAACAGGCAGCGGCAGCGGTTGCGGTCGTGGATCGCCTCGGTCACCGCCCAGGCGATGGCGAGGCCGTCATAGGTCGAGGTGCCGCGGCCGACCTCGTCCAATATGACGAAGCTGCGCTCGGACGCCTGGGAAAGGATGGCGGCAGTCTCGACCATTTCGACCATGAAGGTCGAGCGGCCGCGGGCGAGATTGTCGGAAGCGCCGACGCGGCTGAACAAACGGTCGACCAGGCCCAAGGTGGCGCGGGCGGCGGGGACCCAGGAACCGGCCTGGGCGAGCACGGCGATGAGCGCGTTTTGCCTGAGGAAGGTCGACTTACCGCCCATGTTCGGGCCGGTGACCAGCCACAGCCGCTCTTCCTCGGAAAGGCCGCAATCATTGGCGACGAAGCGGGCGCCGGCGGCGCGCAGCGATTCCTCGACCACCGGATGACGGCCGCCCTCGACATCGAAGCAATTGTGGGCCGCGAAGCGGGGCCGCGTCCAGCCGCCCTCCGCGGCCCGCTCGGCGAGCGCGGCGGCGACGTCGAGCCGGGCCAGCGCGTCGGCGGCAGCGGCGATCGGCTCGGCGCGGGCCAGCGCCGCCGCGTTGAGTTCTTCCAGATGCGCGGCCTCGGCGGCCAGAGCGTGGGCGCCGGCCTGGCCGACCCGCATCGCCTGCTCGTGCAGATCGGGGGCATTGAAACGGACGACGCCGGCCAGCGTCTGGCGGTGGGTGAAGCCGCTGTCGGCCGTCATCAGCGGGTCGGCATGCCTGGCCGGCACTTCGATATGGAAGCCGAGCACGCCGTTGTGACGGATCTTGAGGGTAGCGATGCCGGTCTGCTGCCGGTAACGCGCCTCGAGCCCGGCAATGGCGCGACGGCCCTCGCCGCCGGAGGCGCGCAGATCGTCGAGCGCCGCGTCATACCCTTCGGCGATATAGCCGCCCTGGGCCGCGTCGACAGGCGGCGACGGCACGAGGGCTCGGGCGAGCAGGTCGGTAAGCTCGCCATGGCCGGTCAGCGCCGGCAGCAGCGACGCAAGCAAGGGCGGCGGCCCGGCGAGGGCGGCGAGGCGGGCGTGGAGACGGCGCGTCTCGTTGAGGCCGTCGCGAAGCTGGCCGAGGTCGCGCGGACCGCCGCGGCCGGCGACCAGCCGGCCCAGCGCGCGGCCGATGTCGGGCAGCGCCTTCAATTGGCGCCGCAGCGCCTCGCGCAGCCCGGCATCGGCCTCGAACAATGCGACGAGGTCGAGTCGCGCCTCGATCGCGCCGCGGTCGAGCAAGGGGGCGCCGATGTCGGCGCCGAGCAGGCGCGCGCCGGCGCCGGTGACGGTGCGGTCGATGGCGTGGAGCAGGCTACCCACGCGCCCGCCGGCCGCGGCCTGGGTGAGCTCGAGGCTCTCTCGGGTCGCCGCGTCGATCATCATATGGTCGCCCGAGGCGCGGGCGACCGGCGGGCGAAGAAAGGGAAGGGAGTCGCGGGCGACCTCGTCGAGATAGGCGAGCAGGCCGCCGGCGGCGCAGAGAGCGGCGCGGTCGAAGGCGCCGAAGCCGTCGAGAGTGGCGACCTCGAAGCGCTCCTTCAGCCGCCGCTCGGCGGCGAGGCTGTCGAAGCCCGCCTTGCGCTCGGTGACGGCGAGGCCGGGGAGGGGCTCGGCCGCGACGATCTCGGCGGCGTCGAGCCGAGCCAGCTCGGCGTCGAGCGCGGCGGGCGGGATCGAGCCCAGCTCGAAGCGGCCGGTCGAGATGTCGGCGGCGGCGAGGCCGTACCGGTCGCCGACCCGGGCCACCGCCACCAGCCAATTGGCCGCCCGCGAATCGAGCAAGGCCTCCTCGGTGAGCGTGCCGGCGGTGACGACGCGGACGATGGCTCGATTGACCACCGACTTGGCGCCGCGCTTCCTGGCCTCGGCCGGGCTCTCGACCTGCTCGGCGATGGCGACGCGGAAGCCGCCGCGGATCAGCCGTGCCAGATAGGCTTCGGCGGCGTGGATCGGCACGCCGCACATCGGGATCGGCTCGCCCTCATGCTCGCCGCGCGCGGTCAGCGCGATGTCGAGGCAGGAAGCTGCCGCCTTGGCGTCATCGAAGAACAGCTCGAAGAAATCCCCCATGCGGTAGAAAAGCAGGCAATCGGCCGCCTCCGCCTTGAGGGCGAGATATTGCGCCATCATCGGCGTCGGGGCAGTGCCGGTTTTCGCCTGGGTGGCCATGCGGCGAGGTTAGAGGGTTGGGAGCCGAGGGGGAACGGCGAATCCTGGATTCCTCTCCCGATTTTCGCGGTAAGGGATTGCTCCGCCTAGCCGGTCTTGTTCCAGTTGCCGGGGCCGCACCAGTCGTCGACGAGCGTGCCCATCAGCGCCTGATTGGCCGGATTCTCGAAATCGTAGACCATGAAGCCGGCATAGGAGTTCGACTTGAGCCAGGCGATTTGCGGGCTTGGGTCGGCGGGCGAATGGCCGGCCTGGAAGCCGTAGGACAAAGCGTCGCGCTGCATGCCCGCCGCGACATAAGGCGGTAGGTCATATTGCGGCGTGCTGCCGTAGCTCATCTGCCAGCCGCAGGTCAGGGTCTGGGCGAGGCCGACGCCCTGGTAGGTGGGTCCGAAATACTGGCTGTCGGCCCACAGGGCCTTGGAGAGAATCTTGTCGGGCATCAATTGCCGGATCATCGAGGTCACCATCGCCAGCGAAGTGGGGATCTCCTTGTCGGGGTCGGCATATTCGTCGTCTATGTCGATGCCGTCGAAGCCATAGGTCTCGACCACCTGCTGAAGCTGGAGCGCGAAGTTCCAGGCGTCGGCCTGGCCGGCGGCGCTGCGGGAATCGAAATTGGACCAGCCCGCGGCATCCCAATTGTTGAGAAAGGTGAGCAGGACGGCGATGCCCTTGGCCTGGAGCGGCGCCACCGACTGCTCGAACACCTGCACGTAATAATCATGGGCGACGGCAAGGGTGCCGCCGGCCGGCACCGGTATGTTCGGCGCCAGCCGGATATAATCGCCCGACAAGGAGAGGTTGAGGTTGGCGGCGAACAGGCTGACCGCGTCGACCGCGTTCAGCCCCTGGGCGGTGGCGTACTGGCCGGCGATCAGTGGCGAGGTCGGGTCGTCGGCGCTGAGGCTGCCGACATAAGCGAGGGCGAGGCCGTTCTTCTCATAGCTGTCGCATTGCGGCGCGCTGCCGAACCAGGGCTCGCCCGTGAAGAAGACGGCGTCGCCGGGGTTGAAGACCTTCGGCTCCGGCCAGTCCGGGTTGGTCAGCACCATATATTCCCGGCAGAAAAAGAAGAAACGGATCGCCGGATCGAGCATCGCGAGGCGCCGCGCCGATTCCGGCGTGCAGCCGGGCACGGTCTTGACCCAGCCGCTCCAATCGGCCTGTCCATACATGGCCACGTTGTCGGTCCTGGTCCAAGGCATAACATTTCCCCCTGCAAGCCGCGCCGGCCGCGGCTCTCGTGCCCAGATTAGAGGCTTTCGGCGCGAGGGCGAGCTTCAGTCTGCGCCATTTTGGAGGACTCGGCGCGGCTTGCCCCGTCCGCCGTTCCGGCCCTACAGCAACGCCCGAATCCGGGAGAGCGAAACGATGAGCGAGAGCAGCGTCAAATTCTCCGAGCAGGAGGCGCTCGACTTCCACACCATGGGCGGCCGGCCGGGGAAGATCGAGATCATCGCCTCCAAGCCGATGGCGACGCAGCGCGATCTGAGCCTCGCTTATTCGCCGGGCGTCGCCGTGCCGGTGCGCGCGATCGCCGAGGATCCCTCGAAAGCCTATGACTATACCGCCAAGGGCAATCTCGTCGCCGTCATCTCCAACGGCACCGCCATCCTCGGCCTCGGCAATCTCGGCGCGCTCGCCTCGAAGCCGGTGATGGAAGGCAAAGCGGTGCTGTTCAAGCGCTTCGCCGACGTCGACGCGATCGACCTCGAGCTCGACACCGAGGACAGCGACGCCTTCATCAACGCCGTCGCCTTGATGGAGCCGAGCTTCGGCGGCATCAACCTCGAGGATATCGGCGCCCCGGCCTGCTTCATCATCGAGCAGACGCTGCGCGAGCGGATGAACATCCCGGTCTTCCACGACGACCAGCACGGCACCGCGATCATCACCGCCGCCGGCCTGATCAACGCCTGCTACCTGACCGGGCGCGAGCTGAAGGACATAATGGTGGTGGTGAATGGCGCCGGCGCGGCGGCGATCGCCTGCACCGAGCTGATCAAGGCGATGGGCGTCCGCCACGATCATGTCATCATGTGCGACCGCAAGGGCGTGATCTGGCAGGGCCGCGAGGGGCTGGACCAGTGGAAGTCGGCGCACGCGGCGGTCACCGAGGCGCGGACGCTGGAGGAAGCGCTGGCCGGCGCCGACGTCTTCCTCGGCCTCTCGGCCGCCGGCGCGCTGAAGCCCGAGATGGTGGCGGAGATGGCGGCCAGGCCGATCATCTTCGCCATGGCCAATCCCGACCCGGAGATCACCCCGCCCGAGGCCAAGGCGGCGCGGCCCGACGCGATCATCGCCACCGGCCGCTCGGACTATCCCAACCAGGTCAACAACGTGCTCGGCTTCCCCTTCATCTTCCGCGGCGCGCTCGACGTGCGGGCGACCACGATCAACGACGAGATGAAGATCGCCGCCGCCGAGGCGCTCGCCGAGCTCGCCCGCCAGCAGGTGCCCGAGGAAGTCGCCGCCGCCTATGGCGGCAAGGCGCACAGCTTCGGCGCCGATTACATCATCCCGGCGCCGTTCGATCCGCGGCTGATGGAGATCGTGCCCGCCGCGGTCGCCCGGGCGGCGATGGACAGCGGCGTCGCCCGGCTGCGCATCGACGACATGGACGCCTATCGGACTCGGCTGCGCTCCCGGCTCAACCCGACCACCTCGGTGCTCAGCCTCGCTTATGAGGGCGCGCGCGCCAACCCCAAACGGGTGCTGTTCGCGGAAGGGGATGAGGATGTGGTGCTGCGCGCCGCGATCGCCTTCCGCGACGGCGGCTACGGCGTGCCGGTGCTGGTCGGCCGCGACGACGTTCACGACCGGCTGCGCGCGCTCGGCGTCGACGATGCGGAGAGCTACGAGCTGATCAACAGCCGCAGCTATTCCCGCGTGCCCGAAATGGTCGCCCATCTTTACCAGAGAATGCAGCGCAGGGGCTATTTGCAGCGCGAAATCGAGCGGATGGTGAATCAGGACCGCAACACGTTCGCCGCCCTGCTGCTCGCGCTCGGCGAAGGCGACGCGCTGATCACCGGCGTCACCCGCCCCTATGCCCAGAGCCTGAGGCAGGTGCAGCGCGTGCTCGATCCGAAGGAAGGCATGACTCCGTTCGGCCTGCACGTCCTCGTCGGCCAGGCTCACACCACCTTCATCGCCGACACCACCGTTACCGAACGACCGAGCGGCGAGCAGCTTGCCGACATCGCCGTCCATACCGCTCAGGTCGCCCGACGCATGGGCCACGATCCACGGGTTGCCTTTCTGTCCTATTCCAATTTCGGCGATCCCGAAGGCACTTATCTCGAGCGGATCCGCGAGGGCGTGAAGGTGCTCGACGCGCGCGGCGATGTCGATTTCGAATATGAAGGCGAGATGTCGCCCGACGTCGCGCTCAACCCGGCCATGGCCCGCGTCTATCCGTTCAGCCGCCTCACCGGTCCCGCCAACGTCCTCGTCATGCCCGGCCTTCAGACCGCCAACATCTCGGCCAAGCTGCTGCGCGAGCTGGGCGGCGACGCGGTGATCGGCCCGATCCTGGTCGGCATGGCCCGGCCGGTGCAGATCGCGGCGATGACGGCCAGCGCGTCGGACCTGGTGACGCTCGGCGTGCTCGCCGGCAGCGGGGTGGTGCGGTAGACTGTGCGCTGGAATGAGGGGGTCGGGAGGAGCCCTGTTCAGTTCGGCGAGTTGGGGCCGCCGGTGCCGGGCGCGCCGGGCGCGCCGACCGCGCCGATATTGCCGAACAATTCGTCCCAGAGGCTCATCTTGCGGCCGAGCGTCGGCGTCTTGTCGCGCATCGGATCGATCGAGACCACCTGCTCCAGCCCCTTGCGCTGGACCGTGGCGACGTTGCCGGCGGCGTCGAAGCGGACGTGGAGGACGGTCTGCTGGTTGACGCGGGGATGGTTGAAGGCGAAATTCTTGGTGCGGCGCGAGACGTAATACCAGTCGTTCTGGTCGAACGTGCCGGTGAAGGTCGGCCGGCCGAGCGTATTCTGCACCGAATCCTTGTTGTCGATGCCCGGCTGGACGGCGCTCACCAGGGTCTCGTCGACGAGATAGCCCTGTATGTCCTGGGTCTTGGCGCAGCCGCCGGCGGCGAGGCCCGCCGCTACGGCCATCAGCAACGCCGTCTTTCGTCCCGAAACCATCATATTGGAAAAACTCCCGAAACCGGCCGGCGCAAGGCTCAGCGCCGGCGCCTGCCTTGCCGGCAGGGCCAGGCCCTCCAATATCCGAGAAAAGCTGAACGGCGCAAGTACGCGCCCTTTCCCGAGGAGACCGGCCCTGGCTCTGCTGTCCCGCCTGTTCGGCGCCCGCCGCGAGCGCGCCGTGCTGAGGCCGCTCTACGACGCTCTGGTCGGCGCCGCGCGCGACCCCGCCTGGTATCGCGAGGGCGGCGTCCCCGACACGCTGGAGGGCCGTTTCGACATGGTCGCGGCGGTGCTCGCTTTGGTCCTGCTCCGGCTCGAGGCGGAAGGCGCCCGCGCCAAGGCGGAATCGGTGCTGCTCACCGAGATCTTCATCGACGACATGGACGGCGCCCTGCGCCAGATCGGCATCGGTGATTTCGTCGTCGGCAAGCATGTCGGCAAATTGGTCGGCGCGCTCGGCGGCCGCCTCGGCGCTTTCCGCGAGGCGCTTGCCGACGGCGCGCCGCTGGAACCGGCGGTCCGGCGCAACCTCTTCCGCGACGGGCCGGCCGAAGCGGCGCAGGTGACCTACGTTGCCGCCCGCCTGCGCCGGCTTCACGCGGCTCTGGCGGCGACCGCGATGGAACCGTTGCTCGCCGGAACGCTTCCGCAGCCGTGAACGAGTTCAGCCGCCGTTACCGCCTCGACGCCTTGTCGGTCGATCCGCGCAGCGTCGAGATCGAGGCCGAGCCGGCGGAGCGCGAGGCGCTCGCCCGTCGATTCGGGCTGGTTGCCGTCGCGGCGCTGACCGCGGAGGCGGAATTGCGCCGCAGCGGCGAGAACGTCGCCGCCGCGGGCCGGCTGCGGGCGCGGGTGACGCAGAGCTGCATCGCCACGGCGGAGCCGGTCGAGGCAGCGGTCGAGGAGGATTTCCGCGTCGACTTCCGTCCGCCCCCGGCTGTCGACCGCGAGGAGGAGATCGAGCTGGGCGAAAGCGAGCTCGACGTCGTCTTCTACGAGGGCGGCGCGGTCGATCTCGGCGAGGCGGTGGCGCAGACCCTGCTGCTCGCCCTCGATCCCTATCCCCGTTCCGCCGCCGCCGAAGCGGCGCTCAGGGAGGCGGGGGTGGAGAGCGAGGCGGAAGCGCGCGCCAAGCCGAGTCCCTTCGCGGGGCTGAAGGGGGATTAAGCGTCGCGCTCGTCAGAACGGGACGTCGTCGTCCAGGTCGCTGTCAAAAGCCGGCTGGGGACGGGACTGGGGTCGCGATCCGCCGGAGCCGCCGAAGCCGGAGCTGCCGCTCTCGAAGCCGCCGCCGCCGAAATCCTCGCCGCCGCCCCCGCCGCCGCCGCGGCTGTCGAGGAGGACGAGCTCGCCGCGGAAGCGCTGCAGCACCACCTCGGTCGAATAGCGGTCGGCGCCCGACTGGTCGGTCCATTTGCGGGTCTGGAGCTGACCCTCGAGATACACTTTGGAGCCCTTGCGCAGATAGGATTTGGCGACGCGGCCGAGATTCTCGTTGAAGATGACGACCCGGTGCCACTCGGTCCGTTCCTGGCGGTTGCCGTCCTTGTCCTTCCAATTCTCCGAGGTGGCGACGCGCAGATTGACCACCTCGCCGCCATTGTTGAGCGAGCGGCTCTCCGGATCGTCGCCGAGATTGCCGACCAATATGACCTTGTTGACGCCCGCCATGACTCGTCCTTCCGTGCTTCGGTTTGGCGCGACGATAAGCGAGCCGCCCGCGCCGCGCCACTCCTATCAGGCAGTGGCGAGGCGGTTCGCGCCGCGGCGATTGCGCCCGAAGCCGACCAGCAGGACGGCGAGCGTCCCGACCTGCGCGGCCAGTCCCTGCAGGGTCGGATAGAGGCCGAGCATGGCGACGCGCGGCGCCCAGCGGACCGGAACCACGCCGAGCAGCCCCGCCTCCTGCAGCGCGGCGACGCCCTTGCCGGCCAGCACCACCGCCAGCACCGCGATCAGGGCCGAGCTGTAGAAAAAGAATTTGGCGATCGGCAGCCGTCGGCTGAACCGCAGCATCAGCAAGGCGATCAGGGCGAGCAAGACGAGGGCCGCGGCCGCGCCGGCGATCAGCGCGCCGATTCGCCCCTCAGCGGACAGGGCCGCGAAGAACAGGATCGTCTCGAACACCTCCCGGTAGACGGCGACGAAGGCGAGCAGGAACAGGAACCAAGCCGACCTTTTCGACAGCGCCTGGCCGACCTTCTCGCTGATATAGCGCTGCCATTGGTCAGCCTGCGCCTTGCCGTGCATCCAGATGCCGACGAACAGCAGGATGATCGCGGCGAGGATCGAGCCGAAGCCCTCGGTCAACTCGCGGCTGGCACCGCTGATCGAGAGGAAATGAGTCGCCGCCCACCAGGTCGCGAAGCCGGCGACAAGAGCGGCGATCCAGCCCCAGTGGACCGGCCGCACCATCTCGGCGCGGTCGGCCTTGCGCAGGAAAGCGAGCATCCCGATGACGATGAGCAGCGCCTCGAGCCCCTCGCGCAGGAGGATGGTGAAGGCGCCGAGGAAGGTCGAGGCGGCACTGCCCTCCTCCGGCGAGAGCGCCCGTTCGGACTCGTCGAACAGGGCGTCGAGCGCGGCAGCCCGCTCGCGCACCTGGGCGGCGTCCCGGCCGCCGGCAATGGCGGCGCGAAGCTCTGCCATCGCCGTCTCGACTCGCGTCATCAGCGCCGGATCGCGCGCCGACAGCATCGGCTCGACCGGTTCGAAGCCGTCGAGATAGGCCGAAAGCGCGAGTTCGGTCGCCCCCCTGCGATCGCCCTTTTCGTAGGCGGCGAGGCTCTGGCGCAGACGGTCCCGGGCGATGGAGAGGGAAGAAGCGCCCGCCGGCGCGGCGGCTTCCGGATTGCTCCTGAGATAAGCGACCACCGCCGGCGCCTTTTCCGGCCCGATCCGCGCGGCGAGCGTCGCTTCGCTGAGGCCGGTCAGCGCGGCCGCGTCCGGAATGAGCTTGCGCAGGCCGGCCTCCGCTTCCCAGATCCGCCGGCCGCGGGCGGCCAGATCGTCCGGATAGGCGAAACGGCCGGCGGCGAAGGCCAAAGCCCATTTATCTTCTTCGGGCAGGTGGCCGAAGCTGGTCATCGCCGTGCCCTCGAGCCCCTGGTCGACGACCTGGTAGAGGGCGAACAGGCTGCGCTGCCGGGCCCGCTCGCGGTCGGCGAAGGCGATCGGCGGCGGATCCATCGTCGCCGCGAGCGGCGTCTTCGCGTCGCCGGCGGCGCCGTGGCAACCGGCGCAATTCTCCGCGTAGAGCACCTGACCCCGCGCCAGATCCGGCATCCGCCGGGGTGCGAGCGGCACCGGATAGGCGCCGATCAGCTCGGCGGCGAGCCCCCGGGCCTGACGCTCGATCCGGGCCGGATCGGCCTTGCGGGCGACGGCCGTCCGCAACGCCGCCGCGCCCGCGACCAGCCTCGCCTTGGCCGGGCTTTCCGGGAGCGCGCCGAGCCTCTCACTCACCGAGGCTGTGAATTCCGCCATCTCCTTATATTCGCCCTGGTTGACGATGCGCCCGCCGCGCACCGCCTCGCGATAGTCGACGGCGACATAGTCGAGCAGGCGCCACGTCGTCTGGACATCCGCATTCTGCGCCGCGGCCGGAGCGGCGAGCAGGGAGAGCAGCCAGAACAGAGGGCTCAGGAGGAAACGGCAGGGCGTCATGGCGATAGCCGGGCTATCCTAATTGCAACTGATTATCAATAACGAGAAGGCGTCCATCCGCTTTGCGCTTCCCCCCCGCGTCAGGCGGCCTTAGGCTGAGCCGGCAAGGGAGACGGTATGAGGAAAATAGGGCTTTCGGCGCTTGCTCTGGCTCTGCTCGTCGCGGCGGCGCCACGGTCGGATAAGGCAGAGCAGCGGGTCGAGCGCATCCTCAGAACGACGCCGGTGATCGACGGCCATAACGACCTGCCCTGGGAGATACGCGACAAATATGATTTCTGGCGCAAGCCGCTCGACCTCGACGCCGATACGTCGCGGCTCGAGGCCCGGCTGCAGACCGATCTGCCGCGGATGAAGCGCGGTCGGGTCGGCGCGCAATTCTGGTCGGTATGGATCCCCAACGAGATGAAGGGGGACGAGGCGGTACGGGCGACGCTCGAGCAGATCGATATCGTCCACCGCATGGTCGGCCGCTATCCGGCGCGGCTGGAAATGGCGTCGAGCGCGGCCGACATCCGCCGCATCTCGAAGGCCGGGCGGATCGCCTCGCTGATCGGCATCGAGGGCGGTCACCAGATCGGCAATTCGCCCGCCGCGCTGCGTCAGTTCCACGCTCTCGGCGCCCGCTACCTGACGTTGACCCATTCGAAGAACAACGACTGGGCCGATTCGGCGACTGACGATCCCATCCATGACGGCCTCACTCCGTTCGGCCGGGCGATCGTGGGCGAGCTGAACCGGCTCGGCATGATCGTCGATTTGAGCCACGTCTCGCCCAAGACGATGCGCGACGCGCTTGCCGCGACGAAGGCGCCGGTCATCTTCTCCCATTCGAACGCGCGGGCGCTGATGGACCATGCCCGCAACGTTCCAGACGACGTGCTGAAGCTGCTGCCGGCCAATGGCGGCGTGGTGATGGTCAACTTCTATCCCGGCTTCCTCTCCGAAGCATATCGGCGCCGCATGGCCGAGCGGGCCGCCGAGGAAGCCCGGCTAAACAACCTCTACTCGGGGCAGCCCGAGCGGCGGCAAGCGGCGCTTGCCGACTGGGACGCGGCACATCCGCGGGTCGACGCCACCCTCGCCGACGTCGCCGGCCATATCGAGCATGTCCGCCGGGTCGCCGGCATCGACCATGTCGGCATCGGCTCGGATTTCGACGGCATCGACGGCAGCGCGCCGAAGGGGCTGGAAGGGGTCGAGGCCTATCCGGCGTTGCTCGCCGAGCTCGCCCGCCGCGGCTGGAGCGACGCCGATCTGGCGAAACTGGCCGGGGGCAATGCGCTGAGGGCGATGGAGCGGGTCGAGCAGGTGGCCCGGGGGATGGCGAACGCGCCGCCGCTGATCGCGACGATCGACCAGCTCGACCGGCCTCAGCCATAGCCCCGGCTCAGCACCCAGGCGGTGATCAGCACGGCGAGGACCGAGAGCGGGGCGCCGACCTTGGGATAGTCGCGGAAGCGATAATTTCCGGGCCGCATGACGAGCATATTGTTCTGGTGGCCGATGGGCGTCAGGAAGTCGCACGAGGCGCCGATGAGCACGGCGAGCAAGGCGGCGTCGGGATGGATGGCGAGCCCGTCGGCGGCCTTGATGCCGACCTGGGCCATGACGAGGGCGGTGGCGACGTTGTTGAGGAAGATCGACAGCAGCATGGTGACCCCGCACAGGACCGCCAGCATCAGGAAGAGCGGCGCGCCCGACAGCAGCCAGCTCAGCGCGCCGGCGATCGCGGTGCTGCCGCCGGCCTCGTCGAAGGCGCGGCCGATCGGGATCATCGCGGCGAGCAGGACGATGACGGGAAGGTCGATCGCCCGATAGGCCTCGTCGGCCGGGATCAGCCTGAGCAGGCAGATGGCGAGCGCGGCACCGATGAAGGCGGCCGTCGTCGACACGTCGAAAAGCGCCGAGAGCAAGACCGCGGCACCGTAAATGGCCACGACGAGCAGCGCCGGGCGGCCCGGCCGCACCGGCGCCGGCTGCCGGCCGACCTCGAGCAAGCGGGCATGGCGGACCAGGGTCGCCAGCGCCTCCGGAGAGCCGCGCAGGTGGAGCTGGTCCCCGGCTTCGATCAGGTTGTTGGCGAGCGGTCGTTTGAGGCGCGCCGCCTTCGGGCCCGCGGCCAGAAACTCGACGGCGCCTGCGGTCCGCGCCTCGATCGCCCCATAATCCTGGCCGATCAGCGACGAGCCGTGGATCACCGAGACGTGGGCGGTGACCGTGCCCGGCGGGTCGCCGGCGCTTTCCGCGATGAGCCCTGCCTTGGGCGCGACCTCCCACGGCTTGTCGCGGCTGATGACGAGCAGCCGGTCGTCGGGGAAGAGGCGGGCGTCACCCTCTATCCTTGCCCGATCGCCGTCGCGAAACACGGCGAGGAGGACCGAGCCGGTCGCCCGCAGCGCGCGCCGGATCGAATCGAGCCGCATCCTCCCGTGCGCCGCCGCCATCGGCAGGGCGAGCTCGAATACCAGCACGCCGCTGTTAGCGGCCGCTTCGGATCTGGCCTGTCGCTGCGGCGACAGGCGCCAGCCGATCAGCATCAAATAGAGCAGGCCGGCCCCGGCGACCGCGGCGCCGACCTCGGTCATCGAGAACATGCCGAACGGCGCGCCGGCCCGGTCCTCCCGCACCTCCGAGACGATGAGGTTGGCGGGAGTGCCGATCAGGGTGGTCATGCCGCCCAGGATCGTCGCAAAGGCGAGCGGCATCAGCACCGCGCCGGGCGGCAGCTTGTGGTCGCGGGCGACGGTGAGCGCGATCGGCATGGTGATGGCGAGCGCTGCGATGTTGTTCATGAAGGCCGACAGCAAAGTGCCCATCAGCAGGACGCCGCCTATCCTGACGGTGGCGAAGCGGACGTTGGGCACCAGCCACTGCGTCATCGCCTGGGCGGCCCCGGTGAACTCGACCGCCCGGCCGACGACCAGCACGGCCGCGACGATGACGACCGCAGGCGAGCCGAAACCGGCGAGCGCGTCCTCCAGCGTGACCAGGCCGGTCATCCAGGCGAGCAGCAGGACGATCAGCGCGACGGCGTCGACCCGGATGCGGTCGCTGGCGAACAGGACGAGCGCCAGCAGCATGATCGCCGAGCTGAGAAAGGCGTCGCTCATCCCACCGCCTCTAGCGCAATCGCGGCGCGATTGAACCGGTCAGGCGGCGGTCGTCGGCCGCGTGTTCGCCGGCCCCGCCAGCTCCGCCTCGCCCTCCTCGGGCAGCACTTCCCCGTCGAGATCCACCGGCGCACCGACCCACGTCGCGTCGATCAGATGGTCGCGCTTCTGGTTGGTCGTGTTCGGGTGGACGAGGATGCTGAGACCGCGATTGTTGAGCATCAGCCACGGCACCAGCGTGCCGAAAAGCTCGGGCGCGAAGGCGATTTGGTACATCGCCTTGCTGTGCGGGCCCACCGGCCGGTCCCATACCGTCCCCAGGCGGACGGCGAACCGCTCGGCCACCGCCTCCCGTATCGCCAGCGCCTCGGTGCGCTGCGCCTGCGGATCGAAATAGACATGGGCGTGGTAGCTGGCGATCTCGGCGATCCGACGGACCTCCACGGCTCACACCACCGGGTAGCGCAGCCGGCCGAGGAAGCGGCTCAGCGAGGGGAGGCGGTCGCGATTGCCGCGCCACTGCGCCTTGACCTTCTCGAAGCGCATCACGTCGTCGATGCGGCGATCGAGGAAGGCGCCGGTCTCGGCCAGGCCCTCGCTGTCGTCGTCGAGATAGACGAGGCTGGTCGAGCCGTAGACGCCCATCAATATGGCGCGCTTCGAATAATGGTTGAAGTCGGTCGCCTTGTCGCCGGCGATCCGCCACATCCGGTCGGCGGCGCGCCAGCCGAGGCGGCCAGCCAGCGGCAGGTTCTGCGGCTGCGCGAGGATGGCGAGCGCGCGCCGCAGCGCCTCCTTGTGCGGCTCGATCAGCTCGAGCCGGAACAGGACCAGCGCACGGATCCGCTCGCGGACCTTCATCGCCTCGATCCGCTCGAGCGGGAAGGCCGCCGCCATCGCCCGGTCGATCGCATCGAACCAGGCGTCGATCATGTCGGTCGCGCCGCCCGGGAAGGCGAGCCTCGCCCTCGGCGCCGGCACGCCGAGCTCGGCGGCGGCCATGGCGAGCGCCTTGTCGCCCCAGCCGTCGAACACCGCATTGGCCGGGATGAGCGGCGCCAGCGCCATGCGCAGCTCGTCGAGATTCATCTCGGTCGGAGCAATGTCGGGCATGGTCTATGAATGATCCTTCGGGCGGCCGGATGCAAGCTTGCGCTCCGGCAGCCGGATCAGCACCAGCGCGACCGCGATCAGCGCCGCGCCGACCGCGTCGGCGAGGCTGAAGGTCTCCCCGTAGGCGAGGCGGCCGATCGCCGCGCCGGCGGCGGGCTGGGCGAGCAGGCCAAGGCCGACCACCACCGGCGACAAATAGCCGACCGCGTAGACGAGCAGGCCCTGGCCGACCACCTGGCTGCCGAAGGAGAGGATGAGCAGGGGCGTCCAGTCGTCCGGCATCACCTTCTGGTCCAGCGCCAAAGCCAGCGCCAGCAGGGGCAGGGCGCCGGCGGCGGTGGCGATGAAGAGCACCGGCATCGGCGCCATCGTCTTGCGCGCCCGGTCCACCGCGATCAGATAGCCGGTATAGAGCAGCCCGGCGGCGAGAGCGAACAGGTCGCCGGTGAAATTGTTGGGCGACAGCTCATAGCTCGAACCCATCAGCAAAGCCGCGCCGGCGGCGGCGAACAGCAGGGCGAGCGCCTGCACCGCCCGCGGCAGCCGGCGCAGGATGACGAAGCCGTAGAGGACGAGGACGAAGCTCGAGGCGTTGCCGAACAGGCTGGCATTGGCGAGCTTGGTGAGGCCGATGCCGACATGCCAGGCGGCGAGATCGATCGCCAGGAACAGGCCGCCGACGGCGACGATCGCGACGAGGCTCCACGGCGGCGGCTCGCGCTCCGCCTGCTGCCGCCAGGCGAGCAGGGCCAGGAACGGGATGGCGAGCGCCAGCCGCCAGAAGCCGGAGGCCACCGGCCCGACGTCGGTCAGCCGCACCATCCACGGGCCGAGCGCGAGCACGAGGTTGCCGGCGATCAGCGCGGCAAAGGCGTAGCGCCCGGCGCGCGCGGGGGAGGATGATCGAGATTGCTGCATCTTCGCTTCCGCGCCGCTAGGGGTCGCCGCTCGCTCCCGTCAAGGACAGTAGATGCCGACCCTCTTCGACCCGATCCAGCTGGGCGCGACAACATGCCCGAATCGCATAGTGATGGCGCCGCTCACCCGCGGCCGGGCCACCCGCGAACACGTCCCCACCGCGCTGATGGCCGATTATTACTCGCAGCGCGCCGGCGCCGGCCTGATCATCAGCGAAGCGACGGGGATGAGCCGCCAGGGGCTAGGCTGGCCCTACGCGCCCGGCATCTGGAGCCAGGCGCAGAGCGAGGCCTGGAAGCCGGTCGTCGAGGCGGTGCACGAAGCGGGCGGGCGGATTTTCTGCCAGCTCTGGCACATGGGCCGGGTGGTCCATCCCAGCTTCCTCGGCGGCGAGCAGCCGGTCTCCGCCTCGGCCACCACCGCGCCGTACAAGGCCCACACTTACGAAGGTCGGCAGCCTTACACCGAGGCCCGCCCGCTCGGCCTCGACGAGATACCGGCCCTGCTCGACGATTATGCCCGGGCCGCGGCCCTGGCGGCGGCGGCGGGGTTCGACGGCGTCCAGCTCCACGCCGCCAATGGCTATCTGATCGACCAGTTCCTGCGCGACGGCACCAACCAGCGCGACGACGATTATGGCGGCCCGGTCGAGAACCGCATCCGGCTGCTCATAGAGGCGACGCGGGCGATCGCCGACACGGTCGGCGCCGGGCGGACCGCGGTGCGCCTCTCGCCCAACAGCGAGACGCAGGGCTGCCAGGACAGCGACCCGGAGGCCCTGTTCAGCGCCGCGGCGGCGGCCCTGGCCGGGATCGGCATCGCCTTCCTCGAGCTGCGCGAGCCGGGGCCGGAAGGGACGTTCGGCAAGTCGGACGTCCCGCCCCTCTCCCCGGCGATCCGCAGGGTCTTCCCGGCACCGCTGATCCTCAACTCGGACTTCGACCTGCAGCGGGCGGAAACCGCGCTCGCGGCGGAGCGGGCCGACGCGATCAGTTTCGGCCGTCCGTTCATCTCCAATCCGGACCTGCCGTCGCGGCTGCACAGCCGGACCGGGCTCGCCGCGGACGTGATGGCGACCTGGTACAGCCAGGGCCCCGAAGGCTATACCGATTATCCGGTAGCGACTTCACACCAGCCGTAGCGCGTTCACCGCCACGACCAGCCCGACCAGCAGGAACAGCCCGCCGAGGCCGAGGCGGATCGCCTTCAGCGGCGCGGCCCTGGCGAGCTGGTCGCCGAGCAGGGCCGCGGGGAGGCTCGCCACCATGATTCCGGCGGTGGCGCCCGCCGCGGCGAGCGCGAAGGCGTTGTACTGGGCGGCGAGGGCGAAGGTCAGGAACTGGGTCTTGTCGCCGAATTCCAGCACGAAGAAGGAGGCGGCGGCGACGAGGAAGGGACCGGCGCGCGAGGTGCCGGCCGATCGATAGGGCCTGGACCGGATCAGCCCGGCGACGCCGGCGAAGACCAAAGCGAGCGCCACCAGCAGCGAGATGGCGCGCAAGGTGATCATGTCGTGGACGATTGTGCCGGCGAACGCGGCGATCAGGCTGTTGGCCAGCGCCGCCGCGAGCACGCCGGCGAGGATCGGCAGCGGCCGGCGGTAGCGGATTGCGAGCGCGATGACGAGCAACTGGGTCTTGTCCCCCCATTCGGCCAGCGCGGCGGCGACGAAGCTGGTGAGCAGCGCGTCCAAGGCTCAGCCGCAGAGGCGGACGGAGACCGAGGCGAGGATCGCTTCGGCGGCGCTCTCTTCCAGCCGCTCGCAGCCGATCGCGTCCTGGAGGCGGCCGAGATAGAGCGCCCGCGGGCAGGCGCTGCGGTCCTCCGCCACCGCCCGCTCGAGCGCGTCGGCGACCCGAACCACCGTGGTGAGGCCATAGGCGGCGGCGAGCCGGCGGATGCCCTCGACGCTCTCGGTGAAGTCGCGCGCCGAAAGGCGCTTGGCCACCGCCTGAAGGCTCAGCAGCCGCTCGCACAGCGCGGCCCTGACCAGCATCATCCCATCCGCTTCCGGCCGCATCTTTCCCGCTCCCCTATGGGTCGCAAGGACGATGCGCCTTTATGGTTACCGCTTCGTTAAAGGACGGGACAGCGCGTCGGCTTGAATTTCGCTCTGACGCCGTCGCGCTCCAGTCCCGCCTCCTATCCGCTAGGCGGCAAGGAGGCATGGGGCCCGGTTCGGTGAACATCCGATCGTGGCCGGTTACGGACCGTCCGCTTTCACGAAACCTGCGGCCAAGGAGACGGTCGTTAATTACAATGGGGTCCAGAATGCGCCAAACAGCCGGAGTTGTTATGCCGCGGCGAGCATGTCGACAAACACGTGCTTCAGCCGGATGGTATGGCGGCCGCTCTGAACCACGGCGCTTTCCAAAACCGCCAGTGACGCCGGATGCGGTGTGTCGGGTGCCAAGGCGGCCGGGTCGCCATAAGCCTTGCGTAAATGTGCGTCGACGAAGGAAACCACTTCCTCGACTGGCACGCCGAGCACATAGCCCAGCATGAATCCCCATTCGTGACCGGCGGCGTATTGACCGGTGACGAAGCGGTGCACGCCGTGTGTCACATAGCTTCCATTCAGCGTGGCGTCGCCGGCGCGGACACGCTTGCACTCCACCGCCACATAAGCGTCCTCGTCGCCGAACTGATGGAGGAACTGAAGGGTGATGTCGATCCTGCCAAGGATGGACGGATCGGTGGTCGACATATCTTCGAGCTCGTGCTCGCCGCGGATCTGCAGATTGGTGAAGCCGAGCGCCTTCTTCAGTCGCCTCATGGCTTTCCGTACGACCATGGTCGTCGGCACTTCGAGCATCCCGGGCGTGACGTCGATACGAGCATCGGCAGCGCCGCGACAGACTAGGTCGAGCACAGTGGCAATCTGATCGTCTGATAGCCCGAAGGCGGGGCTGCCGTACGGGAAGTCAGGCGTGAGCAGCGGCATCCCGCCTCCGCAACCAATGGTCGGCGAGAACAACGTCGGCGTCATTAAGGCCAGCCGTCCGCGTCCAGTAGCGAACCTCTGTCGGCTTCAGGATGTAGAGATCGTCATCGCCATAGAGGCGCAGTTGGCGGCGTTCGTTCAGATAGGGCGGAACATCACTGTCGAACTGACCACGTAGCATGGCGGCGAGGGCCTCCAGCTCGGCGGGGTCACCCTCGCGAACGGTTTCTTGCGCGGTTGGCCCACCCGGTTCCATGACGAAGCGAACCGCCGTCACTCCGGGTATGCCGGCTGACCAGTCGGCTTGCTTGAGCCGCTTTTGATACACGAGCGCTTCCAGATGCCGTTCGCCCTGGGCTCTGAGATAGGCGTTCACGGTGTGCGTGACCTGACGCGCATACGCACGCAGGCCGTCGATGCTCGGCGGCACCACCGATCCGATGCGCTCTTTGCGGTTTTCGAAAATCAGATAACGGGCGCGATCCACGCTGTCTGCCGCAAGGACACGCTCTTCGGGCTCTAGCTGATAGAGATCGAACACCGCCTGATCCAGAGCAGCGAGCTGCGCCGGGTCAGGTGAAGCTGCGGCCGCACGTTCGGCTTCCACCACGGCGTCGATCAGCGGGCGCGTGAGCTTGTGGAGGGGCGGTACTCGGAGGGAGAGAAGGTCGTGCGGCTCGACGGTCGGGCGTTCGAGGCCCCAGGTCGGTCCTCCAAGCGCGAACTGAAAAGCCGTGAGGCTCGAATTCAAGATGCCCGAGAGGAGGTAGGCGTAAACGGGGTCGGCTTCGGCGAAGGAGATGCCGAAATACCCTTGGCTATAGAGAACGTCGGTCTTGCTGATCGCGGCCGTGTACCGACCCCGTTCGGCTCCCGCATCCGACCCCACCTTCGAGCAAAGTAGGAGTGGGCCCCTGAAGATGCTGCGGCTTCGCGGTCGGTGAAGGGTTGAGTGGGTAAAGACATCCAAGGCTGAGCGAAGGCGGAAGGGCGTGAAGTTGTCTGGGTTCACCACCTTCAATTCATAATAGTCCGGAGGGCTCTTGCTCTGCCCGCGACCTTTCACTTTGAAGCCCTGTCCCCGGTTCACGCGGCTCTTGATGTCAAGTTGTTCGAGCGCCGTATCAAGCGTGACGAACTCCCGTTCGAGCCGTTCAACAAGCCAGCCGTCGCGAACCGTTCCAAAGGTTGCCGCCTTCAAGAACGGCGGAACGGCCAAAACCCTGTCGAGCGGGACAGAGCGGATCTCGCCCGGCCCGATATGAAATACGCCCGTGCGGCGGAAATCCTGGGTCCAAGGGATCGAGCCGACGAGCACGCGCGTGCGATCTGGCGCGAGGGCACACCGCGAGAAGAACAGAAGCGCGGGCCCAACCGCATCGGGAAACAGCTCCTCCCGCCGCAGATAGGACAGGTTGATCAAGGCGACAGGCGTAAGCCGCTTCAACAGCGCCGTCCTGGCTGCGATCGCGTGGACGTCCTTCGAGAAGAAGGGCGTCGCCTTCATGATCATGCCGATTCGTCCAGCGTCCCCGGCGAGCCTCGCCGCCAGTGTTAAGAAGGCTTGGTCCGGGCTGCGGCGGGGCCGGAGCGTCTCGAGGTCGTCTTTGTCACGCCTGGGTGACGTGCCCCGCTGGCCGACGAAGGTCCAGGGCGGGTTGCCGACGACCGCCTCGAACGGCTGAGCCGTGAGCGCGCCCGGAAGCGTCTCGGCCAGGGAATCGGCCTGAAAAAGGGTCTCGCCGATTAGATGGTCAAATTTTAGATCCTTGACGTCGCTTACCGGTTCCTCGTCGAGTTCGAGCGCGGCGAGGTAGAGGCTGAACGCAGCGATCCCGAGGGCCGACCGGTTGATGTCGACGCCGAAGAGCTGCTGATAGAGGATCTTGCGCACGAGCTTGCGAGAAGTTGGCTTGCCACCGCTGGCCCGCCAGACGAGCCGCCGGAACGCTTCGACGAGGAAGGCGCCGGAACCGCACGCGGGGTCAACTATGCGCGCCTTTTCGGGTAAAGCCTCGAACACGGGATCGAGCGTCAGGTGGACGAGCTCGACCGGCGTGTAATGAAGGCCTTGCGAGTCCGCCTCTTCTGCCGCGCTGGAACGTGCAAACTGCTGATAGATCGAGCTGACAAGGTCGACAGGGATCGCATTGAACCGAAAGCGAAACAGTCGCCCCTGGCCGTGCCGCTCCGGAATGAGGCTTCGACCTTCGATGAAGTCCCGAAGGTACGACAGGTGCTCGGGCGTGAGGTGCTCGCGCTCCGCGCCGGGGTCATCCATTGGGAAGAGGTCCCCGTTGAACGTAGACCGAAGCCAATCGAAGAGCTGAAACGCGCTTTCGGCCGTAGCAAACATAGCGCTGAGATCGGGCGGCAGGTTCCGTGGCAGGAACGGCTGGGCCAAGCCACGATCGAGAAGATACCAAGTGAAAATACAACGCCCAATGAAGCGCTGGGCAAGATCGCGCGCAAGCGCCCGCGTCCCAGGCTCGTCACTGTCAGGCGTAAGATCGACGAGGCGCTGCTCCAAGGCGCTTATCTCGGCGAGGAGTTCGCGATCAACGCGGTGCCTCCGGCTGATCTTCGAGCCGACGGGGCTCGACCAGAACGCGCCTGTTTCGGTGGCTAGGCGCCCGCAGGCGGCGTCGAGGGCGCGCAGGCGCTCGGCTGAGTCGATGACGAAGTGGCCGAGGACCGGCGGGGTCGTTGCTTTCCCATCCTCGCTGAGCGGTGAAGCGTAGCAGTCGTAAAGCCGCACATCCGTTGGTGTGACGATCCATAGAAGCGGCGCAACGCCAATGTTCCAAGCCGCCTCGTGCCAGAAGCGGATGTCGGCTTCGTTGGGTGGCTCGTGGCCAGCATCTTTGAAGATGCTTGTCGCGGCGCTGTGTGCCGAGAAGACAGCGTCGGCATTCAGCCCTACCCGATCGTCCTCAAGGACCGTCCGCAGCTTGGCTGCGGCGGCTTCGCCCGCGAGGGTCAGCCCGGGAGCGGGCTGGCCGTCGGGCCCTAAATAGCCGGTCGCTTGCAGCACCTTTGCGAAGGCCGCGCTTTTCACGCCGACCTCCGTTGCTGCTCGGCGTCCGTTCGACGCGTTCGCGGTGCAGGCTTACGAGCGGGTTCTCCGATAGGCCTGGCCGGGAACAGGTCGAGCTGCCCTGCAAACCCGGCCGGCTTCGGCAGGGCGAACCCTTCAGAGAGAATGAGTAGGTGCGGGTTTAGCAGGATCACGATGGAGTCCTGCCGAACTGGATCGGCGGCGGCGTCGACTAGGAGCCACTCGTCGCGGCCTTGCAGGGCCAGCGCCTTGTCCCACAGCGCTATGAAAGATCTGCTCCGAAGGCCACGGCGCAAGCTGGCGAACAGCGAGAGATGCGCCTGAAGTTCGAGGTGGAACCGGTCACGGAGCGTGACGGCTAGACGCAGCAGCAGAATCGTCTGCCAGCTATACTGAGCTGGCGAGCCTTGACTTTTTGGCGGTACGTCCGCGGCGATCAGGGCGCGTC
>DASUVK010000083.1:0-13338 GCA_036378975.1 Allosphingosinicella sp. | reverse complement strand
TCGCCGCTGCTGCCGAACCAGAGGCGGTCGCGGTCGCCGCCGAGCAAAGCCGAGACGTCCCAGGCATCGCCGTCCCGGCCGCGCTGCGCCGAATGTTCGACGCGGTCGAGCAGGACCCATTGCAGCTTCAGCCCGGCGGGGGCGCTGTCGCCCTCGACCGCCCGATAGGCGAGCCGCGGGGCCCCCGCGAGGGCGTCGTCCGAGACCGGCCGGTAGTCGAGCCGCTGACCGGCTGCAGGCTGCGCGCCGGCGACAAGCAGGAGGAAAAGCAGGCCCCGCATGGCGCGGCGCCATAAGGCGTCGGGGTTAAAACGGGCTTAGAGCGAGTAGCCGCCGTCGCTGACCAGGCAGGCGCCGGTCATGAACGCCGCCTCGTCGGAGAGGAGGAAGGCGATCTGGGCGGCGATCTCCTCGGGCTTGCCGAAGCGGCCGAGCGGGGTGCCGGCCGCCATCGCCTTGAAGGCTGCCGCCTCGCCCTGCCGCTCGACCATCTCGGCGAACGAGGGCAGGCCCTGCCAGATCGGAGTCTCGACTCCGCCGGGCGCGATCGCATTGATCCGGATGCCGAGCGGCGCGCCTTCCTTGGCGGCGATGCGGGCGAGCTGGATCACCGCCGCCTTCGACGCGCCGTAGGCGGCGATGCCCGGCTCGGCCTTGATCCCCGCGACCGAGGCGGTGAGGACGATGGCGCCGCCGCTCTCGCGCATCGCCCGCATCGCCGCCTGGAGGGTGAGGAAGGCGCCGTCGAGGTTGATCGACATCACCCGCCGCCAGTCGGCAAATCCGGTGTCGACGATCGCGCCGCCCTCGCCGATGCCGGCATTGACCACCGCATGGGTGAGGCCGGTCAGATCCTCGCGCTCCCACAGATCGGGGTCGGCGACGTCGCCGATCCGGATCTGGCGCTCGCAGGGCAGCGAGAAGGCGAAGTCGCGCAGCTTGTCTTCGTCCCGGTCCATCAGGATCAGCTTGCGCGCGCCGGCTTCGGCGAGCCGGGTCGCGGTCGCCGCGCCGATGCCGGAAGCGGCGCCGGTGATCAGGACGATGGCATTGGCGAAGTCGGGCATGGGGGGAGACTAGAGCGGTTGAGCCTTGTCGTCACCCCAGCGAGGGCTGGGGTCCCGTGGGGCGAAATGCGCCGGCGCTGATTGTCGCTGGGGCCCCAGCCTTCGCTGGGGCGACGGTCAGGCGGCGTCGCCGATGCCGAGCTCGCCCAATTTGCGGTAGAGGGTCGAGCGGCCGATGCCGAGGCGGCGCGCGACTTCGGTCATTCGGCCGCGATAATGGCCGATGGCGAGGCGGATGACGTCGGCCTCGATCGCCTCCAGGGGGCGAAGATTGCCGTCGGGGTCGTAGAGGGTGATGCCAGGGCCGTTGGACAAAGCCGCCTGCTGCGAGGCGCCGTTGAGGGCGGGGCGGTGGAAGTCGCTGGCGCGGCGCGACAGGGTCGATTCCTGGGCGATCTGGGGGAAGTCGGCGGCGGTGAGCGCGTTGCCGTCGCACAGCACGGCGGCGCGGAACAAAGCGTTCTGGAGCTGGCGGACATTGCCCGGCCAGCCGTAGCGCATCAGCACTTCGAGGCCGTCGTCGGTGATCGACAAATGCCGCATGCCGGGCTGCTCGGCGATTCGGGCGAGCAGGTGGCGGGCGAGCGGCGGGATATCGGAAGCGCGGTCGCGCAGCGGCGGGATCGGCACATGGACGACGTTCAGCCGGTAATAGAGATCTTCGCGGAACCGGCCCTTGGCGACTTCCTCGGCAAGACGGCGGTTGGTCGCGGCGATGATCCTGACGTCGACGGTGTGGATGACGCGGCCGCCGATCCGCTGGATCTCTCCGGTCTCGAGCGCGCGCAGCAATTTCACCTGGGTGTCGAGCGGCAGCTCGCCAATCTCGTCGAGGAACAGGGTCGAGCCGTCGGCATCCTCGAAACGGCCGACATGGCGGTCGAAGGCGCCCGTGAAAGCCCCCTTTTCATGTCCGAAAAGCACCGATTCGACCAGATTTTCGGGGATTGCTCCACAATTGACCGTGATCATCGACTTGCGACCGCGTGGCGAGGCGGTGTGGATCGCCTGGGCGATCACTTCCTTGCCGGAGCCGCTCTCGCCCTCGATCAGCACGGAGACTCGCGCGCGCGCCGCCTTGGCGGCGACGGCGAGGGCCGAGCGGAAAGGCGGGGCGGAGCCGACTATCTCCTCGAAGGCGAGCGGCCGGTTGGAGATTTTCTCGGAAAGCGGACGCAGCTCGCCGCCGCTGCGCTGGCGCCGGTCGGTCGCGGCGTTCAAGGCGGCGAGCATCGAATCGGGTGCGATCGGCTTGACCAGGAAATCGTGGGCGCCGGCGCGCATCGCCTCGACCGCGACCGCGACCGAAGTCTGCGCGGTCATCACCAGCAGCGGCAGATCGGGACGCAGCGCCCGGATCTGCTCGATGACGCGGCTGCCGTCGGGGCCGGGCAGCCAATGGTCGAGGAGGATGGCGTCGACCGGCGGGCCGTCGACCTCACCGAGGATCTTCGCCGCGGCATCGAGATCGGGCGCGCCGCGCACCCACCAGCCGGCGCGGGCGCCGATAGCCGTGACCAGCCTGCGCTGGGCGGGCTCGTCGTCGATCAGCAAGAGGCATCGCGTCGGGTCCGGCCGCATCGTCTCTCCCCATGGCTCCGGAGAACGTCCTAGCCCGGCGCAGGTAAAGTTCGGCTTAAAGACCCGACGGCGGCGACGGCCGGCGGTTCGAGGCGCGGGCCCGCGTCAGCCGAGCGCCTCGCCGACCTTCTCGGCGATGTAGAGCAGCCCGGCGACGATCACGACGAGATAGAATGCGGTCTGCAACATTTCCCTTTGTCCCATGGCACGGTCTCCCCGAAATGGCGGCGCACGCTGGGGCATCATAGGCGGTTGCTTCTGGCGCCGGTAGGAGCGCGCGGCCTTCCATCGGCGCGGCGGCGTTGTTAAGAGGCCCGCACGGCAGCGAGCGAGAGGATCGACATGGCGGCGGAAGGCGAGTTGGAGAAGGAAGTCGTCACCCACAGGAAGGGATATGAGGGCTTCATCTTCCTGATGAAATGGGGTGCGGTGACCTGCGTGGTCGTCGCTCTGATCGTCATCCTGCTGATCCGCGAATAGCCACAGGTGAAGCTGGCGATCCTGAAGGAGACGGCGCCGGCCGAGCGCAGGGTCGCGGCGACTGCCGAGACGGTGAAGAAGTTCGTGGCGCTCGGCGCCGAGGTCGCGGTCGAAGCCGGGGCCGGCCTGGCCGCTTCGGTCGCCGATGCCGATTATGAGGGCGCGGGGGCGGCGGTCGGCCGGCGCGAGGCGGTGCTGGCCGGCGCCGACGCCGTGCTCGCCGTCCAGGCGCCGGACCCGGCGGCGCTGGAGGGCGCGGCCGCGGGCGCGCTCGTCGTCGCCATGTTCGACCCGTTCCGGCAGCGCGAGCGGGTCGAGGCCTATGCCGCGTCCGGCCTCGAGGCGCTGGCGATGGAGCTGATGCCGCGCATCACCCGCGCCCAGTCGATGGACGTGCTTTCCAGCCAGGCGAACCTCGCCGGTTACAAGGCGGTGCTCGACGCCGCCGCCGAATATGGCCGCGCCTTTCCGATGATGATGACCGCCGCCGGCACGATCCCCGCCGCGCGGGTGTTCGTGATGGGAGTGGGCGTCGCCGGCCTGCAGGCGATCGCGACGGCTCGGCGGCTCGGCGCGGTGGTCTCGGCCACCGACGTCCGTGCCGCCACCCGCGAGCAGATCGAGAGCCTCGGCGCCAAGGCGATCTTCGTCGAGACGGTGGCCGGCATCGAAGGGGAGGGCGCCGGCGGCTACGCGACCGAGATGTCGGATGAATATAGGGCGGCGCAGGCGGAGCTCGTTTCCGCTCATATCGCCAAGCAGGACATCGTCATCACCACCGCCCTGATTCCGGGCCGGCCGGCGCCGCGGCTGGTCAGCGACGCCCAGCTCGCCGCGATGCGGCCGGGCAGCGTCGTCGTCGATCTCGCCGTCGAGCAGGGCGGCAATGTCGAGGGCTCGGCGGCCGGCGAGGTGGCGGACCGGCACGGCGTCCGGATCGTCGGCCACCGCAACGTGCCGAGCCGGCTCGCCGCCGACGCCTCGGCGCTCTACGCCCGCAATCTCTACAATTTCCTCTCCGCTTTCTGGGAGGCCGAGGCCGCGCGGCCCTTGCTTCCCGACGACGATGAGATCGTCCGGGGCGTGCGCCTGACCCGGGGCGGCGCGATCGTCAGCGAGCGGCTCGCGAGCTGAAGGAAAAAAGTCGCTTTCCCCCTCGTCGCCGCGGTTGACAGCATCCCTCCCAAATCCTATCTCGCGCTCATCCCGATAACCGGTCGTCCGGCGGCGCTTTCGTGCGCTCGTCGGCTGTCGCTGTTTTGAGGGGCCATCGAAGCGTCGAGATGGGGCGGCGGCCATCCCGCCCCGTGGAGCAGGAGATAGAATTTTATGGCTCGTATTGCGGGTGTCAATATCCCCACGAACAAGCGCGTCGAGATCGCCTTGACCTATATTCACGGCATCGGCCGGACCAAGGCGAAGCAGATCGCCACCAAGCTCGGCATCGCCCCCGAGCGCCGGGTCCAGGACCTCACCGACCAGGAAGTGCTGCAGATCCGCGAGACGATCGACGCCGACTATCAGGTCGAAGGCGACCTCAGGCGCGAAGTCGCGATGAACATCAAGCGGCTGATGGACCTCGCCTCCTATCGCGGCCTCAGGCACCGCAAGGGCCTGCCGGTCCGCGGCCAGCGCACCCACACCAACGCCCGCACCCGCAAGGGCAAGGCCAAGCCGATCGCCGGCAAGAAGAAATAGGGGTAGATCGAAATGGCTCGCGAACCGCAGCGCCTCCGCAGGCGCGAACGCAAGAACATCACCGCCGGCGTCGCCCACGTCAACGCCAGCTTCAACAACACGATGATCACCATCACCGACGCCCAGGGCAATGCGATCGCCTGGTCGTCGGCGGGGATGATGGGCTTCAAGGGCAGCCGCAAGTCGACCCCCTATGCCGCCCAGGTCGCCGCCGAGGATGCCGGCAAGAAGGCCGCCGAGCATGGCGTCCGGACTCTCGAGGTGGAGGTGAAGGGCCCCGGCTCGGGCCGCGAATCGGCGCTTCGGGCGCTCCAGGCGGTCGGCTTCCAGATCACCTCGATCCGCGACGTCACGCCGATCCCGCACAACGGCGTCCGCCCGTCCAAGCGCCGCCGCGTCTGAGATCGGGGACAGCCTATCTGGCTGTCCCCTGCGACGTTTGAATTTGGGGACAGCCGGATAGGCGGTCCCTGCAGAAAATAGGGGACAGTCAGATAGACTGTCCCCCAGCCAGAGGAACTTACATGGCCGTCAACGCTAAGAACTGGCAGGAAATGAAGAAACCCAATTCGCTCGAGAAGCGCGCCGCCGGCGGCGACGCCCGCCGCCGCGCGACCTTCGTCGCCGAGCCGCTCGAGCGCGGCTTCGGCCTCACCCTCGGCAACTCGCTGCGGCGGGTGCTGCTGTCGTCGCTGCAGGGCGCGGCGGTGACCTCGATCCGGATCGAGGGCGTGCTGCACGAATTCTCGAGCCTCGCCGGAGTGCGCGAGGACATCACCGACCTCGTGCTCAACGTCAAGCAGGTCGCCCTGCGCATGGAAGGCGACCAGCCGCGCCGGCTGGCATTGAGCGCGACCGGCCCCGGCGAGGTCACCGCCGGCCAGATCGCCACCACCGGCGACATCGAGGTGATGAACCCCGACCTGGTGCTGTGCCACCTCGACGAGGGCGCGACCCTCAACATGGAGCTGACCGCGGAAGCCGGCAAGGGCTATGTCCCGGCCGCCGCCAACCGCCCGGCCGACGCGCCGATCGGGATCATCCCGGTCGACGCGCTCTACTCGCCGGTGCGCCAGGTCAGCTACAAGGTCGAGAATACCCGCGTCGGCCAGGAGCTCGACTACGACAAGCTGACCCTGACCGTCGAGACCGACGGCACTCTGACCCCGGACGACGCCGTCGCCTATGCGGCGCGCATCCTCCAGGACCAGCTGCAATTGTTCGTCCATTTCGACGACAGCCTCGTCCAGCACGTCCCCGCCGGCCACGGCATGCCGAGCCAGGCCGAGACGGAGGCCGACGCCAACCAGCTCAACCGCTATCTCCTGAAGAAGGTGGACGAGCTGGAGCTGTCGGTGCGCAGCGCCAACTGCCTCAAGAACGACAACATCATCTACATCGGCGACCTCGTGCAGAAGACCGAGGCGGAGATGCTGCGGACGCCCAATTTCGGCCGCAAGTCGCTGAACGAGATCAAGGAAGTGCTGTCGTCGATGGGGCTGCGGCTGGGGATGGATATCCCTGGGTGGCCGCCGGAGAACATTGAAGAAATGGCCAAGAAATTGGAGCAGGAGCTGCTCGGCTAAAGGCCATCGTCTGAAAGTGGTACTTTCAGCCGGGTGAGAATAAGGGTCGCCGAGAGGCGGCCCTTTTCCTTTGGCCATCTCCTCGATGTTCGAGGGCCGCCAGCCGGAGCGGCAGCAGGCCGCCGCTGGCCGTCGGAGATCGTCCGGATCAGACG
Organism: Allosphingosinicella sp.; assembly: GCA_036378975.1. Classification (GTDB taxonomy): domain Bacteria; phylum Pseudomonadota; class Alphaproteobacteria; order Sphingomonadales; family Sphingomonadaceae; genus Allosphingosinicella. The sequence continues at coordinate 6,771 of DASUVK010000083.1, read as the reverse complement.
GCAGTGCGGGGCACTGCCGGCCCGGGCGACCGAGGGACCGCAGCGCAGCTGAGGGACCGACACTCTGACCAAGAGAGAGATGGCGAAGAAGCTCGAGCAGGAGCTTCTGGGCTGACAGTCACGTCAAACGTGAATGCCACGAAAGGCCGTCCCGGAAGGGGCGGCCTTTTCGCATTCCTCGATGTTTGAAGGTGGCCAGCTGGCCCCTTCGGCGGGCTAGATCAGGCTAGGAGATCGGCCAGATGAGACGGCAAGTGCGGGGCCACTGCCGCAACCGGCGCCAGCCGGAGCCGCAGCTCGCTGGCGACCAGAGCCTGATAGTCTCTTCTGTTTTAAACCTCTAAACCGGCCTAGGAACTGTGCGCCGATCAGGCTCAAAACAGTGAGGCGCGTCCGTGACGTTATGGGAACAACTGACATCTAGCATAGATGCATCCGTCGCGTTGGCTCAGTTCGTCGGGATACTGGCTTCGACGCTTGCCGCGCTCGTCGGAGCTCTCTTCGCTGCCTTTGCCCGCAGGAAGCCAGAAACCAAGGCTTCCGAAGGAGATCCATCTCCTGATCAACTCGTGCGATTGGATGAAGTGCGCGCGGCGTTGAAAGAACAGGAGCGGATTGCTAGCCGCAATCGGTGGAGCAATAACTTTCTCGTCTTCAGCCAATTTGTCATTGGCGCAGTGCTGGCGACTTCATTCGCCCAGTCGCAGCTCCCTCCTTCCGTTGTGGGTCTATTAGGAATCTTGGTACTCGCTTCGTCCATTATGCAACGCCAATTTCGACCCGACGTGCGGGCAAGAGATGCAAAACGGCAATGTTATGGGCTTCGACGGGTTCTTCGTGATACAGAGAATCAACTGCTGGACATGAAGGAAGGTATTGAAGGGGCGCCATCAATTGCCCATTTGAGGCGAGAAGTAAGCGCGCGGCTGTGCATGATTGAAGAGCAGGAGCTAGAAAACCTCGCCCATACCGCTGAGGCAGTGCGCAGCAGATTACGTTGATTGGGACGCAAAACGATTGCGTCCCAGACTGATTACGCGCCTGACACTAGGATTCGAAGCGTTAATCAGGGAGGTGAGAATGGACGTGCGCGAGTTGCCTCCAGGTGAAGCTGCGCCCGAAGGCAGCGATCGAGTCACAATTAATGTTTTGCCTAACGGCAAAGCGGGCTTCACCTCCACACACCAAGCAGGCAGCGTGCAAGCGCACGGAATCCACGAAAACATTTTCCCCACAGAAGCTGCTGCGATTGAGGCAGCGCTGCGTTGGGCTGAGGAATGCCGCATCGAAGTGCTCTACGTAGAGCGCCCGAGCCCATAACGGACCCGCAGAAGGGATCGTCACCGGAGGCCTCGGCGGAATCAGCCACGTGCTAGCACCAGTCCCTCACAGGCCGTGGGGGCGTGATTTAGCCGTTGTTCCGTGCTTATGTGCGAGCAGGAGGCACCGGCTGTAATAAGATGCCGAAGATCAATCCCGAGGTTTTGATTTGGGCGCGTGAGCGTGCAGGGCTCAGCGTTGAGGAGGCTGCACGCGCTCTCGGCCTGTCTGGAGCGAACGCCGTCGCTCGCTTGGAGGAGATGGAAGCGGGTAAACGAGAGCCGACGCGTCGGCAGATTGGCGAGATGGCAAAGAAGTATCGCCGGCCGCTTTTGACCTTCTATCTGCCAGCTCCACCGGAAGCCGGCAGGCGAACGCATGATTTTCGAACACTGCCAGAACGCGCGGCCGGCAGCGAAGCCGTGCTTGACGCGCTTGTCCGAGATGTGAAAACCAGGCAGGCGCTCGTGCTCAGCGCGATGGAAGAGACCGATGAAGCGGTCCCGCTTCCGTTCGTGGGGTCTGTTCGAGCACAACAGGGCCCGGAGGTGCTGGCTCGCACCATGCAGGAGACGCTGGGCGTCGACCTCGCGGATTATCGAGCTGCCCGAACCATGGACGATGCATTCCGACTGCTTCGTGATGCGACCGAGCGGGCCGGCGTATTCGTCATTCTGATGGGCAATCTCGGGAACTTCCGGTCCGATCTGAGCCCGAACGTTTTTCGCGGGTTTTCGATGGCCGACCCGATCGCACCATTCATTGTGATCAATGAAACCGATTCCCGTTCCGCATGGCCTTTCACGTTGCTTCACGAGCTAGGGCATGTCTTTCTCGGCGAAAGCGGTATCAGCGGCTACGAGAGCGATGTGGCCATTGAGCGCTTGTGCGACGATGCCGCAGCGCGCTTTCTCCTGCCCCGCGAGGAATTGGCTGCAATACGGGTCCACCCTCAGTTCGACGCGACCGTCGCCGAGGTTGGCGATTTTGCCACAGCGCGAAAAGTTAGCCGCAAGATGGTGGCCTACAACATGCTCCGAGCGGGCCTCATAACCAGGCAGCTTTACCGTGACCTTTCCGATCGATTTGATGCCGAGCGCTTGGAGCGCCGTCGTGGCGACGTACGGGGTCAGCCCGACTACTATGTCGTCCGCCGTCACCGAGTAGGACAAGGGCTTCTTCGCCTAGTCGATAGGATGGTCGCGGGGGGCGCTCTCACCGCGACGAAGGCAGGCCGCGTCCTAGGCGTGAAGCCCACGGGTGTCCGTCGCATGACCGAGCGGGCGGCGTAGCGCCGCATGCTTTACCTCTTAGATGCCGATACACTCATCCGCGGGGACCGAGATTTCTATCCCCTCCGCAGATTTCCAGTTTTCTGGAGGTGGCTGACACACCAAGGAGTTTCCGAACGGGTAAAGATCCCAGTCGAGCAATACGAAGAGATCACTGTCGGCCGCGGTGAACTTGTGGAGTGGCTTTGCACCGAGGAGGTGCGGGAAGCGCTCGTTCTTCGAGAAGAGGCTGACCCAGCCTTGGTCGCCAGAGTCACATTGGAAGGCTATGGCAACCTCAACGAGGATGAAATTGAGATCGTAGGACGTGACCCGTTCCTGATCGCCTACGCCGTCTCTTCTCCAGCTGACCGTATTGTGGTGACGTTCGAGGTGTCCGCTCCCAACCAACGTCGGGGTAAGCGCAAAATACCAGACGTGTGCGGTGTTTTCGGCGTGCAATCCTGCAATCTCTACGGAATGATGGATGCGCTGGATTTCACCACCGATTGGCGGCCCTAAGTAGGAATTGCCCTTGGCATCCGCCACACAGCCCGCGAGACTGGGGTGATGCAGCAAGGCCTGGACCATCTGCCCCACGGCAAGAGGCGCGAGCTGGAGTTCGTCGTCGGAATCATCCATGATGGATTTGCGAAGGCGCTGGCGCATCGGACGCAGCCGCGCTTCCGGACGGGCAAGCTGCTCAAGATCATCCTGTTTGGGAGCTACGCGCGCGGGGATTGGGTGGACGATCCGATTGGGCGGTACCATTCGGATTACGATCTGCTGGTGGTGGTCGATCATGAGGATCTGACCGACGTTCCCGAGTTTTGGGCCAAGACCGAGGATCGGCTGCTCGAGGAGCTTTCGGCGGGGAAGCAGCTTCGGACGCCGGTGAGTGTCATCTATCACAGCATCGCCGACATCAACGCGCAGCTGGAGATCGGCCGCTACTTCTTCATGGACATCGTGCGCGAGGGGGTCGTGCTGCACGAGGAGCCCGGTTACCCGTTCGCCGAGCCGCGGCCGCTGTCATCTCAGGAGGCGTTGCGCGAGACGACGGAGTATTTCGAAGACTGGTTCGAAAGCGCCGGCGAGTTTCTCGACGATGCCCATGGCAATGTCACGAAGCGCCGGTTCAAGCTGGCGGCCTTCATGTTCCACCAGGCCACCGAGCGCTTCTATCACTGCCTGATCCTGGTCCGCACCCTCTACAGCCCGCGCACGCACAGCCTGAACCGGCTGCGCAAGCTCGCCGAGGAGCTGGAGCCGCGGCTGGTCGAGGTGTGGCCGAGGGACAGCAAGTTCGAGCGGCGGTCCTACGAGCTGCTTCGCGAGGCCTATGTGAAGGCGCGCTACTCGCGGCATTACCGGATCAATGCGGAGGAGCTGGAGTGGCTCGGGGGGCGGATCGATCGGCTGCAGGCGCTGGTCCGCGCCTTGTGCGAGGAACGGATCGAGGCGCTCGCGGCGGCGGCTTGAGGCTTTAAATCCTCCCCCGGCTTTCCGGGGGAGGGGGACCGCGCCGAGCGCGGTGGAGGGGTTTTTGGAGCCTGAAGGGCCCCCTCCACCACCCTTCGGGTGGTCCCCCTCCCCTGCAAAAGCAGGGGAGGATTTAGGAAGAGGCGGCTCGACCGAAGGACTGGGTCCCGGCCTTCGCCGGGAAGCTGGGAAGCGATTGCCGCTTTAGTCGGATACTCTTTTCGCTTATCATGGGAAAGCGGTGAACTTGCTCTTGTTCTTTGCGCTTTCGCACGGCTAAGCTCGCGCCGCCCGCCGCCTTTGGCGGGCCGAGGCTTGATAACCTCGCGAGTGGGACCGCTATTCGGCTTCGGACCGGATGGCGGGCGCCATGTCCAAGCGGCGCGGCTTTGCCGCGCGGCCAAAAGCGTCCGCGCCTGTTGCTCGCAGGTTATCAACGTCCGGTTCCCGCCGGGCCGGCACCGCCTCGCAGCTTCGGAAAGGCGATGCCCGGTGCGGGCCGTCTTGCGGCCGTGGAGGAGGAGCGGATGCCGCCGCAGGACGGCGATTGCGTGGAGCGCCTGCGCGACACCGCCACGCGGCTGACGGCCGAGCTGGACGAGGCGCGCCTGTTTCAGTCCGCCGCCTATGTCGCGATGGCGGTCGACGCGATGGACCGGCGCCTGCCGGCCGCGCGCAACGACAACGCGCCCAGCGCCGACGTGGAGTGCGAGTTCGAGCTGGACGAGCATGGGCGGGTGTGGATCATCCTGGAAGGCGATTGCCATATTATCGGGCGCAGGGAGGCGGTGCGACGCGAAATGTGGCGATTCCTGCGGATTCTGTTGCCGGGATTGGGGTAGCGCCCGAGTTCGCCTGCGGAGAAGATCGGCCGGTTCGGGCAGGCGCCGGCGGCGGCTCCGTCACAAGCGCTTGCCCCCCACCCCCTCGCCGCGCCAAAGCGTGCGCATGACCGCGTCGCCGACCGCCGCTGCTTCCGACGAAGACGTCACCCGCGGCGAGGTCGCGCGCGGCGCGGGCCTGGTCGGGCTGTCGCGGGCGGCGGCCCTGATCGAGGCGGTGGCGCAGCCGATCTTCATCTGGCTCTACGGCCTGCCCGCCTACGGCATCTACGTGACCTTGTGGGCGGCGATCAACTTCGTCGAGAATCTCGTCGACCTGTCGCTGACCAGCGCTCTCCAGCGGATCGTTCCGACCGGCGACGAGGAGGGCGCGCACGCCGCGGTCAAGGCCGCCTTGCTGGTCACCGTGCTGCCGGCCGCCGCGATCGCCCTGCTGGTGACGCTCAACGCCGAATGGGTCGCGTCCTTCTTCTCGGCGGCGCCGGTGGACAAGGCGATTCTGCCCACCACCGTCGCCATCTTCGCCTGGGGCCTGCCGCTGTGGACCTTCGTCGAGATCGCCACGTCCGCCGCCCGCGCCCGCCGCGCCTTCGGCCCCGAGATCCGGCTGCGCCTGTTCTGGGAGCAGATCGCGCGCATCCTGTTCGCGCTTGGCTTCTTCGCCCTGGGCGCCGGCGGCCTCGGCCTCGTCCTCGCCCATCTGAGCTCGCTGGCTCTGACCGCCTTGCTGTGCGTGCCCCTGCTCGCCCGCTATTACGATCTGCGGCGGCTGCTTCGGGCCCGGATCGGCTACCGCGGCCTCAGGCGGCTGCTCGGCACCGGCCTCGCCTTGCTGCCGGCCAACGCCGCCCGCCGGTTCCTGGTCGACGCGCCGGCGGTGATCATCAACGTCATGCTGCCCGGCGCGCTCGGCGCGGTCGCGGCCGGCCTGTTCGAGATCGCCCGCAAGCTGGCGACGGTGCCGCTCGCCGTCCGCCAGGCCTTCCAATACGTGATGGCCCCGGTCGCCGCCCACCAGGCCCGCGCCGACCGCGCCCGGATCGCGCCGCTCTACCGCTTCGCCAGCCGCCTCTCGACCGCCCTGGTCGTCCCGCTCGCCGGCTGGCTCGCCTTCGCCGGGCCCGACATCCTCTCGCTCTACCGGCCCGAGGCGATGGCCGCTCTGCCTTTGCTCTACATCCTCGTCGCCGCCCGCGCCGCCGAGGCGATCGTCGGCCCGGCGACGCCGATCGTCGAGATGACCGGCCACCGCATCCTGCCTTTGGTCAACTCGCTGGTCGGAGTCGCGACCTGGGCGGCGCTCGCCTGGCTGCTGGTTCCCCGCTACGGCGCGCCGGGCATGGCGCTCGCCGTCGGCGTCGCCACCGTCGCCATCGCCTATGCGGCGACGCTCGAGCTTCGTCTCGCCGAGGGGCTCAGCCCGTTCGACCGCAAGCTGTTCCTCGGCCTGTTCGTCGCCCTCGCCGGAGTCGCCCTGATGGGCCTCGCCGCCTATTATACAAGCGGCCCGCTGCGCTTCGCCTCGGTCACCGGCCTGTGGGCACTGGCGAGCTGGTCGGCGGTGCGGTTCGGCCTGGTCCGGGGCGACCGCGAGGCGCTCGGCGCGCTGTCGCGGCGCCTGAAGCTGGTGCCGGCGGCGGCGAGGCCCTAAAAGGGCCGCATTGCCAATCCAGGGAATCGCCCCATATTGGCGGTCCGCGCCCGGGCGCCGCGCGCCGTCCGCGACCAACGAGGAAGCTTGAGACCGTGAAACCCGCCATGACCATCCGCCCGAGCTTCTGGAGGCGCGAGCATCATCTCGACCGGATGAGCCTTAAAGAGCTGGTGATCGCCTATTTCCAATATCCGGCGATCAT